>NZ_JAPNLK010000219.1 GCF_026627505.1 Streptomyces sp. H27-H5 | reverse complement strand
ATTTCACTTACGAGGTGCCCTCTTGCTCGGGTCTGATGGAAGCGTAGAAACTCCCATCATCCCAGGTCAGCGGGCACCTCTTCTGATTTCTCCATCCACAGCCCGACCACTACGCGGTGGATCCAGGGTCAGGCCGCCGTCGCAGGCTCGGTTCTCGCACGGCTCCCACACCGACCCCAGGAAGCGGGAAGTCTGCCCGTCGTCCACGGTGGGGAAGTCGCGTTCCTGCTTGCGGATCTCTCGGGCGGTGGGAGGGTGCGCGGTGGCCGCCGGGTTGGCGGGTATCAGCTTGGGCACAGCAGCGCCGAGGGCACCCGACAGGATGTTGTGTACGTGCCGGACAGTCTTGGCCCCGAGGGGCTTGCCCTTGTTCGTCGGACACGGGGCGGATTCCAGCAGCCGGTACAGGTCGTCAAGGGTGTCGTCCGTGACCTCGCACAGCTTCACGCCGCCGATGTGCGGCTTGATGTGCAGACGGATCTTCGTCTCGTACCCGGCCACGGTCGTTCCCTCCTTCCTGTGATTGCTCAGCCACTTGTCGAGCCAGTCACCCAGCTTCATGTCCGAGCGGGCGGCGATCTTCCCTGCGTCGTGGTCGTTGTGCCACTGCCGTAGTGCCTTCTCGGCCTCGGTCTTGGTCTTGTACTCCCGGCCTATCCAGTAGCGCTCCTGCTTCCCCGTTGCTTTGTTGAAGTGGAGGGGCGTTCTTACGCCCCAGGTGTTCGGTCGGCCCTTGCGCGGGATCTCCACCGGAGTCCCCCCGAGCCCGTTACCGCGCTTTGCCGCGTGGGTCAGTTGCCTTCCTGCTCGCGCCACCACTGGGTAAGGAGGGCTGTCGCCTTGTCCGTGAGCCGTTGTCCGTCCCAGAGGCCGAGTTCCTTAGATCGTTTGATGCGCTCGGACATGGTGGCCTTGCCGATCCCCAGACGGCCGGCCAGCTCGCCTTGAGGGGCCGTGGTGCCGGTGGCGCGCATCCGGACCAGTTCCGCAACAAGGAGGGTGTAGTCCTCTTCCGTGCGGCAGCGCGCCGGTACCGGGTAGGGCTCGTTCATGGCTCGGTCATCCTGCTTGGCGAGTACCGCGCGGGCCCCTGCCTTGATCTCCGCTAGTGGGATCTGACGGAGGAGGTTGGCTGGGATGCCGTCTGTCTCCAGGGCCGCATCCATGCCTTCGTCGATCTCTTGGGGACTGCCGCCCACCGCCAGGCGAATGGTCAGCTCTGAGGGGCCGTTGAACGGCGCCGCAACGGGACAGCGAGCTTCGACACGCCAAGGGCCGTAGAACCTCGTCCAGACGATCTCTGACCCGTCGCGCTGCCACTCCTGGCCTGCTTCTTGTGGTGTTGATGTGTTCACAAGACCGACCCTAGCAGAATCCGAACACACCGCAGCCTGTTCGGAGAGTGTGAGGATCGCCACCACTCCGAACGTGGTGCAGTTGGTTCGGAATGAGTAATGCTGGTTCCGGCCGGACGGCAACGGGGCGGAGCAGTCGCCCACCGGCGAGCAAGGGAGCCCGATGCACTCAAAGTTGATGACCGTTGACGACGTGGCCGACTATCTCAACGTCCCCAAGTCCTGGGTATACGGGAACTGGAAGGCCCGGGGAATCCCCTTCCGGAAGCTGGGTCAGTCCCTCCGGTGCCATCCGGCGCAGCTGGACGAATGGCTAGACCGCCAGAACTGAACAAAGTGACCAACGACGCCCCCGAGGCAACCGGGGGCTTTTTCTTTGCCTGGAGTGGTACTTGACTGCACTCACTGTGAAGCTTGTTGATCTCGTTTGCGCTACCTGCCGCGAGCCCTACACGTACGAACGCCCAGGGGGTCCAGGGAGGAACCCGGCGACGAACCCGAACCACCCGGAGTGCAAGCAGAATCGGGAGAACCAGGGGCGCGCCATGTCGCGGGATCGCGAGCGAAAGGGGCTGCCCCCAAAGAGGCAACCAGAGAGGGCTGACGCTCTCGATATCGCATGGCGGGGCGGGGCCTATGTGGAGGAGGTCCTACGGTTTCGGAGCCCGCCGGAGATGTACGACACCAGGCAGGAGGCGGAGAAGCGCGTTCATCCGGAAATTGCCTATTCGACCCGTGAGGACCGCCGCGCGGTGGCGCTGTGGTTTGCCGACACCAGGGAACCGAAGGTCGGCCCGGAAACTGGGCGCACCTCGTCCCGGTCGCTGACGGTGATCGGCTCTGCTAGGCCGTGGTGGGCATCCGAGGCCATGTGTACGCGAGGCCCGGTCAAGCCCCTGGAGCCGTTCACGATGGGGGGTTGAAGAAGTGGGCGCATCCCATGACCTGCCATGCGTCCGTTTTTTCTTATAGGTGAGGGGAGCTTTCCCCTTGGAGTCATGACCGCTGGGCGGCGGTCCTCTGACGCGGACGAGAGTCCGGGCCCGTTCGAAGTCCTGAGCATCAACAATGCTCGAATGCGGCTCTGCGGATACCTGCCTGTGAGATCACAGCGGACAACCGGAGGGCGGACCCTTACCCCGTGAAGTTGATTGTGTGGGGGTAGGGGCCCGTCTGTCTCTTACGTTGTCCTGTTGTGAGGTTAGGGGCCGCCTTGAGAGCGGCCCTTACTTCTTTCCACTTGATTAGTTTCTGAGGAGGTGTCGCCTATGAGCGACCCACAGACTGATTCCCATTCTCCAGCCCAGGTGCCGGCCGACGGTTCCGAGACTGTCCGGGCCGAGGTGCAGCGTGAGTACGCCACCAAGCTTGCTAAGGCCGAACTCAAGGCTCAGGCCGCCCAGGCCGGTATCAAGCTCGGTGACGGTTTCACCGATTATCTGGATACTTCCAAGCTCCTTGATGAGGACGGAAATCCATCGGCCGAGGCCATCGGCAAGGCCCTGGCTCCGCTCGCTGCGGCCCAGGAGTCGAAGTTCGCTCCTATTGCCGGAGCTGGCTACAACCGCAACGGTCCGCCTTCCGTGCGCCGCGTTTCCCTCGACGTTCGTAACCGCTAACCAGGAGTACCTATATGACCTTTGCCTACCAGTCTGCCGCTAGTCACACGTTCGTCCCGGAAATCTGGGATGCCGACCTGCTCACCCAGTTTGATCCGCTGCTGGTTTGGGCTTCCCCGGTCGTCTCCAACAACAAGTACGAGGGTGAGATCCGGAAGAAGGGTGATGTGGTCCACATCAACTCGCTTCTGCGCCCCTCGGTCGGGGACTACAAGCTCCCCGATGGCATGACAGCCCAGCGGCCGGAGACCGTGGATCAGAAGCTCCCGATCACTGAGGCCAAGTACCTCCAGGTCCTCATTGAGGACGCGGAGCGGGTCCAGGTTGCGGGCGGCCTCAGTTCCCCGATCAACCAGCAGATGATCCGGGCCCTTGCCCGGGAGGCCGACACGTTCATGGGCGGCGTCATCGTCAAGGGCGCCACGGCTCTTCCGAACGTCAAGCCGACCGCAGCGAACATCCCTCAGAGCCTCTACAGCACGATCCTGGACATGATGCTGGCGCTGGACGACAACGACATCCCGGCAGGCCGGTACGTGGTCGTCTCGCCTCGCGTGAAGCGCTACCTCGTGGAACACCCGGCCGTCGCCAACGCTGCGGCCTACGGCGAGGGCGGCGTGACGGCGAACGGTGTCGTGGCCCGTCTGGCGGGCTTCACGATCCTGTCCACCACGGCCATGCCTGCGGGCGTGGACATCGTGGCCGGACACAAGGAGTTCGCCACCTACGCTTCCCAGTTCTCCGGCTTCCGTGAGGGCCAGTCGGAGAAGTACCGGGCCGACTACATCGACACCCTCCACCTGTACGGCGGCAAGATCGTTCGATACCCCGAGCTGGACACCAAGAAGGCGGACAGCACCTTTGATGAGTCCAAGCCGACCAAGGGAATCGTGAAGGCCGCCGTGGAATGGCCCACCGCGGCCTGATCGTCCGATGCATCCGGGGCCCCTGCGAGCACAGGCCGGGGCCCCGTTCCGTTCACGCCCCGCAGTGCCGGCCATCCACCCGCCGGGACCAGAACCGGAGGAGACGCAGCCATGCCCAAGCCCCGTAACCCCATCTCTCGATACCGCGAAGCGCAGAAGCTCACCGTTCTGCCGCTCGACCACGGCCTACCCGTCCCCGACGTTCCGAAGGGTCGGGAATGGTCGGAACACGAGCGGGCCTATTGGATTGAATTGTGGGAGACCCCGCAAGCCTCCCAGTGGGTGACTGTTTTGGACGGCCGGTGAGCTGCGGCGATGTGGTGCGAGGTGGTCCTGCGGGGCCGGTAGATTGACCTTGTGACCGATGCCCCGCCGCAGCTGCCCTCGTACGAGGAGTTGGCCGCGCT
>NZ_JAPNLK010000218.1 GCF_026627505.1 Streptomyces sp. H27-H5 | reverse complement strand
CCCCCGAGGACGCACTCGACACCGCCTGCCACCTCCACCTCACCGGTCTCGACACCTGACACGGGCAAGCGCACGCCAAGCCCGACGTCAACCCCCGAAGGATTTACGACGCAGACCACTTAGCGGCGGCGAACCCCCAGGAGAGGTTCCCGATCCGCCCCCGGCGGCAGGCCGTCGGGGGGACCTATTCGCCTGACGGCCCGGCTTTCCCGGGCAGGACGCCGAGGTAGTGCATGAAGATCGCTCTGGTCGATTCCGGGATCGGCCTCCTCGCCGCAGCGACGGCAGTCCGACGCTTACGGCCCGACGCCGACCTGATCCTCTCCTCTGACCCAGACGGCATGCCCTGGGGGCCGCGCCGCGCACCAGACCTGCAACGCAGGGTCCTGGCCACCGCCCAGGCCGCGGCCGCCCTCCAGCCCGACGCCCTGATCATCGCCTGCAACACCGCCACGGTTCATGCCCTGCACGCCGTAAAAGCCGCACTCGAACCCACGATCCCTGTGATCGGCACCGTCCCCGCCGTGAAGACCGCCGCCGCGACCGGCGGCCCCATCGCCATCTGGGCGACGCCCGCCACAACCGGCAGCAGCTACCAAGCAGCCCTCATTTGTGAGCATGCCCCAGGGGTTCAGGTCACAGAGATCGCCTGTCCCGGCCTCGCGGACGCGGTCCAGCACGCGGACCTTCCCGCCATGCTCGCCGCCGTGACCGACGCCTCCCGCCGTACCCCGGACGGCACGACCGACGTAGTCCTCGGCTGCACCCACTACGAACTCGTCGCCGGACACATCCGCACGGCCCTGCGCCGCCCCTCCCTCATCACCCCGATCCTCCGGGGCTCTGCCGACGCCGTCGCTGCCCAAGCCCTACGCCGCCTCACGGGTCGGCCTGGCGCAACCAGGGCAGGACACGGCCGACTGACCGTGCTGCTCAGCGGCCGAGAATCCCAACTTCCCGCCGCCGCACTCGCCTACCGCGCCGGACAGCACGTCACGGCCTCGTTCGCCGCATGAGAACAACGGCGCGGCCCCCGGTTCCCGAGGGCCGCGCCATGATCAGTCGTCCACCACCGTCAGCCGTCCACCGTCCTGGACGGTGCCCTCGGGCGGATCGCTGCGATACAGCCAGTTCGGCAGCAGGCTGTGCACGACGGGCAGCGCCATGACCCGGGTCACGGCTCCCGCCACCGCGAGGGCCACGGCGACACCCGCCGTCGTCTGCGGGATCCCGCTCGCGTCGATGATCAGCGGGAGACCCGCAGCCAGACCCAGGAAGGCCTGGAAGACCGTACGGATGGTCCGCTGGTTCGCGTCGAACGCGGTCTTCTGGCTCACTTCGGCACCTTCAGAGTCTGGCCGGGCTGAATGACGTACGGAGAGCTGATGTTGTTCTCCCGGGCGAGGGCCAGCCAGTTCACGCCGAGACGACCCCCGATCCCGGACAGCGTGTCCCCGGCGCGGACGGTGTAGGTGGCCGAGCCGCCGCCCGGCTTGCCGCTCAGGCGGCCGGCGATGCGCTGTCGCAGCCCCGACATCGTGAAGCCCTTGGGGTCGACCTTGCCGGGCTGCCACTCCAGGTGACCGATGACGCTCGCAGCACCCCACTTGTGGGCTCGGCACAGCGCCGCCGACACGCGTTCGATGGCATCGAGCTGGACCGCCGGCCACGGGTCCTCGCCGTCACCCAGGTTCTCGCACTCGAAGCCGTAGAACCTGGCATTGCCGTCCTTGTCAGCCTCGTTGGCCGCTGGGAGCGACCGCTCCGCGACCACCGCGTCCAGGACGTCGGAGTCACCCGCACCGGCATGATTCGCCCGCCCATAGCCCACGAGGTAGACCGCGCCGTCCTTGGCGATCACCCCGTGGCACAGCGGGCCCGGCAGACCGCTGTACCCGGCCTCGCAGATCCGGACGGTGTTCGCCGTCCCCGAGGTGACCGTGTGATGAATCATGATTCCGTTCAGCGGACCCCACGCACCCTTGTGGTTGCGGTTATGGGTTCGCCAACCGGGGCGTTCGATGACGTTCACGCCTTCGGCGCGAAGCGCGGCCACGAATGCGTCAGCACTCAGTGGTGTTGCCATGCTTGACTCTCGGATTCTCCCCGCGCCCAAGATCAAAAATGGTGAAGCAGCTACTACGACGTGCCACGCGACACCAGCCACAGCTGCACGGCCATCAGCAGCAGCGGAGCGACGAACGAACTCACCACCAGGCGCCTGGTGGCCGCAGCCTGCGCCTGATCCTCCCGGCGCTGCTGATCGCCCCGCTCGGTGATCTGATCGTGCTCACCGCGCAGACCGGCAAGAGCGGCCTCCACCTGGCCGATCCGCTGCTCCGTCGCACGCTGATCAGCCCGGTACACATCCTGGGTGACCACCTGATCGAGACGTGCGGCAAGGTGCGCGAGGTCGCCCCGAAGGTCCTCGCGGAGCTGCGACACCGCACGGTGCAACTCCCACAAGGTGGGCTCGGCGCTCGGCGGCACAGACACCTCTGATCACTCCCAGCAGCCCCACGCCTGACTCGATCGTACGTGCGCGTGGAGGACGGCCGCAGAATGGGAAGTTGTCGCCAGACCCCGACGATGTTGGCACCGTAGATCGGCGTACACAGTAAGCGGGCGCCGATGGAGCGCGCTGGCGACGCTCATTCCGTCAGGCCTGCCTTCGCTCTGGCTCGGGCTGCTGCTGCCGCGGAGTCCAGCGACGGGAAGACGCGGACGTGATTGAACGCTCCCGGCACGGTCAACACTCGCTTCACGTGCACGTTCAGCGAGCCGGCCAGCCAAGGCAGGGTGGCGCCGCGCCGCAAGGATGTCATCAGGGCGTGAGGCTGGAGGCTGCCAGGCACGTCACTCCGGACAAGTCCATGACCATCGGCTCGGGAAGTCGAGCAGCCCACCGAAGGTGATCTTCTCCTGGTTGTACTCGAAGGTCATGCGGCGGCGTGGCCACCCGACGGCAACGGGGCATGCCGGCCGCATGGGCGCTGACGCTCAGCCCTCATCGCAGCCCGCGACTGTGGTTGTCGCCTGCGGAGAATGGACCATGGACACCGCTGTCCTCCGTAGCCGACGGTCTTCTCCGCGGCCGAGTACCAGTCGGCGTAGCTCTGTTGGCGTGGAATGGTCCGAGCAGCAGGCGTCGGGATGGTCTCTCGCTCATGAAGCTGGGCAAGGTGGACCCGGCGGCTCACTGTGGGTGGCCGACGAACGCGGACCGCACCCTGGGTGTCTGCGGTCCAGGATGCGGGGGGCTGTCGGTCGGGTGGGAGCGGTCCTCGGCGGGTCAGTGTCCGCTCATCGGCGTTGTGTTGCCGGTAGCGCCGTGGAGCATTCCGCAGCTGGCCGGTGCGGTGGCTTCCTGGGGCAGCTTGGGGTCCAGTTCGCTCTTTCCCTTGCCGAAGTCGTACTTTCCGTTGCCGTTCGGGTCGATGCCGTGCTGCACGACGTGCAGGTTCTGCAGGTGGTTGGCAACCGCCTGGGAGACCGGGATCGTGCGGGCGTAGGAGAGGTTCCCGTTGACGTCGGCGACGGGCATCCGGTCGACGGCGAGTCCGCTGGCCTTGGATGTGTCGCCCGAGGTCGTCAGTGAGATGTTGATGTCGCCGTATGCGGGCAGGCCTTCGGCGGTGGTGACGATGCCGTCGCCGTTCTTGTCGGCGCTCGCGTCGGGGCAGTGGAAGTCGTGGCCGGTGGTGGAGCCGTGGATGTGTTGGGCGTGCGGTTGTCCGGGTACCAGCCCCTGTGCGTTGATCTTCACGGTGAGCTGCCGGCCGTGGAGGCTGAGGTAGGCGGTGCCGCTGGCTCCCGAGTTGTTCAGTTGCCGCAGGCCGACTTGGTAGTCCTGCCCATGGCGGGTCGGCGGTCCGCTGTTGTGGCCGTTGCTGGCCAGAGCTGGGGCGGCCAGGGCGATGGAGAGGGCTGCGGGCACCGCCATGAGAGCGGTGAGACGGACTGATCGTGTGGCTGCCATCGTGACGCATCCCCTTCCGGGGAGTTCACCGGCGCAGAGCCGGTATCAACGATGAGGCATGTGCCCCTTCTAGTGACTATTCGCTGCCGCTCTTGATCGAGTTTGCTCGGAAGGCCTGACTTGCGAATATTGCTGCGAGGTGACAGGTCCGTCTTTGCGGCCCGGTCAGTGGTTTATCTGTTCAGGCGGCTGGTCGGCAGGTCGCCACTGGATCGCTTCGACGCCCGGCCGGAGCGTTACTCATCCTGGATCCACCGCGTAGTGGTCGGGCTGTGGATGGAGAAATCAGAAGAGGTGCCCGCTGACCTGGGATGATGGGAGTTTCTACGCTTCCATCAGACCCGAGCAAGAGGGCACCTCGTAAGT
>NZ_JAPNLK010000217.1 GCF_026627505.1 Streptomyces sp. H27-H5 | reverse complement strand
TCCGGCCACGACCGCGGCGACATCGACACAACAAGCCCCTCCCCGGCCGGACCCTACCGACACAGGAACAACCTGCCCACCCGCTCCCACCAGCACCCTCAGCCACACGAATTAACCATCAGGGTCTACTACTGCAACCAAACGATGCGTCAGCGTGCTGACGCGGGCGCTTGTCGTGCCCGGAGTGCCGGTGAGTTGAGCGGTGGGTGACTCACCGCTGGTTGGTGACTGCGGCCGGCGGGTTGTGTCCATTTTGTGATGCCGACTGGATCACCGCGGTGATGAAACCGGTGACGTCACCGCCGTTGAGTGAGTAAGCGGGATGTGTCGGCACTGCACTGACACATCTCCAAGTTTCGTTGCACTAACGGCACGGTGTCCGTCGCACTACTGCAACGGTGCACTACTCTGCTCAACGATCAGGAAGAGAAGGGGCTCACCGAACCGATGACAGGCACCGACCCCGCAGTTCCGATTCCTCGGCCGACCAAGAGGCGCCGGCCGCTGCCGTCTCCCCCGGTGATCGCACAGCCAAGGGGACAGCAGGTCGAGGTTCCCCCCGGGCACGGGGCGCAGATCTACCCGCTGGCGACGTCAACCGGCTTCATCGGCGGTGCCTACAGCATGGATTCGCTGCAATTCATGCTCTGGGCCGCGCGGCGATACGCCGACCCCGAGGAGCGGTTCGTTGCCGTCATCTTGCTGGCGCTGATCGGCTTCCAAGAGGTCGGAGGGCACATCACCAAGACCCAAGACGAGATCGGCAAGCACGTCGGCTACAGCCGTGCCCATGTCGCCTGGGCCCAAAGTCTGCTCACGGACGACGGCGTGCTCCGTCGGGTGCGCCGCGGCGTCTACCAGCTCGTGCCCTCCGCTGCCCTGCGCGGGGGCGTGCGGACACCACCGGCGGGGAAGCGTAAAGTTCCCGGGGACAAGCCCGAACGGGTCCATCAGCTCGATCTCCTCAAGGAGATTCTGGAGGACCCCGAGGCGCCGGACGCGTTCAAGCAGATGGCGCAGGCCGATGCCACGCTGCCAGAGGGTCCACGAGAGAAGGGGACGAAATGACCATTGCGACGGCCACCCACTTCGCTCCGCGTAGGTCCGAGCACCTTTCGATCTCGGTCGAGGGCCTCAGCTACGTTCCCCGCCTCCCCCCGACTTCCTACGCCATGCTGCTGCACATGCTCACATTGCAGGAGCAGGGCGGCTTGGTCCGCGCGACTCATGACGAGCTCGCAACGGGGCTGGCCCTGAACCGCGGCGTCATCAGCCGAGCGATGCCCTACCTCGTAGCCGCGCGACTCGTCTACATCGTGGGCCGCGGCAAGTTCCAGATCCACCCCATGCTCGCCGCCTACCCCACGGCCCAAGACCGGCACGAGGCCCTGAACGCGCTCGCTCCCGAAGACCGACTGAACGTCGGCCACTTCGAAGAAGAATACGAACGCCGCCTCGCCCTCCACCAAGAGAACAAGGCCCGCCGGAAAGCCGAGCAGCCCCGCAAGGTCACACGCGGACACCTGCGCAGCGTGCACTGACTTGGCATGGTGAAGGGGCCCGCACCACCAGGTGCGGGCCCCTTCACCATGCCAAGCCAGACTCAACGGTAACCCGTCGATTTCATGCTCCGATTCCGATGGAGCCCACATATGCGTACGCCGCATAGTCGGAATCCAGGTCGGTGATCACGTCATCCCAAATCTCGTCCAAGGCGGCCAGGTCGCCCTGGCTCCAGGCGTCGACCGCGTCGTCCCAGATGTACCGGGCCTGCACGGACCGCTCGCTGACGGTGGGCCGGCGCCGTTTCTCGTCCACCAGGGTTTGGTCCACCGGGTAGATCTCGATCCGCCGGCCCCGGCCGCCGTTGTCGAGGAGGCGTTTCAGCGCCCCGGAGCGTACGAGGTTGGCCCGGCGGTGCTCCTGGTACGCCTTGTCCACGGCGTCCAGCTTGGCCCGGCTGGGACGGGCGCCGCGGTTCCAGGAGCGCAGCAGGCGGGCGCTGATGCCGTTGCGGTCGAGCACCTGCCGGCCGGGTCCGCTGGACAGATATCGCAGCCGCGCGGACAGGCCGCGCTTCGCGGTGACCGGGGTCGCGATGCCGCCCTCCCCGGCGATCCGGTCGATCTCTGCGGCCAGGGCCTGGGCACCGCTCATGCCCCGGGCGCCGTGTTTCTGCCATTCGCCCCAGAGATCGGTGGCTCCACTCACGGTCTACTCCCCCAGCGTGTAGATCGACTTGGCCTTGACCTGGCTGAGGTCGCGGCCTTCCGGGAACACCTGCTGCCAGTCACCGGCCACATGCAGTTCGTCGGTGCCGGACATTTCCACCACGGTCAGACCGGCGGCGTGCGCCTTATGCGCTTTCAGCCACAGGTTCGCGAATGCCTGAGAGCGGATGATGTGCATCCAGTCGGGGCGCCGGATTTCCCGATTCGCCGTACTCTCACCGATGGTTGACACAAACTTAGAATACATGGACTTCACGTACTCATTTGTCACGTCATCGCCATTGGCGATGGCCTCTTTCCGGACCTCCGTGAGAGTGCGGCGCATTTTCTCCAACAGGCCCTCGGATGCTCCGGACGTCCACGACTCGTGAATGACTGGCGTCTCACAGAACCCCAACTTCGCGCACCTCAGTAGAAGTCGCAGGGTGGGTTCGGTAATCCACAGGTCCCCCGGCTCTTTCCGGGCGCCCAGCGGGGACGGCAGGTCCGGCATCCCCCAAGCTGCCGGGGTGACCCGGTGGACACCGGAGCGCTTCGGGTTGTGGTCGGCGCCCTCGGAGTGGACGAGCTTGCCGATCGGCAACCACGTCTTGAGCGCCGCGAGGTAGGCGGCGTTCATGTCCAGCGCGATGACGTCGAGGCGGACGTGGCCGGCGCGCGCGGCCCGGTGCAGCTCCTCCGCCCGCCACTTCGGGCGGCCCTCCCAAATCTGATCGGCGCCCTTTTGCGACGCCTTCTTGAGGATGTCCACGGTCGGCGGGAACTCGGAGTGCTCGTACCGGCCACCGACCCGGGACGCGGCGAACAACTCCATCACGTCCGGGACGGCCGTCTTGATGAGGGCCGCCCGCGCCGCGTCCCGGTCACCGCCATGGACGGTCAACTCGTGGTCGACGCGGGCACGGACGCGATCCGCCAACGGACCGGCCGGCGCAGCCATGCGCCTGGGGACAGGCGGCGCAACCGGGGCTGGCTCGGCGACGGGGGCGCGCCGGGCCGCGGTACTGCGGGCGGTCGGGGCCGGGGCCGGCTCGACCGGGGTCGGGGTCGAAGCCGGCTCGACCGGGGTCGGGGTCGAAGCCGGCTCGACCGGGGTCGGGGTCGAAGCCGGCTCGACCTGAGCCGTGGCCGGGGTCGGGGCGTCGAGGGGTAGGAGCGTCTGGGTGCCGCCGGCTGCGACCCGGTCGGCGGGCAGGCGGGTCAGGGCGTGAGTCGGGCCCGCGAGAAGGTCGAGGACGGGCATGCCCCAGTGCGCGGCGAGACGGTCGCAGTCGGCCAGGGTCCAAGAGGCCAGGCCCCGCTGTCTGCGGCTGATCTGACTTTGCGTGAGCCCCAGGGCGGCCGCCACGTCTGCCTGCTGCTCGCCTGTGCGGTGGGTGATCGCGGTCACGGTCACCCGCAACATTTCTTCCGTACTCATCGCCATACCCCTCACTCTAGCTCAGAGAATGCGGATACCGCATTCAGAACGCACCTTTCGCATTCCGCGTGTGGCTCGCTGTCACCTGACCTGAGCCGGGACGTGCCCTGCCTCATGGAACGGGGCGCAGCCATGGGCTGGCCCAAGGCGATCGGTCAACTGCCTTCGCCAACAGGGCCTCGACGACCGGGAGGACCGTCCCGCCGTGGGCGCGGTAGGGCCCGGGCGGTTCAGGTGAGGAAGGTGGCGAGGGCGCCGGCTACGGCGATGGTGAGGGTGATGACGGCGGCGAAGGTGGTGGCGGCGCGGGTGAGGGCGGTGGGGTAGGTGGCGCCGTCCATGCGGGCGAGCTTGCCCGCGCCGGCGCCGGCCAACAGGGCGACGACGGTGACGAGTGCGGTGGTGAGCAGTACGACGGCGACGGTCACGGTGTTCTCCGGATGCTTGGTGGGTGTTGACGTGGTCCAAGGTCTCGGAAGTGGTGCGCGTCGGGGTTCGTCCGGTCGAAGATGAACACCGGCGAACATAGAGGTCTTGGGGGCGAGTGGCGTGCACGGCGGGCAAGATCATCAGGGTGCGGCACTCACCGAGTTGCGCAGGATGCTGGACGACGGTCGGGCTCGTGCCGGGCTGAACAAGTCGCAGCTGGCCGCCCGGACCGGATTAGGTCCTGTACGGGATTCAGATCATGTTCGTCCGGTGATGCTGCGTAGCCAGAGCATCGTGCCGCAGAGGTGGAGTCCGGCCAGGTAGCTCTCCGGGGTCTTGTCGTAGCGGGTGGCGATCCCGC
>NZ_JAPNLK010000216.1 GCF_026627505.1 Streptomyces sp. H27-H5 | reverse complement strand
CCACCGTGTGCCGGACCGAAGCCGGGTCGTCCGAGGACCGCTTCCCGCAGGATGCCTGCGCGCTCACACAGCGTCACCAATCCAGCCACGCCCAACCGGCAAAGGACCTGCGACGCGCTGCACTAGAAGGTGATCTTCCAGCTGTTGATGTAGCCGACGTCCTGCGCCGCCACGTCCTTGGCCTGGAGCTTCCAGACCCCGTTGGCGACCTCGCTCGACGCGTTGACCGTGTACGAGGCGACGACGTTGTCCGCCGAGTCCGAGCTCGAGGAGTTCTTCAGCCGGTACGCGGTGCCGTCGGGGGCGATCAGGTCGATCTGGAGGTCACCCCGGTAGGTGTGGACGATGTTCACGTCCACCTTGGTGGTTGCCGGTGCGTTGCCCGTGAAGCCCGAGACGGTGATCGGCGAACTCGCCGCGGCACCGGGGGAGTCGGGGATGTTCACGTCGGCGGTGTTCTCGAAGGACTTGCCGGGCGGCACGGGGGTGCCGGCGCCCAGGTTCCAGATCGCGTAGGCGATGGCGTCCGCGTTGCGGTCCAGGGCGGTGTCGTTGATGTTCGCGGTGGTGTCGCAGGAGGAGTGGTAGCAGCGGTCGAAGGCCTGACCGGAGGTGCCGCCCCACTTCTGCGCCTGGGCCGCCGTCTTGGTGTAGTCGGCGCCCGAGAACAGGCCGCCGACCGGGATGCCCGCGCTCTTGAACGGCGCGTGGTCGGAGCGGCCGTCGCCCTCGGTCTCTATCTCGGTGGATATGCCGAGGCCCGCGTAGTAGGTCTTGAAGGTCTGCTCGATCGTGGGGTCGTCGTCGTAGACGAAGTAGCCCGGGTTCGGCGAGCCGATCATGTCGAAGTTCAGGTAGCCGGAGAACTTCGCCTTCTCGGTGGCCGACAGGCTGTTGACGTAGTACTTCGAGCCGACCAGACCGAGTTCCTCGGCGCCCCACCAGCCGAAGCGCAGGTGCTTCGTGGGCTGGAGCTGGGCGCGGGAGACCGCCAGCGCGGTCTCCAGGACGGCCGCCGAGCCGGAACCGTTGTCGTTGATGCCGGGGCCGGCGGTCACCGAGTCCAGGTGCGAGCCGGACATCAGGACGGAGTTGGGGTCACCGCCCGGCCAGTCCGCGATCAGGTTGTAGCCGGTGGCGCCGCTGGAGGTGAAGGTCTGGAGGCTGGTGGTGAAACCGGCCGCGTCCAGCTTGGCCTTCACGTAGTCGATCGAGGCCTTGTAGCCGGCCCTGCCGTGGGCGCGGTTGCCGCCGTTGTTGGTGGCGATGGTCTGGAGCTGCGTCAGATGCGCCTTGACGTTGGCCAGCGGGATGTCGGGCGGGGTGGGAGCGGCGTTGACCGCCGCGGGCGCGGCGAGCGCGGCGGGGGAGGTGGCGGCGAACAGGCCGGCGACCGCGATCGCGGTCACGGCGGCAAGGCGCCGAGGGACGGACAGGCTCATGTGGGGGCTCCGGAATTCCGTATGGGGATGAGACGGAACGTGCGGGGATAGAGCGGGTGAGCGTGCGTGCGTCAGTGCGAGCCTGATGTTCAGCGAGAGTATGACTATTCGTCAAGACCACAATCCGGTCAGGGCGGTTCGGAAAACGGACGATCCCCGGTACGGGGGTTCCGTACCGGGGATCGTGGGGCGCGAAGGGTGAGCCGCTACGCGGGCTCGCGGGTCGTCGTCGGCTCCGTCGGAGCGGCCGAGGGTGAGGCCGGCGCGAGGGTCCCGGCGGCGGCCAACCGGGCCCGGGAACGGCGCGAGGTCCGCAGCGCGTCCCAGGTCAGCAGGGCCAGCGCGGCCCACACCAGGGAGAAGCCCGCCCACCGCTCGGGCGGCATCGCCTCGTGGAAGTACAGGACGCCCAGCCCGAACTGAAACACCGGGGCCATGTACTGGAGCAGGCCCAGCGTCGACAGCGGCACCCGGATCGCGGCCGCGCCGAAGAACACCAGCGGGACCGCGGTGACCAGCCCGGTCGCGGCCAGCAGCGCGGAGTGGCCGAGGCCCTCCGTCGCGAAGGTGGACCGGCCCTGCGCGGCCAGCCACAGCAGGTAGCCGAGGGCGGGCGGGAACAGCAGCGCGGTCTCCGCGGTCAGCGACTCCAGGCCGCTCATGTTGAGCTTCTTCTTGATCAGCCCGTACGTGGCGAAGGAGAAGGCCAGCGTCAGGGAGATCCACGGCGGCCGCCCGTAGCCGATGGCCAGCACGAGCACCGCCGAGAAGCCGATGCCGACGGCCACCCACTGGGCGCGGCGCAGTCGTTCGCCGAGCACCAGGACGCCGATCGCGATGGTGACCAGCGGGTTGATGAAGTAGCCGAGGCTGGCCTCGACGACCTGGCCGTTGTTGACCGACCAGATGTACAGGCCCCAGTTCACGCTGATCACGGAGGCGGCCAGGGCGGTCAGGGCCAGCTTGCGCGGTTGGCGCACCAGCGTGCCCATCCAGCTCCAGTGGCGCAGGGCGAGGAGGGCGATCCCGACGACGGCGAGCGACCACACCATGCGGTGGGCCAGGATCTCGATCGCCCCGGACGGCTTCAGGAGGGGCCAGAAGAGGGGGACCAACCCCCACATCCCGTACGCGCCGAATCCGTAGAGCAAGCCCGTGCGCTGCTCGTTCTCTGCCTTCACGGGGCCTCCAGTACGGCTTCCGGCCACTCGCCACCCGAGTCACAACCCCACGAAGGTATCGCCGTACGGCCCGGATGTCATGCCCGTCAGGGGGAGATACTCATGACACCCGGGTCGGTGGGGCGGAGGTCGAGCGGGCCTCGAACGAGCCTTGAGCCGGGCCGGCTCCGGCGCTGGCTCAGGCCAGGGCCGAGGAGATGGCCGCCGCCACCGGGGTCGTCGGGCGTCCGATCAGGCGGGCCAGGTCCCCGCCGGTCCCCGCCAGCCGGCCGCGCGAGATCGCCGCGTCCACGTCGACGAGGATCGCCGCGAAGCCCTCGGGTACTCCGGCGCCGGTCAGGATCCCCAGGTGGGCGTCGGCCGGCACCTCGGCGTACGCGACCTCGCGGCCGGACTGCTTCGCGACCTCGGCCGCGTACTCCGCCAGGCTCCAGGCCGTGTCGCCGGACAGCTCGTACACCGCGTTCAGGTGCCCCTCGCCGGTCAGCACCGCCGCGGCCGCCGCGGCGTAGTCCGCCCGCGCCGCGGAGGCGATCCGCCCCTCGCCGGCGCTGCCGACGACCGCGCCGTGCTCCAGCACCACGGGCAGTTGGGCGGTGTAGTTCTCGTGGTACCAGCCGTTGCGCAGGAAGGTGTACGGCAGTCCCGAGTCGAGGATCGCCTGCTCGGTGACCTTGTGCTCGGCCGCCAGGTCGAAGTCCGCCTCGGGTCCGCCGAGGATGCCGGTGTACGCGAGCTGCGCCACGCCGGCCGTCTTCGCCGCGTCGATCACGGCGGTGTGCTGCGGGACCCGGCGCCCGACCTCGCTGCCGGAGATCAGCAGCACCCGGTCGCCGGCCCCGAACGCCCCGGCCAGGCTCGCCGGCTCGTCGTAGTCGGCGATCCGTACGTCGATGCCGCGCGCGGCCAGGTCGGCGGCCTTCTCCTTGTTCCGCACGACGACGGCGACGCGCTCGGCGGGTACCCGTGCGAGCAGCTCCTCGATGACGAGACGGCCGAGGGCTCCGGTGGCTCCGGTGACGACGATGCTGCTCATGGTGCGCTCCTTGGTGGGTCCGGCGGTGCGGGGTGATGTCACCACCGTACGGAGAGCGCTAACTATTCGGAAGTACCCACTTTGGAGTAAGGTACTTACATGCAGGTAAGTGTAAAGGCTCCGATGTGCCCCTCCCGCGGCGTGCTGGAACACGTCACCAGCCGCTGGGGCGTCCTCGTGCTCGCCGCCCTGGTCGAGCGCTCGTACCGGTTCAGCGAACTCCGCCGGGAGGTGGCCGGGGTCAGCGAGAAGATGCTGGCCCAGACCCTCCAGACGCTGGAGCGCGACGGATTCCTGCTGCGCGAGGCGCAGCCGGTGATCCCGCCCCGGGTGGACTACTCCCTCACCGACCTCGGCCGCGAGGCCGCCGAGCAGGTCTGGGCGCTCGCCCGCTGGACCGAGCGCCGGACGGCCGACGTCCAGGCGGCCCGCGCCGCGTACGACGAAGCCCGGACCGCGTAGCGCGCTCCGGGCTCCCGCCGCTCGTCGTACCGCCGTCGGCACGCCGTACCGCTCCTCACACCGCACGCGTACCGCTCGTCGTGCCACACGACGTGCGGTCGACGGCGCGCGCCGGCCGGCGGTCGGTCAGCCGACCACCGTCCAGGTGTCGTTGCCGGTCAGCAGCGTCGTCAGGTCGCCCTTGCCGTTCCGATCGATCGCGGTGTCGAGTTGGTCGGCCATGAGGGTGTCGTAGACGGGTCGTTGGACGCTGCGCAGGACTCCGATGGGGGTGTGGTGGAGGGTGTCGGGGTCGGCGAGGCGGGAGAGGGCGAAGGCGGT
>NZ_JAPNLK010000215.1 GCF_026627505.1 Streptomyces sp. H27-H5 | reverse complement strand
AGAAAGAACCTCGGAGAACCCGCCACCGGGACGGCCACCCGGGATACCGGCCTGCCCGAATCCGGAAACCCACCACAAAAGCAATCACACCGCGTGATCAAAGATCACGCGGTGGATCGAGGTTCAGGTCCCGGCGGGCCTCGCGCAGCTGGCACATCATGGTCTTCAGCCCGTGCCGGGTCACCAGCTCGCCGGCCAGCTCCGGCATTGCCTCCAGGGCCGGCTTCTCACCGGGGCCGTAGCCCACGGTGAGGGTGACGTCCTCTTCCACACCCTGCGGGGTGCGGATCACGCGCAGGGTGGCGACGGCAGGCCGGTCCGGGGTGCCGACGACCACCGTCCAGGTGGGCGGGCCGGGGGGCGCGCTCGTACGCCAGGTCGGTCAGTTGCCGCCGCGACCAGGTCAGACCGGCCGGCTCCGATGTCCCCCAGCCGGCCGGCGGGCCGCCGGTCAGCGCCTGCCAGGCGGCTTCCAGGGCGCCGCCGAGGACGAGGTCCGCCGCGGGACGGTGCAGGGTGCGGAAGGAAACGATGAGCTGACGCTCGCCGGTGGGCCGGACCTCCGTGAAGGCGTTCGCCACCGGGGTCTGGCCGCTCTCGTCCCGGGCCGGGGAGAAGGCGCCGTCCTGCCGGCGCAGTACCGCGCCGGTCAGCCCGTCGTAGTAGCCGCACCGCTCGTCCTGCACCACCCAGCGCGAGGGTGTGGACTGCAGCAGCATGCGGGTGGGCAGGGAGAGTCGGCAGTGCGGCGGGGTGACGATCTGCAGGGACCGGTCGCTCTCCACGGTGGCCCGAAGTGCCTCGGAGAGCCAGCTCGTCATGGGGACGACGGGCCGATCCTGGAGTACGACGGCGACCTCGTCTGTGAGCATGTCGACAGCCGGCTGCGCGGCCGCCGGGAGCGGTACGGCGGTGATGCCCGAGACGTCGACCGGGCGGGCCGCACCGACGGTGCCGGGGGCGTCCGGCGGCCAGACCCGGCCGCCCAGAAGCATGGTCAGACGGGCCGCAAAGGCGCCCGCGAGCTGCTCGGCCTGGGGGACGCCCACGGCGGCGCGGGCCTCGACCCACCACGCCCGGCCGTCGCCGGACGGCTCGGCCCCGGGCCCCAGCAGCCGGGCCGCCTCGCCCGGCACCTGGAGCAGCAGCGGCACCTCGATCGAGACGAGAGGCCGGCCCTCGGCATCACAAAGCTGGACCACGGCACCCTCGCCGGCGGTCTCGACCTGCAGGTCCGGGCCGCCCGCGAGTAGGCCCGCCAGGATGCTCAGCGCGTCAGGCATGCGCTCGGTGAGCGCGATCACGTCCTTGGTCATGGAAAGTTCCTTCTGGTCATGCGTGGTCGGCTGCCGCATCGGCTGAATCAGCCAAGCCCTACTGCGGTGGCCGGCGCGGAGGAACCACTTTTAGCTGCCCACCCAGGGCGGCGTGGATGTGTTATTCACCGCCGTCGAACTGCGCCGCCAAACGCAGAGTGAGTTCCGCACTAGCCAGCATCCGGGGAATCTCGATCGGGAGATTCGAGAATTCCTTCCTTACTACATCGGCAGGGTCGATACGACGGGTCACGCCGTCCCGCCCCGTCGCCTCGATCACATAGCGGTATCCGCGGGGCACGCTGGGGTCGTCCGCCACCTTCCACTGCGCTCCGTGCTTCTGAATCAGGTAATCGGCGACGTAGGACATCAGATCGCTGTGCAACGTGATCCAGTCCGACTGCTCGAATTCGCTCAGCGGAGCACGTGAGACATAGCCCTGGAGGGCGGGAATGAGACTCATCGGGTCGCGGGTGTAGATATCGGGTGCTACCCCGAGCATGTCAGCGACGTCAACGATATTCCGGCGCCCCTCCTCGATCCATCCCTGGAGATCCGGTTCGCTTGCTCTCGTCACGCTTTGAGCCTTTCGTTGGCCTTCTACTTCTTGGGAGCGGGCCCGTACTCGACGAAGATAACGCGAGCCTGGGTGAGATAGTTCCTAAGGGCCTGCGATGGGGGGGCGTGCAGGAAGACCCAGCGCGGATCGAATTTCGGATCCGCGCGGCGCAGCGCTAGATCCTTGTTGATCTGTTGCTTGATCCCATCGCTGAGCGGGACTTCCCCCTGCACGGTGCGCGTGGAACCGTCCTTGAGCGTGATCGTTCGCCACTCCAGATAGTGCTTGACCTCCACAGCCAGTGTGCGGCCGTTCGACATGTGAACCGGGACGTCAACGTGGCGCCCACCCGGCGTCTCTACCGGGTAGTAGGGGTGGTCATTCTTCGGTACGGGATAGTGCTGCTCGGGTGCCCCGTCCGCCATCTCTCGAAGGTAGTCCTCAGCACCCTTGTACCGAGCCCGCCCATGGCGCATGGCCCGCATCTCGCGCAGAGTGCGCTCCGTCGTACTGGGCATGAGCTCGCCGCGCGGCTGTCCGGTGTCGTGGTGCGAGTTGGGGTCGTGATCGGCCGGAGCTCCTTCGGCTGCCGGGTGGGCAGCGTCGTCCGTGCCATGAGCCGCGTCGTCCATCCCCCCAGCGTCGCCGTGGGCCCCGTCTCCGCCATGGGCGCCCGTCGAGTGATCGCCGGTTCCGTGACCGTGGCCAACGCTCGGCGTGTGGGACGCGCCGCCACCCGACGGCGTGTGCGAACCCGCGCCGCTGCCCGAGCCGTTGCTGGTCGAGGTGTCCGCGGCGTGGCCACCTGTGAACGGCGTGTTGTACGTACCGCCACCCCCACCGGCCGGGTGGGAATCGTCGCCCGGGTGCATCGAGGTCGGGTGGGATCCGTCGCCCGGGTGCGCCGAGCCGGTCGGGTGGCCCGCTCCGTTCTCCACGCGGCTGGGGCCGCCCGCGCCTTCGAGGACCTTGGGCTCTTCCTTGACCGGAGCGGTCTCGTGCTCCTTGACGTTGGGCAGGTCGTCCTTGTGCGGCTCCCTGACGGGTTCGGTGTCGCGAACGACGTTGCCGTGCTCGTCCCGGATATACCCGTCATCGCCGATGACGCGCTTGTTGCCCGCGGGGTCGACGTACTCGTGACCGGGGGGCGTCTTCTCGCCGGCGCCGGCGGGAGTCGAGGACGGGTCCCCCGTGCGCCCAGGAGCCGGAGCCGCGTCGCCCGGGTGCGGCGAGGTCCCGGTGGGCATGTTGCGGGCCATGTCGTCCACGCCCGCCCGACTGGCTTTGAGGCCCTCCATGAGGTCGCCGACCTTGAGCTTGGTGACCCCCGCCGCCTTGCCGAGGTAGCTCATCGGGTCGACGAGCGCGCCGGCCTTGCCCAGCGCGGTCACGGCCTCCGCGCCCATACCCAGCTTCCCGGCCTTGCCGAGCTTGAGCAATGAGCCCGACCCGAGGGTCAGGGCGTTGAACAGCACCGTCCCGAACGCCCGCGACGGGTCCTTGTCCCACTCGTCCCACGCGACCAGCGACTTGCCGAAGTTGCGCAGGGCCGCCTTCTGATGTTCACGGTCACTGTGGTCGACCGGGCCGAACATCTTGTCCATCGCCCAGTCGTACGGCGTGATGATGTAGCCGCTGATACCGCCGAAGACATCACCGATGCCCGACCAGGTCTTCTTGAAGTTGTCCCAGTCAAAGACATTGACCATGCTGCCGAGGCCCTTGAGCGTGCCCCAGACACCGTCGACGAAGAACCCCTTCAGCGCACCGCCGACATTTCCCTTCGTCCACTCCCACGCGGCCCGCAGACCCGTGTATTCACGCTTGTCGACCGTCCCCCACGGTGTCTCCTTCGCGTCTTTGACATCGCTGTCCCTGAAGCCGTACATACCGGCCTTGTGCGAACCGTCGTCAACGACGAAACGCGTACCACCCACCAACGCGGTGATCTTGTTGGCCGCATCGCGCTCGACGCCCTGGAACGCCATCCACGTCGCACCGACTTCACGGACAAGGCGCGCATTCTCGTCGACCTTGCCCTGGTCCTGCTGCCAGTCGTCGTCGTGCTGGTTGTCCGCGACGAAGGTCTCCGCATCCGCGCGGAGCTGCTTCATCTTGTTCACCAGCGGACGGGCGGTCGACGCGAAACTCGTCAGCGCGCCGCCAGCGGACTCCAGCTTCTTCGCGAACTCATCCGCCTTGTCCCGCACCGGAATCGTCGTATCAAGCAACTGCTCCTGCTCGGGAGCGTCGTAGACCGGATCCAGCGCCTGGAAGGCGTTGTGGACGTCTGCACCCGTACCACGAATGCTGGAGGCGGTCTTCTTCAGAGAAGCCGCATGAGTCTCCAAAGTCTCCAGATTTCCCGTGAAGGTCGGTATCTTCCCGGGATCAATCACTTCTTGGGGCCCTTCATTTCTTCCGGAGTCGGAGCCTTGGAGTACTCCCGCTGCGTGGTCTCCGCCATCGCCAGGTCACCCCTGAGCCTCGATCCACCGCGTGATCTTTGATCACGCGGTGTGATTGCTTTTGTGGTGGGTTTCCGGATTCGGGCAGGCCGGTATCCCGGGTGGCCGTCCCGGTGGCGGGTTCTCCGAGGTTCTTTCT
>NZ_JAPNLK010000214.1 GCF_026627505.1 Streptomyces sp. H27-H5 | reverse complement strand
CACTTCAGAGGTGCCTTGCTGGTTGGTACTGGTGGAAGCGTCAGAACTCCCATCATCCCAGGTCAGCAGGCACCTCTTCTGGTTTCTCCGTCCACAGCCCGACCACTACACGGTGGATCGAGGCTCAAGCCCCAGACCCGGTCGGAGGATCTGGAGCGCGGTACTGGCGGTGAGGCCCGCCAGTGCGGTCCAGGTCCCCGACGCCCAGCGACCCGTCAGGGCGAGTACCACGCCCACGAGCGCCGCCGCGCCCCCCGCACCCGTCAGGACGACGGAGCCGATGTCACCTGTCCGGTCGGCGGTCCGAAGGGCGGAGAACGTCAGCCTGGTCAGGAACATCGTGTACACGCCGACGGCGATGACGGCGAACGGCGCCACGGCCGCGAGGAGTCGTCCGGTACGCCCCGCCGATCCGAGCCCGAGCCTCATGCGCAGGGCGTGCCCGGCGATGTCGGCGGCCTCGCGCATCCGCGTCGTCCTGCTCGCGCCGTCGGTGGCCTCGCGGTGGGCATCGGCTATCTCGTCACCGAACTCCCGGCGGTAGGAAGCCGGGTAGAGCCTCAACAGTGCGTTCATGCCGTGATCACCTTGCCGAGGCCGCCGAGGTTCAGACGCCGGGTCGCCTCCTGGGCGGTACGCGCGATTCGGGCAGCCTCCGCGGCAAGCACCTCGCGGCCGCGCGGGGCCAGCGTGTAGCTGCGCCGCCTGCGGCCCTCCACCACCTCGTCCTCGTGGACGGCGATGAGGTCCTGTTCGAGGAGTCGCTCAAGGGCCCCGTACAACGTTCCGGTACGCATCTTCGTTCGGCCTTCCGAGATCTTCTCGACCTCTTGGGCGATCGCGTATCCGTGCCGGGGGGCATCGGCGATCGCGGTGAGGATGAGCAGGGTCGGCTCGCGCAGAGGTTGATCGTTCACAGGGATCACGATAGCTCGCCATCCGGCATATGTCGATGCCCGACCTATGCTGCTGCCGCGTCCCTGCCGCACCCCGGGTCCGGTCAAGGACGTGAGGCGGATGCGCGGGCCGACGGGCGGGGTGCGTTGTGGGTGCCGACCGTCCGTGTGGACGGAACTGGTCAGAACAGGGCCTCCTGCCCCGGGACGGTGTCCGGCTCGGGCTGGTGCTGCCTGTCGAGCAGTGTGAGCAGTTCGGAGGCCGGGGCGCGAACGCCCCGACCGCCGCCCCGGCCACCCGACATGGACGTCCTTGAGCCTGCCGGAGGCCGGACCGCAGGACGTGCCTCGTGCGGCAGGCCGCTGCCTGTGCGAGCGGCGGTGGCGGTCTGGTCGATCGTGGCTTCACCGGGTGCTGCGTGGGAGTTCGACATGGCTGAACCCTGCCCGCCCGTGGGTCATCTGATGCGACCGCCGGGCACGAGCGGGCGCGTCGCGGGTGTCACGCGTGGGCTCGCGGCCGATGCCCTTGCAGCGCCTCGGGCCTTGGCCGGGGCGGGCGGCAACGGTCAGAACGGATCGATGGACACCTGGCCGGTGGAGGCCGCGCAGACGTCCCAACGGTCCCCGGTACGGCGCAGGTCCAGCACCACCGCGATCGGATCGCCGTCGCCCGGGGTGAGGTCCACATTGACCGAGGCATCGTCGGCGCTCGCGGTGGAGGACACGATGTGGTGCTCGAACGTCGTCGCGAGGGAGTGCAGGACGGCCGCAGGATCCCCCGCGGCGTGGGGGCAGCGGCTTTGCGGACCGGCGGCCGGTGCGGGGCCTCCGCTTCCCACCGCGTCGAGGTACTCGTCCACCGCCCGGTGCAACGGGTTGGACCCCACGACACCGGTCCCCGTGAACACCACCGCCATGACGATCCCGGCCACGAGCAGGGGCAACCCTGCCGCGAGTGCCACCAACAGCACTCCTCTCCTTCGACCTACCCCCACGACGCCCCCGCCCTCCCGCCGGCGACCGGGGTCGGGACCCCGGCCCGGCACAACTCCGGTTTACACAAGGGACGCAGCACGTCCGGCAGCCGTTCCCGGATCGAAGCCGGGTGGTTCGCGGGTTGGCGGGCTGCTTGGTGGGTGGGCCGGCGTAGACCGCCGACCGGTCGCGCACCCGGATCGGGCCTCGTGGTCATGTGGGTTACCGTGGGCTCCGGTTGAGTCTCCCGTGGGGGGGAGACATCAAGCTGGGGACAAGGGCGATGCCGAGAGCATGAAGGGCTGGTGCGATGAAGACGCGCGATCTCGCGTTCGGCTTGTACGCGGACGAGCCGGGGCTGGCGTGGGTCAGCGGGCTCGTCGCGGACGCCGTGAGTTCCCGGAGCGCCCGGATCATCGGTGAGTCCGTCGTCGATTCCTTTGCCGGGAGCGAGCTGTCGACCGCCGACGTGTACGACTTCCTGGCGGAGCAGTGGGCCGTGGAACATCCCGCTCAGGACAGCGCATCCCGTCAACTGATCGAGCTGCGCGTCCACTTGCTGTGTTCCCTGCGGACCTGGCGGGCGATCCGCAAGGCGGTGATCGACGGTCTGTGTCCGGAGGGAACAGCTCCCCACACCTGCCGTGTTCCGTGGATGGCTGCCTGAGGGACCCCGGGCCCCGGCCGCCACCGCCACTCGATCTCCCCACTCCCCGGAATTCGAGACCGGCGGCCCTGCGGAATCGACACTTCGGACGCGGACGTCCCGCCTCCCTCCAGGTCCGCAACCAGATCTCCGTACGCCTGTTGACCGCCCCTCGCCGCCTGCCCACACCGCATCCCGGCCATGGCAGGGGCGAGACGGGGGTGGTGGCGTGCAGCCGAGGAGGCGGTGGTCAGAAGGCGAACAGACCGATCAGGAACGCCACCAACGCGCCGGCGGTGAAGAACGATCCCAGGATGGTGAACAAGAAGTTGACCGCGACCACGTCCCAGCCGTGGATCTCGAACCGGCGGGGACGCTCCGGGTCGTAGCGGACCGTGACATCGGCCCCCACGCGGAAGGGACTCGCGATGGAACTGCGGCCGAAGCTGGATGCGTGCTCGCACGCCCGGCCGTCCGCGGTGGTCCAGGCCGCGACGGGGTGGTAGAACGTGGTGCCTTCATCGCTTCGCGACCGGTTGTGGCGGACGATCCGCCCCTGGGCGGTCACGCCGATACGGCGCAGCACACGGGCGCGGCGAAACCCGTACACGCCGTAACCGAGGAAACCCACGCCGACCGTGAGGGGGATGAGCAAGAAGAGCCATTCGCGTCGCATGTGAGGTGTGACGCGCGCGCGGGAACGCCGGTTGCGTGTACGGGAGGCCGATGACCATGCGGGCTGAATGACGAACGCCGCCCTCCCGTGACGCGACGCGAGTCCCTAGTCCGGGGGCTCGACCGTGGCCTCCTCTGTGGGGCCGCCGCTCTTGGGCACGTCTTCGGGGCGTTCGGTTTCCGGTTCTCCCGGCTTCTTCTCGGGCCTCGTGCCGTCGGCGCCCTCCAGATCGGGGGCCCGGGGCCCGGTCGGGGGCAGGTTGGGGGTCAGGCTCTCCTTCCCGTGTTCCGGGACGGGAGCGGGCAGTTCGGGTTCCTGGCCGTTGCGTTGCTTCATGGCGTGCGCCTACCCAGGGGACCGCTTCTGACGCGGTGCGTTTCCCGCCCATCAGGCACTTCCACGTGTCCGAGAGGCCGAGATCTCCTAGCCGACGCACACGGTCACACGCGGCGCCCCGCCTGCCACGCAGAGCGACAGCCGGTGCGTGGGGTGTGGCCCACGGGCACATCGGCCTGCCGGCGCAGCCAACCGGATGACGTGTCTCGTCCCGGGGAACGGGAAGCACGGCCGGGGAGTCGTGCCTGGCTACGGTGGCTCCGGCCGACCGCTGCGACCTGACCCCTGGAGATGCTCCGTGCCCGTACCCCTCGGCGAGGACGTGGTGGCGCTGCTGCGCCGCCCCAGCACCTGCTACATCGCCACGACGATGCCCGACGGCTCGCCCCAGCTCACGCAGACGTGGGTGGACACCGATGGGGAGCACGTCCTGATCAACAGCGTCGAGTCGCATCAGAAGACCCGGAACATCGCACGTGATCCGCGGGTGGCCGTCGCGGTCGCCGACCCCGCGCAGCCCGCCTCCTACGTCCAGATCCGCGGCCGGGTGGTGAGCGTGACCACCGAGGGCGCGGTCGAGCACATCGAGGCGCTCGCGCAGAAGTACCTCGGCGGCCCCTACCCCTGGTACGGCGGTGCCGACCAGGTCCGCGTGATCTACGTGATCCGGCCCGACCGCATCAGCTCCCCCACCGCCTGACTCCGGGCAGGCGTCTTCCGCGGAGCCGGCGGGGTGCGTGGGTGGTGGGACAATGGCATGACCAGGACGCTGTTTCTGGCGTCCTTCCCCCACCAGGACAGCAGGTCAGGTCATGGCCAAGCAACCGAAGCCGTCCCAGCCCACGCACGGCGAGGGACCCTGAGGGGCCCCGAAGTTCCCGGACAGGGACCCAATAGGGTTGTCCTGTAAGGGATCGAGGGAAGAAGCAAGTGACACGTTCGCGTTCGTACTCGCCGGAGTTCCGTGAAGAAGCGGTCCAGATGGC
>NZ_JAPNLK010000213.1 GCF_026627505.1 Streptomyces sp. H27-H5 | reverse complement strand
CGGGCCACGGACACCCGCACGGGCCTCCATCAGCGGGATGAATAGTCATACCGGACGAGGAGATCAGCTGTCCGTGCACAGGGATCTGAACTGTCCGCTCACCCGGATGTCCCACTGTCCGTTGACAGCCCGTGGGGGCCGCGCGGCCGCCACTGAAGGAGACCCGACCAGATCAACGGGCGGGCCGCGCGTCGTACTTGTGCGGTCTCGACCCCGGCGTCCAGGGCGATCAGCCCGTGGGGCAGGACCTGCCCGGGATCGTATGCCAGGGCGGTCTCCTGGATCAGGATGGTGATGTCCAGATCGTCGGGGTGCGGCTCCCCCGGGGGAACCGCGACCAGCGTGCCCCCGCCGAAGGCAAGGTCACCACGCTGTTCGAGTACGCCGAGTGCTGCCGCGGCCAGCGATTCCGAAAGTCCGAGGCAGGAGCCGAGAGCCCGGGCCGTGTGCGCTCTCGACGCCCCGCGCGGCACCGCCACCGGAGTGCTGCGCAGGTGGCGGCGTAACGCGAGGACGGCCACCGCCAGACGCCTCAGTCGGGCCGGGGAGTCCTTGGAGACACGCTGTCGGCGTCCACCAGATGAGTCGGCTGGACGAGTGGGGTCGGTGTTGCTCATGGTCGGCCCCATCCCGCCGCGTCAGGACCCGCACCGCGTGCGAGGTAGGCGGCGGTCTGCTCGGCTAGGGGCACGAGCCCGATGTCGGCCCGCAGACGTTCAGCGGCTTTGACGTCCCTGATCGGGTACGGGCGCAGAGTGCGGGGGTTGACCTGGGTCCCGTAGGTCTGGGGAACGGACATGGCCACCGCGCAGACGTCGACGACGTGGGCGAAGTGCTGCTCCGGGAGTTCGCCGCTGTCGACCGCCGGCTTCATCAAGTCGCGGCACAGGAACAGGAAGCCAGGCTCCTGGCAGGCCAGCAGGATCCGTACGGCGTAGACGGCGGCCTCGTCGCCCACCAGCCCAGCTGTCGGCCAGCCGTGCGCGGACACGATCTCCTTGAGGTGGGTGGCATTGGTCCGCTGGAGCTGATGCAGTTCCTTCTCGCGATGCGTCGAGGGGATCCGCCAGGCGATCAGCTGAGCGCGGCGCTCAGCGCGTCCCATCTCCGTCAGTTGTTGCGCGACCGGGGCCAAGAGGACCGTGACGGTGGTTGCCGGAGAGGTCATGCGGCACCGGCCAGCTTGGGGAGCGGGCGGTGCGGGGCGATGATCTGCCCGTCCGGCAGCAGTTCACCGGTGTCGTCGAAGATCAACAATCCGTTGCACCGGCGGCCCCACCCCTGGGAGACGGCCTGGGCCACGAGCTGGGCCTGGTCTCGGTCCGGGGAGTCGGCATCCGGGCAGCGGGGTTTGTGCTGGCACATGGGAGGTCCTCGATCGGATGGGGCACGACCGGTGCCCAGGGACGGTGTTCGAGTGTCTGGTGCGGGTGTCCGGTGCTTATGGGGTGTCGCCGGCTAGGTCGAAGATCGTCTGTGCGCAGGCGGCGAGGAGGCGTAGGTAGCCCAGCTCGGTCCGAGTCGCCGTCGAGTTGCGGAGTAGCCCTTCGGCGCAGAGGAGGGCATCCTCCATCGCGGTTTCCTCCCCTTGTCCCGACTCCACCGCCTTCCGGTGGATCGCCAGCAACCGCGGAGCACAGCCCCCGAGCGTGTGCAAAATCCCCTGGAGCTCCGTGACCAGCGCCGGGACCTCGTCGGTGGGAGGAGCTGGCGGCCCGGTGGCCAGGTCGAGGGCGTCCCAAGTACGGGCGGCCTCCGACAAGGAAGTCAGTTCCCGGGCACACGCAAGGCCCTTGATGAAGAGGGCGAAGTCCTCCGGCGGACTCGGCGGCGCAGAGGTGGAGACGGACACGACGACTCCTCAGAGAAGCGAACGCAGACAGGTTGGGCCCGCACGGGCTCGGGGACTGAGGGGCTAGCCGGTGAGCGCGCTGGCCATGGTGGTCCGCAGGAGCGGCAAGAGGCAGACGCCGTCGGTCAGGGTGACGGGCGCGGGCTCGGCGAGCGCCCAGGGCCAGGTGTCCCATCGCGCCCCACCCGAGGGCGGGAGCGCGATGCGGCCACCTGGACCGGACTCCACACGGACACCGGCAACCCCGGTCAAGGGGGCAGCGGTGCCCGGTGCGACGACCAGCAGCGTCTCGCCGCTTCCGTACACGAGGGAGGGGAGGGGAGGAAGGGCCTGATCACGGCGGTCGGTCAAGACAAGGAGATCTGACCCCAGGGCGGCCGGGACGATCACCGCGTCGAACGCGGAGCATGTTGTCTGCAGTTCAAGACGAGGGGACTCCCGCAACAGCGAGAGCGCGCCGCGGGCTGACACGATGTCGCTCCCCACGATCAGCGGCCAAGCCAGAACGCTCTCGTACGCGGACAGAAGGCCGGGGACGTCCCGGCTGATCGGGGGCCAGTGAGCGGCCTGAAACTGTGTCACAGCGCCCTCTCTCCCTCAGCCGCCGGAACGGCCGATGAGGGGACCTGCTGCCCTACGGAGTTGAGGAGGGACGCGGCCTGGCGCAGCAAAACCTGCTGAGCCTCGCCGAAAGCCGTCCCCACCAGGCTGGGGTGCAGGAGCGAGCCTGCGCAGTGCTCGCCGACAGGACGAGGGCCGGCGGCCATCGTGGGCAGGCGCACCGTGGCCGTGTGCAGCGCCTCCTCGTCCCGGGCCGAGAGTCGCTCCGCAGCCTCGGCGTCCGCCGCGATCCGGGCCCGGGCGGCCGCCGTACGCTTCAGGTGCCCCAGGACGCCGGCTGCCACACAGGCCGTGCCCAGACTCGGGGACAGTGCCAGGGCGATGCTGGTCAGCTCGTTCACGTCAGCTCCTCACAGGGAATCGGACGGCGGACGGGACGCGGCTCTCGGCAGGCGCCCTGATGGTTGAAGGCGTCCGGATTCCCACCCCCGAAGGGGAGTTGGGTAATACGGTGGTTGCGGAAAGCAAACCGCGCCCCGGGCACTCCGGGCAGACCCTGGCGCCGGGCAACCCCATCAAACCCATCAAAGATCATTCCGGGGAGAAGGAGCGCACCATGGCCCGTGAACGCAACACGCTGCTGGCCTCGGTGATCGCGGAATCCGGTTGGTCCCAGGCGCAACTGGCCGCCGCGATGACCAGGGTTGCCACCGAGACCGGAGCCAGTGAACTTGCTGCCGTGCGCCAGCCGCACGTCGCGATGTGGGTCGGCGGTACAAGGCCCGAGCCCCGAGCGGCGTCTATCTTGTGCGAGACGCTCTCGCGCCGTCTCGGACGCATCGTCACCCCGGCACACATCGGGCTCGTCCCGCGCGCCGGGGCCGACGAGGTCCGGTCGGCCTGGGACATCGACACGGCCACCGCACTGGCAGATTTCGGGGACGGCATGACCATGGACCGGCGCACCGCACTCTCCGCCACGGCGTACTCGGTGGCGGGCGCTGCCCTGCCTCCGACCGCTTGGTGGGACCAGACCCGCGACAGCGCCCGCACCCGTAAACCCCGGACACACATGACCGTCACGGCCGGGCACGTGGCCGCGATACAGGAGGCCACCCGCTTCTACTCCGGTCAGGACCAGCGCCTGGGCGGCGGCGCCGGACGCACCGCGCTGGCCTTCTACCTGCAAACCGACGTCGCCACGTACCTCGCCGGCCGCTTTCCCTCCGAGCGGGTCCGCTGCGACCTGATCACTGCTGCCGCTGAACTCGTCTACCTCGCAGGCTGGACCAGCTTTGACACCGGCGAACATGCCGTCGCGCAGAAGCAGTTCGGGGTCGCACTGCGCATGGCTGCCGAAGCTGACGCGCCGGCGCTGGCCGGGCACATTTTGCGTGCTGCAGCACACCAGGCCGTCGACCTGCACCATCCCCGTCGGGCACTGGAACTGGCCGAAGGCTCGCTGGCCGAGCGCCGCTACAAACTGGCCACTCCCCGCGAGCGGGCCCTGCTGGGCGTGGTCCATGCCCGGGCGCTCGCGGTGAACGGACAGAAGAAGGAGGCGCTGGCCGCCCTGACCCGCGCGAGCACGGACCTGGCCGCCGCTGATCCTGGCATTGAGGAACCCGACCGGGTCGCGTTCTTCGCGGAGGCGTCCCTGTCGCACGAGATGGCCTGCACCTGCGAGACCTGGGCGACCTTAAGGGCGCCGAAGCGGCCTTCCGGCGCAGCGTCCGCACCCGAGCGCTTCCGTACGCACGTACCCACGCAGTGACCCTGGGATACCTCGGAGACGTCCAGGTCCGCCAAGGCCACCTCGACGACGCGTGCCAGACGTGGACCCGAGCCTTGGACGCCATGGCAGGCATCCGCTCCGGCAGGGCACGCGACACCGTCGTCCAGATGCGACGGTCCCTTTCCCCGGTCAAAGGCCGCGGCGGGCATATGGCCGCCGACCTCGACCAGCGGGCCCGCGAGCTCCTCGCCCACGTAGTCTGACCCGGCCACGCCGCCAGCAAGCCGCCGGAGCCAGCCTCCGGCCGGACCGATCAGCCTGGATCCACCGCGTAGTGGTCGGGCTGTGGATGGAGAAATCAGAAGAGGTGCCCGCTGACCTGGGATGATGGGAGTTTCTACGCTTCCATCAGACCCGAGCAAGAGGGCACCTCGTAAGTG
>NZ_JAPNLK010000212.1 GCF_026627505.1 Streptomyces sp. H27-H5 | reverse complement strand
AGGGATCACCAGTTCGGAACCTGGGTTCGAAGACACACGAACGGCCGTATCGACGGGGAGATCAGCTGTCCGCCAAGCGGGATCCGAAATGTCCGCCTACAAGGATCTTGCGCTGTCCGCTCTCAGCCGGCCTTCGTCAGGCGGTCACCGGGCTGCCGAGCATCGAAGAAGCCTGCCGGAACGGGCTGCGGACGCGCGTGGGCACGGCGGCGACAAGGGGAAGGCCGCGGCAGGTGAAGCCGAGCTGGGTCATGGCGCGAAGGACTTCGCCGGCGCTGAAGTCCCGGCGGTCCTGGCGGGTGATGACCTGGCCGACCTGCTTGAGGGGGTAGGTGCGGCGGCCGATGATCACGGATTCGCCGGTGACCTGTTCGGGCTTGATGCCCTTCATCGACTCCAGGACACCGCTCTTGGTCAGGTCGAACGGGAAGCGGGCGATGACACAGCGCATGAGGCCTCACAGGGAGAAGGGGACGGTTGTGCCGCGGTGAGGCGGTTCAGCGGGCAAGGGCGAGGACGCCCAGCGCGCTGCCCTGCTCGTCGACGACGGTCAGGGCAGCGAGCCTGCGATAGCGCATCGCGTGGTCGGCCTCGGCCATCGTGGTCGTGGGCAAGGCGAACGGCCCGCGGTCGCCGAGGACACTCCGCAGACGGACCTGGTCCGTGTAGGCCGCGCTGTCGCGGACGGCGGCCAGTTGGGCCCGGGTGACCAACCCGGTGCACAGGCCGTCCTCGTCGCAGACGAGCAGATGCCCCGCGTGGGCGCCGGCCATGACGGCCAGCGCCACCTCGACCGTCATGTCGTCACAGACCTGCGGGCCGGCCGCTCGTCCACCGTGCGCTGTACAAGGTCGGCGTTCGCCGAGCGGGGCTGCATCCGAACCAGCGTCAACACGTGCCTCCTGCAGAGGTGGGTCAGTTTCCGGATCACTGGTTCTCAGGCAGCCGCGTCGAAGGCGGACTGTCGCGCGCTCACGCGCCGGGCGGCCGAAACGGGCCGACGCCGACCGCGGGAGGTCGCGCTGCGCCTGGGCCGCTCGGAGACCGGCGCGGTGATGGTGACCGGGATGCCGGAGGGGGCCTTTGCGCCGGTGATGCGGTGCAGTGCTTCCTCGCCGGAGCGGACCTGGGTGGACTGCGGGGTGATGCCCGCGGCCGTCATCAGCCGGGTCATGTCGCGGCGCTGGTTGGGAGTGACCAGGGTGACGACGCTGCCGGACTCGCCCGCGCGAGCGGTGCGGCCCCCGCGGTGGAGGTAGTCCTTGTGGTCGGTCGGCGGGTCGATGTTCACGACGAGGTCGAGGTTGTCGACGTGGATGCCGCGCGCGGCCACATTGGTGGCGACCAGCACGGTGACGTGGCCGGTCTTGAACTGGGCGAGGGTGCGGGTGCGCTGGGGCTGGGACTTGCCGCCGTGGAGCGCGGCGGCTCGTACACCGCTGTTGAGGAGGTGCTCGGTCAGGCGGTCGACGGCGTGCTTGGTGTCGAGGAACATCATCACCCGGCCCTCGCGCGCCGCGATCTCCGTCGTCATCCGCTGCTTGTCCGCGCCGTGGACGTGCAGGACATGGTGTTCCATCGTGGTCACCGCGCCGGCCGAAGGGTCCACCGAGTGGACGACCGGGTCGGTCAGGTAGCGGCGGACCAGCAGGTCGACGTTGCGGTCCAAGGTGGCGGAGAACAGCATCCGCTGGCCCTCGGGGCGCACCTGGTCCAGCAGGGCGGTGACCTGGGGCATGAACCCCATGTCGGCCATCTGGTCGGCCTCGTCGAGGACGGTGATCGCCACCTGGTTCAGCCGGCAGTCACCGCGGTCGATGAGGTCCTTCAACCTGCCGGGCGTGGCCACGATGACCTCGGCGCCTGCGCGCAGCGCGCCGGCCTGCCTGCCGATCGACATGCCGCCGACGACGGTGGCCAGGCGCAGCCTGACGGAGCGGGCGTACGGGGTGAGGGCGTCGGTGACCTGTTGGGCCAGCTCGCGGGTGGGGACCAGGATGAGGGCGAGCGGCTGGTGGGGCTCGGCGCGCTGTCCTGCGGTGCGTGCCAGCAGGGCCAGGCCGAAGGCCAGGGTCTTGCCGGAGCCGGTGCGGCCTCGGCCCAGGACGTCACGGCCCGCGAGGGTGTTGGGCAAGGTGGCGCCCTGGATCGGGAACGGCACGCTCACGCCCTGGGCGCCGAGTGCGGCCAGCAGCGCCCCGGGCATGTCGAGATCGGCGAACGCCTCGACGGCGGGAAGCGCCGGGGTGATCGTCTTCGGCAGGGCGAACTCGCCCTGGACCGAGGCGGGCCGGCGGCCGTAGCCGCCCGAGCGGCTCGCACCCGCGGAACGGCTCGGGACCGAGGAGCCGAAGCGGCTGCTCCGTCCTGAACCGGCGCCCGTGCCGAAAGCGGGCCCGCCGGAACGGCTGCGGGTGCGTGAAGAGCGCTCGTTCGTACGTGTGGGGTTCATAAGAACCTTCCTTGATGCGGCACCAATCAAGGAACTCCCGCAGCGAAAGAGCGGCGCAGGGAATCACAAGAACGTGCCGAGCAGAATATGAAAGCGAATCCGGCTCACAGAAAGCGATATGAGCACGGGCACTGGAATGGGGGTGGCGTCACACGGACGCGCTGACCAGATAAATCAATTACGGTGCAGCATTCAAGGGGCAGCTTCCTTGAAAGGCCTTTCCCGCAGGTGGACGCACTGCGGGGAATGGGTGTAGCTGGGTCCCGCACCCCGAGGGATGCGGGACCCAGCTACAAGATGCGCGTCAACGTCAGGCGGGAACGATGTTCTCGGCCGTCGAGCCCTTTTGACCCTGCGCGATGTCGAAGGTGACCTTCTGGCCTTCCAGCAGTTCACGGAAGCCTTGAGCAGCGATGTTCGAGAAGTGGGCGAAGACGTCCTCGCCGCCACCGTCCTGCTCGATGAAGCCGAAACCCTTGGCCGCGTTGAACCATTTGACCGTGCCAGACGCCATGTCATATCTCCTTTGGGGCAGTACACCGGTGTCCGCCCTTGCGGGCACCGTGTCGCCGCGATGATGCCCCGTCCGGAAAATGACCGGAAATACAAAGCGCAGCAGATATTCGACACTGTGGCCGACTGAATACGCTTGGAGTTTTTGGGTACCAAAACTGCAACCGAGATCGACAGTAGCACGCTGCTGCCGGTTGCGTACGTCCCATATTTCCATCACGTCTTTTGCAATAAAAATTCTGCCTGCAAGGCTCGTCGAACTCTTAGACGGCGGGATCAGATATTGATTCACCCCGGGTGCAGCGTTCGACAGCAAGGGGGTTTTACCAGGGGTGGGCGTGTTTTGACCACCGGCGGCGGTGCGTTGCATTGTTGTGAGCGCCACACGTGGGAAATGTGGGGGATGTAGGTGGTGCCGCTACCTGCATCGCACCGGCGCCCCTCCCCCTTGACCACCCGGCGGCCCATGGACCCGCCGCGCGCCTCGCCGGAGGCGGATCGGGGCCGCCCGGACCCGTTCCTCCCCGATCCCCCGGTCGGCGCGCCGGGCACGAGCCGGGAGACCGACGGCTGGTCGCACCCCCGAGACGATCCCCGCGCAGGGGGATGCGGGCCCTTCGGGAGAGGACCATCCTGCCCCCTCGTGGATCGGCGCCCGCCTGGACGGCGAGAGCGCGTCACGCCGTCCGATCAGGAAGCGGCAAGAACGATGGCGATGAAATGCGCGGTGAAGGCAGCCACGGTCAGATCAGAGCGTGGAAGACCTCGTGGAAACCGAACCAGCGGGGCGAGGGGTCAGGGCGCTGGAGGGCGTAGACAACAGCGCCCGCGCTGTAGAGAAGCCCACCAGCCACGATCAGGGACAGTGTGGCCGCTCCGCCGTTGTGCAGGAAGTCCGGCAGGTAACGCACCGGTGCCCAGCCCAGCGCCAGGTAACAGGGTGTGTAGAGCCAGCGGGGGGCTCCGACCCATAGGACACGGAAGGCGATGCCGGCCAGGGCGCCCGTCCAAACAATCCACAGCAGGACGGATCGCTGGTCGGCGGAGAGCAGGAGCACGGCGAGGGGCGTGCAGGTGCCGGCGATGATCAGGAAGATGTTGGCGTGATCGAGGCGCCGCAGAATGGCTTCGCCGAGTGGTCCCCACGTGCCGAGGTGGTAGACGGCGCTCGTTCCGAACAGCAGCCAGGCGGTCACGGCGTACACGGTGCATGCCAGGGCGGCCTGCGGCGTCCTCGTCAGGCAGATCAGGACGATTCCCGCCGCCAACGATGCGGGGACCATGCCGGCGTGAAGCCAGCCGCGCAGCTTAGGTTTGATCGGCTCCACCAGATCGGTCGCCCGCGCGACCAGGTCGGCGACCGGGTGAGAGTCTTCAACGGTCTCCGGCCGGTGCGATCCGGCGAGATCCATTGTTTGGCGTTCGTCGACCGTGGGCGCATGAGGAGACCTGCCGGCTTCGGCGTCGTCTCGGGACACTGCTTCCCCTCCTGACCAGAACCGCTGGGCATCATTGGCAACCATGTGTTCATGCTAAGTGGTCTGCGTCGTAAGTCCTTCGGGGGTTGATCACGCGGCCTTGGCGGCGGAGGATTCTTCTGGGTGATCGGCGGTGTGCTGGTCGAGCCTGGCCAGGAGATCGTCCAGGTCGGAGGTGGT
>NZ_JAPNLK010000211.1 GCF_026627505.1 Streptomyces sp. H27-H5 | reverse complement strand
GGGTTCTACCTGCGGATCCGGTATCCCGTGGTCATCAGTGCTGGCCACTGTGGGCACTACTCCTTCTCCACCCTCAACTCAATGAATCATCCAGTATGCCTGGCTTGAGTCACTTTGACAGAGAGGGGCCGGCGGTCATCACGGGGTTCAAGGCGAGCGGCGGCAAGCGCCTGTCGTCACCGAAGAAGGTCGTGAACCGGCTGATCAGCAGCCTGCGGGCACCCGTCGAGCACGGCTTCGCGAGTCTGAAGACCTTCAGGATCCTGGCCAAGGTGCGGATGCACCCGCGGCACGCGACCGCGCTGGTGCGGGCCCTGGTGGTGCTGACGCACCACCAGGAGTACACCCACCCGAGCGAATCCGAAACCAGCCCATAATCGCCTGAACAGCCAGAACACCCCTCCGGCCTACCGGGGGAACCTCAGACCCCGAGCCCGTCTGGCAGCCGAGCAGCTCCACGCCGGCCAGGCCGCCGGTGCGCCGGCCCCGGCTGGGGCGTTGCGTGCGGCGGTCGGGGGAACTTTGTGTCGGATGGTGTCGGTGGGGGTGTTCGGTCGTTGACCGGTCGGGGACGTGTTCGGCTCTTTCGGGACGGGGAGTCTTCGGGCCGGTCCCCGGGGTCCTGGTGTTTCACGGTGTCCCGATGGACACGGGATGCGAGGTACCGCGCGCGGCGGTGCCGTGCGGGGCGCCAGGACCCCTCCCTCGGGCCTTCGCGCACATCTCCTCCCGGGAAGCGGGGCGGGGCGTCACCGTAGGTGTCCTGGGCTCGATCGCGTATGTTGCGCCGGAGTGGCTCGCGGTCCGCGAATGATGTCTCGGCCGGGCATGGTCATGTGGGGGTGTCCTCGCGTGGGAGTGACAGCCATCGTCGGGTGGTCGCCCGTGCTTCGTCGGCTTGTTCCGGGGTGACGAGGCCCTCGGTGTTCGGGGTTCGGGCCAGAAGGTCCTGGATCTTGTTTTTCTCGTCTGTGTCGATGATCCAGCGGGACCATGTGCAGGAGCCGTCCTCGTGCCAGTCGAGCACGCTCAGGGTATGCCGATCGGTCATCGGTTGACTCCTCGTGTTTCCCCCGCTCTCCCCGTACTCGGGGCGCCGCGGCGTTCAGGGCGTCTACGGGACGACGCTCACGTTCTCGGCCTGCGGCCCCTTGCCTGCCTGAACGATCTCGAACTCCACCCGTTGGCCTTCCGCGAGGGTGCGATAGCCGCCTTCGACTGTGGTGATGATCGCGGTGTAGTGGACGAAGACGTCCGGACCGCTGCCATCCGGCGCGATGAAGCCGAAGCCCTTCTCGGCGTTGAACCACTTGACTGTCCCGGTGACCATGACCCCTCCTGGGGTTGAGGCGGGGTTCCACCGGTCTCGCAGCGGAACCGGTGTCGACACACTCACCGACAAGCACCGACACGGACACTCACGCGGCAAAAAGAGCGACTACCGGTATCGACTGTAGAGCGGCTTTGTGGACTTTTGCATGGTTCTTGGTCGGTGTGCTCACTCGGGCGGCGCGGAACACGCCCTTTGGGGCTCTGCGCCTGCGGGCGATGCCGGATGTTTCTCCGGCCTCGGTGGAGGCGAACAGGTCCTCCGGGGGTGCGGCCGCGGGTCGCCGCGGGGGCGGGGGACGACGTGCGTCTTGCAGCCGCCCTGGCGTGGACGGCGTCGACGGTGAGTGGGGTGACGGGGCCGTTCACGGTCATGCGCGGCAGCCCCTGGATGCCCGCCGCCACCTGAACCCCACCGCTGCCCGCGCCGACCGGAGCGCCGCCCCGGAGCCCACGTATGCCTCCGAGCAGGGGCAGCTGTCCAGCTACCGAAGATCTTGGCAGAGCCCTGTTCTCGACGCTTCCATATGCCCGCCAACCGCGGAAGTCAGAGGGGGGAGCGAGTTCCAACCACACCGCACGACGAATGTGTCACCTTTCAGCCGCGGGATCGGGGCCATTTGTCCCGCAGCCACGCCAGGTCGGTCTCGGCGCGGGTACGGGTCGCCTGTTCACGGGTGAAGACGGCGTCCGTCTTGGTCAGGACCAGAACGTAGGGGCGTCCCTGGCGCCGGGTGGTGTGGGAGACGGGCAGGCCGGCCTGGTCGATGCGGCTGTGGAGGTGGCGGCGTCCGTCCTTCGCGAGCGGCCACTCCATGACGTGGCGGGTACGGGAGGTGAGGAAGGCGTCCAAGTCGGGGCAGAGTCCGCAGCCAGTCCGGCATGTCCCGACCGGGGTGAGGGACCAGTCGTCGGCCGCGCGTACAGGGCGGGTGAGGGCTGCGGCGAGCCGGTCCTGGCAGTGGTCGGCGAGGGTCTGGAAAGCGCGGGCGGCGGGTGCGCCGTCGCGTATGGTCGTCGGCTGGCGGGCCGCGGTTCGCAGGGCGGGGAGCAGGCATTCCAGGGCGGCGTCCGGCAGACCGCGTAGCGTGGCGGCGATGGTGTCGGCGGTCTCGGGTCCTGCCGCCTGAAGGACGCGGGCCAGTGATGCGCCGAGCCCCTCCATGCCGGTGCGGCGCTCCGTCTCGCGGCCGGCGCCGAGCCGGCTGGTGAGCCGCTGCTCGACTGCTTGCCAGGCACCCTCGGCCAGCGGCGAGGCCATCGCGTCCCCGTCGCCGTCGACGGCCCGCAGCGCGGTGCACAGGCCGGGCAGCGATTCGAGCCACGCCGCGCGGCCGGCCCCGGTGTACGCGCCAACCGTGCCGAACCAGCTGCTGACGGCCCCGCGGGCCCACGTCCGTCCGTACCGCGCGGCCGCTGCCGCGAGACCCGGGGCGTGCCGCTCACCCAAGGCCTCCACCCCAAAAGGCGCGAGGAGCATCGTGGCGGTGTCCGCTTCCCGCAGTCCCACCGCGACGGGCAGGGCGGCGGCGAAGAGCGCCGCGGCCGCCTCGTCCGAACCGTGGTGCTTCCAGAACGGGGCGAGCGACTGGGCGAGGGTGCGCGCCCGGTCGAGGTCCCCGGCATCCAGGTGGCCCTGAAGTTCCCGCAGTGCGCCCTCGGAGCCGGCCTCGGCGCGGGCCGTGAACGAGCGCTGCCGGGGCCACATGACCACGGCGGCCCGCCGGTACCAGCGGTCGAGGGTGTTGCCGTAGTTGCCCATGTAGCCCTCGTACTGGGACTGGTAGGGCGTCAGGTCCTTGTTCTCGGTGGTGGCGCACACCTCGGCGTACGCGACGGGCAGGTTGATCTGCTCGCCGCCGGTGCCGTCCGGGCGGGTCCACCAGCTCAGCGTGATCTCGTCGTCGATCAGCTCGTTCAGTTCGTAGCTGGAGAAGTCGCCGCTGCGGCGGCGCTCGGCACCGGGTTCCCCGTCGGGATCCAGGAGACATTCACCCCCGCACTCCTCGTCCTCGCAGTCGTCGTAGTGCTCGACCTCGCCGTAGTAGTCGTAGCGGTCGTACGGCGCATGCGCGTCCCAGGTCTCCTTCACCTCGGCCAACGCGAGGACCGCTTCGCAGTCCGTCTCCGCGGCGGCCTGGCGGAGCAGGGCGGTGCGGGTGGCGTCGGCTCCCTTGAGGCGGTCCCAGTCCAGGCCGCGCTGGGTGTACTCGTGGTCGAGGAGGTACACGAGGCGGTTCGGGGGCGCGGCCTTCCGGCGGCCGTAGGCGTAGCGCTCTTCGGCCGGCTCGGTGAAGTGTTGGGTCAAGCAGTGGGCCAGGTCGGCGACCGGCTCCCCGTCGTCCTCGCCGGCCGGGCGGACGCGTTCGGCGAGGAGGTTCATGGTGAGGGTGACGCGGTAGCCGGACTTGACGGGCTTCACCTCGTGCAGGCAGTCCGCGTAGAAGGCGGCGAAGGTCAGCTTATCCCGGGACGCCTGGTGGACGACGCTGCGGCCGGCGTGCGAGACGACGAGTTCGCCGCCGGTGTGGTGCGAGGGCAGCGAGACGACCAGGGTGCCCACCATGGAGTCGTCCTTCTCGGAGTCCTGGTGCGGTAGGAAGAGCTGGCCCTTGCCGTAGACGAGCAGTGCGTGCGGCTCGGCACGCAGGACGACGGTGGGCGGCAGACCGAGCGCGGTGCGGACACCGTCGAGGACGCCGTCCAGGGTGCGGTCCCAGTCGGTTCCGCCGAGGGTGATGCGGTCCGGGGTGACCTCCCAGGTGTCACGGACGCTGGTGTCGGACAGGGTCTGCTCGCCGCGGCCGAAGGATGCCCGCCGGGCCTGCGCGATCAGTTTCTTGGTGACCGGGGCACGCAGCGGCAGCGGCAGTTCCCCCACCCCGTCGACCACGATGCTCAGCGCGCGGGCCGACATCTCGATGCGGGTGCTGAAGTCCCCGCCCCGCTGCGCGTCGCCGAGCAGCTCCGCCAGCTGCTTCCGCGCTCCGTGTCCCATACTGTTTCGTCCCCGGGGGTGCAGCGTGCCGTATGGCCTGTCCCGGAAACCCTAACGCCGCGGGCAGTCCTTGTTCCCGGGCTGCTGGTCATGCGGCGAGTGAGCTCTTTCAACTCGCCCACTGCGCCCGCGGTTACCGGTTACAGGGCCCGCAGACGTTGCCCCGGGGGAACCTCAGCCCGCCCGCTGGCCCGCCCGCTGGCCCGCCCGGGGCCCGCTCGGCATCCGCTGGGACCCGCTGTTGGGTCGGACGGCTAGCGGGCTCGTCGGACTGCCGGCGGACGCTGAGCGGTCCCGGGCGGGTCCAGAGCGGGCCCCGGCGCGGGTTCCTTCCTTCCCTCCTTCCCGAACCAAAAGACCCCCTCGTGACGCGTGAGCGGGGCT
>NZ_JAPNLK010000210.1 GCF_026627505.1 Streptomyces sp. H27-H5 | reverse complement strand
CACCACCTCCGACCTGGACGATCTCCTGGCCAGGCTCGACCAGCACACCGCCGATCACCCAGAAGAATCCTCCGCCGCCAAGGCCGCGTGATCAACCCCCGAAGGACTTACGACGCAGACCACTTAGACAAACATCGCCGACACGCCGCCCCCACAAGTGCGTGGTTGATTCCGCCTGGATGGCCCCGTACCGCCGGGACGGACGCTCTTATCTTTCACTTAGAAAGTCCCCCTAGCGTCTCGTCCATGATGATGCAACGTGATGCAGTCGGATCTGTTGTCCTCACGACCGTGGCCTTGACGGCCACCGTCTGGCCGGCCGCCGCGGCGCCCGCCCCCGACAAGGCCGCCGTCTCGGTGTCCCACGGCAAGGTGACGGACAATCTGTACATGTCGCTCGGCGCATTCGAGGATGCCGTGTCCGGCGAGGACCCGAAGGTCAAGGCCATGATTGACCGTACGGACATCGGCGGCGTGCAGGTGGTGGCGCCCTGGAAGGCCCTTGAGGGGAACAAGGGGGAGTACAAGTGGTCGCGGCTGGACAATGCCCTGAAGTATCTCCAGGAACGCCACAAGAAACTGTTCGTCCAGGTTCAGGACCGGTTCTTCGACGTAGCCATGAAGGACGCCAACGTTCCCCAATATGTGAAGGACGAGGGCGGGGTCGCGCCGACGGTCGATGAGAACCCTGACAACCCCACCACCCATGGGGCCGTGGCCGCGCAGTGGAACAAAGAGGTGCGATCAGACTTCCAGGCGATGCTGAAAGCGATGGCGGAGAAATTCGACGGCGAGCTCGCCGGCGTGAACCTTCCGGAGACCGCGGTCGAGGTGGACACCAAGAACGATCAGACCAAGTACACCTCGAAGTCCTACATCGATGCCGAGATCGACAACATGCGCTACGGCAAGAAGGTCTTCACCAAGACGCAGTTCATCCAGTACATCAACTTCCTGCCGGATGACGACGACCACAAGCGCATGAAGGAGATGTTCGACCTCGCCAAGGACAAGAAGATCGGCATCGGAGGACCGGACACCCTGCCGGACCGGAAGTACCAGATGGAGAACTCCTACAAGTTCCTCCACGCGTACAAGGATGCCCTGCCCCTCGTCGCGATGGCCGTCCAGGAACCCGACATCAACGCCAAGGACCCCAAGACCGGCAAGCCGTACACCCGCGAACGGTTCACGGACTTCGCCCACGACTACCTCGGTGCGCGCCACATGTTCTGGACCACCGAAGCGGACTGGCTGCAGAAGCCCCCGGCATGACACGTGCGCGAGTGCGACCCCTCAGACGCGTGTGAGTGACCGATCGCTCCCGGCGGGGCGCCGGCGCAGCCTCGCGATGTGATCACCACATGACCTACGGGAACCGCACGACGGAGTCGTGAACGCCCTCAGGACAACCCCGGGGCCGTTGGTAGCGATACGGCCTGGGGGATCGGCACAGCGGTTGTCGATGAGAACGATCACGACCATCTCGGAGGCGACCTCGGCTTCAACTCACGTGCCGCCCTCTCAGCCGGTGGCCTGGGTGGCCGGTGCCTGGATGGCCGGTGCCAGGGTGGTGTCGAGCCAGTCGAAGGCGATCTGGTGGAAGCGGGACATGGCTCCCATGTGGCAGTGCTCGCCGGCGCCTTCGGCTTCGGGGAGGGTGATCAGGGTGTGCGGGCAGGTCAGAGCGGCCTGGACGCGCTGGGGCTGGCCGTGGAAGAACTGGTCGTTCTCGGCGTCCAGGATCAGGGTGGGGCAGTCGATGAGCTGGGCAACGCCGTCGAGGGTGTAGTCGGCGGTGCGACGGATGTAGTCCGCGACCGAGGTGGCACCGAACGCCCACACTCCGTTGCGCAGGGCCCAGCGGAGCTGGGTGTTGCCCTCCATGAGCAGGCTCGCGACGGGGTTGGCGAGGTCGTCGCGTCCGGTCTCGACCCACTCCCGCAAGAACGGCGGCATGACCTGGGTGTGGGCGTCGTAGTAGTTGTAGAGGCCGTTGTCCATGATCAGCGCGGCCAGGCGGTGCTCGTGGGCGGCGGCGCGGGCGGTGAGGTAACCACCGAGGCTGTAGCCGAGCAGGACGAGCCGGTCGGGGTCGATCTCGGCCCGGGTCAGCGCGTAGTCGACCACGGGGGTGACCACGGCCTCCCAGTCCGGGCGGAAGACCAGTGCCTGCTCGCGCAGTGCCGCGCCCTGGCCGGGTCCGTCGTAAGCCAGCACGTTGTAGCCGCGGCGCAGCGCGGCGGCGACGGCGAAGTAGGCCTCCTCCAGGGTCGAGTCGAAGCCGCTGGTGAAGATGACGGTGGGGCGGGGGGCGCCGGATTCGTCGACGAGGAAGAGGTAGCCGGGCAGGCTGGTGTCCTCGTAGGGGATGGTCACGGCCTCGACGGGGGTGTCCATCAGGGCCGCCGCGGCCGCGAAGGTCTCGCGGGAGAGGGTGGACAGGTGCTTGACCTCGGGGTCGTTGGCGGGGTCGTCGCGGCGGTAGAACTCGGCGGTGCGGTAGTAGTTCGACGCGCGCAGCAGGGCCTCGCGGGCGCTGACTCGGTGCCCTGCCGCCAGCGCGCGGCTGCCGATGTCAGGGACGTTCGGCCGCGGGCACCGGTCCCCGGGGCTGGGCTCGGGGGTAGAGACGCGGAGGGCCCCGCACGGAACCGGGAGGCACGGGGTTCACGTGCGGGGCCGCGCTCACGGGGTGGGGGCCGTCAGACTCCGGTCAGGGTGTATGTACCCGTGCCGTCCTGCCTGCCGCTGGAGTACTGGCGGATGAGTTCCCCATCCGCGTACCGGTCGTGGCCCATCATGGAGCCGGTGTACTTGTTCTGCAGACCGATCTTCGAGCTGCCGGGTACGTCGCGGTAGATGTAGAACCGCTGGAGGTCGTCTTCCCCGCAGGTGGCCGTTGTCAGGTAGGCCTGCTCCTGGTTGGCGATGTTCGCCGGGATGGTCGCGCATCCGCCGTTGCCCCAGTTCCACAGGGACGCCTCGATGACGCCGTTGCGCTCGGTCACGTTGCACAGGCGCCAGTTGTCCAGGTGGGCACTGGTCCAATTGGATTGGCGCAGGCGAGTGCCGTCGTTGGCCAGGAGCGGTGCACTCCAGTTCAGGGGCTTGCCGGGGACGTCGATCTTGTAGACGCCGGGTTGGCAGTCCAGGGCGGCGCGCGGGGCGGGCTTGGCGGCCTGGGGGGCCTTCATGTTCTGGGTGGCCTTGGCGGTTGTTGCGGCGCTGTCGGTGTCGTGCTTGGCCTGGTCGGCCTTGGCCGCGGGGACGGGATCTGCCGGGTGCTTCGCGGTGGCGGCGGGGGAGCCGCAGTCCAACAGGCCCTGGGCCTTGGCCATGATGCTGTTGGCGGGGACCTTGTCCTCGCAGCGCACCGCGCCTTCTTCGAGGGCGGTGTAGGTGGTGTAGCTGCCGCTGTCGGGGCCCTCGGTCCACTTCAGTGCCCAACTGCCGTCGCCCTGTTGGATGCGGTTGCAGTTGAGGCTGCCGTAGGTGCCGGTGACCTTCTTGGTGCCCTTGTAGAGGCCGTAGTAGCCGGGCTCGAAGAAGTTCCAGGAGACGGAGTTCGACTCGCTGCTGGTGGAGGAGTAGTTGACCTGCACGTTCAGGCCCAGGCTCGCGCCGACGCTGCCGAGGGCCTCGACGGCGAAGCTTCCCTGCACGGTGCCGTTGAGGCCGACAGATACCGAGATGGTGGTCTGGGTGCTGGTGGTGACGGTATGGCTGCCGGTGGAGCCCTGGGTGACGTACCAGCCCTTGAAGTGGGTGATCGTCGGGGTGACTTCGGTCGTCTTGATGACCGGGTGGCGTGTGCCGAGATCGGCTGCGCCGCAGGTCTGGCCGGGCTGGACCGTCCGCCCGGCGGCGGCCGGGGTGGCGGCGGCCGGGGTGGTGGCCAGGCCCACGGCGGCCGTCGCGGCGGCTATGAGCGCTCCGAGCCCTCTGCCCAGGCGGGTTTTTGTGCGGCGCATCGTTGCTTTCCCCCTGTGTGCGATCTGTGAGGTGAGTGTGAGTGAAACTAGCGCCGCCGGGGGCGGCAGGTCTGTACCACAACTGGCCAAACACGATCACGAACTGTCGCGTTCTCGGTTGGCATGAACGGGAGTTGACCGGTTCCATGCCTTCGGTGTGCCCGCAACGGGGCCGCCGGAGGAAGGGACCACCTGTGAAACACGTCAGACACGGCCTGGCCGCGATAGCCTCGCTCGCCCTCACCGCAGCCCTGTGCGGCGTGGGCGCCCAGCCGGCCGCCGCCCAACCGCCCACGAGCCGCACAGTCCCCCAGGGCCACGGCGACTGTACGGAAACCGGGCCCGACCTCCGGCGCGAGGGCATGGCCTGGACCTGCATCAAGACAGGACCGGCCACCGCCTCCGCCCTCGCCGCCGTGCCCGCCGCAGCCCCCCGGGTGGCCCGTGCCAACCCGGGGGCGGACCTCTGCCTCAAGGACGACCCGAATAAGCCCTTCGACCCCATCCCCTCGACCCGCAAGGCGTACTGCACGCGGTACCTGGCCGAGTACGTGACCCTTGGCACGGACAACAAGGTGAACGGCCAGGCCCATGTCCTGGTCTTCGCCGCAGCGGCCATGAACTCCCTGCCCCAAGCACAGTGGATGGAGGACATCAGGATCCATGTCACCGACATGACGCCCAATATCGCCGCTGTGACGATTGAGGGGCCCCGAAGTTCCCGGACAGGGACCCAATAGGGTTGTCCTGTAAGGGATCGAGGGAAGAAGCAAGTGACACGTTCGCGTTCGTACTCGCCGGAGTTCCGTGAAGAAGCGGTCCAGATGGCA
>NZ_JAPNLK010000020.1:98579-107513 GCF_026627505.1 Streptomyces sp. H27-H5 | reverse complement strand
CCCACCGTGTGCCGGACCGAAGCCGGGTCGTCCGAGGACCGCTTCCCGCAGGATGCCTGCGCGCTCACACAGCGTCACCAATCCAGCCACGCCCAACCGGCAAAGGACCTGCGACGCGCTGCACTAGAGGACCGATTCCAGCGGTCGAACAGGAGAAGACCAGTGGCCACCGGAACACACCCCGCCGCCCGCCCGCCTCGTGTCCCCCGGGCCCGTCGGCCGCCTCCCGAGCTGGACCCCGCCCATGTGGACCGGTGGCGCCGCGAGGGGGGCGAGCTGATCGAGCTGCTGGCGCTGGCGCGCGATCTGCTCGGCGGCGTGGTGGCCGTCCGCCTCGGGTCGAGGCCCACGGTCCTGGTCACGGAGGCGCGGGCGGTGCAGCACGTCCTCGCCCAGCACGCGGACCGGTACGTCAAGCGTTCGCACCGCGCCCGGCTGTTGATCGGCGACGGCGCGCTCTCGGCGACCGGTGAGGCGTGGAAACGCCAACGGCGGCTGCTCCAGTACCAGTTCACCGGGGCGGGGATGCGCCGCCACGAACAGCGGATCGTCGAGGCCGCCCGGACGGCCGCCCGCCGCTGGACCGAGTACGGCCACAGCGGGCACACGCTCGACGTCGGCGAGGAGATGCGCCGGTTCGCGCTGGACACCATCTGGCGTTCCCTCACCGGCCACCCCCTCGACGAGGACACCGAACGCGAACTGGCCCTCGTGGGAACGCTCGTGGCCGCCCTGCCGACCCTGCCCGCCGAGGCGCTCGACGCGCGGGAGGCGGTCGCGGCCGACCTCGCCAGGATCGACCTCGTCGTCCGGCACGCCGTCGAGGCGGCCCGGGGGCGAGTGGCCGGCCCGACCGGCCCTGGGCTGCTCCACGTCCTGCTCGACGCGTCCACGGCGTCCGCCGAACACTCCGGGCACACCGACCGGCTCGTCCACGACGAACTGGTGACGCTGTTGGTCGCCGGCCACGAGACCACCGCGACCACGTTGACCTGGCTGCACCTGCTCCTCGACCGCCACCCCGAGGCCCGCGAACGGGTCCTGGCCGCCGGCGACGAGGGGTCGCCCGAGCGGCGCGCGGCGATCAGGGCGCTGGTCAGCGAGACCCTCCGGCTCTACCCGTCCGCCTGGATCCTGCCCCGTCGCAGCACGGCGCACGACACGCTGGCCGGGTACGCCATCGAGGCGGGGACCGACGTCCTGGTCTGCCCCTACCTCGCGCACCGCGACGCGGCCCTGTGGCCGGACCCCGAGCGTTTCGACCCGCGCCGGTTCACGGACCCGGGCGGGCGGCCCACCCATCCGGGTTCCTACCTGCCGTTCGGGCTCGGGCCGCGGGCCTGCCTGGGCTTGCAGTTCGCCCTTCTGGAGTCGACGGTCCTGCTCGAGCACCTGCTGCCCGGCCACACCGTGACCTTCCGCTCCGCTCCGACGAGGGCCGCGTACAGCGTCACGGTCCGCCCGGACGGTCCGACGCCGGCCGTGCTCACCGCGGCCGGGGCCGGGGCCGGGTAGAGGTCTCCCTCGACTCCGCGGGGGTCATCGGCCGGTGTGCGCGCACTCGCTGTCATCCCCGCCGCTGCGGCAGCCGACCATGCCGGTGAACCCCGGGGCCGGGTGATCGCGCTCGTCCTCGTGTCGCTGGGCCGCGCCTCCCGCGACGATCACGGCGAGCAGCAGGGCCATCATGACGAGTTGGCTCCACACCACCGCCCGCGCCCCGCGCCATCCCGCGAGGAGCGCGACGACCAGGGCGACGAGGAACACCACGGCGAGGGCGCCCAGGTATCCGTCGAGCCGCACCTCCGGCTCGTCCCGCGACGTGTCCAGCCGGAACGATTCCCCGAGCCAGACCAGTGCCACCCCGCACACGGCCAGCAGTTCCAGGAGGACCAGGCCGAAGGCCGCGCACCCGGACCCGCCCCGTGCCACGTCCGTGCGCTCGGGGGCGGGCCCCGTCGATGTCGTCATGTTCCCACTGTCGCCACGCGCGTCGGCGTGTGCATGAGTACGCGTACTCATGCACACGGCCGCGCGGTCAGGAGCCGGCGGCGGGTTCCGGCACCGGGCTCGGGCAGTCCGGGTGTCCCCAGCGCGTCCCCAGTTTCGCGATCATCTCGCCGGCCGCGTACTGCTTGCCGCAGGGACAGGTGCCGGGGAACTTGGCCTTGATGGACCGACCGCCGCGCGCGGGGGCCGCCTTGCCGCCGGCCGCGGCCCGGGGCGCGGAGGAGCGGCTCGCGGCGGAGCGCGGGGCGGAGCCGCGGGCCGGCGCGCTGCGCGCGGGCTCGGGAACCGGCAGGGACGCGTCGCCCAGGGCGGTGCCCGCGGCCTGCTGGCTGACGGCCGCGTCACTGGCCGCCTGGTCGGCGATCGCGTTCAGGTGGTCGCCGTCCTCGCGGTGGGCGGGCACGTAGCGGAACTCCACGTCCCGGTCGGCCAGCAGCGCGTCGATGCTCTCGACGAGTTCCCTGTTGGCCACCGGCTTGCCCGCCGCGGTCTTCCAGCCGTTGCGCTTCCACGCGGGGAGCCATTGGGTCACGGCCTTCATCGCGTACTGCGAGTCCATGCGCACCTCGACGACCGCGCCGGGGGCGACGGCCTCCAGGAGGCGCTGCAGGGCGGTGAGTTCGCCCACGTTGTTCGTGGCCCGCCCCAGTGGGCCGGACTCCCAGCGCTCGGGGCGCCCGTCGGCGTCGGCGATGACCCACGCCCATGCGGCGGGCCCGGGATTCCCCTTGGCCGCCCCGTCGCAGGCGGCAATGATGCGATCAGACATCCCCCGATCATGCCCCACCCGGAGACCGCCTTCGACCCGCGAGCCGGCGCGCGGGCCTCGGCCGGCGGGCCTCGGACCCCGTGCGTCACGTACGGAGGTACGAGGCTCCGTTGACGTCGAGGATCGTGCCGGAGGACCAGGTCGCCTCGGGCGAGGCGAGGTAGAGGACGGCCGAGGCGATCTCGCGCGGTTCGGCGACGCGGCCGAACGGGCTCTGCGCGGCGATCCGTTCGCCTTCCGGGGAGTTCAGCCGATCGGCGACCCGTTCCGTGGCGACGAAGCCGGGCGCCACGGAGGCGACGGCGATGTCGTGGGGTGCGAGGGAGACGGCCAGGGATTGGCCGAGGGCGTGCAGGGCCGCCTTGGTCGCCGCGTACGCGGGGTGCTCGGGTTCGCCCCGAAAGGCGCCGCGCGAGCCGACGTTGACGATGCGGCCCCCTCGCCCCTCGTCGATCATCCGGCGGGCGACGCAGTAGCTGATGTTGGCGGCGCCGAACAGGTTGACGGCGGCGGTCCGCTGCCAGGCCTCCTGCCACTGCGCGTACGGGGTGGTGGCCAGGGGGTGGGGGATCATCACGGCGGCGTTGTTCACCAGGACGTCCACCGCGCCGAGCGCCTCGGCGGCCTCGGAGACGAGCCCCTCGACGCGCGCGGGATCGGTGAGGTCGCCGGAGACCAGTACGTGGCCTTCCCCGGCCAGCGCCCCGAGGGCCTCACGCGCCTCGGACGCACGGGTGGAGCAGTGCACCGCGACGCGGTCCCCGCGCTCGGCGAACGCCGTCGCGATCGCGCGGCCGATGCCCCGGGAGGCGCCGGTGACCAGTACGCCTCGACTCGCCTTGTCCATCGCGCGCTCCCTCCGAATGTTGTCGATCATGACTCTGAACGGGGGCTCCCCCGATGTCAACCGGAGGTTGTGCCGTCCCGACCCGGGGCACGAACCCCACGGCATCCCCGGGTCGACCGGGGAGCCCACGGCACACGGACCCGGGAGCGAGGGGCTTCGATGAGTGATCGGAAGACCGCGGCGGAGGTATTCGACGAGGTGGGCGCGCACTACGAGGAGGTGTTCGGGCGGGTGCCCGGCCAGCTCGCGGCGCTGGACTGGCTCGCCGCCCGACTGGAGCCGGGCGCACGGGTGTTGGACGTGGGAAGCGGCACCGGTCGACCGACCGCCGAGGCGCTGGCGCGGGCCGGCTGCGCGGTGACCGGCATCGACGTGTCGGCGGAGATGGTCGGGCTGGCGCGGGCCCGGGTGCCGTCGGCCCGGTTCGAGCAGGCGGACGTACGGTCGTACACGGCCCCGGAGGGCGGCTTCGACGCGGTGTGCGCGTTCTTCCCGCTGCTGGTGATGGACCGGCAGGACGTGGTGGCGTCGCTGGAGCGGATGCTGTCGTGGGTGGCGCCCGGCGGGTACTTCGTCATGGCGACCGTGCCGGGGGACATCAGCGATCTGGACATCGTCTGGATGGGGCACGAGGTCACGGTCAGCAGCCTGTCCGCGAGCGAGTACCTGAGCAGGGTGGAGGGCGCCGGGCTGGAGGTGCTCGGCCACCACACGGCGGTGTTCGCGCCCGAGGTCGGGTCCGCCGATTCCCGCGAGGGCGCCGGCGGGGGTCTCGAACCGGAGGAGCACTTCTTCTGCCGTGCCCGTCGCCCCGCGTCGACGCCCGCCCCGACCCCGACGCCGGCCTCCCCGACGGATCTCCCGATATGACGATCGGCTGAACCGCTCATGGGACCGTGAATGCCCGATTCGCCGCCGAACGGTGCCATCAACCGAAGTATCCTGTGTGTCGCCAATTGCCCGCATTCGACTAGGTTTACGGTCGCTCTGACCCCAGTCCCCCTTGTGAAAGGCGATGTTGTGAAGCGAACGATGCGCAGCCGTGCCCTTGCCGCCCTGACCGTGCTGGCCGCCGCCGGCGCGCTGTCCGCCGTGGCCTCCCCGGCGCTGGCCGCGACCGCCGACGGCGACGTCCACCACGTCTACATCGTCGGCAGCACCAACGTGCAGTACGCGCAGGACGACAACTTCAACGCGGGCCGCGACAACACCGTCGGCTCCAACGACGGCACCGCGCCGCCGGCCGCCGCCGGCGCTGCGTCCGCGATGTCGCTGCTGGACGCGTCGAACTGGGCCGACACCTTCTAGTCGGACCGGGCCTCGGTCGATTGTTCCGGCGTCGTCTCCGCCTCGCGGACGCGGCGCCGGAACAGCGCGTGGAGCAGTACGGCGGTGAGGGTGCCCGCCACCACCGTGCTGCCGAGGATCGTACGGGCCCAGCCGGGGAATCCCTGGTAGATGTCGGGCGCGACCACCGGGAGCAGTCCGACGGTGAGGGCGAGCGCGATCACCGTGGAGTGGGTCTTCTCCCCCGGGCTCGCGCGCGTCAGCATGTCGACGCCCATCACGGCGATGATCCCGTAGATCACCAGCGCGGACCCTCCGACGACCGGAGCCGGTATGCCGGCCAGCAGTCGGGTGAGGGGGGCGAGCAGCCCCACGATCACGAGCAGCACACCGGCCCCGGCCGTGACGTAGCGGCTGCGCACGCCGGTGATCCGGCCGATCCCGATGTTCTCGGCGCTGGTCACCATCAGCGAGGTGCCGAAGAGCCCACCGAGGACGGATACCAGCGCGTCGGCCCTGGCCACGCGCGGTACGTCGCGTCCGGGATCGGACGCGTTGCCCACGGTCTCGCTGTTCAGGACGGTCTGTCCGGTGATCTCCGCGAGCGTGGTGAGGCTGAAGATCAGCAGTGGCAGCGCGGCGAGCACGTTGAACTGCGGTGCTCCGTACGGGAGAAGGTGCGGGAGGGCCAGTCCGCTGCCGGCGGCGGGCGCGAAGGTGCCCAGCCCGGTCGTGACGGCGATCAGGGTGCCGGCGCCCATGCCGAGCAGGACCGCCGTCTGTCTCCAGACCCCGCGCAGCAGGAACAGCAGCAGCACCGTCACGCCGATGGTGACGGCGGCCAGCAGGACCGCCGACGGCGCCGCGTACCCGGCGGCGGTGCGCGGACCGGTGATGAGTTGGGCGGCGACCCGGATCATGGCGATGCCGATCAGCAGCACGGCCGTGCCCATGACCAGCGGCGGGAAGAAGCGCACGATCCTGGCGTAGAACGGCAGGATCGCGAACAGCAGCGCCGCCGCGAGGAGCACGGATCCGGTCGCCGTGGCGGGCCCGTGGTCCTTGGCGATCTGGATGAAGAGCGCGGTGGCCGCACCACCGGGCAGCATGACGAACGGGAGCCGGGCCCCGATGCCCCGGGGGCCCAGGGACTGGAGCAGCGCGCCGACGCCGCACAGCACGAGGGTGGCGCTGAGCAGGGACGCGGTGCTGCCGGCGTCGAGCCCGAGGGCCTGCCCGGTGAGGAACGTCGTGGACACGGGCGCGGCGACCATGGCCAGCACGTGCTGCGCCGAGAGCGGGGCGAGCCGGGCCAGAGGCAGCCGCTCGTCGACCGGCCGCACCGGGCCGGCGGTCGTGTCGGCGGTGGTCACGAGCCGTTCTCCGCGGTCAGCCAGGGCAGTTCCCGCGCGGTGTACCGGTACGCGCGGAAGACCGCGTTGTGTTCGGCGGGGAAGAGGCCGCGCACCTCGGATTCCCGGTAGCCGCCGAAGTACGGGTTGACGTACTCCCAGCACAGGTAGCCCTCGGGGGTCACCTCGAAGAGGCGGCCTGCGGGCGAGTCCGTCACGAGGGTGTTGCCACCGGCGAGGCGTTGGGCGCTGCCCATGAACGGGGCGAAGAACGACTCGCGGGCGGGGTCGTGGTACTCCCAGACGATCTTTCCGGAGGGGCGGTCGATCTCGATGACACGGGAGTAGGGGACGTCCGATCCGGGCCGGAAGACGCCGTTGTCGAAGACGAGGATGTTGCCGTTGTCGAGCTCGGTGGGGGCGTGCTGCTGCGAGACCGTTCCCGGTGCGGTGCGCCAGAGGATCTCGCCGGTCTCCCGGCTGATGACGACGACGGCCGAGACGCTGCGCAGGCTCGCCAGGACGTTGCCGTCGGCGAGCGGGACGACGCTGTTGATCAGGGGCCAGTGTTCGCGCGAGTAGTCGGGGTGCAGCGCGTACTCCTCGCGGTCGAGGTGCTCGGCCGCGCTCCAGGACCAGCGGACGGAGCCGTCCGCGTCGACCTCCTTGATCGTGTCGGCCCAGACCGTGCCGTCCGGCTCCGAGCCCGGTACCCCGCCGCGCACGGCGGCGGCGTCCGCGCCCCGCAGCGGTTCGAGGCCCGTGTAGAGGACGCGGCCCTCGCCGAGGTGGTGGGCGTCGTGGTGCTGGAGCGGGTCGCGGTGCTCGCGCAGGATCGCGCCGTCGGGGGCGGCTTCGAGCATGACGCCGCCCCGGTACTTGTGCCACATGGGGAAGAGGGCGCTCTGGTCGGGCAGCACACCGCTGTAGGCCAGGTTCCCGTTCGCGAGGACGCGGGCGTGGCGACCGGGCCGGTAGGGGAGCTTCCACTCGTGGGCGACCTCGCCGTGCGGGTCGATCAGGTACACCTCGCCCGTCCCGGTGAGCGGGGCGAAGAGCGTGTAGCCCCCTTCCGAGGCGGAAGGGTCGAGGGCGATCAGGCCGGTGCCGCGGCGCCGACGCAGGTTCTGGTCGATCGGGGACATGCGATCCTCCTGTGAAACTTTCTTTGATCGGATCGATCGACTTAGAAACTAGCGACGGAGTGTTGCGGCACTGTGAAGGCAGTGCGAAGCCCGCGACCGATTGCGAGAGGATGATCCACACAGCGGAGGAATCGAGGAACCACGTGACGGACGAACCGCCCGCGCCCCTGATCGGGGCGGGCATCCGCAGGCGACGCAGGGCGCTGGACCTCACCCTCGCCGAGGTGGCGCGCCGCAGCGGGCTGTCGTCCCCGTTCCTCAGCCAGATCGAGAACGACCGGGCCCGTCCCAGCATGCGTTCGCTGCAACTCATCGCCGACGCGCTGGAGACCACGGCCGTCCAGCTGCTGACGGCGGCCGAGACCCCCCGGCGCGTGGACATCGTGCGCGCCGACGCCGACCCCGGGCTGGATCCCACGGCGCGGGTGCGCCCGCTGGTCCGCGGCCAACAACAGATGCACGCGCTGGAGTTCACCGGGGACCACGACGCGGACCGCGCGTTCCGGCACCGCAACGACGAGTTGATGTACGTCGCCGACGGAACCGTCGAGGTCGAGGCCGAGGGGCGCACCCACCACCTGGGCAGGGGCGACACCCTCTACCTCACCGGCGGGGTGCGGCACCGCTGGCGGGCGTTGGAGGAGGGCACCCGCGTCCTGCTCGTCGCGGTGGCGGACCACATCGAGACGACCGTGGACCCGCGCGCCTGAACGGTGTCGAACGGTCTTCGGCACCGAGGACCGGGGGCCGGCCGTTGGCGCGGTCTCCCGACACGCGGCCCCGGCCGCCGCGCCGGGCGACCTGTACGGACGCGGGTCCCGAACCGAGGTGGAGCGTCCGGGTCGCGTAGTCTCGGTGAATGGCGAAGTACTTCGACGTGCACCCCGAGAATCCGCAGCAACGCTCCATCGGCAACATCGCCGACATGATCCGCTCCGGCTCCCTCATCGCGTATCCGACCGACTCCTGCTACGCGCTGGGATGTCAGCTGGGCAATCGCGACGGCCTGGACCGGATCCGGTCGATCCGCCGACTGGACGACCGGCACCACTTCACCCTCGTCTGCCAGAACTTCGCGCAGCTGGGGCAGTTCGTCCACATCGACAACGACGTCTTCCGCGCGATCAAGGCCTCCACCCCCGGCAGCTACACCTTCATCCTGCCGGCGACGAAGGAGGTGCCGCGCCAGCTGCTCCACCCCAAGAAGAAGACGGTCGGCGTCCGCATCCCCGACCACGCGGTCACCCAGGCCCTGCTCGCCGACCTCGGCGAGCCGCTGCTGTCCAGCACCCTGCTCCTGCCGGACGAGCCCGAGCCGTTGACCCAGGGCTGGGAGATCAAGGAGCGCCTCGACCACGTGCTGGACATCGTGGTCGACTCCGGTGACTGCGGGACCAGGCCGACCACCGTCATCGACTTCTCGGGCGGCGAGGCCGAGATCGTGCGCCACGGGGCGGGCGACACGGCCCGCTTCGAGTAGCCCACGAGACCTGGGGCCCGACGCGGCGCGGGCGGCGTCGGGCC
>NZ_JAPNLK010000020.1:0-98569 GCF_026627505.1 Streptomyces sp. H27-H5 | reverse complement strand
GGGGGGCGCGCGGGGGGGGGGGGGGGGGGGGGCCCACGCCCCGACCCCGCCTGCGGCCGGTGACCGGCGACGTCGGCCGCACCCGCCGGGCCCGCCCGTGGCCGATGGCGCCCGGGGCCCGCGCTGCCGATGTCCGTGCCGGGTGCCGCGCCCGGCCGATGACGCGCTCGGCCGTCGACCCGCTCAGCCGTCGACGAGGCCGTCGGCGACCAGTCCCACCAGTACCGCCTCGCCCAGTGCCTGCACCGCGGTCTGCGGGCGCACCATCACCGTGATCTCCCTGATCCGCTCCCCCCCGTCCAGGTGCAGCAGATCCATGCCGTGGATCTGCCTCCCGTTGACGGTGGCCCGGAAGGGCAGCATCACCGCCGGCGCCGGCTCGCCGTCCACGCCGGTCTCCGCCGCACCGTCGAGCCGCCCGATGTAGCGGATTTCCTCGAACGTGCGCAGCAGGACGCCGAAGAGGCCCATCACCATCGCCTTGCCCTCGAACGGGCCGAACTTCACCGGGCTGTAGAGCCGGACGTCCTCGGTGAGCAGGTCGTCGATCGCGCCGAGGTCACGGTTGTCGACGGCGGCGCGGAATCGGTCCGCAGTGCTCATGTCTCCCCCTTGTTACTCATGAATGCGATTACTCATATTCTTGACTATCATGGATGTCGGGTCGCTGAACAGAGGCGACCGGGCGAGGAGGGGTGATCGGGTGGCTCTGCGGCACGCCGTACTGGCGGCACTGCTCGACGAGGAATTGAGCGGATACCAGCTGGCCAAGGCGTTCGACATGGGAGTGGCGAACTTCTGGCACGCGCTGCCCCAGCAGCTCTACGCCGAGCTGACCAGGTTGGAGGAGGCGGGTCTGGTCCAGGGCCGGGAGGTGCTCCAGGACACCCGTCCGAACAAGCGGCTCTTCCGGGTCACCGACGCCGGCGCGGCCGAGCTGGAGCGGTTCGCGCAGTCCCCCGGCAAACCGTCCTTCATCCGGGACGACCTGCTCGTCAAGGTGCAGGCCGCCGATCACCTCGACGCCGAGGTGCTGATCGAGCGGCTCTCGGAGCGTTCGACCTGGGCGCGGACCAGGATCGAGCTGTTCGAGGCGCTGTTGGCCAGGATGCGGGGCGCTTCGGACGAGGAGGAGTTCCTCCGCCGCGGTGCGCGCGTCGGCCCCTACCTGACCTGCCTGCGCGGCCTGGCCTTCGAACGGGCCAACCTCGACTGGTACCAGCGGACGATCACGATCGTGCGGGAGAGGCGGGCCGACCGTGCCGAACGATGAGTACCTGCGGTACGTGGCGCTGGGCGACAGCCAGACGGAGGGCGTGGGCGACGGCGACGACCTCACCGGACTGCGCGGATGGGCGGACCGGCTCGCCGAGACCCTGGCCCCGCACCACCCCGGTCTGCGGTACGCCAACCTGGCCGTCCGGGGCCGCCTCGCCGGGCAGGTCCTCGACGAGCAACTGGCCCCCGCCCTCGCCCTGCGGCCCGATCTGGCCACCGTCGTCGCCGGGGTCAACGACCTGCTGCGCCCCCGCTTCGACGCGGACGAGGTCGCCGGCCGGGTGGAGTCGATGTTCGCCGCACTGACCGCACAGGGGGCGCGCGTCGCCACGGTCACCTTCCCGGACGTGGCCACGCTGATCCCGATCGCGCGCCCCGTGGGCGCCCGCGTCACCGCCCTCAACGACCGGATCCGGTCGGCGGCGCGGCGGCACGGGGTGGTCGTCGCGGAGACCGCCGCGCACCCCGTGGTCGGGGACCCGCGGATGTGGAGCCCGGACCGGCTGCACGCGAGCCCGCTGGGGCACGCCCGGATCGCCGCGGCCGTCGCCCACGCGCTCGCCGTGCCGGGAACGGACGACTCCTGGACGCATCCCCTGTCCGACCCCCGGCCGGCGGTGCCGGTCGGATGGCGGCAGGCGACGGGCGAGTTGCGCTGGGCCGCGTCCTTCCTCGGCCCCTGGACGGCCCGCCGGCTGCGCGGCCGCTCATCGGGCGACGGCCGCGCCGCGAAACGCCCGCGGCTCACGCCCGTGTTCGCCGACGGGCATGCGCCGGAACGCCACTGACACTCCCACAGGGACGGCCTGCGGCCTCACCCCGTCGACCGGATCGCTAGGCTCGCGCGTCCGGCGGCGGGGCCAGCAGGTGCACGGCCATCTCCCGCATCTCGATCTTCCGGATCTTCCCGGTGACCGTCATGGGGAACTCCTCCACCACGTGGACGTAGCGCGGGATCTTGAACCGGGCCAACCGGCCGTCACAGTACGCGCGGACGGCGTCGGCGGTGAGCGGCTCGGCTCCCTCGCGCATCCGTACCCACGCCATCAGCTCCTCGCCGTACTTCGGGTCGGGCACGCCGATGACCTGGACGTCCAGGATGTCCGGGTGGGCGTGGAGGAACTCCTCGATCTCGCGGGGGTAGAGGTTCTCGCCGCCCCGGATCACCATGTCCTTGATGCGGCCCGTGATGGCCAGGTAGCCGTCGTCGTCCATGACCGCGAGGTCGCCCGTGTGCATCCAGCCCGCCTCGTCGACGACCTCGGCGGTCCGGTCCGGCTGCGCCCAGTAGCCGAGCATCACCGAGTAACCGCGGGTGCACAGTTCCCCCTGTTCCCCGCGCGGCACGGTCCCACCGCCGTCCGGGTCGACCACCTTGACCTCCAGGTGCGGGCCGACCCGGCCCACGGTGGAGACCCTATGTGCGATGGAGTCGTCCACGCGGGTCTGGGTGGAGACCGGGGAGGTCTCGGTCATCCCGTAGCAGATCGACACCTCGGTCATGCCCATCCGGTCGATGACCTCCTTCATCACCTCGACCGGGCAGGGCGAACCCGCCATGATGCCGGTCCGCAGACTGGAGAGGTCGTAGGAGTCGAAGTCGGGATGGGCCAGTTCGGCGATGAACATGGTGGGGACGCCGTACAGGGAGGTGCACGACTCCGCCTCGACCGCTGCGAGAGTCGCGCCGGGTTCGAAGGACGGCGCGGGAATGATCATCGCGGCTCCGTGACTCGTGCAGGCCAGGTTTCCCATCACCATCCCGAAGCAGTGGTAGAACGGCACCGGGATGCAGACCCGGTCCAGCTCGGTGTAGTGACAGGTCTCGCCTACGAAGAAGCCGTTGTTGAGGATGTTGCGGTGGGAGAGCGTCGCCCCCTTGGGGAAGCCGGTGGTCCCCGAGGTGTACTGGATGTTGACCGGATCGTCCGGGCTCAACTCGACCTGTGCACGCGCGAGTTCTGCGCCATCGGCTTGACGTCCGCGCTCCAGCAGGGAGGTCCACCGCGGGCCGTCCAACAGGACCACGAACTCCAGGTCGGGGCAGCGCGGCCGGACTTCCTCGATCATCCCGGCGTAGTCGGAGGCCTTGAAGCGCTCGGCCGCGACCAGCATGCGGATCCCGGACTGGCCGAGCACGTACTCCAGCTCGTGCGCCCGGTAGGCCGGGTTGACGGTGACGAGGACCGCCCCCATCGTGGCCGTGGCGTACTGCACCAGGGTCCACTCGGCCCGGTTCGGGGCCCAGATCCCGACCCGGTCGCCCTTGACGATCCCCTGGTCGAGGAGGCCCAGCGCGAGGGCGTCGACGTCGGCGGCCAGTTCGGCGTACGTCCATCTGCGTCCGGCGGCCATGTCGACGAGGGCGTCACGCTCGGGGAAGGACCGCACGGCGCGGTCGAGGTTCTCCCGGATCGTGTCGTCCAGCAAGGGCACTTCGGCGGACCCGGACGCGTGGCTCGGCACGACGGACACACATTCCCCCTGGAGTCGAGGCGGGCGCGGACCCGGCGGGCCGGCGCCCCTTCATGATCCCCGGCGGTCCGGCCGAAGGCCACCCCTCGACGCGCCCCAGAACGCCGCGTTCCGGCGCCGAATGGCCGGTTCGCCGGACGGGGGGTTCCATCGAGGGGTGAGCCCCGCACGCATCGACGTACCCGCCCGACGCCGCCGCCCTGGTCACCGCGGCGCTGCCCACGACCGCAGGGGCGACCGGCGCCCCGGAACCCGCCGGGCAGCCCTGCGTCGCCTCCGCGCGGCCCGATGCGGGGCAGTCGCGCCAGATCCTCGACATCGCACGTCAAGCCGTGCGGGAGCTGCACCTCAACGCCGTCGTCCTGCGGGTCGAACGCGACGGGCGGGAGGTGGTCACCGGCGCCGCGGGCGAGTCCATGACCGGCGTGCCCGCCACCGCGGACATGCACTTCCGCTCCGGCGCGGTCGCCATCGCCTATCTCGGGAACGTGCTGCTCCAACTCGTCGACGAGGGGAAGGTGGGCCTCGACGACCCCGTCTCGCGTTGGCTGCCGGACCTCCCGCACGCCGACGAGACCACCTTGCGCATGCTGGGCGCCTCCACCTCCGGCCTGCGCGACTACGTGCCCGATCCGAAGTTCGTCGCCGAGCTGTACGCGAACCCGTTCCGACAGTGGACCCCGCGCGAACTGATCGCCCTGTCCACCGACCGACCGCTGCTGTACGAACCGGGGACCAACTGGAGTTACTCGCACGCCAACTTCGTGATCCTCGGGTCCGCCCTGGAGAAGATCACCGGGACTCCGCTCGACCGACTCCTCCAGGAGCGCGTCATGGGCCCGCTCGGGATGCGGAACACCGCCAACGCCTTCACGGCCGCGATCCCCGCCCCCGTCCTGCACTCCTTCGACGCGGAGCGGGGGAAGTACGAGGAATCCACGTTCTGGAACCCGTCCTGGACGACGGCGCGCGGCGCGGTCCTCACCACGAACGTGTGCGACCTGGCACGCTCCGCACGGGCGATGGGGGCGGGAGAGCTGATCTCGCCGAGTGGTCTGCGGGCCCGGCTGAACCCCGGGACCGTGGGACTCGGTACGGCCACGAGTTCCTGCCCCGCCTCGGTCTGCTTCGCCCAGAAGCCCCTGGTGAGGTGACCACGGGAAGTGACCGCCGGGTACGGTCCACGACGGGACGCCGGCGCGCCACCATGGAATCGCGGGGCCCGTCCGTCGGCGGACCACCGACCGGTCCACCACCATGAGTGAGCTATGTTTGATCAAGAGTGACATGAGAAGGAGGCCCGCCGGTGTCATCGGGGCAGCAGGCACGCGCACAGGCGGCCGCGATCACGCCGAGCGGACAGCCCTCGGACCACGAGCGCGTCCCCGGCGAGCGGGTGCGCGCGCTCTTCGACGGGCGCCGGCTCTCCCCCGGCCAGCGGCGGATCGCCCAGTACCTGATCGACCACCTGACCGAGGCCGCGTTCCTGTCGATCACCGAACTGGCGGAGCGCGTCGGCGTCAGCCAGCCGTCCGTGACCCGTTTCGCGACCTCCCTGGGGTACAGCGGCTATCCGGCGCTGCGGGACATCCTCCAGCCGATCGCCCTGAGCGCGGTCGCCGGCTTCCCCGAGAGCCGCGAGCAGATACGGCAGAACGAGTTGCAGGCGGCAGTCGACGCGGAGATCGAGAACCTGGAGAACGTGCGGCGGCTGCTCGCCGACACGGATCAGGTGCTGACCATCGGCCGCGACCTGGCCCTCTCGGTCCCCCTGACGGTCCTCGGCCTGCGGATCTCGGTGTCGCTGGCGGAGTACTTCGCGTACGCGGCCCGGCGGATCCACCCCGACGTGCGCCTGGTGACCGGCGGCGGCAGCGTCGCCTACGACGCGCTGCTCCAGTCCCGGGCCGCCGGTGGGACGTGGGTACTGGCCTTCGCCATGCCCCGGCACGCCAAGGAGACCCTCGCCGCGATGCGAGCGGCCCGCAGCGCCGGGCTGCGGATCGCGCTGATCACCGATCCCACGCTGGGGCCCCTGGTGGACGAGGCCGACGTGGCGCTGACCGCAGGCACCGGGTCACGGCTCGTGTTCGACTCCTACGCGGCCCCGAACGTCCTGTCCGCAGCCCTGTTGCAGGCCATGGCGGATGCCGACCCCGAGCGGACGCAGGCCCGCCTCGAAGGGTACGAACAGGTCGCCGACCTGCACGGATTCTTCCTCTAGCCCCGCTGCCGCACGACGGTCGGCGGGGCCTCCCCATACCCTCGGGGCGCATGTAATTTTTCATACGCTTGCTTACTCAACGGTATATATGTTTACTGAGGCACGGCCGGGATCCACCAGATGCCAAGGAGGGCGTCCCCACGCCGTCCCAGAACGAACACTCAGCCGCGCGCGCTGCCTCCTCAGTCCGCTTCCGGGTGTTCGATCCGGGCTTTCGGATCCCGAAGACCGCCATGGCGGCCTCGATCAACCCCTGGGTCGAGGCCGCCCAGCAACCTCTCGATCAGAGTTCGACACCCACTCGGAAGCGACGAGAATGCCTCAACTGGCCTCCACCGCCCTCAGCCCGGACTGGCCCTGTCAGGTCAAGGCCCCCGGGAGCCACGACTGGGAACGCACCGCGACGCGCTGGCTGCGCGACCTGCTCCCGGCCCGGTACGCGGGTTACTCGACGCTGACACGTCATCCGGTACTCCTCACCCGGCACGCCCAGCTCCAGCTCCAGCACGAGATGCGCGCGGTGCGGGTGGCGCTCGAGACGAGTCGCGCCGAACTGCCCGCGATGGGTGTGGCGGAGTCCGTCATCGAGAACACGATCCGGATGTACGCCGTCGAACTCGAACAGTTGGGCCGCCTCGCCCGCGGGGTCCGCCTCATCACCGACGCCCTCGTCGTGAGCGGCGGCGCGGGAACGCGCAGGCGATAGCCGCCGGCGGGCGCACACCCCGGCGGATCGGGGCGGCTCCGCGAAACCCCGGATCCCGCTGAGGGCCAATCGGGCGCGGGCGGTCGGACGAGGGCCCGCCACGACGACCGCACCCGGGCGGGATCGCCACGTGACCGCGCCGTGGCGGACGAGCCGGGACCGCGCCAATCGTGCGCCGGCTCCCGGTGATCGAGCGCCCGAGGGGCCCGCCGTACCCTCCGCCGAGCCGGCCCGGCGCGTGTGCGCCGGTGGCGGACACCGCCTCGGGCACCGGTCCGGCCCCGTGGGCCCGCGCGTGCGGCCGACGGGGGCGACGGCGACACCCTCGACACCGGCGCCGATGCCCACCGCCGGCATCGGTGCGACACCCGGCGCGCACCCCCGCCGGCCCGCCCCTCCCCGGCCCCCGCGCGTCCGCGCCGGCACGGGAGCGTGTCGCGGGCCCGGGTACCTTCGACCGCACCGGTCCCACCGGCTCCCTCGATCCGCGGCGGAGTGTGACTGACTTCCGGACACCGCCCTCTCGGCCGTGCCACGGCATGCGGTTACGGTGGTGATCACGCCGTTCGACCGCACCCGGCGCACCGCGATCCGCCCCCCACCGGATCGGCCCCCACCCGAACCCCCACGCGAGCCCGCCCCCATGACGAACTCCCGCCCCGCCCCCGCCCCTTCTTCCCCAGAGGAGCCGAAGTGACCGAGGCAATCGACGCGACCGGCGGACGCTGGTTCAGCCTGCACCTCTTCCCCCGCTTCGCCCGCGCGACCGGTGAGGACACCGACGCCTTCCTCGTCGAGGACCTCGCTCCCCTGCTGGACGGGCTGGTGTCGGACCGCAGGGCGACCTCATGGTTCTACGTCCGTCACGTCGACGTGGACGGCCCCCACCTGCGCGTCCGGGTGCGCGACCTCACCCCGGCCGGCGTGGCCGCGCTGCACGCCGAGGCGACGCTCCTCGTGAAGGAGCGGCTCGGCGAGGGAGCGGAGGTCCATGAGGCGCCGTACATCCCCGAGACGGAACGTTTCGGCGGGCCCGCCGCCCTGCCCGTGACGGAGGACGTCTTCGCCCTGTCCACCCGGGTGGCCCTGGACGGGCTCGCGCGCACCGGGCACGGCGGCGAGCGACTCGCCCTGGCGGGGGACCTCGCGCAGGCCACGGCGGCGGCGCTCGGGATGGACCGTTACGAGGCCGCCCGCTGGCTGCGCTGGCAGACGACGGGATGGCGTTGGTCCGAGGACGTCCTGCACACCCCGGCCCCCGTGCCCGCCCCGCGCGCCGAACCCGACGGCGGGCCCGCGCGTGAGGAACTGATGCGACGCGCCGACGCCGTCCGGCACGGGGTGGCGAACGGCATCGGCGTCGGGCCGGTGGCCCGTTGGGCGGCGGGGCTGCGGGACGCGGACGCCCGTCTGGAGGAGGTGGCCGGGCGCGCGGCGGCGGACGACGGCGCGGACCGCTCGGCCGTGTGGGCGGCGGGTCAGGCCTCGGTGTGGACCGCGGTGCGCGCCTCGCTGTGGGCCTCGCACCTGCACCTGCTGTTCAACCGCCTCGGAGTGGCCCCCGACGAGCAACGAACCGTGTGCCGGCTCGCCTCCCACGCCCTGACGGACACCGGGGAGCGGAAGTCACACCACCCCGAGGACCTACCCGCCACCGACGCGCGGTAGGCCGGTCGGGCCGGTCAGGTGCGTGCGCGGCATGAGTTCAGGAGGGCGGCGGCGCGGGCGGCGTCGTCGACGCTGACCGCGAAGTCCTTGCCGCGGGCCCGGATGACGAGGCAGTCGCCGCGGCGCAGCATCACCGTCGTGCCCAGCCCGCTGAGCCGGTACCCCCATCCGCCCACCTGGGCGGGGGTGCGTCGTTCGACGCGGGCGGATTCGATGTCGCCGGCGGCCCACCGTCGCGTCGGCCACCCGAGCGGACCGAAGCCGACCTCCAGCCCCTTCTCGGTGGCCCGGGCCTGGACGGACGAGCAGGCCGACATCACGACCGAGACGAAGGCGAACGGCGCGATCAGCGGCCACGGGGCGCCGATGAGTCCCGCCGCGCCGGCGAGCGCACCCGCGACGGCCACCAGGCCGCCGGCGGCGGCGAGGAGTTGGAACCAGGGGTTCGTCGCCCGCGAGAGCCAGACGAAACGTTCCCCCTCGGGGATCTCCGGAGCGGGGTCACCGGGTATCACCGGCACGGGCGGCGCCGAGGCCGTCGCTCGACGGTCGAGCAGCACCCCGAGGAGAGCCGCCGCCACGATCCCCGCGATCAGGACGCCGAACCAGAGCGTCGCGAACCGCGCCTGATGCCAGTCCGACCGGTCCAGGTTCGCCCGTACGATCACCGCCTGCGCGCCGATCAGGCCCACGCCCACCGAGAGCAGGGTCGCTCCGGCCCATCCCCGTACCCCCGCTCCCCGCCGGGCGGCGAGTGCCACGACCGACACGAGCAACACCCAGGCAAGCGCCGGTAACGAGGCCGCCGCCCACAGCGGCAGCGAGCCGTCGGGCGCCCCGCCGACGCCCCAGTGCGTGGCGAGCCGGTCCGGCAGCCGCCCCCGCGCGGCCTGCGGCATGGCGACCAGCAGGATTCCGACGCCCGAGGCCCAGACGGCGACACCCCGGCCGGTGGCCCTGCCCGCCGCGTGATCCTCCCGGTCCTCGCGGCCTTGGTGTTCCTTGTGGTCTGCGCGGTCCTTCACGGGACCTCCCTGATCATCTGGGTGAGCTCGGCCTTGCCGTACCCCAACCGGGCCGCCTCCTGGACGAGTTCACGGACCCGCTCCACCAACGCGGAGCGTTGGTCCGCGCCGGCGGCCACGGTCACCCCGCGGCCGCGCCGGAACTCCAGCACCCCTTCGTCTCGCAGGGATCGCAGGCCGCGCAGGACGGTGTTCGCGTTGACCCCGAGGGCCTGCGCGAGGTCGCGCGCCGGCGGGAGTCGATCGCCCGGGGCGCACTCGCCCTCGGCGACGGCCCGCCGGATCGCGCCCGCCACCTGTTCGTGCAGGGGGCGACTGTCGGAGATGTTCAGCCTCAGCAACATGGTGCCAATGACGATAGCTTCATCTTGCTCATCGGTCGATGAGGTTTCCCGTGCCTGGGTGACGGAGAGCCCCTACGCGGCGGCCACGGCCAGGGATGCGCAGGCGACGGGGCTGGGCGACCAGCCGGGAGGAGCCGGGGCGGGACGCCTGCACGGCCAGGCCCTCGGGGTCCGGGGCGGCCGGCAGCTCACCGGTGCCGGGCGGCGGCGCCGCATCCCGCGCCAGGAGGGCGGGGATCGCCCCCGCGAGCAGGGTCCAGGTGGTGGCGTACGCACCGGTCGCGGCGGCCGTGCGCGCGGAGTCGGCGAGCCGGTTCGCCTTCACGGTCCCCAGGCCGACGAGTTCGGCCAGGTCCCGGCCGATCAGCGGCGCGTCCAGCTCGCCCCGCCCCGCGAGCACCAGCAGGGCGTCGACCGCCCCGGGCCGGTCCTCGGCATGACGGGAGCCGAGCCCGGTGGCCACGGCCAGGTGCAGTACGGGGCCCGCCGGGCCGCGGCGGGCGGCTCCCGCCAGTCGCGCAGCTCACGGGAGCCGATCCAGGAGGCCGCGGCGGCGGCTCCGGTGTGGCAGCCGGCCCCCGCGACGAGCAGTGCGCCGCGCATCCGGTCGTGTTCGGAGCCGCGGTCCCAGCCCCATCCCCGGACCTCCCGGCGCAACGCGGTGAGTTCACCGAGGACAGCGCGGCGCTCGGCCGGGGTGAGGGGACCCAGCAGTGCAGGGAGGCGCTCGGTGCGACCTGCGCGCACCGCGTCGAGGACGTCGTTCATCGGGAGGGTCATGGGCGAAACGCCAGGTCCGGGGACTGACAACGCTCCCCCGGCGGCGTCACTCGAAGTCCGCCCACACCCCCAGGGCGAACCCGGTTCCCCGGCGTCGCACCTCCACCGCGCCGCCACCGCCGAAGTGCGCGGGCACCACCAACTCGTGCAGATCGGCGGCCTGTTCGAGGATCCGGCGGCGGCTGGCCGCAGCCTGCCCGGCGTCCATGCAGAAGCAGCTGTTCCAGGCGGGCTCCAGTATCTGCACCGGGCTGTGCAGGAGGTCCCCGACGAAGACCGCCCGGTCCCGTCCCGAGGCCAGCCGCAGGACGGAGGAGCCGGGGGTGTGGCCGGGAGCGGGCTCCAGCACGAGGTTCTCGTCGATGCGGTGGGAACCTTCCCAGAGAACGGCCTGGCCCGACCGGTGGAGGGGCGCGATGCTGTCCTCGTAGATCAGCCGGTCGTCCGCCCGCAGACCCCGGGCGTACCCGTTGTCGGGGCCGAAGTGGAAGTCGTCGGCCGCCGGCACGAGGTACCGGGCGTTGGGGAAGGCCGGGACCCACTCCCCCGCGGCGTCGACGGTGTTGCCGCCCACGTGATCGGCGTGGACGTGGGTGTTGACGACGAGGTCCACGTCCTGCGGCCGGACACCGGCGTGGGCCAGTGCGCCGAGGAAGTCGTCCTGTCGGTGGTGGAACGCGGGCGCGCCGGGTCGCTCGCGCATGCTTCCCACGCCGGTGTCGACCAGGATGGTCCGTCCGGCGCTGCGCAGGACCCAGGTCTGGAGCGCGACCGTCACGCGGTCGGTCCCCGGGTCCCAGTGGTCCGGGGACAGCCAGTCCGCGTTGTCCTTCCACACCTCGGTCCCGGAATCCGGGACGACGTCGAGGGCGGACGCGAAGGCCCCTTGCCATTCGACGACCCGGATGACCTCGACGTCGCCCAGTACGATGCCCTGCTCGCTGTCACTCTTCATGATCACGATGCTAGGGGGGTCCGGTGAGCCCCTCAATGCTCTTCCTGCTCATGTGAATACGCGAGGCTCTCACCGCTGACGCGCGGACTACGCTGACGTCATGGATGTGGTGAGCGACGCGATCTCGACCGTCCGCACGGGACGGCCCTCCTCCAACCGGGTCCGGGTGAGCGGTGGTTGGGCAACGCGTCTGGACCCGTACGAGGGCGCCGGCTTCCACGTCGTCCTGGAGGGCGCGTGCCTGCTGCTCCCGGAGGGCGGGGGACCGGTCCGGCTGGGGACGGGCGACGCGGTACTGCTGCCGCACGGCACGGGTCACCTGCTCGCCGACGTCCGGGCCGACGCCGCGAGCCTGGAGCGGGCGGTGCCCTTCGAGGACTGGCGGCCGGACGGGCCGGCGCACCACCCGGCGTCCGAGGCCGGGGCGGTGGAGTTGCTCTGCGGCAAGTACCGGTTGGACCGCAGCCGTGCCCACCCCCTCATGCGGGAGCTGCCGACCGTGGCGCACCTGCCGAACCGTGTGGGCCGTCATCCCGAACTCCGCTCCGCCATCGACTTGCTGGGGGGCGAGCTGGGGGGCCTGCGGCCGGGCGCGGGGATCGCCGTGCCCAGTCTGCTCGACCTGCTGCTCGTCTACATGATCCGCTCGTGGATGGCCGAGGACGGTACCGGCGTGTGGTCGGCGGCGCTCGGCGACCCGGTGACGGCCACCGCGCTGCGGGCCCTGCACGCGGACCCGGCCGCGCCGTGGACCAACGAGAGCCTGGCCGCCGAGGTCGGGGTCTCGCGCCCGACGCTGGCCCGCAGGTTCACCGCCCTGGTGGGGCGGCCTCCGATGGCCTACCTGACCTCGTGGCGGCTGACCGCCGCCGCGGCCCTGCTCCGCGACACCCCGGACCCGCTGGCGGCCATCGCGCGCCGGGTGGGGTACGGGACTCCGTACGCCTTCTCGCACGCCTTCAACCGGGAGTTCGGCACGACTCCGGGCCGCTACCGGGAGCACGGCGCGGCGCCGGCGTGACGGCGCGGTCGGTCCGGTTCGGCTCGCTTCAGGTCGGGTCGGGTGCGATCCCGCCGCCAGGACGGTACGGCGGGATCGTTCCCGGAGCCGGTTCGACCGCGCGTCGCTCAGATGGTCACGCAGATGCCGTCCTCGATGCTGCGCCCGTCGCGTTCGAGGCCGCCGCACACGAGGCTCGCACCGTCCTGCTCGTAGCCGACCTCCCACCGCCGGGAGGCGGCGTTCACCCGGCCGCTGTGGAAGTTGCCCCAGTAGGCGCGCAGGGTGCCGGACACCCCGTCCTTGGTCTGCACGGTGATGTCCTGCACGAACCGGTTGTGGTGGGCGGTGTGGACACAGATGTAGGTGCCGCACTGCGTATCGACCCGTCGGGCGGCGGCGTCGGAAGGTGCGGCGGTCAGGAACGCGAGGGCGGCGGTCGCGGCGAACGTGCCGGCGATGCGGCGCAGGGTGGTGTTCACGAGGGCCTTCTCATGGTCGGAAACAGGGGAAAGCACGGGCACTCGGGGATGTCGCCCCGGGTGCTCGCGGGAAGGTGATCACCCATGGGTCTAGTCCCCCGGTGCCCGCGCACGACACGGCGCCACACCCGAACTCACCTGATCGAGTGGCGGAGTTCACTGCCGAAACGGCACTGCGCGGGCGGAACGCAACGCGGACATCGCGCGAACGGGGACCGGGGGCGGGTCGGTGGCCGGGGCGGGTCAGCGGTCCGGGCAGCTCTTCCAGGAGAAGTGGTAGACGCTGTTGATGGTGCCGTCCGTGGAGTCGACCGCCATGTAGCTCGTCTTCGAGGTGTCGGTCCCGGCGGTGGTGCGCAGCTCGGTGTTGATGTTGAAGTTGCGCTGCGCGCCACAGGGCGCGAAGACGAGCGCCTCGATGTCCGTGGTGTCCGTCACCTGCCAGTTGTTGTTCAGCCTCCCGTGGAACGTGTGGGTGCGGGAGGCGGTCTGGCTCATGCCCTGGAAGTAGTAGCTGGCCTTCTGGGTGCCGGTGGCCCCCTGCTCCAGGTTGCCGTAGCCGCGGTAGTCCACCTTGGACACCGCGTAGGTGAAGCCCTGCGGTACGTGCACGGTCAGGGCGAGCTGACAGTTCTTGCGGCCTTCCGTGACGGGGACTCCCCCGCCGGCCTGGGCCAGGTATTCGCTGTAGGCGACGGTGAACGCCGAGTTGTCCGAGGCCACGTCGACGGTCGCGGTACCGGGCTTGCAGCCCGACCCGTTGACCGAGGCGACGTCCACGGTGACGCGGTCGGTCGGCGCGGCGGGGGTGGCCCCGGCGCCCGGGGCGAGCGTGACGAGGGTTCCGGTCACGAGGGCTGCGGTGAGTGTGGTGCGCAGTGACTTGATCACGCTGCCATGGATAGCGCTCCGGACGACCGGGGGCCCGGAAGGGCACGCGGCCTCACCCGGTTGCACGGCGCGGCGCCCCGCAGAATCGTTAAACCGTGAGATATCGGCCACTCGATTGGTGCAGTGGCCCCTCCACGCGGCCCCCGCCCCCGGGAAACCCCGGGTGCCCCGCCCTCGGACGGTCGCCTCCGGATCCGAAACACCCGTGCGTCCGCCACGTCCCCCGCCTAGGCTGACGCGATGACCACCCGAACCTTCCGCATCACCGTCCGCGGCTCCTTCGTCCGGCTCACCGACGAGCAGCGCGCGACGCTGCTGGCCGCCGCCCCGGAGCACGACCTGCTGCGCGCGGGCTTCACCCCCGAGGGGCACCTCACGTACGAGATCACGGCGCGGGACTCCTACACGTTCCGCTTCCTGGAGTCGGGCGAGACCGAGGAGGACATCCATGACGCGACCGCACGCGCCGAGCTGGCCGCCGAGGCCTGGCTGTCCGAGCGCGGGTACGCCTTCAAGCACTTCAGGACCCACGCCCAGGACATGACCCTGGCCCCCTTGAGCAAGCGCCAGCGCCAGGCGGCCGCCGGTACGGGCACCGACTGACGGGCGGGAGCGCCCCACCGGAATGCGCGTCCGGCCGCGAGCGGGTGGCGGTCTCCGGACCCCGGCCACCGCCCCGCCCGGGGAGCGGTGGCCGGGGTCCGGTCGTCGGGCCACCATGGAGGGGACCTGCTGCTTCCGTACGGGGGGCTCGGCCGGGGAGTGACCAGTGGCGCACACCGACGGACACACGGACGTACTGGTCGCGGGCGCGGGCCCGGTGGGTCTGACCGCGGCCGCGGAGCTGCGGCGGCGCGGGGTGGGGTGTCGTCTCGTGGACCGGCTCCCGGCGAGGCTGCCGTACGCGAAGGCGGTCGGCATCCAGCCCCGCACCCTGGAACTCTGGGACCGGGCGGGCCTCGTCCGCGCCGTGCTGGAGGCGGCCGTCCCGATGCGCGGGCAGCTCACGTACGTCAACGGCGTCGAGCAGCCCCGCCTCGACCTGAAGCTGCCGCCGGAGGTGCCGTACGGGTTCGCCGCCCTCCCGCAGAACGAGACCGAGCGGATCCTCGAGGAGTTCCTCGACCGGTTCGGGACCGGCATCGAGCGGAGCAAGGAGCTGGTGTCGTTCACCCAGGACGCCGACGGGGTGACCAGTCGACTGGTGGACGTCGTGACCGGCGCCGAGGAAGAGGTCCGCTCCCGGTTCCTGGTGGGCTGCGACGGCGCGCACAGCGCCGTCCGCAAGGGGCTCGGGCTCGACTTCGCGGGGGGCGCGTTCCCCGAGGAGTACATGCTGGCCGACATCGAGGTCGACTGGGACCTGCCGTACGGCTACGGGGTGCGGGCCATGCACCGCGACGACGGGGGCGTCGTGGACGACGTCCTGGTGTGCATCCCGCTCCCCGGGGTCCGCCGCTACCGCGTGTCGATGTCGGTCCCCGACGAGCTGTCGTCCGCGGCGGAGCGGACCGGGGATGGGATCGCGCACGGGCTGGACGGCGGCCGGGCCCCTGAACTCTCCCACATCCAGGCGGTGTTGGACCGCATGTCGCCGCGGCCGACCGTGGCCTCGACCATGCGCTGGTCGTCGGTGTTCCGCATCAGCCACCGGATCGTCGACCGGTACCGCGAGGGGCGGGTCTTCGTCGCCGGAGACGCCGCGCACATTCATCCGCCGACCGGCGCGCAGGGCATGAACACCGGCATCCAGGACGCGTGGAACCTGGCGTGGAAGCTCGCCCTGGCCGTCGGGGGCGCCGCCCCTCCGCTGCTGTTGGACAGTTTCGACGCGGAGCGGCGCCCGATCGGCGAGGAGGTCGTCGGCCGGACGGTGCGGCACGCCGCCGAGGGTGTGCAGGCCGATCCCGGTGACCCGGCGACGGTGATGATGCGCGAGGCCCAACTGCTCGTCGGCTACCGCGGCAGCCCGATCGTGGGACGAGCGGAGGACGACGGGACGGACGGCCCGCAGCCCGGTGACCGGGCTCCGGACTGCGGCGGCCTCACCACGCCCATCGCCGCCCACCCGTTGCGTCTGTACGACCTGCTGAGGGATCGGGACCACGTGTGCGTGCTGTACCTGACGGGCCCGGACACCGACGCGATGACCGAACTCGCCACCCTCGCCGGGAACTTCCCGGCGGGTGGGGCGGATGTCTGTGCCGTGGTCGCGGACGGCGTCCCGGCCGACGGCGCCCCCGTGCCGGTCTACCGCGACGACCGGGGCGAGTTCGCCCGGCTCTACGGGGCACGCGGGTCGACGCTGTTCGTGGTGCGGCCGGACGGCTACCTGGGGGCCCGCATCGCCCTGCCGGCCGGGAAGGCGCTGGTCAGCCACCTTCAGGGGGTCCTTGGGACCTGAGGGTGGGCCCGTGTGGGAGGACCGCCCGACGTCCTGCACAATCAGGGCTCCGGTACGAACCTTCGGGGGGAAACAGCACATGCACGGGGTGGGGAAGAACAACGGGGTCGGTCGCGCGACGGCCGTCGTGATGGGGGCGGCCCTGCTGTTCGGGAGCGCCGCGTGCGGTGGATCCGGCGAGACGGACGAGAACGGGACGGACCGGAAGGCGAAGGCCGCCGCCTCGGGCGCCACCCCGCGGGCGACCGGCGACACGCGGCCCGCGGCGGGCGCCGCCACCGCGACCGCGGCGAGCGGCACCCCGACCCCGGCCGGTACCTCCGGACCGGAAGCGGAGCGCCTGGGCCGCCTGGTGCTGGCGTCGGGAGAGAAGGCCGGTCCGTACGAGAGCGGCCCGGCACTGCTCGACGAGCCCTTCGACGAGATCTATGACGCCGCTCCGGCGGTCTGCCAACCCCTCACGGGCCTGGGCCGGGCGGGCCACACGGCGCAGGCCTACGCGCCGGTCAGCGTCCCGGACGAGGTGTTCGGGGTCGACACCGACGTGCTGTTGCGCTCGTACAAGGACGCGGGCGCGGCCGGTTCGGTCATGAAGTCGCTGGCCGTCGCGGGCAAGCGGTGCGCGGCCGGCTACACGGAGGAGCGCACCCTGGTCGACGCGAAGGTGCTCCGGGTGGAGCCGGTGCCGGCGCCGAAGCTGGGAGACGAGGCGCTGGCCTACCGGATCGTGGTGCAGGACGTGAAGGACAAGGGCGCCTCGCTGTACACGTATCTGACGCTGGTGCGGTCCGACGCGGTCACCCTGTCCTTCCGTTCCGACATGCTCGGCGTGGACGACTTCGGCGGGGTGCCCGGGGAGATCGTCACCGCCCAGTGGGAGAAGTTCTCCCGGGGCGCGGCCACGCGGTAACGCCCGACCTGCGGGGCGGGGTCCCCCGGGCTCTTGTCACCGACGGCTGGAAGGATCGGGGCATGACCGCGCACCACGCAACACCCGCACAGCCCTGGGGCGACCCGACCACCGGCCCCGTACCCGAGGGGCTCGTCGCGGCGAAGTCCCTCGTCTACGACCCTTGCGGGTACGACTGCCCGGCGCCCGTCGCCGAGGAGGAGAGCGCGGACTACGGGGCGTACGCGCTGTCCGTGAACGGTCGTCCGGTCAGGTTCCGGGTCGCCAGGACGACACCGACCAAGGTGGGCCAGTTCGTCACGGTGTGGCAGCGGTCCCCGGAGGGCCCGATCCGGCCGTTCGACACGGGCGACGGCGTCGAGCTGTTCGTCATCGACTGCCGGGACGGGGCGGACCACGGGCAGTTCGTCTTCCCGTCCGCCGTGCTCTGCGCGCGGGACGTCGTGTCCCGGGACGTCGTCGGCGGGAAGCGGGGCTTTCGCGTCTATCCGCCGTGGGCGTCGCCGACCGCTCGACAGGCCGAACGCACCCGGTCCTGGCAGCTGGAGCACTTCCTCGCGCTGCCCGGGGACGGGTCGGTGGACCTCGAACGGGCGCGGGCGCTCTACCGCGCCTGAACGAGGACGGCGACCTTGTCGGGGGCCGGGAGGCCGGTGCCCGGGGTGCCTCTTCCACCCGGGCGCACCGGTCGCTTCGGCCGGCGGTCGCTCCGGTCGACACGGGGGGCCGACGGCGGGACGATGGAGGCATCTCGTGAGATCACCCGGGTCGGCGCCGGTGAGGTGCAGGCCGTGCGAGGGTGCGGGTCGGGGCCAGGATCCCGCTCGAAGGGTTCCGCTCGGCGGGCCCGCCTCTCCGGGCTCGGCGACATTCGGCTGCCGGGCTGCCCGTGATCTCCTCGACGAGAGGAGAAACGATGAATCGGCGTATGCGAATGGCCGTGGTCGCCCCGGTGGGGGTGTCCTTGCTGGCGTTGGGGTCGGCGGCGCTGGTGGCCGCCCCGGCGCAGGCGGCGGTGCCTTCCGCCACCTGTACCGTGACGGCCAACACCGTCGATGACAAGCGGGTGGACGTCAAGGGAAACGGGTTCAAACCGGCCGTCGACGTCCTCGTGTTGTCCAAGAGCGGCAACCAGCAGGTTCGAACCAGCGCGGACGGCACGTTCAAGCTGGTCGGCCAGAAGGCCGGCAGCTCGTTCTCCGTGAAGGAAGGCAACAAGGGCAGGACCCAGTGCGGCACCGTCAAGCAGGCCGAACAGAAGGACACCCAGGACCAGTTCCGCAAGGGCTTCAGGCAGGGCTTCGAGGACACGAAGGAACTGTGCAAGAAGCCGAACGCGAACAAGAACCTCCAGGCTGTCGACCCGAACTTCGAGAAGGGCTTCAACGCGGGCGTGACGGCCGCGCTGAATTCGAAGTTCTGCAAGTAGCGGCGACACTCCGCACCTAGTGGAGCCCGGGGCATCAGCGCCCCCGCGCCGTGCCCGGCGATCCGGGACCGCGGTCCCGACGGCCGGACACCCATCCCTCCTGCGACGCCTCCTCGGCACCGCCCCGTACGACCGGAATTCGCCGGGAGCGCCCTCGCGCTCCCGGCGGTACGGGTTAGCCTGCTGCCCGGCGAGGCAACCGCCCGCGGTCACGCATGAGGGAGCGTACGTGCCCGAACAGCATCGCGTTCCCGTCAACCGACCGACCCTGGAGGTCGTGGCCGCGCGAGCGGGGGTGTCCAGAGCCACCGCGTCACGCGTCGTCAACGGCGGGGACGGCGTCCGCTCACACCTGGTGGACCGGGTCCGCAAGGCCGTCCTGGAACTGGGCTACGTCCCCAACCCGGCGGCACGCACCCTGGTCACCCGCCGGACCGGAGCGGTGGCCGTGATCATCGCCGAACCCGAGGTCCGGATCTTCTCCGACCCCTTCTTCTCCCGCCAGGTGCGCGGGATCAGCAAGGAACTCACCGAGCAGGACCAGCAGTTGGTCCTGCTCCTGGTCGAGGACCGCGGGGACTACGACCGGATCGAGCGGTACCTGGCCGGCGGGCACGTCGACGGCGCCCTGGCCTTCTCCCTGCACACCGACGACCCGCTCCCCGAGATCACCCGACGCATCGGCATGCCCACGGTCTACGGTGGCCGGCCGGGCTGGACGGCCGGATCCGGGGACCTCGGCGTGGTGTACGTCGACGCCGACAACCGCGGGGGCGCGCGGGAGGCCGTACGCCACCTGCTCACCCAGGGTCGGCGCCACATCGCGCACATCGCGGGCCCCCTCGACCAGACTTCGGCGGCCGACCGGCTCGACGGCTATCGGGACGTACTGCGCGACGCCGATCCCGCGCTGACCGCCGAGGGGGACTTCACCTCGGCGGGCGGGGCCCGTGCGATGCGCCAGCTGTTGGACCGCCGACCGGCGCTCGACGCGGTGTTCGCGGCGAACGACCTGATGGCCACGGGGGCGCTCGCCGTGCTGCGCGAGCACGGCCGGTCGGTCCCCGGCGACGTGGCGCTCGTGGGCTTCGACGACACCGAACTGGTGGCGGAGGCGGCCGATCCGCCGCTGACCACGGTGCGCCAGGACGTGGAGGGGATGGGGCGGCTGATGGCCCGTCTGTTGCTGGACACCCTGCACCGGGCCGAGACGGCTCCCCGACCACCACGCCCGGTGATCACCCCGACGGTCCTCGTGCGCCGCGCCTCTGCCTGAGACGTCGGAAGGCCGTCAACGGAGCACCGGCGGAGCCGTACTTGGTCACCGGGCCGGGGTCGAAGGGTGCTCCGGTTTCCAAGGGGTCGAGGGGGTGGCGTACCCGGCCTGGGCCCGGCCCGAGGCGGCCGACAGCGTCAGGGTGCCGGGGGCGGCCGGATCGCGCAGGGCCCCGTCCACCTCGCAGCGGCCCGCGCCCGCCTCGCAGTCGACCCGGAAGCGGGTGGCGGTCGGGAAGGTGAGGTCCAGCCGGCCGGAGCCGGCGCGGGCGGTCACCTGCCCCGGCGGGGTCAGGAAGGCGGCCGCGGCGCGGCCGGAGCCCACCCGGAGCTCGGCCTGGGGGGAGGTGAGGGCGGTGGCCTCCAGCTGCCCGGATCCGACGCGGGCGCGCACCGGGCCGCGCAGCCCGGTGAGGTGGAGGGCGCCGGAGTCGACGTCCGCGTCCACGGCGCCGCCCAGGCCGCGGATGTCCACCCGGCCGGAGCCCGCGGTCACCTTGATCGGGATGTCGGCGGGTATGGTCACGAACAGCCGCACGGAGCAGCGGAGACCGGGAAGGCCCGAGTCGCCGGCGCCGCCGGGACAGTGCGGGGTGAGCCGCAGGGTGTCCCCGAGCCGGCTCTCCTCGATGGTGGGCCTTCGGAACGACCAGCCGAGGTCCGCCCGGTAGGAGACCTGCCGGTCCGCGCGTGGGGTGACGGTGACGTCGGAACCGCCCGCCACGATCTCCAGAGCGGTCACCGGTCGGCCGTCGTCGCCCCCGGCGACGCTCCCCTGCCGGGTGTTTCCGTACGTCCACGCCTGCCAGGCGACGGGAATCACCACGAGCACGGCGCCGAGCCACGCGGCGGCGAGCCATGCCGTGCGCCGGCCCGCCCGCTGCGGGGCCGTCCCCCTCTCGGCGGTCCCGGTCGCGGCGGTGCCGGTCACGACGCGCCGTCCAGGAAGCGCAGGACGGCGAGGACCCGGCGGTGGGCGCCGTCGGCCGGCGGCAGGTCGAGCTTGGCGAAGATGTTGTTGATGTGTTTGGCCACCGCGCTCTCGCTCACCACGAGTTCGGCGGCGATCCCGGCGTTGGACTTCCCCTCCGCCATCAGGGCCAGTACGTCCCGTTCGCGGGGGGTGAGTCGCTCCAGCGGGTCCTTGCCGCCGCCGCGGCGGAGCAGGAGTTGGGCGACGACCTGCGGGTCGAGTGCCGTGCCGCCCGCCGCGACCCGGCGCAGTGCGGCGACGAACTCCTCGACGTCGGCGACGCGTTGTTTGAGGAGGTAGCCGAGGCCCGCACCGCCCTGGGTGGTCAGCAGTTCGGCCGCGTAGCGTTCCTCGACGTACTGGGAGAGGAGCAGCACGGCCGTGTCGGGGTGTCGGCGGCGGATCACGAGGGCGGCCCGGACGCCTTCGTCGGTGAAGTCGGGCGGCATCCGCACGTCGACCAGGGCGAGGTCCGGCTTGTGTTCCTCGACCGCCGCGAGCAGGGCCTCGCCGTCGTCGACCTCGGCCGCGACCTCGAATCCGGCCATGTCGAGGAGTTTGACGAGTCCTATGCGAAGGAGAACGGAGTCCTCGGCGATCACAGCACGCACGGCAGCTCCACGGTGACGACGGTCGGGCCCCCGAGAGGGCTTTCGATCATGATGGTTCCCTCGACGGACCCTATGCGTTTGCGCAGTCCGGTCAGGCCGGTCCCGCCCGCCGGGTCGGCGCCGCCCACACCGTCGTCGGTGACGACGACGCGCAGCAGGTCCCCCCGTCGCCCCGGGATCCGGCCGATCCGCACGGAACAGCGGCTGGCGCGGGCGTGCTTGGCGACATTGGCGAGCGCCTCCGACACCACGAAGTAGGCGACGGCCTCGATGGTCGAGCCGGGGCGCACGGCGATGTCCACCGACAGTTCGACGGGGAGCGGGGCTCGGGCCGCGATCCCGGAGAGCGCGGCGTCGAGCCCGCGGTCCTCCAGGACGGCCGGGTGCAGGCCCCGTACCAGGTTGTTGAGTTCCTCGATGGCTTCCTTCGCCTCGCGGTGCGCCTCGTCGATGACGGCCCTGACCTCGGGCGGCAGGTCGGTCAGGGTGGCGCGGGCGATGCCGAGGTTCATGGCGAGGGACACCAGGCGCTGTTGGGCTCCGTCGTGCAGGTCCCTTTCGATGCGCCGACGTTCGAGGTCGGCGGCGTCCAGGACGCCCGCCCGGCTCTCGGCCAGGTCCTCGACCCGGCGCAGCAACTCCCCCGCGCGGCTGGGCCCGAGCAGGGCGGCGCCCGCGAGCGTGTCCAGTCGGGTGAGGAGCGCCGCCCACCACGGGGCGGCGAGCAGCAGCAGGGCGCCCGCGACCGTGAGGGTGTCGTACGAACGCGTCACGCCCTGCCCGAACTCCGGGTCGTCGGTGGGCAGCATCCAGGACCAGGCGTACACGGAGGCGCCGGCGAGGCCGCCGATCCAGAGGAGGACCAGCACGGCTCCCCCGAGGGCCGCGGCCGGGCTGACCAGCAGGTGGTAGCCGTACTGGCGCCAGGTCGACTCGGCGGTCAGTCGTTCGGCGAGGCCGCGCACCGTGCGCCAGGGGTGTGCGCGGGCGACCTCCGGCACGTCGCGGTCCAACAGCGCCCGGAAGCGGCTGCGTTGGAGCCGGGTGAGGAGGGGACCGCAGGCGAGGGCGAGGAGGAGCGGGACGGGACTGCGGGGCCACACCCACAGGAAGACCACGCCGAGCAGGACGGGCAGGGCGGGTGGGATCGCGGCCGCGCAGAAGGCGGTGTTGCCCCGGGCCCACGCCGACCACGGGGTGTGCGCGGCGATCCAGGTGTACGTACGCCTCAACGCACCGCGAAATGCCATGCGTCGTACGTTAATCGCACGTCAGGGGATGTTCGACCACCCTGGTGCCCGCCCCGGGGTGTACCTGGCACCACCCCCGGTTCGGACGGTGGAGCTACTGATCTTCCGCGCCCCGGGCACGAGAGTCGTGGAGTGCCCGGCGGACGGACCGTCGGGTCGGAAGGAGTTCCGCACCCATGGCCCTCGTCTCCCCGCAGCGCGTCGCGCACCGGTCCCCGACCCGACGGGCGGCGGCCGGTCGGCTCCGCCGGTCCGACGTCCGCGTCCCGCGCCTCTCGACGGTGCTCTCGGGCGCCGGGCTGGCGCTGGTCCCGTGGATGGTGGTGCTGGCGAAGACGGTGCCGCACATGACCGAGGTGTCGTACTGGTCCACCGCGTGGATCGGTCTGGACGCGATGCTGGTGGCCGGCCTGGCCGGTACGGGTGCGCTGCTGCGCAGGGGCGACCCCCGGGTGTCGGCGGTGGCGGGGGCGACGGCGGCCCTGTTGGTGATGGACGCGTGGTTCGACGTCACCACCTCGGCCGGCACGAGCGGCCAGGGGATGGCACTGGCGCTCGCCGCGGTGGCGGAACTGCCGCTGGCCGCGGTCTGCGCGGTCGTGGCGGTTCGGCGGCCGGCGTGAGTGGGGACGTGCGCGGGGGCGTCGCGCGCGGGAACGTGTCGGCGTCGCGCGTGGGGACGTGCGTGGGCGTCGCGCGTGGGGACGTGCGTGGGCGTCGCGCGTGGGCGTCACGCAGGGGGTGTGGGTGCACACACCTGCGGCGCCCCTCGGGAGGGGCGCCGGAAACGGTGGGGCGGCGCGTGCGGCGCCGCCGGTCGGGCTATTCGACGACGAGCTCGACGGGGATGTTGCCGCGGGTGGCCTTGGAGTAGGGGCAGACCTGGTGGGCCTGCTCGACCAGCTGGGCGCCGGTGGCGCCGGCGAGGGACTCGGGGAGTTCGACGCGCAGGGTGACGGCGAGTGCGAAGCCGCCGTCGGTGTCCTTGCCGATGGAGGTCTCCGCGGTCACGGACACCTCACTGGTGTCGACCTTGGCCTGGCGGCCGACGAGGCCGAGCGCGCTGGCGAAGCAGGCGGCATAGCCGGCGGCGAAGAGCTGCTCGGGGTTGGTGCCCTGGCCGTTGCCACCGAGCGCCGGGGGCATGGCCAGCGCGAGGTCGATCTGGCCGTCGGAGCTGACGGCGCGGCCCTCGCGGCCGTTGGCGGTGGCGACAGCGGTGTACAGCGCGTCCATCGGGGGTCCTCTCGGAGGGGTGGATCGGTGCGGCCGTTGTCCGACCGCTCCATCAATAAAGCACACACTTGAGTTGTGTGCAAATTGATTGTGCACAACTGAATCGCTGACAAGGGTTCCCGGGTACACTGGCCGACATGACCGAGCAGCAGCCTGAGAGCCTCACCGAGCCGGACTTCCTCCGCCTGGACGGGCAGATCTGCTTCGCGCTCAACGCCGCGAGCCGCGCGTTCGGCGGCCTGTACCGGGTCGTCCTGAAGGACCTGGGCCTGACCTACCCGCAGTACCTGGTGATGCTCGTCCTCTGGGAGCACGGCACGACGCCCGTCAAGCAGCTCGGGGAACACCTGCGGCTCGACTCCGGCACCCTGTCGCCGCTGCTCAAGCGGCTGGAGGCGGCCGGCCTGATCCAACGCGAGCGGAGCACCGAGGACGAGCGCTCCGTACACGCGGTACTCACCGACGAGGGCGCCGCGCTGCGCGCCCGGGCGGTGGCGGTACCCCGCCGGATCGCCGCCGCCACCGGCTTCGAGCTCGGCGAGATCCGCGACCTCCAGGCGCGACTGAGCCGACTGACCGAGGCCCTCGACACCGCGGCCGCGCACGGCGCGATCGCCGACGGCGCGGACCCGGGGGCGGGGGGCACCATGGACACCGCGAATGGCGGAGCCGGCGGAGGCACGGACGCCCCGGGCGCGTGAGCACCCGGGGCGGCGGTTCGGGTCCGGCCGTCCGGCCGGGCCCCTTCGATCAGGCGTCCTTCTCCAGCGTGGGGCGCAGGCGCTCCAGCAGGGCGTAGAGCGTCGCGCTCTCCGCCTGGTCCAGCGCGTCCAGCGCTCCGTGCGTGGCCTGCATCTCCTCGCGCACGCGGCGGATGGTCTCGCGACCCGCGTCGGTCGCCACCACGTGCTTCACCCGGCGGTCCGCCGGGGACGGCTCGCGTCGCACCAGCTCCCGCGCCTCCAGCCGGTCCACGATGCCGGTGACGTTGGACGCGTCGCAGGCGAGCAGGGTGGCCAGCCCGCGCATCGGCACCGGACCCTCCAGCTGGGCCAGGACCTTGGCCTGCGTGGACGTGAGTCCGTGCCGGGCGGCGGCGGTGGCGAAGTCGCGCCATTGGGCGGTGCCGATGGCAGCCAACAGTTCCAGCAGTTGCAGTTTGGTGGGGCCCTGCGAGGTGGCCGCGGCGGTGGCGCTCATGACGAGAGCGTACGCCGAGAAGCTTCATATTATCAACCTTTTACTTGACCATCTTAACTATTGCTGTCTACCTTCATCCACGTACTTGAGGACATCAAACATCTGCGATCTGAAGCACTAAGAAGGTCCCGCCCACCATGAGCACCGCCGCATCCACCCCCGCCGCCGGGCCCCGGAACGAGACGGTCATCGTCTTCGCCCTCAGCCTCGCCGCCATGGTCGTGTCGATGATGCAGACCCTGCCCGTTCCGATCCTGGGTCTGATCCGCACCGACCTCGGCACCTCGACCGCCAACGTCAGCTGGGTCACCACCGCGACCCTGCTGTCCGCCGCCGTCTTCACCCCGCTGCTCGGCCGCTTCGGCGACCAGCACGGCAAGAAGCCCACGCTGGTGGCCGTCCTCGGCGTCATGGTCGCGGGATCCGTCATCGCCGCGCTCGCGACGTCGCTTCCGCTGCTGATCCTCGGCCGGGTCCTCCAGGGCGCGGCCACCGCGATCTTCCCGCTGGCCCTGTCCGTCCTGCGCGAAGAGGTCCGGCCCCAGAAACTGCCGGGTGCCATGGCCCTGGTCAGCGGCACGCTCGCGTTCGGCAGCGGCCTCGCGCTCGTCGCCACCGGCCTGCTCACCTCCGGCTCCGACGCCGACTACCGCAACGCCTTCTGGATGGCGACCGGCTTCGCGACCCTGGCCCTGCTGGCCGTCGTCTTCCTGGTCCCGGCCACCCGCCACAAGACCGGAGGCCGTACGGACTTCCTCGGCGCGCTGACCCTGGGCATCGCCCTCCTGCTGCTCCTGCTGCCCATCTCGCAGGGCCACGAGTGGGGTTGGGCCTCCGCCCGGACGCTGGGGAGCTTCGCCGGCGCCGCCGTCATGACGGCCGTGTGGGTCCTGGTGGAGCGCAAGGTGCGCGAACCCCTGGTGGACATGCGGATGTTCGTCCACCGCCCCGTCCTGATGGCCAACCTGGCCGGCATCCTCGTGGGCTTCGGCATGTTCGCGAACTTCCTGGGCGTCTCCTATCTGGTCCAGATGCCGAAGGCCCTGACCGGGTACGGCTTCGACGCGTCCATCCTGCGCGCCTCCGTCCAGTTCCTGCTCCCCGGCGCGATCGTCTCGCTGCTGGCCTCCCCCGTCGGCGGACAACTGGTGCGCCATCGCGGGCCCCGCGTCGCCCTGGGTCTGGCCGCCGTGTTGGGCGCCGTCGGCTTCGGCTGGCTGGCGCTGGACCACGCCCACACCTTCTCGGTGATCGGCGCCGGTCTCGTCGTCGGCGCGGCCGTCAGCTTCGGGTACGCGGCCATGCCGGCCGTGATCATGTCCAGCGTTCCGCACCACCAGAGCGGCATCGCCAACGGCATCAACTCGATCTCCCGCTCCACCGGCAGTGCGATCGGCAGCGCCATCGTCACCACCATCCTGGCCTCGAAGACCATCGAGCACCTTCCGGCCGGCGTTCCCGCACTGCCCGCCGAGTCCGGTTTCACCCTCACCTTCGGGATCGGGGCCGTCGCCTTCGCCCTGGTCGCGCTGATCAGTTGGCTCGGCCTGCGGTCGGGCCACGGCCCCCGGGTGGAGGAGCCGGTCGCGTCGAACGAGGCACCCCTGCTGAAGGCGGTGGAGACGGCCGACGCCGTCTGACCCCCCGCCCGCTCCACCCCCACCGCCTCCGGTCCTTCGCGACCGGGGGCGGTTCTTCGTGTCCCGGGGGCGCCGCGGCCGTCCTCCCGGACCGGCATCCGGCTCGCCACAACATCGAATTCAGGCCAACTGTCTCGAATATCCAGGAGGGTCCGCTCACCCACCGGTCCTGACCGCCGCGTTGTCAGTGGGCCTCGCTAGTCTCCCGACATACCGCAGCTCACAGGGCGTTGGCGCCGTCTTTCGGGCTGCGCGGAATCCGACGGGACATGCAGAGGGGCAGGCACGGCTGATGGCTTGGCTGGCGGCGGGTGAGGGCTACGAGATCGCCCTCGTGGAGGGGCGGGTCGTGGCCCGGGGATCGACGAAACGGCAGTTGAAGACTCTGCCCAAGGCGCTGCGGGAGCACCCCGAGGTGGACCGGCTGCGCCGGCTCTCGGAATGGCTCGATCGACACGTGGTCGCGTGTGTCGCCCAGGTGGACGCCTGGATGGTGTCCTCGCTGCCGGTGCCGACCACGCTGCTGGCCCGGGTCTGGCCCGACGAGGCCTGGCAGGGCGCCCTGCGCGACCTGGCGATCGTCGCCGACGACGGCCCCGACGAGGTGGGCTTCCTGCGCGACGCCACCGAGACGGGCGAGTTGAAGGTGGTCAACCTCGACGGCGAGACCGTGCGACTCTCCCCGCGCACGGTGACCCTGCCGCACCCGGTGCTGCTGCCCGACCTGGACGACGTACGGGACTTCGCCGCCGAACTCGGCATCACCCAGCAGGTCGAGCAGATCCACCGCGCGACCTGGCAGAAGCCGGCGGGGCTCGCCGCCAACGCGACCGAGGTACGGGACTACGCGGGCGGGGTGTTCCCCTCCCGCTTCAGTCTCGCGGCACGGGCCACCGGTCTCGGCTACCGGGTCTCCGGCGGCTACGCCACCTGCAAGGTGCGCGACGCCGGCGGGGCCGTGGAGGCGGCCGTCTGGATCGGCGAACCGTACTGGGAGGACGAGTCGAGCACCGGCGGGCTGAACTGGCACGACGCCGAGGGTCGCGCCGTGCGGCTCGACGAGGTCGGACCGGTGGCCTGGTCCGAGGGGATGCGGATGGCCGCGGCGCTGTACGCCGGGCGCAAGATCGAGGAGGGCGGGAACGCGTGAACACCGAGACCACCGACACCGGCGGGGCCCGGGCGCTGCTCGACGCGGGCGCCGTGCTGCCCGCCGACACCACCGGGGCGGGCGACTCCGCCGTCGAACTGACCGCGCGGGCCTACCGCCACCCGGCCCTCGGCGACGACCGGGTCGTGATCCGGCTCGCCGCGGCCGAACTGGGCGCCGCGGAGGACCTCGCCGCCGGTTTCCTGGGCCTCGAACCCGACGGCGAACCGGCCGTGGTGGGCCTCGGCCGGCGTCAGGCCCTCGGCTTCCCCGAGTGGGTGCTGGTGCACCACCCCGAGGACGGGCACCACGCGCTGGCCGTCGTACCGGAACTGGACCGGGCCGCCCGCCAGGCGAAGACGAAGCCGAAGGCCGCCCTCGACGCCTGCCTGGAGCTGGCCGGCCGGCTCGCGGCCTCCGTTCCGCACTTCCTGCCGGTCTTCCACGAGCAGGCCGCACGGATCTTCCTGGCCGTCGAGAACACCACGTACGCCGCGCAGTTGTTCGGCAAGGCCCGCGCGAGCGAGGCCGAGTTCGGCCTGCTCGTGGACGAGGACCGGCTGGACGCCGTCTTCCTCGAATTCGCCCTCGCCGGCGCCCTGCCGGTGAAGGTGCTGACCGGGTACGGCAAGGCGCTGGCGCTGCGGGTCTCCCCCACCGAGGCCTTCGACCGGTTCCGCCGGCTGTGCGTGCGCCGCACCGCGGGCGGGCTGCCGCCGTCCGCGCAGGTCGCCGTGGAGCTGCGCCGACTGGCCCGCGCCGCCGGTCTCACCGGCACCGAACCCGAGCAGGACTACCTCGCCGAGCTGTTGCCGCTGCCCGCCACCCTGCGGGCCGCCGCCGGCTGGTGGAAGGCCCACCGCCCGGCGTTGCTCGCGCTCGCCCGGCGCGTGCCCTCCGTACGGGGCACCCTGCTCGGACTGACCCCGCCCAGCGGCGGCGACGCGGGCGCCATGGCCGCGATGTGGCTGGAGCTGCTGGTCGACTCGGGCGCCACCGCCGGACTGTCCGCGGCCGACGCTCCGGACGAGGAGCGCTGCTCCGACGGCGCGGCCGGCTGGCTGGAGCGCTTCCAGACCGCCCGGTACAGCGGGTGGGGCACTCCGCCCGCACTGGCGAACCTGCTCGAACTCGTCGAGCGGTCCGCGGACCGGCTGCGCGCGGAACTCGCCGCGCCGGAGCGCGAGACGGGGCTGCGCCTCGGCTTCGAGGACGTGGACCTCCTCGATCTGGTGCTGTCCCTGGACCTGCCGCTGGCCGACCCGGACCCCGAGAACAACCGGACGCTGGGGCTCCAGGCCTGGGGTGACCACACCGCCCGGCGGGAACTGCGCGCGCTGTGCGCCGACGAGCGTTTCCGCCCGGTGATGTTCCGTTCCCTGAACGAGCTGGGAAGCCGCGCGACCGGACGGGGGGCCGTCCGCGCCCTTGCCCTGTCCCCCGGGAGCAGCGCGCTGCTCGCCGACTGGGTCCGCGAGGTGGCCGCCTCCTCCACGGCGGCCGCGCTGCCGGCGCTGCCCGCGGCGATCCGCTGGCTGACCTGGCTGCCGGCCGAGGCGCTGGCCTTGGCCCCCGAGGACATCGCGAGGGCGGCGGCGCTCGACGTGGGCGGGATCCTCGCGCGGACGCTGCGCGGCGGACTGTTCGAGGAACTGACCTGGCCCGCCTGGGAGACGGCGGTGTCCGAACTGCGGCCGAGCGCCAAGGCGCGCGGGGGCCGGCGCGACCGCGGGCTCGTCGTCATGGACGCCTGGCCCCGCCTGATCGTGGCCAACTCCACGCAGGTCCGCGTCGTCGACGCCGACTCGACGGTGCTCACCCACGACCTGCGGGTCCCGCGCGGCGACCACTACCGCCTCGGCTTCCACCACGTGGACGGCGACCTGCTGGTGTTCTGGGTCTCGTACGGCGGCGCCGTGGAGGGCTACTGGTTGAGCGCCCCGAACGACGTCCTCACCCTCGACCACCCGGGGTCCTACTGGTCGATCCGCAACGAGCAGGTCACCCTGCCGCTGCCCGGTGGCGGCCGGTTCACCGGCCACGGCGTCCTGCACGCGGGCGACACCGAGCTCCCGACCGAACGCCCGGTCCTGTCCGACGGGACCTCGTACTGGGTGTGGGACTCGGGAAGCGAGCCCGACGCGGCGGGATGGCACGAGTACGACCCCGCGAGCGGCGCCCTGGGACGGCGTTCGCAGCCCGCCTTCCTCGCCGACGCGCTGCGCGGGCACCCGGAGGGCAGCAGCCTGCCGCAGCACGCGGGCGCCAACTGGCTGCGGCCGACGCCCACCGTGGAGGGCTCGGTGTTCGGCGCCCCCGTGGACGGCCTGCTCGGCTGGCGTGTCGTACACGTCCCCGATCGGGGCTGGCACGGCTCGGACACCGCCGGTCGCTCGGTGACCGCGGCCGGCGACCGCATGCCCCAGGGGGCGCTCAGCCTGCCCGGTGACGACCGACTGCGCGTGCTGTCCAGCGAATGGCGCACGCTGACGCTCAGCGACCACGACGGGGTCGTCACCTCCCAGGTCAGCTCCGACCACGACAACCCGGCCTACTCCACGGCCACCGTGGACCTCCCGCCGCTCCCCTACTGGTACTGCCTGCGGGCCCGGGACACCGAGGGATCGGCCGCGCTGCGGACCGCCGACGCGGAGACCTGCGGTGCGCTGTTGAAGGCGGCCGGCGCCGTCGCCGACCGGGACGAACTGCCCACCTTGGTAAGCGCGGCCCTGCCCCGGATCACCTCGCCCGAGCTGATCGGGGGCGTGGTCGACAAGCTCCGGGACGCCCTGCGGCAGCGGGCGGCGCTCGACAAGGTGGCCGCCGCCCTGAACCCGACCACGGCGCGCGAGCCCGCGCCGCAGGTCGTACGGGGCCCGTCCGACAAGCTGGTGGCCGAGGCGCTGGAGGGGCTCGTCGCCGGCGGGCACCGGCGGTACGGCGGGGACTCCGACGCCGCGTACCGGTTCCTGCGGGAGCTGGCCTCCGTCTCCGCCGACACGGACGCGCGGGAGGTGCCCGGACGGCTGCACTTCGACGTGCCGGGGCTCGCGCGGACGACGCTGCCCTGGACGGAACTGTTCCTCGACGGGGCCGCCGCCGTCGCCTACCGCGCGGTGGTCACCGGCGCGGACGACGCACAGCGTGCGGCGCTGTGCGCGATGCTCGAAGAGGTGGTCGCGCTGGGCCTGGACTCCACCGAGGCGTCCGCCGGCCGGTGGCTGCGCGTCGTGGTCCACCTCGGCCGCAACCACACGACGCAGCCCGACGGCCGCGAGCGCGGGAAGTGGCACGCGAGCGTGCTGCCGTGCGGTGGCGGGGCCCTGCTCGCCATCACCGGCGAGCACGGCGACTCCACGGACGAGGGCCGCGAGTTCACGGCGCTGCTGCACGACCCCAGCGGTCGACTCGCGGTGCCGCAGCCGTACACCGCGCGCGGGAAGGCCCCGCTCGGGGACCGGGGGCGCGGGGCCGGTTGGCTCGCCGCGTTCCTCGCCGCGGCGGCCGAGCACGGCGCGGCGCCGTGGTTCACGGAGGCCGCCGAGGAGTTCGCCCGCCTGACCGGGGTCTCCGGGCCCGCGGCCCGGCTGGTGCTCGCCGGTCTCCCCGACATCGACACCTGGGACCGGAACTTCCTGCCGGCCGAACTCCGGGCGGCCATCGGGGTCAAGGCCGCGGACTCGGCGTACGCCCGCGACGACCTGCGCAACCTCGACGTCGAGGTCCGGCGGGAGCTGGTGGCCGCGCTGCTGCCCGCCGAGCCGGCGCGGCTGTGGAGCGAGGGCCCGGACGTGGCGGCCGCCGCCGAGGTGTGGAACCGGCGCGTGGGCCGACGCACGCCCGTACCGGACTGGCTGCTCGTGGAGGCGACCCGCGCCGTCGGCGCCGGGTCGAGCCACGCCCACCGGTGGTCGGTGCACAAGGCGCTGCCCGCGCTCCTCGATCCGACGGTGGCACCGGAGCTGAACACCGATGTGGCGTGGGAGGTGCGGGAGAACCAGATCGCGCCCCGCGAGCCCGCGGCGGCCCCGTTCACCTCCGCGGTGCTGACCCGGGCGATCGCCCTCTCGGGGTGGCTGGCGCACCGGCTGCCGGCGGGCGACCCGGTACGGGCCGTGCTGCCACCCGCGCTGACGGCGTTGCGACAGCGGCTGTCCGCGCCCGAGTTGCTGCTCGGGATCGACGCCTACCACAACCCCGCCGAGTTCCGTAAGGCGGCGGGCACGCCGACCGAGACGGGCGAGGGGTACGAGCGCTACGGCGCGGTCGTGCTGCCCGGCACGGGCACGCACTGGTCGTACCCGGCCCTGCGGCCGGCGCTACTGGACTCCACCGGTTCCGACCCGTACCTGCCGGCGCTGCGCGGCACCGAGCAGCAGCCGTTCGCCGTGGAGACGGCGCTGCGGCTCGCGCAGGACCCGGGCTTCGCGCGGCTCCTCGCCGATCCGGGGGCGCCCGCCGCGGGTTCGGTGGACAAGGACGGGACCTGGTGGCCGCAGGACGCGGGCCGTTCGGCGCCGGACCTGGTGGCGGAGGCGAGCGCCATGTACGGCCTGGGTGCGGACGCCGCCGTCCTCTACCTCGCGCTGCTCGCCATGCCGGACCCCACCGACCGCAACACGGCACGCTGGACGGGCTGGAAGCCGGCCCGGTTGACGGCGGCCCGCGCGGAGCTGGGCGCCACCGACCTGGTGGTGACGGCGAGCCGCAGCCGCGCCGGACGCTCCCTGTTCCTGCCGGGCGGGTGGGCGGACATCCCCTCGCCGACGCTGCCGGTGGAGCTGTGGAAGCTGCCGATGTACGCGACGGCGTCGGGACGGAACCCGGTCCTGGGCGTGCTGGTGCCCACCGAACCGGCCGCGGACCTGTACCGGCGCGCGTGGGAGCGGGTCCGCGAGGGCGACACTCCGCGCTTCGAGGAACTGAAGGTGAAGCGCACGACGCGACGCCGGCGGTGACGCCCTCCTGAACCGGTCCGGGCCGGGGCCCTTCGCCCCGGTCCGGGCCGGCCCACCGCGGCCGCGTCCGGGCCCAACCGCCCCGGAGCCGCCCGCCCGTGCCGCATGGCGGCCCGGCCCGCGCCGGGTCGCCATGAGGCACCCCACACCCCCCTGCTTCTTTCCCGCACCACCCGAAGGACCCCCGATGACCGTCACCGAACCGTCCGCCCCCGCCCGGCAGGTCATGCCCGCGGAGGAGCGCCACGCCGCCGAACTCGCCTTCCTGGCCGCACACGACACCGGGCCCCGCCCGCCCGGCTGGGCCCTCACCCCGCGCGCCGTCGTCACGTTCGTCTGCGGCAGCGAAGGCGCCGAACTGGCACTGCCCAAGCGGCGCGCCGGTCTGCCGACCAAGCTGGCGATCGCGCCGAAGTTCGTCGGCGAACGCGCCCTCGTCGAACGCTGCGTGGTCACCCTCGCCGGCGAGCGGGGCCTGCTGCTCACCGGCGAGCCCGGCACCGCCAAGTCGATGCTGTCGGAGCTGCTCGCCGCCGCCGTGTCCGGTACCAGCGCCCTGACCGTGCAGGGCACGGCGGGCACCACCGAGGACGCCTTCCGGTACGGGTGGAACTACGCCCTGCTGCTGGCCCAGGGCCCCACCTCGCAAGCCCTGGTCGACTCCCCCGTGCTCGCCGCGATGCGCTCGGGCCGGGTGGTGCGGGTCGAGGAGATCACCCGCTGCCTGCCGGAGGTACAGGACGCCCTGGTGTCGATCCTGTCCGACCGTCGGGTGAGCGTGCCCGAACTGACCTCGACCGAGGACGCGGTGGTGTCCGCCGCGCCCGGCTTCACGGTCATCGCCACCGCCAACCTCCGCGACCGCGGTGTCTCGGAGATGTCGGCCGCGCTGAAGCGACGGTTCAACTTCGAGACGGTCGCGCCGATCGCGGACGCCGATGCCGAGGCCGCGTTGATCCGGCGCCAGGCCGTCGCCGCGGTGCAGCGCGCCGGAGCCGCGTTCGGCGTGGACGACGCGGTGCTGGACGCCCTCGTCACCGTCTTCCGGGACCTGCGCTCGGGGCGCAGCGCCGAGGGCTGGGACGTGGAGCGGCCCGGCACGGTCATGTCCACCGCCGAGGCCGTGCAGGTGGCGGCCTCGCTGGGGGTGGCCGCCGCCTACCTGCCGGGCGGTGACGTCCTCGATCTGCTGCCGGGGCACCTGCTGGGCGTCGTGCGCAAGGACGACCCCGCCGACCACGGCCGGTTGCTGGGGTACTGGGACGGCCCGGTCCGCCGCCGCGCCGAGGACGGTTCGGCGATGTGGCGTCGGCTGTGGGACCTGCGCGGGAGCCTGCGGTGACGATGGTCGATCCGAGGGACGCCGTGGAGGCGCTCGCCGCGTGCCGGGAGCCGTACCTGTTGGGGGTCCGGCATCACAGCCCGGCCCTCGCGGCGATGGTGCCGGCGCTGCTGGACGCGGCGGGCGCGGAGGTGCTCTGCGTGGAGCTGCCCGCCGAGTTCCAGTCGTGGTGGGAGTACGTGGCGGATCCCGAGACGGTGGCCCCGGTCGCGCTGGCCGGCCAGGGGCGGGACGGGCGCCTGGCGTTCTACCCGTTCGCCGACTTCTCCCCCGAACTGGCGGCGATCCGCTGGGCGCGGGAGCGCGGCGTCGAGGTGGTCTGCTGTGACCTGCCGTTGGCCGACGGCGGCTGGTCCCTTCCGGACGCGCCGGCGGGCCTGCTGCCGGTGGGCCCGGACCGGCCGGCACCGGAGTCGGGCACGCCCGACGGGCCGGCACCGGCCGCCGCGATCCCGTCCGGCGACGGACCTTCGGCCGCGGGCCGTCGTTCCTTCGCCGAGGCGCTCTCCGCGTCCGGCACCGGGCGCGAGGGCGACGACCTCTGGGACCGCGCGGTCGAGGTGCAGGCCCCGGGCTGCTCCCCCGAGGCCGTGCGTCGGGCGGCGCTCGGCGTGGGCTGGGCGCTGCGCGCGGACGCCGACGTGCCCGCGCGGGACCTGGCCCGCGAGGCGCACATGCGGGCCGTGATCGCCGCCGCCTCCGCCGGGGGCCGCCGGGTGGCCGCGCTGATCGGCGCCTTCCACGCCCCGGCCCTCCTCCCGACCGACGCCGCGGTGGGCGAAGCCCCGACGACCGACGTCGCGGTGGCCGCCGGCAAGGACACAGGCGCGGCGGTCAAGGACTCGGGCGGGTCGAGGACGGGCTCCGGCGCGCGCCCCGGCGACGACGCCGTGGTGGCCTCGTTCGTGCCGTACTCCTTCGACCTGCTCGACTCCCGCTCCGGCTATCCGGCCGGCATCCGGGACCCGCTCTGGCAGCAGGCCGTGTTCGAGGCCGGCGGGGACCCGGTGCGGGTCCGGGACGCGGCCTCGGTCGCGGTGACCGGGGTCTGCCGGGAGCTGCGCCGGGTCGGGCACACCGCGGGGACCGGGGAGGCGGCGGAGACGCTGCGGCTCGCCTGCGACCTGGCGGTGCTGCGCGGGCTGCCCGCCCCCGGGCGCGGGGAACTGCTGGAGGCGGTCATGACCGTCCTCGGGCAGGGCGAACCCCTGGGTCGGGGGCGGGCCTTGGCCCGCGCCCTGGAGGCCGTGCTGATCGGGGCGGGGCGCGGCAGGATCACCCCGCACGCCCCCCGATCGGGGCTCGGTCCCGCCGTCGAGGAGGAGTTGGCGGCGCTGCGGCTGCCGTCGCCGCGCGATCCCGCTCCCCGGGAGGTCCGGCTGGATCCGTTGCGTTCCGAGTTGGACGGCCGGCGGGAGGTCGTGCTGCAACGGCTGCTGGTGTGCGGCGCCGGGTACGGGGAGCCCGTCGCGGTGGCCGCCACCGGCGACGGCACCGCGCTCGGCAGCAAGTGGCGGCTGTCCTGGACCCCGTCCGTGCCCGCCCGGCTCGACCTGGTCGGCGTCCGCGGCGTGAGCGCCGCCCAGGCGGCGGCCGGGACGCTGCGGGACGTCGCGCGCCGTGCGGCCGAGGAGGGGGGCCCGACCCCGGCGCAGATCCTGACCGGCCTGCGCGCGGCCGCGCGGTGCGACCTGCCCGCGCTGGTCGACGTACGGCTGGAGGAGGCCGCCGCGTTCCTCCCGGAGACCGCCGGACTGCCGGAACTCCTGGAAGCCCTCGACCTGTTGGAGGTCCTGGGCCGGGGCCACCTCCCCGGGGCGTCGCAGGGGGCGCGGAGGCGCGCGGAGGCGCTCTCGGAGGAGTTGGTGGAGGCCTCCGTACGGTCCCTGCCCGGGCTCGCCGGCAGCGAGGACCCCGCCGACGCGGGCGCCCTGGTGGCGCTCGCGGACCGGGCCGCCGGGCGGCACCTGGGACTGCGGCTGGACTCCGCCCTGGCGGACCTGGCCGCCTCCGCCACCCCGTTGATGCAGGGCGCGGCCCTGGCCGTACGGGTCCTGCTGGACCTGGATCCGGCGCACGGGCTCGGCGACCGCGCGGCGGGCTGGGTCGACGGCGCCGGCACTCCGGAGGCCCGGCGTGCCCTGACCCGCCGGCTGACCGGTCTGCTCACGGCCGCCGGTCCGCTGCTCGGCTCCTCCCCGACCGCCCTCATCCCCTTGCTGGACCGGGTGGACGGCCTCGCGGACGATCGGTTCCTGGACCGGCTGCCGGCGCTGCGCGGCGGCTTCGACGCGCTCTCCCCCGCCGCCCGCGGCCGGCTGCTGGACACCGTCACCGAGCGGCTCGGGGACCGCCCGGACCTCTCGCTCGACGCGCCGCCCGGGCTGCTCGCCCTCTGGGCGGCGGCGGACGCGGCGGGCCTGGCCGCCCTCAAGGACCTGCCGCTGCCCGCCGCGGACACCGACGCGCCCGCCGTCCCGGACGCGACGTCCGCCCCGCGGCCCGTCGACCCCGGGACGCGGCGCCTGTCCGCCGCCGACCGGTGGCGGCTGCTGCTCGGACGGCAGCGCGACCGGCTGCCGTCCGGTGCGCGGGGCTACGCGCGGGCGCTCGACGAGCTGTACGGCGCCGGGCGCGGCGAGGGCTCCGCCGATCTGGACGACGGCCGCGGCGCGGGCGGGGGGACCGACGCCTCGTTCCCGACCGCCCGGGAGTGGTCCGAGGAGTTGGAGGCCCTGTTCGGCGCCGACGTCCGGGAGGAGGTGTTGGCCGACGCCGCGGACGCGGGCCGGGTCGACGTGCTGGCCCAGTTGGACCCCACCTCGGTGCGTCCCTCGATGGAGCTGTTGACCTCGGTGCTCTCGCTGGCCGGCGGAATGCCCGAACAGCAGCTGGCACGGCTGCGGCCCCTGGTGCGACGTCTGGTCGACGAGCTGGCCCGGGAGCTGGCGACCCGGCTGCGCCCGACGCTCTCGGGGCTGGCGACACCGCGTCCGACCCGCCGCCCCGGCGGGAAGCTGGACCTGGCCAGGACGCTGCGCGCCAACCTGGCGCACACCCGCCGGTCGGCCGACGGGCGGGTGGTGGTCGTACCGGAGCGGCCCGTGTTCAGTACGCGGGCGAGCCGGGAGGCCGACTGGCGGCTGATCCTGGTGGTCGACGTCTCCGGTTCGATGGAGGCCTCGGTGGTCTGGTCGGCGTTGACGGCGGCCGTGCTGGGCGGGGTTCCCACCCTGTCCACCCACTTCCTGGCGTTCTCGACCCAGGTCGTCGACCTCACGGACCGCGTCGACGATCCGCTGTCGTTGTTGCTCGAGGTACGGGTCGGTGGCGGTACGCACATCGCCGCCGGGCTCGCGCACGCCCGGTCCCTGATCACCGTTCCGAGCCGCACCCTGGTCGTCGTGGTGAGCGACTTCGAGGAGGGGGCGCCGCTCGGCGGGCTGCTCGGCGAGGTGCGCGCGCTGGCCGCTTCCGGCGCCCACCTGTTGGGTTGCGCCGCGCTCGACGACGCGGGCACGCCCCGGTACTCGGTGGCGATCGCACGGCAACTCGTCGCGGCCGGCATGCCGGTGGCCGCACTCAGTCCCCTCGCTCTCGCCCGCTGGGTGGGCGAACGCCTCCGTGGAGATGTCCGTTGAGTACCGATCTGTTGCCGCCCGTCGCCCCCGAGGTCCTCGCGGAGGCGGTGGAGACCCTCACCGCGCGGCTGCGCAAGAAGTTGGACGCGGCGATCGAGGCGTGCGCCTCTGGGGCGGTCGCCGGGCCCGACGGGAGCGTGACCGTCCGCTTCGGCGAGGATGCCGTGGTGACCTTGCGCCCGGGCCCCTCGGGAGTGGTCACGGCGGCCGACGAGGCCGTCTGCGGCTGCCTGCTGGCACCGCGCTGCCTGCATCGGGCGGCCGTGCTGGGGGCGGCGCCGCTCGCCGATCCGGAGCAGCTCGCCCCCGCGGAGCCGGCGGCCGACACGGCGACGGATCCGGCCCACGAGGGGGCGGCGCCGGAGAGCAGTGGGGTGGTGGGGGCCGGTTCACAGGCGCCCGCGCCGCGCGGGGCAACGACGCCCGGAACCTCCGCCGGGGCTCCGCCGGCGCCCGAACCGCTGACCGCCACACAACTGCGGGCCTCGGCCGCGCTGTGGGAGGCGGCCGCCGCCGCACTGGCCGCCGGGGTCGCGGCCGGCGGCGCGGTGGTGCAGGCCGAGCTGCTGCGGGCCGCGCACAGTGCCCGCCTCGCCGGACTGCCGCGCGGCGAGGCCGCCGCCCTGCGCGTGGTGCGGGGGCTGCGGGCGGCGCGGGAGCGCAGCGCCGCCCAGCGGCTGGGTGCCCTCACGGAGGCCTTCCGCGAACTGCTGCACGTCGCGGGACTGACGGCTTCCGGAGCCGGCGGGCCCGCGCTGACGGGCACGGGCCGCCGCGCCTACGAGGCGGGCGGGAGCCTGCGGGTGCACGGCCTGTGCCGCGAGCCCGTGTTGTCCGCCACCGGCTACGGCGGTGTGGTCACCCATCTGGTGGGCGCGGACGGCTCCCGCTACTCCGTGTCGGACGTCCGTCCCGGCGGGCTCGCCCGCGCCCGGGGCGCCGGATCCGCGTCCGTGGCCCTGGGCGGGGCCGCCCTCGACCACGCCGGGCTGGCGCGCGGGGGTCTGCGGGTCGTCGGCGCGACGGTGTCCGCCGACGGGCGTCTGGGTGCGGGGCGCGGGGTCCAGGCGACTCCGCTGCGCGGGATCGCCTGGACCGACGAGCCCGCGGCCGCGCTGTTCGCCCGCCCTGCGGCGGAGGCCGTGGCCGGCCTGCTCGCCGACCCCGAGGGCGAACCCGGGCTGCTGGGCTGCGACGTCCGCGTCGTCGGCGGGGCCGGTGAGCACCTGCTGGTACGGGAGCTGTCGTCCGACGGGACCGTGCGGGCGGACGCGCCGGTGCTCCGGTTGCGCCCGGCGCATCCGCACCCCGAGTTGCCGCACACGGCCAACCTGCGCCGGCTGGCAGGCTGTCCGGGCCTGGCGATCCGGGTGCTGGGCCGTCCGGATCCGGACCGGGCGGCCACCCTGGGTGCGCTGGCCGTCGGGCCGGTGCCGGGGGCGCCGTACACGTTGCGGTTGCCCGAGGAGTGGCTCGGCCGGGCCGACCTCGGCTACGACCGCCTCCAGGGTTCCCATCTTCCGGAAGGGACGCCCGAGCCCGCGGAGGGTGACCGCGGGCCGCTCGCCGGTCCGGCCGGGGGCGACGCGGATCCGTTGGCCGAGTCCCCGTTGTGGCGGGTGCGCCGGCTCCTGGAGACCGGGGTGGCGGGCGGTCGCCGGGCCGTGGCGGAGGCCGCCAGGGGGCCGGAGCCGCTCGGCCTGCGCGGTCCACTGCGTCGTTCGGGCTTCGGGGCGGCGGCGGATCTGGCCACCGCCCTGGCCGTCGAGGCGGACCGGCGCCCCCGGGACGCCTTCGGCCGCCTCACCAACGCCTCGGCCGACCGCTACGCCTGGGCCTGGCTCGCCTCGGCCACGCACCTCGGCGCGGCGGAACGCTCGTTGGTGGCGGCTTCCTGGTCCTGAGCCGGCGTCTCCCGCGCGGGCTCCGCCGGCGCGGGAGGCATCGGAGCGCGCCGGTCGTGCGAGATCGGACACACCCGACGGCGGGTCACGGAAGGTAACGAAGGGTGTCGAACTCGCCGGTATCGATACAACCGAACCCGGTGGGCGCGCGGTTGCCCCGTTCGTCCGCGCCCCGCTCGACCGACCGCCCGGGGGCACCTCCCTGACGGCCCGTGACACTCGGCGCGACACGCGCGGATCGGATGTCCCGGTATGGGTAGGCTCCCCCGGGACAGCGTGCGGGAGTTCGACTCGGGATGGCTTCATGGAACGTCAGACAGGTTCGCGCGGCCTCGTGGTGGCCGCCGCGCTGCTGCTCGGAGTGACCGGATGCAGCCAGACCGGCGCCGGCGGGAACGCCGACGGGAAGGGCGACACGCGGGCGCCGCGCACCTCCGCCTCGCCCTCCGCGCCGTCCGGGGACGACGCGAAACCGACCGCCGGCGACGTACTGCCCGGCATGGTCAGCGCGGCCGTCGCCCGGACGCAACTGGCCGCGTTGAAGATCGGCAAGCCCGGCACGATGGCCGGCTACAGCCGGGCCAAGTTCACGCACTGGGCCGAGCAGGGCAACAAGTGCGACACCCGCGAGGTCGTCCTCAAGCGCGACGGCAAGGACGTCGCCCAGGACTCCGAGTGCCGTGCCTCGTTCGGCGCCTGGAAGAGCCTGTACGACGGGCTGGAGTTCAACGAGGCGTCGAAGCTGGACATCGACCACATGGTTCCGCTCGCCGAGGGCTGGCGCTCCGGCGCCGCCGACTGGGACGCGGCCCGGCGCAAGGCGTTCGCGAACGACCTGACCCGCCCCCAGCTGCTGGCGGTGTCGGCCGCGTCGAACCGCTCCAAGGGCGACCAGAGCCCGGACCTGTGGCAGCCGCCGGACAAGACGAGCTGGTGCCAGTACGGACGCGCCTGGACCACCGTGAAGTCCCATTACGAGCTGACCGTCACCGAACCGGAGAAAGCCATGCTCACCACCATGATCGACACCTGCGCGGGCTCATGACCGGGACGGAGCGGCACGACACCGTGCTCGAATGGACGGACACGGTCGTGGCCGGCCCGGGCGGCGCCATGACCGACGAGGTCGGCGTGATCACCGGAGAGCTGACCCTGCGCACGGTCGCCGGAGCCGACGGCAAGATCCGGTTCGAGATCCAGTACCTGGACGCCGACGAGTGGTACACGCTCACGGGCAGCCCCCTTCCCCACGGGGACGCGCACGCCCTCCACCTCGCGGCCCTCGCGGCCGTCCGCGCCGGCGGCGGGGCCGAGGCCCCGTCCGTCTGAGCCCTCCCGGCAGCCTGCGGCGCCGCCCGCCCCGAGGGTCGGCGGACGCCTCAGGGGCGGTGACCTGGGCGGGGAGCCCGGGGCCGCGGCGACTGCGGGGGCCTCGGGGCGCCCCGGGCCGTCGGCCCCGGGGCCTTCGGTCGAGCCACCCCGCCTCCTCGGATGCCTCTCAGAGCGAACTCGCTGGTCAGGGGGACGGCCACCTGACAGACTGAAACGGCTCGATCACCCCAGGAGGACAAGATGGCAGACGAAACCGACACCCCGCAGAACGAGTCCCCGGCCGACGAGGCCAAGCGCAAGTTCCGGGAGGCCCTGGAGCGCAACGCCTCGAACGCCCAGTCCCAGCAGTCACACCAGAGCCGGGCGAAGGTGCAGGGTTCCAGCAGCGGCCCCGGCGGCAAGAACAAGAAGGTCCGTCGCAAGACCGGCTGACCACGAACCGACCGCTGCCCCGCCGGGAGGCTCCACCCGGCGGCGTGGGCGGCGACCGCGCCGACCGCGGGGGCGGGTCGCCGCGGGGCGCGGAAACGGATCGTTGGGCCGCATGGGTGACGGGCGATAACCACATGCCGTGAGGACAGTTGATCAGGGCGTCCCGCCGGGGACAGCTCATGCGACAGAAGGATCCTCAATGCTCAAGAAGTTCATGGCCACCGCCGCAGTCACCGCCTCGGTCATCGGCGCAGGCGCCGTTGCAGCCACCCCGGCTATGGCGATCGGCAACGACAACGGCGTGAACACGGTCAACGGCAACAACGCCTCGCAGATCTACGGCAATCAGGAGACCGAAGGCGCCATGAGCCCGCAGCTCAGCGCCGTCCAGGGTTCGCTGAACAAGCTCTGCGTGGGCCTGCCCGCGAAGATCAACGCCCAGTCGATCCTCGCCGCGGTCAACGTGGGCGTCCAGGACATCAACGTCCTGTCGAACCCGCAGAACCAGCAGTGCGCGGAGAACTCCACCCAGGCGAAGGGCGACGAGTCCCTGTCGCGCATCGTGGACAACATCCCGGTCCTCTCCGGGAACCTCTCCGCCGGCAGCTGACCCGGTCGACCCGAACCGGCGTGACGACTCGCTCGTCACGCCGGTTCGGCGTTTCCGGCGCGCTCACCCCTGCGCATTCACCGAAAGGTTTGGTCTAGACCTTGACAGGTCCAGACCACCTTCGGTTCAGTGGCGGTAGTTGTCGTCCCCACCCGGCAATTCCCCCCACTCTAGGAGCAGTTACGTGATACGGACGCTTCGTCGTCGTGCCCTCTCACTGGCCGCGGCCGCCGCCGTGACCCTCGGTCTCGCCGTGGCCCTGCCCGCCTCCCCCGCCGCGGCCGCCCCCGCCTGCGCCGGTTCCTGGGCCGCCTCGGCGGTGTACACGGGCGGCATGAACGCCTCGTACAACGGACACAACTGGCAGGCCAAGTGGTGGACGCAGGGCGAGACGCCCGGCACCACCGGGCAGTGGGGGGTCTGGTCCGACCAGGGCGCCTGCGGTGGCGGCGGTGGCCAGGACCCCGACCCGGGGAACGGGAGCGGATTCGTCGTCAGCGAGGCCCAGTTCAACCAGATGTTCCCGAACCGGAACCCCTTCTACACCTACAACGGGCTGGTCGCGGCGCTCTCCGCGTACCCCGCCTTCGCCAACACCGGCGACGACACGGTCAAGCGGCGCGAGGCGGCCGCCTTCCTCGCCAACGTCTCGCACGAGACGGGCGGGCTCTTCTACATCGTCGAGCAGAACACGGCCAACTACCCGCACTACTGCGACGCCACGCAGCCCTACGGATGTCCGGCGGGCCAGGCCGCGTACTACGGGCGCGGCCCCATCCAGCTCAGCTGGAACTTCAACTACAAGGCGGCCGGTGACGCCCTGGGCATCAACCTCCTCGCCAATCCGTACCTCGTGGAGCAGGATCCGGCGGTGGCCATGAAGACGGCCCTCTGGTACTGGAACACCCAGAACGGGCCGGGCACGATGACCGCGCACGCCGCGATGGTCAACGGTGCGGGCTTCGGCGAGACGATCCGCTCCATCAACGGGGCCCTGGAGTGCAACGGCGGCAACCCGGGGCAGGTCCAGAGCCGGGTGAGCAAGTACCAGAGCTTCACCCAGCTGCTCGGTGTGACGCCGGGGAACAACCTCAGCTGCTGAGGCGTCCCGTCCTCAGAGCGGTGGCCAGTTGCGCACGGGAGCGCACGTCGAGCTTCTGGTAGATCCGGGTCAGCCGGGCCTCCACCGTCTTGACGCTGAGGAACAGTTTGGCGGCCGCCTCCTGGTTGCTGGCGCCCTGGCCGACGAGCAGGGCCAGTCGGGTCTCGGCCTCGGTCAGGGCCGCCGGTCCCGGGTTCCGGCCGGCGGCCGGGTCGGGGGCGGCCTCCCTGGCCAGGTCGAGCCAGGGTTTCGCGCCCGCCCGGTCGAACACGTCCGCCGCCTCCCCGAGGGCGGCGCGGGCGGGAGCGCGCCGCCGACGGCGCCGTTCGACGCGGGCCAGCGCGAGCAGGGTCCTGGCCCGTTCCAGCGGGAGTCCGAGGGCGGCGAACCGCCGGGCCGTGGCCTCCAGCAGGGCCACGGCGGGCTCCGCCTCGCCCTGCGCGGACAGGCACAGGCCCCGAGCCCGGTCCAGGGCGGCGAGCACACCGGTACGGCCGAGCGCGTCGGCCACCGTACGGGTCGACTCCAGCAGGGCGGCGGCCTCCTCGGGGGCGTCGGCGGCGACCAGGGCCTCCGCGAGTTCCGCGTGCCAGCGCAGGACGGAGGGGTCGACGACCTGCTGGGCCTCCTCCAGCTCGGCCACCCTGCGCAGGGTGGCCACCGCCTTCGAGGCTTCCCCGGTGGCGAGTTCGACCAGCCCGAGGGCGTACAGGCCCCGGGACAGGAAGACCTGGTCCTGCTCCTCCTCGGAGGCCTGCACGCCCCGGCGGGCGTAGCCGGCGGCGCGGGCGAAGCTGCCGGCGGTGGCCTCGGCCATCGCCGCGACGTACCAGGCGGGGCCGGGTGACAGGCCGGCCTCGATGGTGAGTTCCAGGGCGTGGCGGGCGTGCGCGGCGCCCGCGGCGCAGTGCCCCCGGCGCAGCTCGACCTCGGAGAGGCTGCGCAGCACCTCGAAGACGTCCTCGGCGGAGCCGGTGCGTTGGACGGCGGGCAGCAGGACGAGGAGCCGGTCGCGGGCGTCGTCGAGCCGGTCGTCGAAGAGGGCGTGCCGGACGGCCAGGTACTGGGGCGCGTTGCGCATGCCGAGCGGCACCTCGGGGGCGGGCAGGGCCAGCGCCTCCGCCAGGATGTCCTCGGCGTCGTGGTCGCCGAGGATGCGGCCCATGCGGGCCCGCACCGTCAGGGCCATGGCTTCGGCGACCTGGTCGCCGCCGAGGGCGGCGAGGGTCCCCGCCTCGGCGGCGGCGTCGCGGGAGCGGACGGGGTCCCCGTCGCTGAGGTTGTGCTTCCAGGCGATGCGCAGTTGGACGGCGGCGCGCAGCGAGGGGTCGCCGGCGGCGTCGTCCACGGCGTACGCGAAGGTCTCGTCGAGGTCCGCGAGGGCCTGCCCGGCGGCGTCGATCACGGCGAGGCGGGCCCGTACCCGGTCGGCGGGCGAGGCGTCGCGGGCGAGCACGGCGCGGGTGGCGCGGCGGGCGAGGTCGGCGCGGCCGGCCCATCCGGCGTCCTCGGCGGCGCAGACGAGCCGGGCCAGTTCGTCCCGGGGCAGGTCGGCGGGGGTGCGTTCGGCGGCGAGCAGGCCGAGTTCGGCGGCGAGGGCGCGTTGTCCCCGGCGCCGGCAGGACGCGGCGGCCTCGGTGATCTCGGTGGCGAGGCGGGCGTCGGGGGTGTCCACGGCCAGCGCGCGGTGCCGTACGGCCTGGACGGGGTCGTCCACGGCGGTGGCCAGCGCGGCGTGCCCGGCGGCCCGCTCGGGCCAGCCCGCGTCGGCGGCGAGCGCGGTCGGGAGGGCGCCCGCGGTGAACCGCACCGTGCCGTCCTCGGCCACGGTGACCAGCGCGGCGCGTTCGGCCTCGGCCAGTTCCGCGTCCGCGTCGGGCCGGCCGGCCCGACGGAGCAGGGCGGTGGTGGGTCGGGTGGCGAGGGCGGCGAGCAGCAGGGTGCGGCGGGCCCGTGCGGGGGCTTCGGCGAGCAGTCTGCGGGCGACCTCGCGGGCCTGCCCGGAGACGGGCAGGGTGTCGGCGTGGTGGGCGCCTCCGTCGCGGGATCCGGCGGCTTCGGCGAGGGAGTGGCCGAGGGCGAGGGCGAGGCGGGGGTTGCCGCCGCTGGCCTGGTGGATGCGGCCGGCCAGCCGGGCGGGCAGGCCGTGTCGGCAGAGGAGTTCGGCGACCTGTTCCGCGCCGAGCGGGGGAACGCGGATCGCGGGGGTGTCGGGGCCGCACAGGGGCACGGCGACGGGCGCTCCGCCCTGCACGCATTCGGCCACGAGGACCCGGACGCCGGGTGGGGTGAGGCGCAGGGCGAACCGGAGGAGGTCGGTGCTCTCGTCGTCGAGCCACTGCGCGTTGTCGAGGACGAGCAGGACGGGCCCCGGGGCGGCCAGGGTCCGCAGCACCTCGACGACGGCGAGGCGCAGCGCGACGTGGTCGCGGCCGGCGCCGGGCTCGTCGGTCTCGCGCCGGAGCAGGGCGATGGCGGCGCGCTGGGGTCCGGCGAGCCGGTCCAGTACGCCGTGGGGCACGGAGGCGAGCAGGGCGGCGGCCGAGGCCTCGGGTATCCATTGGTCGGCGGCGTCCGGGGCGAGGTGGAGCACGCTCTCCCGTCGGCCCTCCGCCGCGGCCACGACGGCCCGGACCACTTCCGTCTTGCCCGCGCCCGCCGGTCCGGTGAGGATGGCGCGGCCGTGCGTGGTCAGCGCGCGGTCCACGGCCTCGATGAGTTCACCGTGTCCGACGGTCGTGTCAGCGTTCCCCGTCGCCGCCACGCACAGCCACCAGCCTTTCGCGCCCCTGCTCCGTGCCTTTCCTGTGAGACGCGACAATACGAGGTCAGCCGCCGGGCGGACCCCTTTTGTGACGCAGAATTCAGTCGGTGGACAGGAAAGCCCGGCGGACCTGCCGGTACGAGTGGTACCGGCAGGTCCGCTGGGTGCGGTTGGTCCGTACTATCGGCCCGTCAGGCGGGAGTTGGGGGGCTCCCGATCGCTGCGTCGGCCGGTTCGGGGACCGGGTGGCGTCCGGCTGGGGGACCGGGTGCCGGCTGGGCTCAGAAGCCGAGGCTCCAGGAGTTGATGTAGCCGGTGTCGGAGGCGGCCACGTCCTGCACCTTCAGCTGCCAGGTGCCGTTGGCGGGCAGGGCGGAGGCGTCGACGGTGTAGGTGGTGACCAGGTTGGCGGTGCTGTCGCTCGAGGAGCTCTTCAGTCGCTTGACGGTGCCGTTCGGGGCGACCAGGTCGATGACGAGGTCACCGCGGTAGGTGTGCTTGATGTCGACCGAGACCTTGAGCGCGGCCGGGGCGTTGCCGGTGCGGCCCGTGACGGCGATCGAGGACGAGACGGCGCCGCCGTTGTCCGGGATCGCGACGTCGGTGGTGTTCTCGAAGGTCGGGGTGGTGGGCGTGGAGGTGACGGCGTTCACGGTCGCGGCCGCGTCGGCGAGACCTGCGCCGCAGCCACCGGTGCAGGTGCCGGCGAGCGGGCGGGCGTTGGTCTTGATGGCCGTCTCGATCTGCGCCGGGGTCAGCGAGGGCTTGGCGGCGGCCAGCAGCGCGGCGAGACCCGCGACGTGCGGGGCGGCCATGCTGGTGCCCTGGTACGGCTTGTAGATCTCGGCGCCCGGGGTGGTGGTGCCACCGTTGAGCGTGGAGAGGATGCCGTTCTCGGGGGTGGTGACGGTGCCGGGCGTGTCGGTGGCGCGACGGGTCTCACCGCCCGGGGCGGCGATGTCGATGATCGTGCCGAAGTTGGAGTAGAAGGAGCGGTCGCCGGTGCGGTTGCTGGCGGCCACGTTGATCACGTTGTTGCAGCTGGCGGGCGTGAAGCCGGCCGCGTCCGCGTTGCTGTTGCCGGCGGCGACCACGACGGCGGTGCCGCGGTTGACGGCCGCGTTGATGGCGTTCTGGTAGCTGGTGCCGCAGGTGCCCGAGCCGCCGAGGCTCATGTTGATGACCTTGGCGGGGGTGGCGTTCGCCGGGACGCCGGGGACGGAGCCGCCCGAGGCCCAGGTGATGGCGTCGACGATGTCCGAGGTGGCGCCGCCGCACTTGCCGAGCACGCGGACGGGCTGGATCTTGGCGTTGTGGGCGATGCCCGCGACGCCCTTGGAGTTGTTGGTGGCCGCGGCGATGGTGCCCGCGACGTGGGTGCCGTGCCAGGAGGAGTCACTGGCCTTGGAACCGGTGCCGCACTCGCCGGCCCCGCTCCAGTCGCCCTGGTCGGCGGGGTTGTTGTCGCGGCCGTTGCCGTCGCGGGCGGCGGAGGAGCTGGTGATGAAGTCGTAGCCGGCGACGATGTTCGAGGCGACGTCGGAGTGGGCCACGTAACCGGTGTCGATCACGGCGACGGTGACGCCGGAGCCGGTGGTCTTGTCCCAGGCGGCGGGCACGTTCATGCCGGCGGTGGGCTCGAAGAGGTCCCACTGCTTGGCGTACTCGGTGTCGTTCGGGGTGGCCAGCGCGTAGGCGCGGGAGTCCGGCTCGACGTAGGCGACGTCGGGGTCGGCGCGGAACTGGGCGATCACGTCGGCGGCCGCGGTGGGCGCGGTGGCGCCTCCGAGGTTGACGAGGGCGGCGCCGGTGCCGAGGCGACGGTCGAAGGTCGCCTTCTTGCCGGCCTTCTTCCCCTTGGCGGCGGCGTCGTCGGCGGCGGCGGAGTTCGAACTGGCCTCGCTGGCAGTCGACTTGTATCCGACGATGAGGTTCTCGACCGGCGCCGCGCCGGGGGCCCCGGCAGGGGCTGCGGCGGCCGGGAGGGTGGCGGCGGGGTCCGAGGTGCCGGTCAGGGCCACCGAGGCGGTGGCGGAGCCCGCCAGGAGGGTGACGGACATGGCCACCACGGATATGAGCCGACGTCTGGTTGCGTGCACGGTGTTCCCTTTCGCGGGCCGTTTCCGGGCAGGCCGGAGCGGCCGGTCTGAACTGTGTGGGAGGTGAACCGGCGGCCGCGGATCGGGGACGGGCTGGTCAGACCCGTCCCGGACACCGCAGCGCCGCGTCGCCCGGCCGCGACGGCGGGGCAGGGCGACGGCGGTGCGCCGACGATCGGCCCGGCCTGCGGACGGCTTCGCACCATGTGGGGTGGGTGCGGAGGCAGTTCGAGGTGGGGAAGATCGCCGGTGGGCAGACAGTAGGCAACGCGGGGATGAACGCGATACGGGGAAAACCCTTGTCGGGCCCCTGCGAGGGGGCCGAGGGGGCCCCGCGGGGGCCCGACGGGGACGGGTGATGCGGGTGGGTCGCGCGGACGGCCCGGAGACGGACTACGCGGGCGGGTTGAGCCGGCGGAAGTAGGTCCAGCTCGTCTCGTTCGGCTCGGTCCACTTCTCCGGGGCGTGGGCGTATTCCGGGTGGTGGGCGGCGATGTGGGCGCGGGTGCGCTCGGGGACCTCGGCGTAGGAGGCGAGCTTCCGGCCGCGACAGTGGAAGGTGAGGCCGCCGGGGCGCTGCCCCTCTTCCATCCAGGGCAGCCACGGGGACATGCGGGTCCAGGACATGGTGGCGGGGACGCCGGGCGCGTCGGTGGTGAGGACGGACGCGGGGGCGAAGAACTGGAACAGCTCCAGCGCCCGGTAGGTGTCGTCGGCCGACTGGGCGGGGTACTGCTCGACGGGCAGCGGCGACGGGTAGGCCAGCGGGATCTCCAGGCTGAAGCAGACCTGGTCGCCGAGCTCGGTCAGGGGGACCGGGAAGGGACGCCACCTCTGATTGGCCGGATCGTTCCACACGTGGACCACCGGTTTGCCCTGCCAGGTGTCCAGGATCTCGCGGCTCTGCGGGTCGAGGTAGAAGGCGGCCTCCCGGGTCAGGAGTTGGTAGCCCCCTTCCTCCTCGACGAGACGGGCCACGTTGACGCCCTCGAGGCCGAAGAGTCGCCGGTACGGCTCCCCGGGGGCCCACGCGTGGACGTCGCCGGTCCACCAGAAGGTGACCTCCTCGCCGTCGAGCGAGGCGCGGGTGCGGGCGAGGGCCCGGAGGAGTTCCGTGGGAGTCATGAGGGGTACTCTGCGCGGTCCCGGTCGGCCCCGGCAAGGACCCGGGGTTCGATCCGGCCGGGCTCCCGGGGCGTCGGGGGGACCACGGTACGGTCGCCAGGTTGACGGGGGCGGTGGACAGCGGCAACGGTGACCGCCATGGGGAACGAAAACCGCCTGCTCGTGCTGCTGGTCTGCCTGGTGTTGGGCGGAGGGCTGACCGCTGCCGCGCTCGGGGTCTCACGGGCCGCCGGGCCGCGGGACGCGGGCGTCGGCGCGGAGGACTTCGTCGACATGCGCGACGTGTCGCCCGCGCCGGCGCCGCCGGCGGCGGGTCCCGGGGCCTCCACCGGGTCGGTGGTGGTCGATTGCGGGCGCAACCGGGAACACCACTACAACGAGGACAACCTGGTGGTCTCGCCCGGTTTGCGCGCGGGCGCGCACCACACGCACGCGTACGTGGGAAACCTGTCCACGGACGCCATGTCCACCGACGCCTCCCTGGCCGCGGCCCCCACGAGTTGTACCGGCGGCGACCGGTCGACGTACTACTGGCCCGTGCTGCGCCGCACGGCCCGTGCGGGCACGGACGGCCACGAGGGCTCCGCGGGCCACGGGAACGCCGGTGAGATCCTGCCGGAGACGACGGTGGGCGTGGAGTTCCGCGGCAACCCCGTGAGCGATGTCGTGCCGATGCCCCGGTTCCTGCGCGCGGTGACCGGCGACGCGGTCGCGTACACGGCGGCCGACGACGCCGACGTCCGGGCGCGTTGGGGCTGCTCCGGTTCGCCCGACCGGTCCACCACCCGCTATCCGCGCTGCCCGGCGGGCGAGCGGCTGACCCGGACGCTGGTCTTCCCGAGTTGCTGGAACGGCCTGGACACCGAGAGCCCCGGGCACCGTTCGCACCTGGTGTTCCCGGCGGACAACGGGGTGTGCCCGCAGGGCGCCTTCCCGGTGCCGCAGTTGCGCGTCTCGCTCGCCTACGAGGTGCCGGCCGGCGCGCCGATCGCGTTGGACTCCTTCCCGGAACAGCGGCACAGCCCGAAGACGGACCACGCGATGTTCGTGAACGTGATGACCGAGGGCCGGATGCGGGCGGTCGTCGACTGCCTGAACACGGGGCGCACGTGCCGGATGTGACCCACGGGGCGGCATGGGTGACGCAGGTCACATGAACCCGATCGCGCCGGGCGGCGTGTTCCGACCGCACCACGCGAAGCACGGAAGACGGAGAGGGTGAGATGGCCGGACCACTGTGGCCCCGCACTCGGCGGGGATCGACCGATGAGGCACTGATCAAGTCGGTGTACGAGGAGCACGGCCACGCCCTGCTCGCGTACGCCACCCGGCTGACCGGGGACCGGGCGGCCGCCGAGGACGTGGTCCAGGAGACCCTGATACGGGCCTGGCGGCACTCCGAGGTCCTGGTCAACGGGAAGGGATCGGTGCGCGGCTGGCTGCTCACGGTGGCGCGCAACATCGTCACCGACCGGTTCCGGGCCAAGGCGGCGCGTCCGCCGGAGGTCTCCGGATCGGCGGCCGCTCCCCCGGTCGAGGCGGATCACGCGGATTCGGTCGTGAACGCGATGACCGTACTGGGAGCCCTCGACCAGCTGACTCCGGAACACCGGGACGTGCTGACGGAGTTGTACTACCGACAGCTCAGCGTCGCCGAGGCGGCCGATCGCCTCGGGATTCCGGCGGGAACGGTCAAATCACGCGCGCACTACGCCCTCAAGGCGCTGCGCGAAGCCTTCATGGACGGCACCAGGGACGGCAACAGGGACAGAAGATCGGGCAGGCCGCCCCAGCAGCCCGGCGGATTGCGGGAGGTGGTGGCATGAACCGGCAGCGGCACGAGGAGGAACTGCTCGGCCCCTATGTTCTCGGAGTCCTGGACGAACAGGACGTGCGACGCGTCGAGGAGCACATCGGCGACTGCGTGCAGTGCCGGGAGGAGGTGACCGCGTTGCGCGAGATGGAAGCCGCGCTCGGCGAGGTGCCCGAGGAGGCGTTCCTGGAGGGACCGCCCCAGGGCGGCGATCTGTTGCTGCAGCGCACGCTGCGGCAGGTGCGCAACGAGCGGGCCTCGGCGTCCCGGCGCCGTGTGGGACTGGCCGGGCTGGCCGCGGCCGCCTCGCTGGCCGCCGTGTTCTGGGCCGGGACCCAGTCGGGCCCGGGTCAGGTGCAGGCGGTGCCTCCGGTGCCGTCCCCGACCGTGTCGGCGACGCCGTCACCGCCGCCGCCCGGGACCCGGGTGGCTTCCGCGACGGATCGGCTCACGGGTGCGCGGATGACCGTACGGGTCACGCCGGCCCCCCAGTGGGTGCGGGTGCACGCGGCCGTGGCGGACATCCCGGCGGGTGAGCGGTGCCGGTTGATCGTGGTCTCCCGGAACGGCAAGCGGACCATCGCGGGCGGTTGGGTGGTGGGCTCGGCGGAGCACGGCGAGGGCAAGGGGGCCGCGTTGGACGGCTCGGCGGCCGTCGACCCGGCGGACGTGAAGGAGATCCTGGTCGAGAACGAGTCGGGCAAGGCCTACGTGTCGGTACCCGTGCCCGCGAAGGCGTAGCGGGGACGGGCGCGCGTGACGGAACCCGGGAGCATATCCAGCTCCCGGGCTCCTGCTTGCCACCCATTTGCGCACACCGGCGGCGTTTAAGGGCCGCGGATCATTTTGAGATCGACGTGTTCTGCCTTTGAACTACAGCGCCGCGGCAGAGGCGCCGAGGGGACTTGAACCCCCATCCGTCGATGATCGCCCGCGCCCGGTCGATCCGGTGTTCGGCGGCGAATACTGAGACTGGAGCGAGAATCTGAGATTCATGGGGCCGCCTCTACCGGCTTGGGCCACCCCCGCACGTGGTGCGGGGAGAGGGATTCGAACCCCCGACTGACACCCCGTGTTCAGCTTCGACATTCAGTTTCAGCTTGCGCTCTTCAGCGCACCCCCTCGCTCGCACGGGGGGCGTTTTCGAGGCTACCTGAAGAGGTAGCCGAACACCGCGTCGCCGACCCGTTGGTCCGTGACGTCGGCGCTGTTGGCCTCCTCGCGGGCGAACTTGACCGCCTGCTGGATCTTCTCGACCCGGTCGAGGAGCTCGTTCACGCGCCGCGCGGGAAGGGCTCCGGAGAACTTCACGGTGGTCCAGTAGCCGACCGGCACGTCCTCGTAGTACACCTCGACCTGCGCCGGGTGCTTCTCCGTGGCCTCGGCCTTCACGTGGTTGCGCGGGACCTTCTTCGTGCGGATGGTGCGCACCGGGTCCGTCTTCCAGGAGTCCGTCGAGGGGTCCAGGTTCCAGGATTCCGACGCGTCCAGCACGGGCAGTTTGCGCACGAAGGTGTGCAGGTCCGTGAGTTGCTTCTCCAGGAACAGCAGGTACGGGACGGGGACCTGGGGCAGCAGGACCTGGCCGTCGACGACGACGTCCGCCGCCGCGGTGCGGTTCGCCCAGTCCTTGGTCGCCGTCACGTCGAACAGTCGCGTGAGGGTACCGGCGGTCGCGCGCAGCACGTCCTCGGCCTTGAGCTGGACGCGGGTGGACTCCGGGGGCAGTTGCTCGCCCTCTTCGTCCTTGGGCTGGTACGTCCGCGAGATGCCGGCCATCAAGGCGGGCTTCTGGACGTCCTGGTGGGCTTGCGTCAGTTCCTGGAGCGACTTGGACTTGACGCCCTTTTCCACGGCGATTATCTGATTCAGCTTCGGCACGTGATCAACCTAGCAGCGGCCTCGTCGCGGGCGCACGCGTGTTTCCCCGCCCCCGTGCGGTCGGGGGCGGGGCGTCGGGGCGTGTCGGGGCGTCGGTCAGGCCAGGCGGACCGGGAGGTCGAAGAGGTCGTTCTGGGTGAGGATCGGCTTGTTGCGCAGTTCCCCGGCCGCGACTGCCAGGCTCAGGTCGGGGAAGCGGGCGTACAGGGCGGGGAGTGCCACCAGGGCCTCCAGCCGGGAGAGCGAGGCGCCGGGGCAGACGTGCGGCCCGTGGCCGAAGGAGATGTGCCGATTCGGGGTGCGGGTGATGTCGAACAGGCCTGCCGTGTCGCCGTGTTGGGCCTCGTCACGGCCGAGGGCGCCGAAGGAGACGATCAGGCCCTCGCCCTTGGGCAGGATCCGGTCGCCCACCTCGACGTCCTCGCTCGCGAAGCGGATCAGGACGTGCGAGGTGGGGGTGGACCAACGCAGGGTCTCCTCGATGACGTTCTCCCACGGCACCTCGCCCTTGAGGACGAGGGCGCGCTGCTCGGGGTGGGTCTCCAGGGCGACGACCGCATTGACGATCAGGCTGATCGTGGTCTCGTGGCCGGCGGCGACCATCAGCTGGAGGGTGTTGGTGATCTCCTCGTTGCTGAGGTGGTCGCCGTCCTGCGAGGCGGCGATCAGGGCGCTGGTGAGGTCGTCGCCGGGGTTCTCGCGCTTGGACTCGACGATGCGGGAGAAGAGCGCGCCGAGGTCCGCCATCATCTGGGGGACTTCCTCGGGCAGCGTCTGGGTGGAGAAGAACTTCTCGAACAGCGCCTTGAGGCGCGGGTGTTCGGCGGCCTCGACGCCCATCAGCTCGCTGATGACGTTCATCGGGAGCGGGTAGGCGAACTCCGCCTTCAGATCGACCGTCTCCCCCGCGGGCCGTGCGGCCAGCCGGTCGAGCATGCCCGTGGTGAGGGCCTCTATGCCGGTGCGGAGCTTCTCCACCCGGCGGACCGTGAGTGCCTGGGCGACCAGCGTGCGCAGCCGCCGGTGCTCGTCGCCGTCGACGGTGAGCATGGAACGGCCGGGGTTGGCGAGGCCGATCAGCGGCCAGTCCAGGGGGATCTCCCCGCGCTGCCAGGCCCCCCACACGTTGATGTCCTTGACCACTCTGGCGTCGGTGAGGAGTTTTCGGGCCTCGGCGTGGTGCGTGACCGCGTATACGCCGACACCGCCGGGCAGGACGACGCGTACGAGCGGGCCGGCGGCGCGCAGCGCGGCGCTCTCGGCGGCGAGGTCGGTGACGAAGGGGTCGAGCGTGATGGCGGCGGGGCCGGCGTGGTCGATCGGGCACGTCATCGGAGGGCTCCAAGGGCGGGGGTCGGTGTGTAGGTCACGGGGAGTGCGGACAGTCCGCGCAGCCAGGGCGACGGACGCCGGGCGAGATCGGTCGCGGGCACGGCGAGGTCCACGTCGGGGAGCCGGTCGAGGAGCACCTCGATGCCGGTCCGCGCGATGGCCTCGGCGACCTCCTGGGCCGGGAAGGGGCAGCGGTGTTCCCCGTGGCCGAAGGAGAAGAAGGCGTTGTTGCCGCCGGTGAGGGCGCCCGCGTCGGTGCGTACGTGCGGGTCGGAGTTGGCGGCGGCCAGGCCCAGCAGGAGCATGTCGCCCGCCGCGATGCGCCGGCCTCCGAGGTGGGTGTCCCTGGAGGCCCAGCGGCCGGCCACGTTCTGGGTGGGGGTGTCCTCCCAGAGGACCTCGTTCATGGCTTCGCCGACGCTGTGCCGGCCGCCCGTGAGGGAGGCGGCGAACCGGTCGTCGGTGAGCATCAGGCGCAGGGTGTTGCCGATCCAGTCGGCGGTGGGCTGGTGGCCGGCGGCCATCATCACCATCAGGTCCTGGGCGATCTCGTCCAGGGTGAAGCCGGCCTGGTTGGCGAGCATCCGGGAGGCCACGTCGGGGCCGGGCGCGGCGGACTTCGCGGCGAGCAGCGCGTACATGGACTCGCCCAGGTGGCGTTGGCCCTCCAGGGCGCCCTCCCGCCCGTTGATCATGTCGTTCATGGCGGTGACGAGGCCGGGGCCCTGCGCGTCGGAGAATCCGTAGATGCGGGCGAGGACGCGCAGGGGCAGCAGCATCGCGTACTCGCCGACGATGTCGCACGACCCCTTGCCGCAGAGCCGGTCGATCAGTTCGTCGGCGAACCGTTCGGCGTGGCCCTTGAGCTCGAAGGGGTCGACGGACTCCAGGGCGTCGGAGATCACGGCCGCGCGCTCGCGGTGGCGTTCGCCCACGGTGTAGAGGATGGAGGGCTGCTTGCGGCCGATCATCGGGAGCAGCGGCCAGTCGGCGGGGATGCGGTCCCACTGGTTCCACAGCTCGGAGTCCCGGGAGAAGAGCTGCGGGTCACTGGTGACCTGGTGCAGCTCGCGGTAGCCGAGGACCAGCCAGGCCGGTACGTCGCCGTCGAGCACGACCGGTGCCACGGAGCCGTGGTCGCGCCGCATCTCGCGGTACAGCTCGACGGGGTCGGTCTGGAACCGGGGCCCGCCGAGGTAGACGGGCTGCGGCTCGCGGGCGTCGGGGGTGGTCACGGGGCGGGCTCCGGGGTCTTGGCCATGACGGCCGTCTGAAGGTGTTGTACGAGGGAGATCAGGACGTGCTTGCTGGACTCGCGGGAGCGGGCGTCGCAGAACACGAGCGGCACCTCGTCCGGCAGGTCGAGGGCCTCTCTGATGTCCTCGGGGGTGTGGGCGGGGCCACCGAAGTCGTTGCAGGCCACCACGAAGGGCGTGCCGTGGTGTTCGAGTCGGTCGATGGCGTACCAGGAGTCCGCGAGCCGTCGGGTGTCGACGAGGACGACGGCGCCGAGGGTGCCGGAGAAGAGCCGGTCCCACAGGAACCAGAACCGCTCCTGGCCGGGGGCGCCGAACAGGTAGAGCACGTTGCGCGCGTCGAGGGTGATGCGGCCGAAGTCGAAGGCGACGGTGGTGGCCGTCTTGGCGGCGATGCCGGCGGTGTCGTCGACGGCCTCGCCGGCCTTGGTCATCGTCTCCTCGGTGTTCAGCGGACGGATCTCGCTGACCGAGCGGACCATCGTGGTCTTGCCGACGCCGAAACCGCCGACGATGACGATCTTCAGGCCGTTGTCGGCGGTGCTGTCGAGGGTCTGGCGAGGCTGTCGCGGTTCGGGGGACGCGTCAGAGATTGCGGAGTCCAACGAGCACCTGCTCCAGGATGTCGAGGTCGGGAAGGCGGTACGTCGACCGGGGGTGCCGGGCGCTGATCCGCCCGGTGCCCAGCAGGTCGGCGAGCAGGATCCGGACGATGGACACCGGAAGGCCCAGCTCGGCGGCGATCTCCACGACGGCCGTCGGGTACGGGCACATCCTCAGGATGGCCACGTGCTCCGACTGCATGCCGGGCACCGGGTCGCATTCGGCGACGATCAGGGTCACCAGGTCGAAGGCGTCCGAACCGGAGCGGCTGCGGCCACCGGTGAGGGTGTAGAGCCGGTCCGGGGAGTCGTCCCGGCCCGGCCTGCCGCGGCTCATCCCCGGGGCCTGGCGATCAGATGTTCGCTCAACTGCTCCACCAGCTCGGACATGTTGTGACCGACGAGTCCGGCATCCGCGTCCTCGGCGGCGACGAGCGCGAGGTGGGCGCCCTCGCCGGCCTCGACGATGAAGAGGATGCCGCCGTAGAACTCGGTCATGGCGGACCGGACGCCGCCGGTGCCGTCGCCGAACTCGATGGACGCGCCGTGCGAGAGGCTCTGGATGCCGGCGGAGATCGCGGCGAGCTGGTCGGCCTGGTCGACGGACAGCTCGGGGGTGCGGCACAGCTTCAGGCCGTCGCGGGAGAGCACGAGCGCGTGTCGGGCGCCCGGAGTGCGTTCCAGGAGACCTTCCAGGAGCCAGTTGAGCGTCTCGTCGGTGGTGGAGCCGGTCATTCCGTGTTGCCTTCCGGGTGCGGGGGGTTCTCTGCGGTCGACGGCGCCGCCGACGCGCCGCGTACGGCCTGTCGGAAGCTGCCGAAGCGGGCGGCCGACCGGGAGGCACCGGTGGGCGCCGCCTTGGCGGGGGCCGGAGGGGCCGCGGGGTCGGGCCCTTCGGGGTGGGCCGCGGCGAGCGTCCTGCCGCGTCGCCGTCGGGGCAGTGCGGTGTCACCGGGGCTCGGGGACTCCCCGGCGGGCGCGGGGTCGTGCGCGGCGTCGTGCGGATCGGCGGTGCGCGCGGCGACCGGGGTGACGCTGTCTCCGTCCGTACGGTCCTTCGCGCGCCCGACGTCCGTGGGCCCGGTGGCTTCGGCGTCGGCCGGGGGCCGGTCGTGCGCGTCGGGTTCGGTGGTGGACGTCGTGGTCGCGGCCGGTGTGGCGGGCGCGGTCTCGTTCCGGGTGCTGCTGATCAGGTCCTGGGGGAGCATCATCAGGGCGCCGGTGCCGCCGCGTGCGGAGGGCCGGAAGGACACCGTCAGGCCGTGCTTGCGGGCGAGGCGCCCGACGACGGCGAGGCCGAGGCGGGTTCCGGAGAGCCCGGCCAGGTCCAGCGACTCGGCGGTCACGGCCTGTTCGGCGCGGCGCAGCTGCACCTCGCTCATGACGAGACCGCTGTCCTCGACGGTGATGATGATCCCGGAGGGGACCTCTTCCACGTACACGTGGACCTCGGCGGTGGGCGGCGAGAAGTTCGCGGCGTTGTCGAGGAGTTCGGCGAGGGCGTGCATGACGCCCTCGGCGGCGTGTCCGGCGATGGCCGCGTCGCTGGTGGAGTGCAGGCGGACCCGTTGGTAGCCGCCGATCCGGCCCATGGCGCCGCGCAGGATCGACTCCATGACGATCGGCTTCGCCCAGCGGCGTCCGGAGCGCGCTCCGGTGAGGACGGCGATCGAGTCGGCGAGGCGACCGGCCTGCGCCGTGCGGTGGTCGAGGTGGAGGAGGTCGCCGAGGACGTCCTCGTCGGCGTGCCGGTGCTCCATGTCCCGCAGGTCGGCCAGCATGCCGGTGGCGAGGGCCTGCATGCGGCCGGCGGCGTTGGCGGCCGCGGCCATGGCCGCGGCCCGTCCGGACTCGGCGCGCCGAAGCTCGGCGCCGAGCTTCTCGCGGGAGACGAGTTGGGCGGCGGTGACGTTGTCGAGTTCGGCCGAGTGCGCGCTCGTCAGCCGTTCCAACTCCGCGGCGTGGGCCCGGTTGACGCGGCCGCGTTCGGCGGTGTGGGCGGCGGCGTCGCGGTTCGCGTCGGCGGTCAGCCGGGCGATGTGGCCGTCACGGGCGAGGACTTCGGCGTTGAGCCCGGAGAGCCGGGCGCGCAGGAGTCGCGCGGTGTGGCTGGACCAGGTCACCGCGAACGCCGAAACCGCCAGCAGGAGCACGCCGGTGACGGAGAACCAGGCGAGGGGGACCTGGACGGTGGTGGGGGCCGCGGCCACCGCCGCCGTGCAGAGCGTTCCCGACGCCGCCACGGTGACGAGGAGGGCGAGCAGGGAGGGGCGCAGGGGGGAAGGCGACGCCGTCATCAATCAAAGCCTCAAACCGGGGCGAAAATGGAAGAGAGGGTTCCTGTGGCAACTAGGCGTAACTATAGGAGAACTGTTGATCACTTTGGATAGCCCTTGACCACTATCACCCTGCGTAACAGGCGATAGATCCGCCTGTGTTGCGATTTCGCCCTGATTGTTCTCGGTCACGATTCGTCCCCTCGGGCAACGAGCCCCCGGGCGCCACGCCCCCGCACCGCCCCCGGCGATGCGCCGCCGCTCCCCTTCTCCTGCCACGGCGCCGGACCCTCCCGTACCGTCAGTGGACCGCGCGCCTGCGCACCGTGACGACTCGTTCCCGCATCGGATCCGAAGAATGGCACCCTGCGGGACGATCATCACATTGCGACCATGGCATCCTGTGACGTCACAACTCGCCGGGCGGGATCGGCGGCGGACGTCCGGGGAATATGGGGAAGGTCCATGAGGCTCTGCTTCCTGGTGGAGGAGCACTACCGCCACGACGGCATGCCGAACGAGGTGATCCGGCAACTGACGGCTTGGGGGCACCACGTGGACGTCCTGCGGCCGGGCGGCTCGCTGCTGCGCATGACGGACCTGGTGGAAGCGGGCGCCCATGACGCCTGGGTGCTCAAGACCGTGTCCGGCGGCCCCGGGCTGACCCTGCTCGAAGCCGCGGCGGCGGCGGGGATGACGACGGTCAACGACGCCCGGTCCATCCGGGGCGTGCGGGACAAGGCGCTCGCCGCGGCCATCGGGCGGGTACGGGGACTTCCGTTGCCCCCGACGTACGCCGTGGCACGGCCCGAACTGCTGGCGGAGATCCCGACCTCGGAGTACCCCCTGGTCGTCAAACCGGCCGACGGGAGTTCCGGACGGTCGGTGCACCTGCTGTCCGCCCCGGACGGGCTCGCGGCCCTGCTCCCCGAGCTGGCGGGCGAGGGCATGCTCATCGCCCAGCCGTACGTGCCGAATTCGGGTACGGACGTCAAGGTGTACTGCGTCGGCGGGGAGATGTTCGCCACCGAACGCTGCTCGCCCCTCCACCCGGACCGTGCGGTACACGAACGTCAGGTGCCGCTGTCGGCCGAGGTCGCGGCCATCGCCGCGCAGGTCGGCGCGGTCTACGGACTGGATCTGTACGGGCTGGACGTACTGCTGGGTCCCGAGGGGCCGGTGGTGGTCGACGTGAACGACTTCCCCAGTTTCCGTCAGGTCCCGGAGGCGGCGGCCCGGGTGGCGCGGGCGGTGCTCGACCTGGCGCGGGTGGGCGGTGTCCGGGTGGAGGAGCCCGCCGGACCCGGACCCTCCTGGCCGCAGCAGCGACCGTACGCGGCACCGGCGCCGCTGACGGCGACCATCGGGGCACAGGCCTCGGCGCGAGCGGGAGAAGGCGTATGAGGATCGGTCTGATCACACCGGACCCGGGGCACCCGCTGCTGGCGACGGCGGCGGAGCTGCTGGGCGGCGACCACGAGGTCCGCGTACTGGACCCGGCGGATCCCGGGGCGGCGGCCTGCGCGGCCGCCGACCGGGCCGACGTGTACCTGTTGAAGGCGCGGACCCCGAGGGCGCTGGAACTGGCGCGCGAACTGGAGCGGCAGGGCGCCCGGGTGGTGAACTCGGCCGATGCCACGGAACGCTGCCAGGACCGCACGGAGATGGCGGAGCTGGCCCGACGCGCCGGGCTGCCCTTCGCCACCACGCGGACCTTCGGCTCGCTGGGTCAGCTGGCCCTGCACTCCACCGGACCGGGACTGCCCGGCATGCCCTGGCCGGTGGTGGTCAAGAGCCGGCGAAGCCGCAAGGGCGACCTGGTGGCGCGGGTCGACGACGCGGCGCGGCTGCGGAAGCTGGCCGGCGGCTGGGGCCAGGAGCCGGTCGTGGTCCAGGCGTTCGCCCCCAACAACGGCTGGGACCACAAACTGTGGGCCATCGGCAACCGGGTCTTCACGGCGCTGCGCCGCTCCGAACTCGCGGACGAGGAAAGCGCCGCGGGGCACGCACCGGACGAACCGCTTCCGGAGTTGGCGGAGCTGACCCTGCGGGTCGGCGAGGTCTTCGGCCTGGACGTGTACGGGGTGGACGTCATCGACACCGGCGAGGGCGCCCCGCTGATCGTGGACGTCAACGCCTTCCCCGGCATCCGCGGCCAGGCGGGGGCTCCCGAGGCACTCGCCGCCCTGGCCGTGCGCAGGGCCCGCGGGAACGGCTGACGCACCGCGCTGCGGGGGCCTCGCACGCGGGGCCCGCGGGAACGCCGTGCGCGGGGCCGGACGGGGGACGGCGCCGTGTCCCGGCCGGAAACTCTCCGCGCCGGCCGGACGTCTGAACATCTGACGACGGATCATCGGGGGGACGGGACATGACGATCACACTGGCCGAGGAGATCATGCTGCTCTCTCTGGACGACGAGTCCGGGGCGGCGAAGCAGCGAGAGGCCGCCGGGTGGGCGGTCGCGGGCGGGATCCTGCTCGAACTGGTCATGGCAGGGCGGGTGTCGGTGACGGGCAAGGACCTGGAGCTGACCGACACGACCGCCACCGGGCAGCCGCTGCTCGACACCCGCCTCCAGCTGCTCGAAACGTGGATGCGCGGCAAGAGCAGACGCCGGGTGACGGACTGGCTGACCAAGGACCACGCCAAGGCGGTCGGAGCCACCCTGGAAAGCCTGCGCGATCGCGGTGTGGTCCTGGAGACCCGGCACAAGGTGCTGGGCGTGTTCCCGACCCGTCGCCACCCCGAGGCCGACGGCTCGGTGGAACGGGAACTGCGGGACCGGCTCGACGCGGTCGTCCTGGCCGGCGCGGAACCGGACGAGCGGACGGCGGGGCTGATCGCGCTGATCCATTCCGCGAAGCTGGGGCGCCTGGTCTTCCCCGACGCGCCCCGCAAGGAGACCGCCGCACGCCTGGCGGAGGTGGCCGACGGGCAGTGGGCCACCGAGCAGGTCCGCAAGGCCATCCGCGACATGCAGGCCGCGATGGCCGCGGTCACGGTCGTCACCATCGCGACGGTCACCTGAGGGTCGCCGTCGGAGGTTCCGCCGGGGCGGGTCGGTCCCCGGGGTCTCGTCGGGGCGGGGACTGGGTTCCGTGCAGGCGGGGCCGGGGTTCCGCGGGGACGGGGACTGGGTTCCGTGCAGGCGGGGCCGGGGTCTCGTCTCCCGACCGCCCTCTCGCCTATGACGGCAGGTGGAGTTGGGGTGGACGCGGGTACGGGCGGCCGTCTCGCCTCGACGCCCCCCGAACAGCGGGCGTAGATTCGCGGCAGCTCCGGGACTCCCCCGGGTGTGGTCGAGGTCGGGGAAGGGTGCCGCGTGAGGCGTGCGGGTGTGGGTACGGATGCGGATGCGGATGCGGACGAGTCGGCGACGCGACGGATCGTGTTGGCCACGGACGGCTTCGGCGCCGCCGAGGACGCGGAACTGCCCGTCCTGGTGGCCGCGTTGCGCGAGAGGGGTCTCGACGCCGTCGCGGTCGACTGGGCCGAGGAGGGGTACGACTGGGCCACACCGGACGTCGTCGTCATCCGCTCGACCTGGGACTACTCCGAGCGGCTGCCCGAGTTCCTCGCCTGGGTCGACGGCGTGGACGCGGTGACGGCACTGCACAGCCCGGCCGAGCTGGTGCGCTGGAACAGCGACAAGGTGTATCTGGCGGAACTCTCGGCCCGGGGCATCCCTACGGTCCCGACGCGGTTCGTCGCGCCCGGCGATCCCGTGACGCTGCCGCCGGACGGCGAGATCGTCGTCAAGCCGTCGGTGTCGGCCGGCTCCCGTGACACGGCCCGGTACACCCCGGCCCAGCGGGAGGCCGCCTCGGCCCACGTCCGGATGTTGCACGGGGCCGGGGCGACGGCGATGGTCCAGCCGTACATGGAGCGGATCGTGGAGGGGGAACGGGCGCTGGTGTTCCTGGGCGGCGAGTTCAGTCACGCGGTCCGCAAGGGCCCCGTGCTCACGGACACCGGCCGCATCGACAACACCCGTGTGGCGCACCCCGACCTGACCGGGCACACGCCCTCGGAGGCCGAACTCGCCCTGGCCGGCGCGGCGCTCGCCGCGGTGGCCGCCCGGACGGCCGGCCCCTTGGCCTACGCGCGCGTGGACCTCGCGCCGGCCGACGACGGCACCCCCGTCCTGATGGAACTGGAGTTGATCGAGCCCAACCTGTTCCTGACGATGGCCCCGGGCGGCGTGGAACGGTTCGTGGAGGTCGTCCACGGGCTGTGAGCCTCGGGAGTGAGTGACGGGGCCCCGGGGCGGGGCTCACGGCTCGATACCTCCGGGCGTGGGGCCGGAGCCTCGGTGGCAGAGCCCGGCCAGCAGTTCCAGTTCCGCCGCGAGCTCCCCCGGATCGCGGGGGCTGATGTGCGGAGCGGCCAGGGACCGGACGCGGAAACGGTTCTCCGGGGCCAGCTCGTCCGCCTCCTCGATCATGAGGTCCTGAAGCTCCGGCGGGATGGTCCGGTCCTCGGTGAACCGGAGGTAGGTGCCCGGGATCCGACCCCACGCCCCGGGCAGGCCCCGGGTGTCGGCGGCGCCGACATGCGCCGACTCGTCGGGCTCCAGGATGTTGAGCAGGGTACGGACCTCGTCGTCCGAGCGGTCGGCGGCCATCCCCTCCCGGACTACGCGCAGGAACTCCGGTTCGCCGGAGCGCCAGTTGACCCGGTTGGCCCGGTTGGCCACGGTGTTCAGCGTGAGTCCGCCCACGCTCTGACCGACGAGCACCACCGGACCGAGCCGGTGGGCCCGCCGTACCACGTCGGCCACGTGGTCGGTGAAGTCGGCCGATGCCACCTTGGCCGTCGTCGAGGGTTCGGTAGGCAGCGCCTCGGGGTCCCGCGCTCCGCGTGTGACCGCCGGCGAGGGAGTCCGGACGGGCGAACCGGCGCCCGCGGGACCGGGACCCCGGTGGGGCTTGTGGCCGGCGGAAACGTGTCGCTAGAGTCGTGATGACACGTGTAACTGAACCACTCGCCCCGGTGACCGCCGCGCGCATTGCGGACATGCATCACCACGCCTGGCCTCGCACCGAACCCGCCGGCCCTCCGGGCCGCGCCGCACAGGAAGGGCCGCAATGACGCCATCTCCTCCCGCCGCCTCCGCGCCCGTCGCCTTCGACCCGGCCGACACGACCTGGCCCCCTCCGCCCTACCGGTCCCCCGAGCCCCCGGTGACGGACGAACACGGGGTCCGCCACCACGACGGGATCACCTACGCCACCACCCCCGGCTACCGGCCCCGACTGCTGGACGTCCGGGTACCGGCGGGCGAGGGGCCCTTCCCCGTGGTCGTCTGGATCCACGGCGGCGGATGGTTGGACGGCGACCGGCGCTACCCGCCGCCGACCGTTCCGGCCGCGCTGCTGCACGGTGCGGTCCTGGGGGCCGGACTGGCCCTCGTCTCCATCGACTACCGGCACAGCCTCGAAGCCCCCTTCCCGGCGCAGCTGCACGACGTGAAGGCCGCGATCCGCTACGTCCGCGCGTACGCCGGTGTCCTCGGTCTCGACGCCGACCGGATCGCCGCCTGGGGCGAGTCGGCGGGTGGACACCTGGCCGCGCTCGCGGGCCTGGTCGGCCCCGACAGCGCGGACGGAGCGGCGCTGGAGGGCGCGCACGGCGTGGGCTCCGGGGACACCGGTGTGCGGGCCGTGGTCGACTGGTACGGGGTCTCCGACCTGATCTCCCTCTCCGAGCACCCGATGCCGGCGATGCCGCCCGGTGTCGAGATCCCCGACCCGTACGAGGCTCTCCTGGGTGCGGGCGTGGCCGCGCGACCGGAACTGGCGAAGGCCGCCAGCCCGGTGACGCACGCGGCGGTGGCCTCGAACCCGCCGCCGTTCCTGCTCGTCCACGGCCGCCTGGACGGACTGGTCCCGTTCAGCCAGAGCGAGTTGCTCGCCGCCGCCCTGGAGAGCGCGGGCGGCGAGGTCGTCCTGCGGCCGGTGGAGGGCGCCGACCACATCTTCCTCGGCTCCCCCGACGTCCCGCGGATCGTCGCGGAGAGCGTCGCGTTCCTGTCCCACCACCTCCGCCCCGAGGCCTGACGAGCCCGCAGAGCCCAGGGACGGGGCCCCGCTTTGACCTTGGGTCCATCGCAGCGGGCGGAACGCGAAGCCGCCGGGGCGGGGGGCCCGGGTGGCCCAGGGCGGGGGCGGCCTGGGGGGGCGGCCTGGGGGGGGGCAGCCTGGGCGGCGGCCCGGGCACGGGTCCCGCCGGCCGCAGGCCCAGGGCGGGGTCCCGGGTGGCTGCGGGCACACCCGCCCACCCGACAGCCCGTACACGGAACCCGTACACGCCGGGGCCGCCGGGGGGGGCGGCCCCGGGCGCGTACGGGGTTCCGTCACGCCTGCGGAGATCCTGGGGCGGGCGAGACCGCCCCGGCACTCCCCCGGCACAGAGCCGTCGCGCGGCATCATCGTGTTCTTCGTGGCAGCGGGCGCCACTTCGGCGGCACCGGTGACCGGCACGAGGCAGACCGGGACCACCCACACGCTCACGGCCGAGTGGCCCGCGTACCGTGCACGGGGGACCTCGGGACAAAGCGGCCGAGGTCGCCTCCGAGACCCTCGACGAACGCACCGCATCCGCCCACCCGCAGCGTCGTGCGGCAGGGACGGAGTCTGTGCCGCACGGTGGCGTGAGCACGCTCTGCGCAGCGGGCGCGACACTCGCCCGGCGGCCGGGACAGGGGGTAAGCCAGACCCACCGCCACCCGGATCGGCTTCCAATTCCGCCAGTACAGCGCGCGTTGACTTCCACTCGGAACGAACACCGCGTCGAAGACACCTCCCGCCGGGCGTGCCGACCGAGGTCCTACCGAACCGGGATCAGGCTCACCAGGAGTTCCGGCACGCGGCACACGGCCGGTTCGGCCACGGCCGGTACGTGGACCGCCAGTACGTCGACCACCCGCACGTCGACCACCCGCACGTTCACCACGCGCACGTTCACCATGCGCACGTTCACCGCCGGCACGTCAACTGCCGTCACGCGTAACGGCCATACGTCGACTGACGCTCCGTCGACCGCCCGCACCTGGGCAGAGCGCCCTTCAGGAGGTCTCGCGGTGGATCAGGATCGGCTCCGCCTCGGGCATCGGCGACGTCGTACCCGTCTCGATCAGTTCGTGGACGGCGTCCGCGATGCGTGCGGCCGGTACGAGGTCCAGGCGGACCGTGGTGAGCGCGGGGCGTTGGAGCGCGGAGAGGACCAGGTCGTCGGAACCCACCATCGCGACGTCGTCCGGCACCACCAGGCCCTCGGCCCGGAACGCGTGCAGGAGCAGTGCGGCGTACTCGTCGTTGTAGGCGAAGACGGCGTCGAGGTCGAGGCTCGCCCAGCGCCGGGCGAGATCGGAGGCGGACTCGCGGGTGTAGGCCAGTTCCACCGGGGTCACGGTCGCCGCGGACCGCGCGGCGACCGATCGGGCTCCGGCGAGCCGGGGCGCGGCGAGGGCGTCCAGTCCGCGTTCGCGGGGCATGACGACACCGATCCTGCGCCGGCCGCGTGCGATGAGGTGCTCGGTCGCGGTGACGCCGATGCGGGCATGGTCGAAGCCGATGGTGTGGACGCCCGGTACGGGGTGGGAGGCGAACGCGAGCAGCCCCCGGACCCCGGCTCGGCGCAGCAACTCGGCGGCCTGCGGGGTGAACCGGTCGCCGTCGAGGGCGACGACGGCGACCGGGCGCAGCTCGGCCCAGGCCCGGGCCGCGTCGACGGGATCGCCGAAGCGGCCCGCGTGGAGGACGGTGGTGTAGCCGTGACGGTCGAGCTCGCTGTGCAGTTCGTCGACCCAGTCGCTGACGAGGCGGCCGATCGCGGAGATCGACGCCGGCATGAGGACGAGGTTGCTGCGACCGGCCCGCAGCGAGCGGGCGGCGGCGTGGGGTACGTAACCGAGCTGCCGGGCGGCGTCGAGGACCCGGGCGCGGGTGGCGTCACTGACGCGGTGGCCCCGGGTGTCGTTGAGGACGAAGGAGACCGTGGCACGGGACACGCCGGCGAGCCGGGCGACGTCGGCACTGGTGATCGATGCGGGGGCGGGAGTGTCCTTCACCATGACGTGCTCCCTCGACGCTCCCGTGGAGCGAATGATCGAACCCTGCCTGGTATGCCTGCTTGGCCTGGTGAAGGTTACACGCGTCAGGTAGCCGGAGAGCGGGTTCGCGGGCCGGTCGGACGTGACGGTCAAGGGCACTGACCCCTCGGGGTGGTTACACGTGCCCGCCCGCGGGTTTCCGGTTGGGTCACGATCCGCGCGAGGGCGCGTCCGCACCCCTGGCGGGAGCCCTCGATGGGTGCTACACAGTGTCCCAGCACGTTAGTTGACACGTGTAAGCAACCTGTCGTTCACCACCGGCGTCGCCTCTCGACGCTCGGCACCCCTCCCCGCCCCTCCCTTCCCCTCTCTTTCCTTTCGCCCTCCCTCGAAGGAGCCTTCCGTGCGACGCCATCACGTCATGCCCTTGGCCGCCCTGCTGCTGTGTGCGCCGACCCTGGCCGGTACGGCGCCTGCGGCCGCCGCGCCGCAGGCCCGACCGGCAGCCGCCCCCACGCCCGCCGCCCCGTTGCGGATCCTGCTCACCAATGACGACGGCTACGACGTCCCCGGCATCCGCAAGGCGTTCGAGCGACTGACCGCCGCCGGGCACGACGTGACCATCGTGGCTCCGCTCACCAACCAGAGCGGCACGGGAACCAAGATGGCGAGCGCACCGTCGATCGCGGTGCGGCACCCCGCGCCCAAGGTGTGGGCGGTGGACGGCACTCCCGGTGACTCGGTGGCCTTCGGCCTGTCCGAGGTCTTCGAGGGGCGCGCCCCCGATCTGGTGGTGTCGGGCACCAACTTCGGTCCCAACGTGGCCGGTCTGGCCACCCACTCCGGCACGGTGGGCGGCGCGGTCGCGGCGCTCGAGTCCGGTGTGCCGGCCATCGTCCTGAGCACGGGCGGTGTCACGGCGCCCGATCCGGTGACCACGGTCAACGCGATGGGCCCGACGGTGGATTTCGCGGTCAAGTTGATCGACCGGCTGCGCGCCCGGGCGCCCCGGTCCGGTCCGCTCCTGCCCGCGGGCGTCGGGCTGAACGTCAACCATCCGATCGTCGGCGCCGACGGCAAGGGCACCGCGGCCGGGGTCTCGTCGACCTTCCAGGACCCGCAGACCCTGCTGCGGCCCGACTTCACCGACGCCGGCGACGGCACTTGGACGACGAGCGTCAAGGTGGACCTGAGACCCGCCGCCCGGGGCGGTGACGTGGAGGCCGTCAGCGCGGGCAGGATCGCCGTCAGTCCGATGAGCGCCGACTGGAACACCGGGCCCGTGGACTTCGTCCGGACCGCGGCCCTGATCGCCGGACTGCGCCCGTAACCGCTGTTCAGAACGCAGAACGCAGAACTCAGCACGCAGCACGCAGCAGGCAGGACGCAGCACGACGGTCGAGCGCCGGCCGCCGGCCGAGCGGGTCGAGCGCCGTTCGGGGCGTGGGACACCGTCACGTCCCACGCCCCGCCCCGGTCAGTCCGCCAGGGGGGCCGTGGTGGCCGACGGGTGGCGGCGGCGTCGGGACCGGCGTACGGACAGCAGGGTCACGGCCGTACCCGCCACGACCATCAGGGCTCCCGCCACCGTCAGCAGCCAGACGGGCACGCCGCCCGCGGTGAGGAGTTCGTCCCGGTACACGACGGGGCGGAACGGGGTGTCCTTCGCGGTGGCACGCAGTTCGTGGTCCCCGTCGATGCGGCTCGGGTCCGGGAACCTCTGATCGATCGCGGTCAGGAACACCGGCGCGGCGCTGCCGGTGAACTCGGCCAGGGAACCTTCCGGCGTGACGGTCCCGGCGAAGGTGATCTCCGGGTCGGCCCCGCCGATCGGGGACGCGGGTTCCATGCGGTGGTCGGCGAGTACGTACAGGCCCAGTGCCTGGGCGGACTTGGCGAGTCGGGACAGTCGCATCGGGTAGACGAGTCGGTCGCTGGCGAAGCTGATCCGCAGCGGGTCGAGCTCCCCGCCCAGCGTCGCGCCCTGTTCGCGGGGGGCGAGGCGGACGGCGACGTACTCCCACTTCTGGTCGACGTACGGCTTCAGTTCCGCGGCGAGCCGGTCCGGCAGTTTGAAGTCGTTGCTCTCCAGCCAGTCGCCCAGGGCGTTCGGGTCGGTGGCGGTCAGTCGGGCGACGTCGAAGTCGCCGAGTCGCTCACGGCCGACGACACCGACAGACGGGGCGCCGGCGCCGGGCTGTGCGGCGCCGACTCCGTCGAGGCTGCCCGAGGAGAAGGGCCAGTCGCGGTCGCGTGGCCAGAAGTAGGTGCGGGTCTTGCGCTCGGGGCGGGTCAGCCGGCCGAGTTCGGGGATCAGGTCCGGGTCGCCGAGTTCGACGCCCGCCCGCGAGGGCACGGGCATGATCCAGGCGGCGCGTTTGGCGTCACCGCCGACCGTGAACCGCATCACGATCTGTTCGGTGCGGCCGTCCCAACGCACGACCGAGGTCTCCCGGGCCACCCCGATCCGGGAGAACCCGTCGGGGACCATCGCCCCGCAACCGCAGGCGTAGGCGGGGTTGACGAGGCCCCCGAGTTGCGTCGCGAGCAGGGCGAACAGGACGGCCAGGACTCTTCGTCTCTTCGTTGCGTTCCACACGCGGTCTGGGACGAGCGGTCGCGGGATCCGGTTCCGGACACCGGTCCGCCGCCGCCCACCGCCCGGTCGTTCGCCCGGTCGCCGACCGTGGGCACCGGCCCCAGGGCACCGGACTCCGGGCCCCGGGCACCGGAGTGACCGAAAGTGGCCTGTCGACCCCGTTCCGTGGGGCCGGCCGGCCGTCGCGGGGGCCGCCGGGACACGGTAGGTCAACGTTCGTGCCGCCAGCCGTATGGGCCCTGGTCGGGGGTGGTCCGCGGCTCCCATACTGGCCCCATGAAACGGACGGACAATCCCCGGCGCAGCCCCCTGGTGCCGGATGCCGTGGAGACGGAGATCGAACGGCACGACTGGGAGGCCATCGAATGCGGATGCGGGCATTCCGCAGGGCATCTCGTGCCCACGCTCTGGGACGCCGCCGAAGGGCACCCGGCCGCGTTCCACGCGCTGGCCGGTCATGCCTTCACCTGGTCGAAGCTCCAGGCGCCGGCCCCGGCGGCCTGCGGCGTACTGATGGCGATCTGGGCGGCCGGGCCGCCCCGCCAGGCGACCCGCGAGGCGCTGTTGCGCACGCTGCTGGCCCTGCTGGGCACGGAGGACGACGGCTCCTCGCACGAGGCCGGGTTGTACGGGCAGTGCGCGGCCTTCGTGCGCCGGTCCCTGCCCGAGCTGCGCCGGGAGGCGGCCGGTGGCCCGGACTCGGTGACGGCCGCGTACGCGGAGGGGGTCATCGAGATCCTGACCCTCTGCGCGTGATGACGGCGGGCCTGCGCGTGATGATGCCGGGCCGGCGCGTGACGATGAGGACAGGTCCGAGCCCTCGCCCGCGCCGCACTCGACCCAACACGGCCATCGCACCCGACATACCCATCACACCCGTCACACCGCTCTTACCGTGACGCCCTCCCTGGTCAGCGCCTCGATCGCGGCTTCCGGGGCGGAGGCGTCGGTGACCACCGCGTGCAGGCTCGCGGTGGGGGCGACGAAGGCGAGCGCCGTGCGCGTCAGCTTGGCCGCCTCCGCGACCGCGATGACCCGGCGCGACGAGGCGATGGCGGCGCGTTTGACCGCGGCGTCGGCCAGGTCGTAGGCGGTCAGGCCGTCCGTCGGGACCAGGCCGCAGCAGCCGATGACGGCGGTGTCGAAGCGCAGGGCGGCCAGCGAGGCCTCGGCGAGGGGGCCGGTCAGGGCCAGCTCGCCCGGGCGCGGCTGTCCGCCGGGCAGCAGGAGCGTCAGGTGGGGTGCCCCGGTCAGCGCGTTGGCCGCGTGCAGGGACAGGGGCATGACGGTGATCCGTCGTTCCTTCAGCGCGCGGGCCACTTCCAGGCAGGTGGTGCCGCTGTCGACGACCACCGATTCCCCGTCCGCGATCAGGGAGGCCACTTCTGCGGCGATCCTCCGTTTGACGTCCTCGCCTTCCTGGGCGCGCAGGGCGAACGGGGGCTCCTCGCCGCGCAGCAGCAGGCTGCGGGCGCCGCCGCGGAAGCGTTCCAGCACTCCCTGGTCGGCCAGTGCCTCCAGGTCGCGGCGGATGGTCATCTCCGAGGCGCCGGTGAGTTCGGCGAGTTCCGCGACGCTCAGTTGCTCGCGGTCGCGCACGGCCTCGGTGATCCGCTTCAGTCGATCTGTGCTCGATGTACTCGCCATGCCCTCATTGAACATTTCTCTTGTTCGAAACTCAAGCTGGTGAACACTGATTCTGTTCTCTATGGTGCTTTCCATGAGCAGATCGTTGCGCGCCGCGCGCCTCGCCACCTTTTCCTTCTTCGCGCTCAACGGATTCCTCATGGGCATGTGGATCGTGCACATTCCCGCCGTGGAGCACCGCACCGGCATCAGCCACGCCGTCCTGGGCTCGCTGCTCCTGCTGCTGGGCGGAGGGGCGTTCCTGGGCATGCAGATCGCCGGGCCGCTCACGGACCGGCTCGGGAGCCGTCGCACGGTTCCGGCCGGGGCGGTCCTGTGCAGCGCCGCCCTGGTGTTGCCGGCGGTGGCCGGTGATGTCCTGTCCCTGGGCGTGGCCCTGTTCGTGTTGGGCTTCGGCAACGGCTGTCTCGACGTCGCCATGAACACCCATGCCGTGCAGGTGGAACGGGCCTACGGGCGGCCGGTGATGTCGGCCTTCCACGCGGTGTTCTCCCTGGGCGGGGTGCTCGCCGCGCTCACAGGGGCGCTGACGCTCGGGCTCGGCTGGAGCACGACCCCGACGCTGACGACGGTCGCCGTGCTCGGGCTCGTCCTCACCGTGCCGGCCTCCACGGCGCTGCTGCCTCCCGCCGAGCACGCGAAGGAGCGTGGCGAGGCCGCGTCGGGGGTGAAAGGGCGTACGCCCGCGCGGATCTGGGCCCTGGCCGCTCTCGCCTTCGCGCTGATGCTCTGCGAGGGCGTCGCGAACGACTGGAGCGCGCTGCACCTGCGGGACGTCCTCGACGCGCCCGCCGCGACGGCCGCCCTGGCGTACGGGGCCTACTCCACCGCGATGACCGCCGGACGCCTGGTCACCGACCGGGTGGTGGCCCGGACCGGTCCGGTGTTCGTCGTGCGGTACGGGGCCGTGCTGGCGGCCCTGGGGCTGACGGCGGCCGCGCTCGGCGGCTCCGTCCCGGTCGCGCTGGCCGGCTGGACGGCGTTCGGCCTGGGACTGTCCGGCTGCGTCCCGCAGTTCTTCAGCGCCGCCGGGCACGAGGACCGGGGCGGCTCGGGGACCAATGTGTCCCGGGTCGCCGGCCTGGGGTACCTCGGCATGCTGGCGGGGCCGGCCGTGATCGGCCCGCTCACCCACCTGGTGCCGCTCAATCTGGCGCTGCTGCTGCCCGTCGCGCTCTGCCTCGTCGCGGCGGGCGCGGCCGGGGTGCTGCGGACCCGGACGCCGGCCTCCGAGGGATCGCGCCCGCGGCCGGCGTCGGAGCCGGCCGCGTGAGAACCCTCCGCGCCGTGTGACGTCCGGCCCGGCCCCTGCGGTATCCGGTCAGGCCGGGAGACGCGCGGCCAGGCAGGCGCGCAGGACGTCCGGGGTGACCTCCTCCAGCGTCCGGGCGAAGCGGCGCGCCGACGAGGCGGGCACCGGCAGCAGGGAGGGCACCACCAGGACCGCGCAGCCGGCGGCTTCCGCCGAGGCCGCGCCGTCCGGGGAGTCCTCCACCGCCACGCACGCCTGCGGTACGAGGCCCAGCCGTTCGGCGGCGGCCCGGTAGGGGTCCGGGTGGGGCTTCGTCCGCGCGGTGTCGTCGGCGGACAGCGTGAGGGCGAAGGGGACGTGGGCGAGGGTGCCGCCGAGCACCGAGTCGACCACCACCCGCGGTGAGGCACTGACCAGGGCGAAGGGCACTCCTTCGGTGGTGAGGGCGGTCAGCAGCCGTTGGGCGCCGGGCCGCATCGGCGCCCCGGCGCGCACCCGTCGGAGGAAGTCCTCGGTGAGCGCGGCGCCCACCCGGGCGTGGTCTCCCCCGCCCGTGACCCGTACGAGGTGGGCGACGGTGTCGTCCACCGCCCGGCCGACGACCTCGGGCGCGTCCGCGTCGGTCAGGGTGTGGCCCATCGCCGCGGCGGTCTCCTCGGTGGTCCGCCACCACAGCACCTCGGTGTCGACGAGGGTGCCGTCCATGTCGAACAGGACCGCCGCGAGCCCGCTCACGAGGCCCTCGCCACGACGAGGACGGGCCGTTCGGTCAGGCCGACGGTCGCCCGTGCGCCGGGCGGCAGTTCCCCGGCGTCCCGCGACGGGAGGTCGGCCTTGACGCTCGCCCCGCCGGGCAGTTCGAGGTGGAGTCGGGTGACGGATCCGAAGAAGGAGGCGGAGACGACGGTGGCCGTGCCCGCGGTGTCGGCGGTCGCGGTGACGTTCTCCGGGCGGACCAGCACCTCCACGTCCCTGTCGGTCGGGACCGGGCCGTCCACGGGCAGCCGCGAGCCCGCCACGTCCACCAGCCCGGAGTCGGTGAGCCGGCCCGGGAGCCGGTTCATGGTGCCGACGAACTCGGCGACGAAGGGCGTCGCCGGCCGCTCGTACAGCTCGGCGGGGGCGGCGCACTGCTCCAGCCGCCCGGCGTTCAGCACGGCGACGCGGTCGGCCATCGACAGGGCCTCCTCCTGGTCGTGCGTGACGAACACGGTGGTGATGCCGAGGGACAGTTGGAGTCGGCGGATCTCGTCGCGCAGGTTCGAGCGCACCTTGGCGTCGAGTGCGGAGAGCGGTTCGTCAAGGAGCAGGACGCGCGGGCGCAGGGCGAGGGCGCGGGCCAGTGCGACGCGTTGCTGCTGGCCGCCGGACATCTGGTGCGGGTAGCGGTCGCCGTGGTCGGGCAGGCCGACGAGGTCGAGGAGTTCGGCGGCCCGTTCGCGGCGCCGTGCCGCGTCCACCTTGCGCACGCGCAGGCCGAAGGCCACGTTGTCGCGGGCGTTGAGGTTCGGGAAGAGGCTGTACGACTGGAAGACCATCCCGGCGTCGCGGCGGTTGGCCGGGACGCCGGTGATGTCCTGTCCGTCGACGAGGACCTCGCCGGCGTCGGGCTGTTCGAAGCCGGCGACGACGCGCAGCGCGGTGGTCTTTCCGCAGCCCGACGGTCCGAGCAGCGCGACGAGTTCGCCCGGTTCGATGGTGAGGTCGAGACCGTCCAGGGCCACGGTGGAGCCGAACGTCCGGCGCAGGCCGCGGAATTCGACGCGCGCCCCCGCGGGGGCGGGATCCGCCGGCTTCCGGATCGCGGGAAGGGTGGTGGACATGGGGGTCAGGACTCCTTGCGGGAGGTGGGGGCGACGCCGGTCGCGGCGGTCGGGGTGGTCCCGGCCCGCGAGAGGACGAGCAGCAGCAGCCAGGTGATCAGGAGGCTCAGGATGGAGACGGCCACCGACATCCGGGCCTGGGCGCCGGAGATGGAGACGATCCACACCGCGAAGGGACGGAATCCCAGGAGCGAGGCGATGGTGAACTCGCCGAGGACCAGGGCCAGGGTGAGGAAGGCGGCTCCGGCGAGCGAGGCCCGCAGGTTGGGCAGCAGGACGCGCAGGACGACGTACGGCCAGCTCGCGCCGCAGCTGCGGGCCGCCTCGACCAGGGTGGGCACGTCCACGGCGCGCAGGCCGGCGTCGAGGGAGCGGTAGACGAACGGCAGCGCCAGCACGGTGTAGGCGAGGACCAGGACGACGGGGAACCGCTCGTCCTGGACCGCGAGGAAGGTCTGGTAGAGCGGGGTCCGCGAGAGGTGTTCGGGTCCCCAGCGCAGCACGGTGGTGATGCCGGTGACCAGCGCGATGGGCGGCACCACCAGGGGCAGCATGCACATGACCTCGACGACGGGGCGCAGCCTGGGCGAGCCGATGCGCACGCCGATCAGCGCGGGCACCGCGAGGAGCAGCGACAGCGCGATGGTGGCGGCGGCGAGACCCAGGGAGAGCAGCAGGCTCTCGGTGAAGCCGTCGGCGGCGAGGAGCTCGGTGTAGGCGGCGAAGGTGATGCCTTGGCCCGGCACGTGCACGGTGAACACGAAGGAGGCGACGAGCGGTACGAGGAAGTAGGCGCCCGCCAGGAGGAGTACGGCGCCGCGCCACACCCGGGGGCGTGGCCGGGACGTGCGCGGGCTCCGGGCCGGCGCGCCGGCCGGCTTCCCCGCGGCGGCGGCCTCCAGGGCCTCGACGGTGTTCCGGGTGGGCGTCGGGGTCATCGCAGCCATCGGGCGCTCCGTCGCTGGAGGGGCAGGTAGACCGCCATGACCAGGCCGGCGATCAGGATCATGTCGAGGCCGAGGGCGAGTGCCACGTTCTCCTGGCCGGTGAGGACGTTCCCGGCCAGCGCGTCCGCGATCTTCAGCGTGACCAGGGGCACGGAGCCTCCGACGAGTGCGGCGGCCGTGGCGTGCGCGGCGAAGGCGGTGCCGAAGAGCAGCACGAACCCGCCGAGCAGCGAGGGCGCGAGGACCGGCAGTCCGACGTGGCGCCAGAACTGTCGGCCGGTGGCCCCGCTGTTCTCGGCGGCCTCGCGCCATTGCGGGCGCAGTCCGTCGAGTGCGGGCGCGATGACCAGGACCATCAGCGGGGTGAGGAAGTACAGGTACACCACGGAGAGGCCGGTGAAGGAGTACAGGTTCCAGCCGAGGCCGCCGAGGTCGGCGAGTTGGGTGACGACTCCGGAGATGCCGGCGGTGGCGATGAACGCGAACGCCAGCGGGACGCCGCCGAAGTTGGCCAGCACGCCCGACGCGGTGAGGGTGGCGCTGCGCAGGGCGGTCGACCGGGAGGTGACCACGGCCTGGGCGATCAGTACGCCGAGCACGCCGCCGAGCAGCGCGGTCAGGGCGGAGAGCCGGACACTGCCGACGAGCGAGTCGAGGTAGGGGCCCTGGAGCGAGCGCGCGAGGTGCTCGCCGGTCAGGGCGGTGGTGCCGCGGGCCGGGTCGGTGGTGGTGACGGCTCCGAAGGCGATGGCGCCGAGCGGGATGCCGAAGCACAGCCCGGTGAAGACGAGCAGGGGCAGGGTGGCGAGCCAGGTGCGCGGCACCCGCCGCCGGCGGCGGGTGCCGCCGGCGGTCCCCTGGTGGGGGGTGGTGGAGGTGGCTGACATCAGGAGAGGGCCTTGTCCCACTTCTCGGCGAGGGTGGCCTTGGCCTTGTCGAGCTCGGCGGAGGCCGGGAAGGACGGGGTGCCCTGGACCTTGGGCAGCTTCTCGACGGCAGCCTTGTCGGCGCTGCCGTCCTGCGTCATGACGGGCAGCAGGACGGGCCGGGCGTAGCCCTTGAGCCAGAGGTTCTGGCCCTCGGCGCTGTACAGGAACTCCATCCACAGGCGGGCGGCCGCCGGGTTGGGGGCGTCCTTGTTGACGGCCTGCGAGTAGTACTGGGCGTAGACGCCGTCGGTGGGGACGGCGACCTTCCAGTCGACGCCCTTGCCCTTGAACTGGTCGGCGTAGCCGGCGTTCAGGTAGTCCCAGTCGATGGAGATGGGCGTCTCGCCCTTCTCGACGGTGGCCGGGGTGGACTCGACGGGGATGAAGTTTCCGTTCTTCTTCAGCTGCCCGAAGAAGTCGATGCCGGGCTGGATGTCCCCGAAGGAGCCCTTGTTGGCGAGGGCCGCCGCGTAGACGCCGCCGAAGGCGGAACCGGACTTGGTCGGGTTGCCGTTGAGGGCGACCTTGCCCTTGTACTCGGGCTTCAGGAGGTCCGCGAAGGTCTTCGGGCAGTTCGGGACGCGGGCGGCGTCGCAGCCGATGGAGATGTAGCCGCCGTAGTCGTTGTACCAGCGGCCGTCGGCGTCCTTCTGACCGGCGGGGATGTTGTCCCAGGCGGTGACCTTGTACGGGGCGAAGAGGTTCTCGCCGGCTCCGCTGCGCGCGAAGGCGATGCCGAGGTCGAGGACGTCGGGGGCGCGCATTTGGCCCTTGCGGGACTTGACGGCGGCGATCTCGTCGGCGCTGGCGGCGTCCGGGTTCTCGCTGTTGATCTGGATCTTGGGGTACTTCGCCTGGAAGGCCTTGAGGATCTCGCCGTAGTTCGCCCAGTCGGCGGGGAGCGCGATCACATTGAGCCGGCCCTCCTTCTCGGCCGCGGCGACGAGGCCCTTCAGGTCGCCGAAGTCGGCCAGGGAGGCCGCGGCACCCGGCTGTACGCCCTTCTTGGCGTCACCGGTCGAACCGGCGTTCTGCTGGTCGGGGGCGGCGCCACACGCGCTGAGCGTGGTGAGGACGGCGACGCCGAGCAGTACGGCCGCACCACGACGGGCGGAGGAACTGAGCACGGTCTCTCCCGGAGACGAAGGGGGGGTTTCTTGTCCGACCACTTGTCCGACCACTTGTCTGAACAAGTTGGCTCCAGTTCGCCCGGGCCCGCTGTACGGACGGTGAACGGCGGCTGGACCGCGGAGCACGGCTTGTGGAAGAGCGGAGATTGACCGAAAGAAGCCGTGACAGGGGCGGTTCGATGATCATGAGTAGCGGGCAAGAGGTCGGTCGGTTCGACGAGGGGCGCACGGCATGGGCACGGTCAGGTATCTGGAGATCGCCGAGGCGCTGCGGCAGGCGATCCTGTCCGGCGAGTACCGGGTGGGTGCGCGGCTCCCCTCGGAGAGCGACCTGGCCGCCCGGTGGTCGGCCTCGCGCGGCACGGTCCGCCAGGCGGTGGCCACCCTGGCGGCCGAGGGGCTCGTCGGCTCCCGGCAGGGCGCGCGCAGGATCGTCCTGCGTCACGAGCGCAAGCACAGTTTCGGCGAGCTGAACAGCTTCGCCCAGTGGGCCGAGGGCGTGGGCCACGAGGCCGCCGGCCGGTTCCTCTCGCGGACCCGACGTCCCGCCGACGCCGAGGAGGCGCGGCGGCTCGCGGTGCCGCCGGGCACGGAGATCCTGGCCGTGCTGCGGCTGCGCCTGCTGGACGGTGAGCCGACCATGGTGGAGCGCACCGCGTACGCGGACTGGGTCGCGGCGGCCGTCGAGGCGCTGCCCGAGGACTGTCGTTCCGTGATGGACAGTCTGGCGCGCGACTCGGGGATCGTCGCCCAGTACGGCGAGCACCTGATCGACGCGCTGCCGGCGGGCAGCGAGGACGCCCGGCTGCTGGGGATCAGGCGCGGCGGGGCGCTGCTCCGCCAACGGCATGTCTCCGCGACCCGTACCGGCCGCCCGATCGAGTGGTCCGACGACCGCTACCGGGCGGGCAGCGTCACGTTCGGCGTGAGCAACTCGGCGATGGCGACACCCCTGGAGAGGCACCCGGGCGATCGTCAGACATGAGCGCGGGAGGGCGGGCGCGCGGCTTCCGTGACCGCCGCCGGCAGCCAGTCCGCGGTCCGGGTGAAGCGGTAACCGAGTTCGGTGGCGCGGGAGTTGTCGAGCGCGTAGTCCCGGTCGAAGGAGAACGGTGACGCGGGAGCGCCCGCCCCGACCGTCCGGTAGCGGGGCCGCCGTCCCAGTCGTGCGCCGATCAGCTCGCAGAGTTCGGTGACGGTCAGGGCGCCGTCGGAGGCCGCGTCGACAGGGCCGGCGAAGCTCCCTTCTGCCGTCCAGCGCAGGAAGTCCGCGATCTCGTGGTGGTGGATGAAGGACGTGGGGTGCGGGGCCTCGTGGACGTCCACCGGGGCGCCGGCGCCGATCCGCTCGACGTAGTGCGCGAGCCTCCCCGTGAACTCGGCGGGCCCGCCGCCGAGGACATGGGCGCTGCGTACGGCGACGAACGGGAACTCCGCGTCGGTCAGTTCCGCCTCGGCCTCTCGCTTGCCCCGCGCGTAGGCGGCCGCTTCGGGGGTGGGGGGCGCCGGGTCGTACACCTCCATGGTGGAGGTCATCACATAGCGCCCCGCGGAGCCCGCGAAGACGCGGCGGGCGAGGGTGGCCTGCCGCGGCGTGTAGCAGACCTGGTCGACGACGACGTCGAAGCTCCGCCGCCCCAGGGCCGTGCGCAACCGGGCCTCGTCGTCGCGGTCGGCGACGAGGTGGCCGACACCGGGCGGCGGGGCGGCGGAACCCCGGTTGAGGACGGTGACCCGGTCGCCGGCGTCACGGAGTGAGGTGACCAGACGCCTGCCGAAGTACCGGCTCCCGCCGATGACCAAGAAATTTCGCATGGGTTCGACTCTGCCGCTGTAGCGTCCCCCGCGGTACTGATGTCTTGCTGAACCTGTCGTAAGGAAAACTGTTGATCGATGTGCAACGGCTGCGCGTCCTGCGCGCCGTGGCCGAACACGGCAGCTTCAACAAGGCGGCCGGCGCCCTGCTCCTGACCCCCTCCGCCGTCTCCCAACACATCGCGACGCTGGAACGCGGGCTCGGTCACCCGGTGGTCGTGCGCGGCAGCCGCGGGATCACCCTCACCGAGCCGGGCCGGCTGCTGACGGAGGCCGCTGAGTCGATCTTCGCCGAACTGGACCGGGTGCGGAACGCGATCGAGCGCCTGAGCGCGCCCCGCCCCCGCCTGACCGTCGCCACGTTCACCAGCGGGGGCCGGCATCTGCTGCCGGCGGCGTTGCCCCGGTTCGTGGCGGCGCACCCCGAGGTCGAACTGACGGTACGGGAGGCCGAACCGGAGGCCGCGCTGCCGATGGTGCGCGACGGTGCGGCCGACCTCGCGCTCGGCTACCACTTCGACGAACCCCTGCCCGTACTGCCCGGGGTGGACTGGTCACCGCTGATGGACGACCCCCTGTGGGTGGTGCTCCCGCCCGACCACCCGCACGCGGGGCGCGACTCGATCGCCCTGGCCGAACTGACCGACGCCCGCTGGGTGCTCGGCTGCCTCCGCACCGAGGCCTACCTGCGGCGCTACGCTCAGCGGTCCGGCTTCGAGATCCGGATCTCGGCCTCCACCACCGACTACTTCTTCGCCCAGTCCCTGGTGGCGGCGGGCGTCGGCGTCTCGCTCGTTCCCCAGGTCGCCCTGCTCTCCCCGCTCGACGCGCCCCGGCCGGGCCCCGCGGCCCCGTCCGGGGCGCCCGTCGCCGTACGCATCGAACCGCCCCGCCCCGTACGACACCTCGGGCTGGCCACCGCGCGCCGGCGGGACGCACGGCCGTACCTCGACACCCTGACCGCCGCCCTGCGGGACACGGCAAAGGAGCCCCGCACCCGGGCCTCACCGAAGAGCTGTTGCGCGCCATGGTCGCCACGCACGGCGTAGGGGTGCACACGCGGGCGGCCGCCAACCCGGGTGCGTCCGGGGCCCTGCTGGAGCAACTGGCCCACCACCAGGCGCCGGTACGACGGGCCCTGCGCGAGAGATCGCCGGGCATCCGAACGCGACGGCCGCCGCGCTGACGCCCTGCCTGGGGGACCCGAGGGCCGCCGAGGCCGCCGCCGCGCATCCGGCGCGGTCGCCCTCCCTCCTCGCTTCCCTGCTCACCGGACCCGACGAGGGCCTGGCCGAGGCGGCGGCACGCAATCCCTCGCTGCCGCGCGAGGACATGGAGCGGCTGGTCCCCTGAGGTTCAGCCGGCGGTGGCGGTGGCGTCGGAGCGGGTGAGCCGGCGCAGGGCGAGGACACCGCCGATCCCGGGCAGCAGGGCCAGTCCGGTGGTCGGCGGGGTCCGTCTCGGGTCGCGGGCCGCCGCGACCACGGTGAACAGGTAGGCGCAGCCGTGCACGGGACCCGCGAGCGAGGAGATCGCCGGCAGGTGCACGGTGGCGAGGTTCGCCAACAGAAGGACGAACGAGCCGAGTTCGATGACGGAGGCCACCCGCAACGGCCGGCCGGGGTGGGACACGATCACCTCAGGCTCCCGTCGTGGAGCCGGGGCGGATGATCATGAGGACGGTCACCGTGACCCACAGCAGGTTGAACACGCCCGTGAACATGGCCAGTCGGGCCGTGGCGGCCCTCTCCACGGGCGCCGCGCCCTCGTCCAGTCCGACCAACACGGCCTCCTGGCCCGGCAGGATCCGCAACGCGAGGATCGCGGCGGCGGCAGCGGTGAGGACCATCGAGGTGATCAACCAGGCATCGGTCAGCACCCCGAGGGAGGACGCGGTGGCGAGGCCGAACACCGGTACCGCCACGCCCACCACGGCGTACACCCGACAGACGCGGTGCAACAGTCGCACCGCGCCCACGTCGGACGCGTCGGACGCACCGGACCCGGCGGGAGGCTCGCAGGACTCACCGGATCGGACGCGCCGGGCGGCCGCCGGGAACATGCTCGCCGCGACGGTCACCGGCCCCACGGCGAGGATGGCCGCCACCACGTGCACGGCCAGCAGGAACGCGGTCACCGCGCGACGGTGGGCTCGGCGCCCGTGGCGGTCCAGACGGTGCCCCGGCGCTCGTGGGCGAAGAGCTCCTCCACGGCGTGGGCGACCCGGGAGCCGACCTCCCGCTCGACGAGGTACAGGGCGAGGTCCAGACCGGAGGTCACCCCGGCGCCCGTGACGAGGTCCCCGTCGTCCACGACCCGGGCGTCGACGGCGTGGACACCCGCGGTCTCGAGGACGACGCGGCCCATGGGGTGACCGGTGGCGTGGCGTCCCCCGATCAGCCCGGCCGTGGCCAGGATCATCGAGCCGCCGCAGACCGTGGCGACGACGGTGTCCTCCCGGTCGAGCGCCTCCTTGACCAGCCGCGGCAGCTCGGTCTCCAGGGTGCGGGCCAGGATCGCGGGGATGGTGCGCGCCCGCTCCTCCTCGGTGATCTCCCTCTCGGTGGGCAGGTCGCCGACCGCGCCGGGCAGCACGATCACGTCGGCGCGCGCCGGGTCCAGGACGGCGACGGCCCGCAGGGACACGTTCGGGAGACCGGCGGGCACCTCCCTGGGCCCTTCGGCGCTCACCAGCTCGACGGTCACGGCGCCGCCACCGAGTGTCCCGGCCGCGTGCGCGACCTCGTAGGGGGCGATGACGTCAAGGGGGTCGAATCCGTCGAACAGGACGAACTGAACGTGCATGTCCGCGTGCCTCTTTCGCTTCAGGGGGTGGGTGCGCGACCCACGCTAGGCGGCTCGGGCGCCGCCTCCCATGGGCTGGAACGACAAAGGGCAACGGATTCCCGCCGGCGCCTCCACCGGCTCTCCCCTCCGCCACACACCTGTGACCTGCCTGTTCGGGCATGGCGGGAACTGACCTACTCTGAAGCGCATGCATACCGTGGCGGTCCTCGCGCTGGACCATGTGGTGGCCTTCGACATCGCGACCCCCGTCGAGGCGTTCGGGCGGGCCCGACTGGCCGACGGACGGCTCCCCTACCGCGTCCGGGTGTGCGGAACCGGTGGCGAGGTGACCGCGAGCAACGCGTTCACGATCCGTGCCCCGTACGGACTGGACGCCCTGGCCGACGCTGACACCATCGTCGTGCCCGGCTGCGCGGAGGACGCCCCGCCGCCCGACCCGGCGGTACTGGAGGCGTTGCGCTCCGCCGCGGCGGCCGGGACCCGGATCGCCTCGATCTGCGCGGGCGCGTTCGTCCTCGCCGCGACCGGGCTGCTGGACGGGCTGGGAGCGACGACCCACTGGATCGCGGCCGCGCGACTGGCCGAGGAGTTCCCGCTGGTCGACGTACGCCCCGACGTGCTCTACGTCGACAACGGGCAGTTGCTCACCTCGGCGGGGGCGGCGGCCGGGCTGGACCTGTGCCTGCACATGATCCGGCGGGACTTCGGGTCGGCGGTCGCGGCGGACGCCGCGCGGCTGTCGGTGATGCCGCTGGAACGGGAGGGCGGGCAGGCCCAGTTCATCGTGCACGCCCAGCCTCCCGTGCCCCGCGGGTCGCTGTTGGAGCCGGCGCTCGCCTGGATCGAGGACAACCTGGGCGGGGACCTCACCCTGGCCGCCATGGCCGCCCGGACCGGCATGAGCGAGCGCACCTTCAGTCGCCGGTTCCGGGAGCAGACGGGCACCACGCCCTTGCAGTGGCTGCTGCGCGCCCGGGTCCGTCGGGCCCAGTTCCTGCTGGAGACCACCGAGTACGGCGTCGAGCGCATCGCCGCGCAGGCCGGGTTCGGCTCACCGACCGCGTTCCGGGAGCGGTTCAAGCGGGTCGCGGGGATCACCCCGCAGGCCTACCGCTCCTCCTTTCGCGGGGCGCCCGCCGAGGCGTGGTGACCCGCGCGGGCCGGATGCGCGGCCGACCCTACGCCCGCGCCGTGCGCGCGGTCGCGGCATCGGGATCGGGCTCGGCGACTCGGCCGTCGTGCAGTTCCACCACCCGGTCCGCGAGTTCCACCAGGGCCGGGTCGTGGGTGGCGACGAGGGCGGTGACGCCCTCGCCACGCACCACCGCGCGCAGCAGTTCCATGATCGAGCGGCCCGTCTCGGAGTCCAGCTGGCCGGTGGGCTCGTCCGCGATGATCAGGGCGGGCTCGTTGGCCAGCGCCCGGGCCACGGCCACGCGCTGCTGCTGGCCGCCGGAGAGTTCGCCGGGGCGCTGCGCCGCGTGGTCGGAGAGCCCGACCAGGGCCAGCAGGGTGCGGACGCGTTCCTCGCGCTGCCGGGCCGGGACCTTTCGCATCCGCATCGGGATGCCGATGTTCTCGGCGGCGGTCAGGACCGGGATCAGTCCGAAGGACTGGAAGACGAAGCCGATCCGGTCGCGGCGCAGGGCGAGCCGCCCGGGCTCGTCCAGTGTGGCCAGGTCGGTTCCGTCGATGACGACGCTGCCGCCGCTCGGGGCGTCCAGTCCGCCGACGAGGTTCAGCAGGGTCGTCTTGCCGGATCCGGATCGGCCTTTGAGCGCGGTCAGTTCGCCTCTGCGGATGTCGAACGTGACGCCGCGCAGGGCGTGTACGGCCTGTTGACCGCTTCCGAAGCTCCGCCGGAGGTCACGCACCACCACCATGGGTGCCGCGGTGTCGACCTGGTCCTGCGTCATGGTGGGATCCCCCTCGGTTCGGCCGGCCGGGCTCGCCCGTGGGCGCCGCCCGGGTCATGGCCGTTCAGCTGCGCGCGACTGCTTCCGGCGGCCGCGTTTCGACTACCTTCCGAATTTGCTCATCCGTCACATCCCTCGCGCAAGTACCTTCCGATACACGATCGAATCTGACAACATCGTCCGCTATCCGGGGCCAGTGGTCCGGACGGGGGAGGAACAGGCACATGATCGGCTTCGTCGTGCGCCGGCTGCGCGGGCGACTGCCGCTCGCTGCCGCCGTGCTGCTGACCGTACTCATCGCGACGACCGCGCTCAGCGCCCTGCTCGCCTTCTCCCGAGGGGTGGACGAGGCCGGCCTGCGACAGGCGATCCACGGTCCGGGGCGGGCCCGCACCGCGGTGACCGTCACGGGCGAGCATCCGACGAGCGGCCGCGCCGAGGACGACAAGGCCGTACGCGCCTTCGCCACCGCCCTGTTCGGCCGGCTGCCGGTCGACGTGCGGAGCGTGGCGCGCAGCCACGCCTACGGGCTTCCCGGACCCCGGGCGCCCGGCAAGGAGGCGGACCTGACCCTGCTCGCGGCCCTCGACCGGGATCGCGTACGACTCCTGTCCGGCACGTGGCCCCGGCCGCTCGCGAACGCCTCCGCCCGCGTCGAGGTGGCCGTGCCCCAGGCGGCGTTGAACCGGCTCGGGTTGACCGCCGGCGCGCTGCCCGCCGAGGTCGGGCTCGACGACCGCTACGGCGGGAGCCCGCTCAGGGTCCGGGTGACCGGTGTCTACCGGGCGGCCGAGCCGGACGCCCCGTACTGGCGGCTCGACCCGCTCGGCGGCCGGGAACTCCAGGTCGGCGCGTTCACCACGTACGGCCCCCTGCTCGGCGACGACTCCGCCTTCACCGCGGGCGGGCTCCCGCAGGACAGCCGGGCCGCCCTGCTGACCGCGGACTTCACCGCGGCCGGACCCTCGGACCTCGAGGCGGTCCGGGCCGCCGCGACCCGCATCGACCCACGATCTTCGATCGGTGCCCCTCTCGCCGCCGCCGGACTCAAGGCCAAGACCGAACTGCCGGATCTTCTGGTTGAGTTGACGTCGGCGCAGCGGGTCGCCCGTTCCACCCTGCTGGTCGGGGCCCTCCAGCTCGCGGTGCTCGCCACCGCGGCCCTGCTGCTGGTCGCCCATCTGATGACGGACCGCAAGGAGACCGAGCGGGTCCTGTTGACCGCCCGGGGCGCCTCCCGCCGCCGGCTCGGGATGCTCACCGTCGCCGAGTCGCTGCTGCTCGCCCTTCCCGCCGCCGTGCTCGCGCCGCTCCTCACCCCGCCGCTGCTGCGCCTGTCCGGCCGGTTCGGGCCGCTGTCCCGGCTGTCCCTCGACTCCGCCGGCACCTGGATGCTCTGGCCGGTGGCGCTGGGCTGCGCGCTGTTCTGCGTCCTGCTGACCAGCCTGCCCGTCGTGCTCCGCGGGGCGGCCGCGGCCGTGCTGCGCCGCAGCGGTTCCCGGCAGGCCGTCGTGGCCGGCACCGCCCGCGCCGGCGGTGACCTCGCGCTGGTCGTCCTCGCCGTCCTCGCCTACCTCCAACTCGCCCGGTACAGCGGCGACGAGGGTCTCGCGGCGCGGGCCGGGGGCCTGGGCGTGGACCCGGTGCTGGTCGCGGCGCCGACGCTCGCGCTGTGCGCGGGCACCGTGCTGGTCCTGCGGCTGCTGCCGTTCGGCGCGCGGCTGGGCGGCCGGATCGCCGCGCGGGGCCGCGGCCTCGGCCCCGCGCTCGTCGGCTGGCAGTTGGCCCGCCGCCCCAGGCGGGCCACGGGGCCCGTGCTGCTGCTGGTCCTCGCCGTCTCCAGCGGGGTCCTCGCGCTGGGGCAGCACACCGCCTGGACCGACTCCCAGCACGACCAGGCCGACTTCGTCACCGCGGGAGGGCTGCGGATCTCCGGCAGCGACCTGTCCGCGATGGGGCGGGCCGGCCGGTACTCCGCGCTGCCGGGCGGCGACCGGATGATCCCGGTGATCCGCGGCGAACACTCCCTGCCCGGCGGGCGGGCCGGCACCCTGGTCGCGCTGGACGCCCCCGCCGTCGCCGAGCGGGTCCCGCTGCGGGAGGACCTGCGGGACGGCCGCGGGATGCGCGAACTGTTCGGACCGCTCTCGCCGTCCGCCCCCGCCGCGCACGGGATCACCCTGCCCGGCCAGCCGAGGCGCATCGACGTCGACGTGTCCCTGGAGGCCGCCGACGACCCCGGCAGCCCGGGGATCGGCGTGCTGCTGCGCGACCGGCACGGGCTGACGTACCGGGCGCCGATGCGGCAACTCCCCTCGAACGGCGACACCACCGTGTCGGTCAACGTCGACGCCCTGGCCGACGCCCCGATCGGATCCGCCGCCGGCCCGCTGAGCATCGTCGGCTTCGTCATCACGTTCTCCCCCGACGCCCGGCGCTACGGCACGCCCCGGCAGGTCGGCGGGGAGGTGACGGTGCGCGGCGTCGCCGTCTCGGACACCCGGGACGGCCCGGCCGTCCCGGTGCGGGCTGCCGCACCGGCCTGGCACCTGACGGCCCCGACCACGACGAACGAGACTGCGACCGGTGAACTCCGGTACGGGGGCGACGCGTTGGTACGCATCCGCTACCGGGACCCGCGCGATACGACCGCCCCGCTCCAGATCTCCGCTACCGCGGGCGGCCCGCCCGCCGCCGGGATCCCCGGTATCGCCACGCACGCGTACCTCCGTGCCCTCGGCGCCGATGTCGGCGACCTGGTCCCCGTGCCCCTGGGCAGCGACTCGCTGCCGGTCCGGATCACCGCCGCGGTGGACACGTTGCCCGTGGTCGGCGACACGGCCGTGGCCGTGGACCTGGCCACGCTGGGCCGACTGTTCGCCGCGCAGGGCGGCAAGCAGGTCCCCCCGACCGACGAGTGGTGGCTGCCGGCCGTCTCCGACGACGACCCCGCGCCGGCCCGGGCCGCCGCGGCGCTGCGGGCGGGCGCGGGGGCCCAGGAGGTGCGGTTGCGCGAGGAGGTCGTCGCCGGACTGCTCGACGATCCGCTGAGCGCCGGACCGCAGGCCGCGCTCGCCGCCCTCGCGCTGGCCTGCGCGGTCCTGGCGGCGATCGGCTTCGCGGCCTCCGCCGCGGCGAACGCGCGGGAACGGTCCGGGGAGTTCGCCGTGCTGCTGGCGCTGGGCGCGCCGCGTCGGGCGCCGGCCCGGACGGCGGCCGCCGAGAGCGGGGTCCTGGTCGCCCTCGGAGCGGGGGTCGGCCTCGTGCTGGGGGCCGCCATCGTGCACCTGACCGTGCCGTTGGTGGTGCTGACGCCGGGGGCGCGCCGGCCGGTACCGGAGGTCCTGGTGGACCTGCCCGTCACCACGACGCTGCTGCTGGTCGCGGGCATCGCCGCCGTGCCGCTGCTCTCGACCGTGCTCGGCGGCCACCGCGGCCGCAACGCCCTGAGCGCAGCCGCCCGGCTGCGGCACGTGGAGGACATGTGACCAGCCCGGCCCCCGCGCCGTCGCCGCACACCCGCCCCGCGCCGTGGGTGCGGACCCGGTTGCGGGCCGCGCCACTGACCACCCTGCTGGGCGCCGTCCTGGCGTTCGTCGCGGTGTTGCTCGCCGCCGGTCTGCCGCGCGCCCTGGACCGCGGCTCCGACCAGGCCCTGCGGTCCTTCCTGCGGGACCAGGGGCCCGGCTTCACGAGCCTGCTCGCCACCGCGGAGGCCCGGCCCGGTACCCGCACGCCCGAGGAGCCGGACTCGGTACGGTCCCTCCTGCTGTCCCGCACCGGCGGGGACTTCGCGGTGGCGCCCGACGGCCCCGTGTCGGGTACCCGCGCGGTCAAGCCGCGCACCCTGACGAACCCGGGACTGCCGAGCCCCTACGAAGTACCGCCGCAGATGAACCTGCTGTACCTGCGCGACCTCTCCGCGCACACCCGACTCCTCGCCGGCCGCTGGCCCGACGGCGGCACGCCGGACGGGCCGATCCCGATCTCCGTGTCCCAGGGAGTCGCCGACACCCTCGGCGTGAAGGTCGGCACCGTCCTTGACCCCAACCCCGGTATCGCGGGGCCGCTCAGCGCCGAGATCGTCGGCGTGTACGGCGTGAACGACCAGGCCGACCCGTTCTGGACCGACCTGCTGTGCGCGGCCCGCGCCTGCCTCAACGGCACCCGCAAGCAGTACTGGCAGACGTCCGCCGTGGTCGGGGCCGACGGCGCCGACCGGCTGGCGTCCTGGGGCGAACGCGCCGAGCACTTCTGGCGGTTGCCGGTGGACACCGACATCCTGCGCGCCGACCGGCTGCCCGCCGTCCGGGAGGCCGTCGCCTCGTACGTGGCCGGACCCACCGCCACCGATCTGACCCTCGCATCGGGCCGGCCCGACCTGCGGATCTCCTCGCGGCTGCCCGAGCTGCTCGCCAGGGCGGAGGCCCGGCGGCAGGCCGCCGCGCCGCTCGCCGCGATCGGTCCCGCCGGAGTCGTCGGCGTCGCCCTCGTGGTGTTCTTCCTCGCCGCCGGACTGAGCGGCGACCGGCGGCTCGCCGAGTTGCGGCTGCTGCTCGCCCGGGGTGGCTCACGCTCCTCCCTCGTCCGCCGGGTGCTCGCGGAAGGCGCCGTCCCGGTGCTCCCCGCGGCGGCGCTCGCGACGACCACCGCCGTGCTGCTGCTGCCCACTCCCCGCCTGCTGCCCGCCCTCCTCGCCGCGGCGGCCGTCACCCTCGTGCTGCTGACCGCCTTTCCCGTACGGGCGTTCGTGCTGCTGTCGCCGCCGCGGCCGCCCGCCCCGCGCCGCCGACTGGTCGCGGAACTGCTGGTGGTCGCCGCGACCGGCGCGGCGGTGTTCGAGGTCCGTGACCGAGGCGTCGCCCCGGCCGGACAGGGGGTCGACCCGCTGCTCGTCGCAGCCCCGCTGCTGCTGGCGCTCTCGGGCGGGCTGCTGCTGGCCCGGCTCCAGCCGCCGCTCGTCGGGGCGCTCGCACGGGCGGTGGGTCGCCGGCGCGGCGTGGTGGGCTTCCTCGGGGCGACCCGCGCGGCCCGCGGTCCCGGGGATCGCGCACGGCCCTCGGTACTGCCGCTGATCGCGCTGCTGCTCGCCGTCACCACCGGCGGCTTCGGGGCCACCGTGCTGTCCGGCGTGGAGGCCGCCCGGGCGCGGGTGGCCCGGCTCGACGTGGGCGGCGACGCCCAGGTCGCCTCGCCCGCGGGAGTGCCCGTCCCGAAGGCCCTCACGGAGGCGGCCGGCGAACTGCCCGGTGTACGGGCCTCCCTCACCCTGTGGGCGGACATCGACGCGTTCGCCTTCGACACCGACCGGGGGCCCGTCAAGGTCACGGTGATCGTCGCCGACCCGGTGGCCTACGCGGAGATCTCGCGGACCGTCGGACGCGGACGGTTCGACCCCGCCCTGCTCGCCGGCGGCTCCCCCGACGCCATCCCCGCACTGTTCAGCGAGGACCTGGTGGGGAAGGTCGCCGGCGAGGCCCACCGCGTGCGGTTCGCCAACGGTGAGGAACTGCGCGCGAAACCCGTCGCCCGGATCGACGGCACGCCCCTCCTCCAAGGCTCCGGCAAGGGCGTCATCGTGCTGCCCGCGGGCACGGCCACCGCCATGATCCCCAAGGGCGCCCCGCCCACCCACTGGCTCGCGGTGGGAAGCATCGACGACGCGGCCCTGCGCGAGGTGGTCCGCACCCACGCCGGCCCGGCGGCCGACCGCTACCTCGTCCGCACGAGCGCCGCCACCGTCGCGAAGCTCGCCGACGACCCCCTCCAGCGGTCCGCGAGCCGCATGTTCTGGGCCTCCTTGGCCGGCGCGGCGGGCTTCGCGTCGCTGGCCGTGCTGCTCACCCTGGCCCGGGCCACGCCCGAACGCGCCGCGCTGCTGGCCCGACTGCGCACCATGGGCCTGCGGCCCCGGCAGGGCGTGGCGCTGATCCTCGTCGAATCACTGCCGCAGACGGTCACCGCCGCGCTCGGCGGCGGTCTGATCACGGTCGCCGCGGTCGCCCTGCTGGGTCCGGCGGTGGACCTGACGACGCTGGTCGGCTCGTCGGTCCCCACCGGGCTGGGCGTCCTCGTCCGGCCCGTGCTGGCGCAGTCGCTGGGCCTGGCCGCGCTGGTGGCCCTGACCGTGCTCGCCGAGGCGGCGCTGTCCGGCCGGCGCCAGATCACCACCGAGTTGAGAGCGGGAGACCGACGTTGAACACCGAAGCCCCCACCTTCGAGGAGCTGCGCCGCAGGGCGCTGGCCGCCGCCGAGCCCCGCGGTCACGATCCGGCCCACGCCATCGTCTGCGACCGGCTGGTCCGCATCTTCAGCTCCGACGGGGTGGAGGTGCAGGCCCTGCAGGGGTTGGAGCTGACCGTGACCCGCGGGGACCTGATCGCGCTGGTCGGCGCGTCCGGCAGCGGGAAGTCGACGCTGTTGAACATCCTGGCGGGCCTGGACGTGCCGACGGCGGGCAAGGCCACCGTGGGCGGCCACGACCTGCTGGAGATGTCGGCGCGGGAGCGGCTGCGCTACCGGCGCGAAACCGTGGGGTTCGTCTGGCAGCAGACCGCCCGCAACCTGCTGCCGTTCCTCACGGCCGCCCAGAACGTGGCACTGCCGATGCAGCTGAAGGACGGGAACGGGCGCGCGGCCCGCAAGCGGCAGACCGCGCGCGTCACCGAGCTGTTGGCGGCCCTGGAGATCGGCGACCTGGCCGGGCGGCGGCCGAGCGCCCTGTCCGGCGGGCAGCAGCAGCGCGTGGCCATCGCCGTGGCCATGGCCAACGACCCGGCGGTCCTGTTGGCGGACGAGCCGACCGGCGAGCTGGACTCCGAGACCGGCGCCGCGATCTTCGAGGCCTTCCGTACCGTGAACCGGGAGCTGGGGGCGACCGTGGTGATCGTGACGCACGACCCGATGGTCGCGGGAGAGGTCCGCCGCACGGTGGCCATCCGCGATGGTCGCACCAGCAGCGAGGTGCTGCGCCGCACCGTCACCGACGAGCACGGCGCGGAGTCCGTGAGCGAACGCGAGTACGTGATGCTGGACCGCACCGGGCGGGTGCAACTCCCGTACAAGTTCCTGGAGGCGCTGGGCATGGAGCACCGCGTCGCGGTCGACCTCGCCGCCGACCACATCGAGGTCCGCCGCGACGACTCGGAGGACGTACCGCACACCGACTGAAGCGCCCCGCGCCGAACGCCGCCGCGGGTGCGTGCGTCACTTCCGTGGGCCGGGTGTCGTTAGGCGCTCGGGGTTGACTCGGGGGGCGAAGGGATGACGGAATGCGGCAGTTTCCTCTGGAGATGCACACCTTGGCGCCCGGAAGGGTGGTCGAGTGGCGTTTGAGGTCCACGGCGGCGGCGCAGGACGCCGACCGGGGCGATCCGTCGGGCAGGAGGGCGTCCTTCAACCAGGACAAGCACTTCACCGTCGCCGAGGAGAGCCGCGCCGCCGACGATCCGGTCGCGTCCTGGATCGCGGTGACCTTCGAGGTCGAGGGACCGCTCGACGAGACGGCGCTCAGTCGGGCGTTGTTGGCGTTCGTGGGCCGGCACGAGGTGTTGCGCTGCGAGTTCCGCCGGCTGGCCGGCGAGCTGGCCTGCGCGCCGCTGGCCGCCGACGAACTCGCCCTCGACACCGCCGAGGTGGGCGTCTTCGAGACGTCCGAGCTGCTGCGCGGTTTCCTCGTCGAACGGTTCAAGCGCAGCATCGACACCCTGTCCTGGCCGTTGTTCACCATGGGCGCCGTGCTGCGCGAGGATTCCGCGACGGTGTACCTCGCCTTCGATCACATCGTGTGTGACGGCATGTCGATGCCGATCGTGGTGCACGAGGTGGAGACGGAGTACGAGGCGCTGCGTCGGGGCGAGAGTTCCGGTCTGCCGGCCACCGCGCCGAGTTATCTGGACTTCGCCGAGGAGCAGCGCCGCCGCTACCTCTCCATCGGCGCGGACGACGAACGCCTGGGTTACTGGAAGTCGTTCATCGAGCGCAACGGCGAGTTCTTCCCGCGGTTCCCGCTCGATCTCGGCGTGCGGCCGGACCGGATGTACCCGATCGTCAACGAGGCGTCGCCGCTCCTGGACGCCTCCGAGGCGGAGGTGTTCGAGAAGTCCTGTCTGGCGGTGGGCGGCAAGCCGTTCATGGGGGTGCTCGCGTCGGTCGCCGTCTGCCTGCGGGAGGCCGGCGGGCCCGGTGTGTACCGCGGGTTCATGCCGGTCAGCGAGCGCGGTCGGGACGCCTGGACCAACTCGGTGGGCTGGTTCGTGAACACCATGCCCATCGAGTTCGACGCCTCTCCCGGGCGGGACTTCACCCAGGTCATGACGCAGGTTCGGGCCGGTTTCGGGGAGATGATCCGCCACATCGACGTGCCGTTCGTCCGGGCCTGGGAGTTGTTGGCACCCGAGGAGTTCGCGGCACGCTCGTGGCCGTACCCGGTGAACTTCTTCTCGTACATCGACATGCGCAAGTGTCGGGGCTCCGAGCGGCACGACGAGTGGCGGCCGACCTCCCACGTGTGGTCGGCGCGGGCGAACGGCGCGTGCTCCTGGTTCCAACGGGACGCGGACGGGCTGCACATGAATTCCATCTACGTGGACACGGCGGCCGCCCGCACCACCATGGGCGACTTCCAGGCGGCCCTGCGTCAGACGGTGCGGGACATCGCCCTGACCGGCGGGTTCCGGCGTCCGATCGCCCTGACCGCGCCCCGTCTGCCGGTCCGCCCGCGCGTCCAGGCCTGAGCTCCCCCGGCCCGGCGGCGGCCCGTGCCCGGTGTCGGCTCAGCGGCCGGCGGCGGCCCGTGCCCGACGCAGCAGGAGGGAGCGCTCGCGGGCGTTGCGCGTCAGGGAGGCGGCCCGCTCGAACTCGACCCGGGCCTCCTCCCCGCGACCGAGGCGCTCCAACAGGTCGCCCCGCACGCTCGGCAGCAAGTGGTAGGAGGCGAGGGCCGGTTCGGCCGCCAGGGCCTCGACCAGCGGCAGGGCGGCCTCGGGGCCCTCGGCCATGGACACGGCGACGGCCCGGTTCAGTTCCACCACGGGGGACGGGATCAGCACGACGAGTCGCCCGTACAGCGCGACGATCGTCGCCCAGTCGGTGTCCTCGTACCGGACGGCCGCGGCGTGACAGCCGGCGATCGCGGCCTGGACGGAGTACGGCCCGGTTCCCGCGCGGTGCAACGCCTCGACGCCGCGCCCGATGAGCATGCGGTTCCACCGGGTCCGGTTCTGGTCGGCGAGCAGCACCGGCTCGCCGTCGGGCCCGGTGCGGGTGGCCATCCGGGAGGCCTGGAACTCCAGGAGCGCCACCAGCCCGTGCGTCTCGGTCTCCTCGGGCATCAGGCCGGCCAGCAGCCGGGCCAGCCGGAGTGCGTCCTCACACAGCGCCGGGCGGACCAGGTCGTCCCCGGCGGTGGCCGAGTATCCCTCGTTGAAGACGAGGTAGATCACCTCCAGCACGGAGGCGAGCCGCTGCTCGCGGTCGGCGCCGTACGGAACCTCGAACGGCACGCCGGCCGTGGCCAGTGACTGCTTCGCCCGGACGATGCGTTGGGCGACGGTGGACTCGGAGGTGAGGAAGGCGCGGGCGATCTCCTGCGTGGTCAGCCCGCCCATCAGACGGAGTGTGAGCGCGACCCGGCCCTCCGTCCGCAGCACCGGATGACAGGCGGTGAAGATCAGCCGCAGCAGGTCGTCGTCGATGTCCTCCGGCTCGGCCGGCTCCTCGGGGGGCGGTACGTCCTCCAGGGCGCGGCCCACCTCGGCGAGTTTGCGGGCGTAGGCCTCCTTGCGGCGGACGAGATCGATCGCGCGGTTCCTGGCGGTGGTCGTCAACCAGGCGCCCGGCCGCTCCGGCACGCCCTCCACGGGCCACTGCTCCAGCGCGGCGACCAGGGCGTCCTGGGCGATCTCCTCGGCGATGCCGACGTCGCGCACGATGCGCGTCACGCCGGCGATGATCCGCGCGGACTCGATCCTGAACACCGTTTCGACCGCTCGGGTCGTACTCACTGCCGTCACGGCCACCCATCAGAGCAGCCGTGACGAGGCAGGGCAAACAGGACGCCGCGAACGCGGCCGGATCAGCCCTCGGCGATCTCGCGGAGCTCGGAGCCGACCGTCCAGTGGGTGGGGTGCAGCTCCAGGAACCGCCTGGTCCACTCCAGGGCCTCGGCCTTGTCCTTGCACTGCATGAGGGCGTAGCCGCCGATGACCTCCTTGGTCTCGGTGAAGGGGCCGTCGGTGTAGCCGAGCTTGCCGCCGGACCAGGTGACGCGGGTGCCCTCGGCGGTGGGGAGCAGGCCCGCGGTGTCGAGCATGACCCCGGCCTTGGTGATCTCCTCCAGGAGGGCGCCCATCCGCTGCTCGAACTCGGGGGTGAAGCCGTCGGTGGGCACGTTCTGCTCGTCGATGCGGATCAGCGAAAGGAAGCGCGGCATGGTGACTCCTCGGTCGGGAGGCGGGGGCCTTCCCTGCCTCTCACCCCTGCGTCGAACGGGAGACGCCCGAATCGACGGTTCCGGGAAACTTTCTTCAAGAAGTTTCGGGATCGGCCCCGACCCGCATTCTCGCCGGCGCGTCGGGTCGGGGCCGGCAGGCGGGGCCGCTCCCGTCCGAGTCGGGCCGGCCGCGGGCCTGGACGCAGGGCGGCTACCCATGAGTAGGATCGCGGACCCCACCTTCTCCGAGAGGATCCCCGATGCCGCGCACGCCCTCCTCACCCCTGCTGCTCGCCGGTCTGCTGGCGGGCGCCGCCGTGGCGCACGCGGTCGCGCCGAAGCAGTTCGACGCGACGGTCCCGCGCTCCCTGCCCGGCAGCCCGCGCCAGTGGACGTACGCGTCCGGCGTCGTCGAGCTGGCACTGGCGGCCGGGGTCGCGCACCCGCGCACCCGGCGCGTGGCGGCGATGGCCACGGCAGCGTTCTTCGTCGGTGTCTTCCCCGCGAACGTCAAGATGGCCGTCGACGCCCGGCGCCGGTCCCCCGCCGTACAGGCCGCGGCGCTGGCCCGGCTGCCGCTCCAGGTGCCGTTGGTGCTGTGGGCCCGCAAGGTGGGTCGCGGAGCCACGACCGGCTGACGCCGGGCGCCCGGACACAGCCCTGAACCCGAACGCCCCGACGGCCCTGCGCCGCGGGCACCGACGCCGCGTACACGCCGCCGTCGCAAGGCACCCGGAACGCGCGCATCCGAACGGGGCCCGGCGACGGAAGTGCCCGACAGAGCCCCCGGTCAACGTCGGCGGATCGGGGGCTCGCCCGGTCAGGGGCTGTCGCCCGACCAGTCCCAGTGGTCCGGGTCGGCCGGCCGGCGACGGTAGTGGGCGCGCCCGCCGGCCCCGTAGCGGCCTATCTCGGTGGGGAGTCGGGCCTCTTCGGCCAGTCGGGGGCCGCTCCAGCCGGTGATGTCGAGGAGGAGCCCGTCGAGGGGGCCGCCCACGAGCTCGCCGTAGACGTGCCCCGGGCGCGGGCCCGGGTCGGGGTCGTCGTGGTCGGCGCCGTAGACCCGGCGCCGCAGCATCCTGTCGTCCATTCGCCCAGGTTGACAGGCCCCACTGACAACGGGCCCGGTCAGCCTTCCAGGAGGGCCTGCCCCACGTACTCCCCGGCGCCGCGCCGGCGGGCACCACGAACAGCGCCGACGCCTCGTGGACGAGGTACCGGGCGAGGGCGTCCCCCCGGGCGAGCCGGTGTGGGACGGGCACGAAGCCGCCGGCCGGCGCCGGGTTTGCGGTGCCGTCGAGCCGGCCCATGAGGTTGCGGTGCGTCCCGCCGGACGTGCCGGCCCCGGGGGGACGGGTGAACCCGGACATCACCCAGCGGGTGAGGGCCGTCCCCCTCCGAGGCGTTCGAAGAGTTCCGGCCCGAATCCGAAGGTGACCGTGAGCCCGGCCGGACCGGCGCCGAGGGCGATCCCGGTGTCGGATTCCCCCTCGACCGGCGTCTCCGCGGGTCATCCCTGGGGGGGCCGTCGAACGGTGTCCGCGTCTCGGGTCCGGGCCGTCCGGCGTCCTTCGTGCTCTCGGCGGGCGGCCGTGGTGAGCACGGCGCCGCCCGCGGCGAGTGCGGCCAGTCCCGCGTCCAGGGCCCGGACCTTGGCGGAACCACCGAGTCCCGTAGGGTTTCCGCCGGCCCGTCGGGTCGTCCGCCCATCGCGACGCAGGAGCGCAGCACATGGCACGTCTGGTACATCAGCCACGCGAGGACCAGGAGTTCGACTTCATCCTGGGCATGGCCCCCGGAGCGGTCCTCGGCTACTTCGTCGGCACCTGGCCCAAGGCCGTCGAGGCCTGCCGGGCGATGGACGTGCTGGTCGGCGAGGTGGCGCAGGAGTACGGGACGCGGCTGACCGTCGTGCGGACCGACATCACCCGCTGCCCCGAGGCCACGAAGCGCCACGAGGTCACCGGCGCCCCCACCGTCGTCCTCGTGCGGGACGGCCTGGCGGTGGCGAGTCACTCCGGGCCGATGGCGCGCGAGGAGCTCAAGGCCTTCCTGGACGCCCACGTCTGAGCGGCGACGGGGGCGTCCGGGCCCGTTCGGGTGACGTCGGGCGGTCTGGCCGAAAGTGGTATGGGTGAGATAGGTGCCTCAGGCATGTAATGGAGTCCGGCAAGACGGAACCATCGCTCGCGAGGTGCTGCATGTCAGAGACCGTTGCCTTCCCCCAGGACCGAACCTGTCCCTACCACCCGCCGACCGCCTACGAGCCGCTGCGGGCGGGGCGGCCCCTCTCCCGGGTCACCCTCTTCGACGGCCGCTCCGTGTGGGTGGTCACCGGCCACGCCGAGGCGCGTGCCCTGCTGTCCGATCCCCGGCTCTCCTCCGACCGGTTGAACTCGGACTTTCCCGCCCCGACCGAGCGCTTCAAGGGCCTGACGGGGCGTCGCACCGCCCTGCTCGGGGTCGACGACCCGGAGCACAACACCCAGCGCCGGATGTTGATCCCGAGCTTCACCCTGAAGCGGACCGCGGCCCTGCGGCCCGCGATCCAGCAGACCGTGGACCGGCTGCTCGACGAGATGACGGCGGCCGGTTCGCAGGCGGAGCTGGTCGGCGCCTTCGCCCTCCCGGTGCCGTCCATGGTGATCTGCGCGCTGCTCGGAGTCCCCTATGAGGACCACGAGTTCTTCGAGGGGCAGTCCCGACGGCTGCTGCGGGGCCCGGGCGTCGCCGATGTCGAGGAGGCCCGCCGACAACTCGACGGCTATCTGACGGACCTGATCGCCCGCAAGCGCGCCGCCCCCGGCGACGGCCTGTTGGACGAACTCATCGCCCGGAGGCTGGAGACCGGCGAGACGGACGTCGAGGAGCTGGTGGCCCTGGCCGTGATCCTGCTCGTCGCGGGTCACGAGACCACCGCGAACATGATCTCCCTCGGCACGTTCACCCTGCTGCGGCACCCCGGGCAACTGGCGGAGCTGCGCGCGGATCCGTCGTTGATCTCGGAGGCGGTGGAGGAGCTGATGCGGTTCCTGTCGATCGCCGACGGCATGCTGCGGGTGGCCACCGAGGACATCGAGGTCGGCGGGGTCACGATCGGCCCCGGCGACGGGGTGATCTTCTCGACCTCGGTCATCAACCGCGACGAGGCGGTGTTCGACCAGCCCGACGACCTGGACTGGCATCGGGCCGCCCGGCACCACCTGGCGTTCGGTTTCGGCATCCACCAGTGCCTGGGGCAGAACCTGGCCCGTGCCGAGATGGAGATCGCGCTGGGCACGCTGTTCCGGCGGCTGCCCGGACTGCGGCTGGCGGCCGATCCGGACCGGATCCCCTTCAAGCCCGGGGACACCATCCAGGGCATGATCGAACTGCCCGTGGCCTGGTGAGCGGCGTGCGGATCTCCATCGACCAGGGTGTCTGCATCGGTGCGGGCCAGTGCGCGCTGACCGCGCCGACGGTGTTCACGCAGGACGACGACGGTTTGAGCGAGGTACTGGCCGGGCGGGAGGACGGCGCCGGCAGCCCGCTCGTCCGGGAGGCCGCACGGGCCTGCCCGGTGTCGGCCATCTCCCTGGAGGACTCCTGAGGGTCCCGGCAGGGACCCGCGGCCCCCGGTCGCACCGACCCCGGCCGGCCCGCGCGCCGGCCGGGGTCGGTGCGCGGCCGGCCGGGGTCGGCACGCGGCCCGCCGGGGTCGGTCGCTACTTGCGGAGCGCCTCGACCGCCCGGCCCTCCAGCTCCAGGCAGGAGTCCACGTGCTCCGCGCAGGCGTCGAACAGGGCCCGGCGCCCGTCGGCGTCGGAGCGCGGGTCGCAGGCCCGCGCGAGGTCGGCGAGGGCGGACCAGTGCCCGGCGGACTCCCGGAAGAGTTCCGCCGCCTCCGGCCGGCCGACGAGGTCGAGGAAGTCCGCGTAGAGCGGGCGGGTGGCGCCCGGCGCGGTCCACTCCTGCTCCAGGCAGGTGTGGAGCCGGGCGGTGCCCGCCGCGAAGGCCTCGGGGGAAGCGCCGAACCGACGCTCCCAGCCCGTCTTCGTGGTCGTGTCGCGCAACTGCGCCGCGAACTTCTCCATGCCGGTGAAGCCGAAGTTGACGTCGAACTGGTTCCCCAGCACCGGGCCGGTCAGGTGGGTGACGGTGGCGGCGATCGCGCCGTCGACGTCCGGTTCCCCCTCCGGCGGGCCGGTGGGCACGATCAGCTGGTGGCGGCCCTTGCGGTGAGCGGTCCAGGCCGCCCCGAACTCCTCGCGGTCGATCCGGTGCGGGGCCTCGGCGCCGTCCTCGATCAACAGGTCGTCACCGTCGTACCCGGCGATGACGACGGTGTACGGATCGGCGCCGGTCATCTCGGCCTCGGGGTCCGGCTCGTGCCAGGGCAGCGAGGAGCGGTCGACGACGCAGAAGGCGGGCTGCCCCTCGTCGAGCGCGGCGCGGACCCGGCCCCAACGGGGCTTCATCGCCCGGGTGGCGTCGTACGGGACGCCCAGGCGGCCGAGGGCGACCTGCACCCAGGGCTCGGGGTGGGACTGGGCGACGATCGTCGCGATCGGCGTCCGGCCGGCGTACTCGAAGACGAAGTACATGAAGCCGATCCCGCCGGCCAGGCCCGCGACCAGTTCCTCGTCGTGGGCGCTGCCCAGGGCGTGGCGGATCAGGGAGGCCTCGCGGTGGCGTCCGGTGCCGAAGTCTTCGTACACGAGCACAGTCATGCGGTCAGCCTAGTGCTGCACCGCGAAAGTTCGTGGAGGGGGGTTGGGCCGGTCAGGCCGGGCTGCCGAGGTAGAGGGTGCCGGCGCAGGTAAGGCAGTCCTCGGGACTGCCGATGGGGAGGCCGGTGGGGAGG
>NZ_JAPNLK010000209.1 GCF_026627505.1 Streptomyces sp. H27-H5 | reverse complement strand
ATCCTCAAGGAATCCGAGGGACTTGTGGAGCGCCCGTTGCGTTGAGAGGCGCACGGCGGGTGCGGGAAGCGGTCCGGAGAAACGGACCGGCCGAAAGGCCGGAACCGCGCTCCGGGCCGACTTCACGAGCCGCGGCTTCGACCTGGTCATTTCGCTTGTCTCCACTCAGAACTCGAAGTCTTCTTCGAACGCGTCGATCTCGTCCTGGTCCAGATCGAGCAGCGGCGCGGGTTCCGCGGACGCGGATCGGGGCGCCACCGGGTCCACTGCCCGGGTCGCGGGGTCGGCGGCGTGGGCCACCAGGGCGCGCAGGGCCCGGAACCAGCCCTCGGCGAGGGTGTTCACCTCGGCTTCGGTGAACAGCCCGGCGGGCCAACTCCAGGAGGCGACCAGGTGCGGGCCGTCGGGCCGGTCCTGGGCCAGGGAGTTCAGTTCCAGGGCGTGCGCGGCGGGCATCGCGGCGTCGCTGCCGCCGAGACCGCCGTCCCCGTTGTCGTTGTCGTCGTCCCCGCCGGCGCCGAACCGGCCGAGGTAGTTGAAGCCGAGCTGCGGCACCGGGAGGGCGCCGAGCACGTCGGCCGTCTCCGGGTTGAGGTGGCGCAGCAAGCCGTAGCCGGCTCCGTTGTCGGGCAGTTGGGCGAGCTGACCGGCCACGCGGGCCAGGGCCCGGCCGACGGCGGGGCCGGCGGCGTGGACTTCGTCCCAGTCGCCGTCGGGCACGCCGGGGTCGAGCCTGACCGGGAAGAGGCTGGTGAACCAGCCGACGGTGCGGGAGATGTCGGCGTCGGGTCGGACGCCGGCGAGGAGCTCCTCGCGGCCGTGGCCTTCCAGGTCGAGCAGGATCCCGTCGGCGCGCTGCCGGCCCCGGCCCCGGTCCCAGTCGGTGACGGCGAGCGCGAACGCGGTGAGCAGCACCTCGTTGACGCCGGTGCCGAACACGGTGGGCACGGTGGTGAGGAGGGGGCCGGTCACGTCGGCGGGCAGGGTCAGGCTGAGCCGGCGTGCCGTCTCGGCGACGTCCTGCACCGGGTCGAGTGCCCGGGTGCCGAGCGGGGGTTCCTGGTAGCCGCTCAGCATGCCGGTCCACACGGGCAGTTCGGTGGCCCGTTCGGGGGCGAGCGCCGCCCGGGCGAGGCCGCGGGCCCACTCGCGGAAGGACGTCCAGACCGGTTCGAGCACGGGTTCCCGGCCGGTGGTGACCGCTTCGTGGGCGGCCATGAGGTCGGGCATCAGGATCCGCCAGGACACCCCGTCGACCACCAGGTGGTGGACGACGAGCAGCAGCCTGCCGGGTGCGTCGGGGCCGGCGTCGAACCAGACGGCCTGGACCATCAGTCCGGCATCGGGGCTGAGCCGGTCCTGGGCGGCACGGCCCTCCGTGTCGACGCGGGCCGCGAGTTCCGCGTCGCCGAGGCCGGCGACGTCGATGCGGTGGATGACCTCGCCGGCGCGCAGTGCGCCCTTCGGCGGTACGTGCAGGGTCCAGTCGCCGGCGGTGCGCACCAGGCGGGCGCGCAGGGCGTCGTGGTGGTCCAGGACGGCCTGGAGCACGGCGTCGAGGACCTCCTCGGTGAGGTCCCCAGGGACGGGGGTCACCACGGACTGGTTGAACCCGTCCATGCGGCCGCCCAGTTCCCGCAGCCAGCGGATGATCGGGGTGGCCGGCAGGGCCCCGATGGCGGGGTCCGCGCCGTCCGGGTCGGGGGCGAGGAACAGCTCGGCCGGGGTCTGCGGGAGGGCCGCGGCCAGTGCCTCGACCGTCTTGTGCGCGAACACCTCGCGGGGGGTCAGCACCAGGCCGGCCAGGCGGGCGCGGCCCACCAGTCGGACGGAGGTGATGCTGTCGCCGCCGAGGGTGAAGAAGCTGTCCTCGGCGCCGACCTCGGGGAGCCCGAGGACTTCCGCGAACAGTTCCGCGAGGAGCTTCTCGCGCGGGTTGGCGGGGGCCCGGCCGGCCGGGCGGTCGGTGAAGTCGGGGGCGGGCAGCGCCTTGCGGTCGAGCTTGCCGTTCGTGTTGAGGGGCAGCGCGGCCAGGGTGACGAAGGCGGCCGGGACCATGTACTCGGGCAGGGCGGCGGCGACGTGCGCGCGCAGTGCGGCGGCGTCCGCGGACGCGGTGCGCGGGACGACGTACCCGACGAGCAGTTTGCTGCCGGGCCGGTCCTCGCGGACCAGGACGGCGACCTGCGCGACGTCGGGATGCCGGGCGAGCACGGATTCGATCTCGCCGAGTTCGATGCGGAAGCCGCGCACCTTGACCTGGAAGTCGGTGCGCCCCAGGTACTCGATCTGCCCGTCGGCACTCCAGCGCACGAGGTCTCCGGTGCGGTACATGCGCGTGCCCGGCTCCCCGTGCGGATCGGCGACGAAACGCTCCGCCGTCAACCCGGGACGGCCCAGGTAGCCGCGGGCCAGACCCGCACCCGCGAGGTACAACTCCCCCGGCACACCCGGCGCCACCGGCCGCAGCGCGCCGTCCAGGACGTAGACGCGGGTGTTGAGGATCGGGCGGCCGATGGAGGGGACGGCGGCGGTGCCGTCGAGTTCGGCGGTGGTCGACCAGATGGTCGTCTCCGTCGGCCCGTAGACGTTGAGCACCGACCGGCCCGCGGCGACCATGGCCTCGGCGAGCACGCCCGGTACGGCCTCGCCTCCGACGAGCATCCGCAGCCCGGCCAGGGCTTGCGGCACCTGGCCGGTCAGGGTCTGCCACAGGGAGGGGGTGGCCTGGAGGACGGTGCCCCGGTGCTCGGTGATCAGCGCGGCGAGCGCGTCGGGGTCGAGGACCTCGTCCTTGCCGGCCACGACGACGCCGGCGCCTGCCAGGAGCGGGAGGTACAGCTCCAGGGCGGCGATGTCGAAGGACACGGTGGTGACGGCGATGAGCCGGTCCGTGGCGTCCATCGGCACCCGGTCGGCCATGTCGGTCAGGAAGTTGTCCAGCGCCGCACGGGGGATCACCACGCCCTTGGGGCGTCCGGTCGAGCCCGAGGTGTAGATGGCGTACGCGGGCGTCCGGCCGTCGGCCGGTTCGCGCACCGGCCCTTCGGCGGAGTGCTCGGCGAGGGAGGCCTCCGTCCGGGGGTCGTCGAGCAGCAGCGTCTCGGTGTCGAGGCCGGGCAGGGTGGCCGCCGTGGCGGTTGTGGTGAGCAGCAGCGAGGGGCGGGCGTCGGCGAGGACGTAGCCCAGGCGGTCGCTCGGGTGCTCCGGATCCAGCGGCACATAGGCGGCGCCGGACTTGAGCACCGCGAGGAGGGCGACGAGCAGCTCGGCGGAGCGGGGCAGAGCGACGGCCACGTAGCGTTCGGGGCCCGCGCCGCGGGCCTCCAGCAGCCGGGCGAGCCGGTTGGAGCGGGCTTCGAGTTCGGCGTACGAGAGCCGGGTCGCGCCGCAGATCACCGCCGTGGCCCCGGGAGTCTCGACCGCCTGCCGGGCGAACCGCGCGGTCAGGGTCTCCGCGCCGGGTTCGGCCGCGGCCCGGCCCGCCCAGGATCCGAGCACGCGTTCCTCGTCGGCGGCGACCGTCGGGCGCAGTCGCCCGACGGGTACGCCGGCGTGTCCCGCGCTCTCAGCGAGCAGCCGCACCAAGGTGGCGGCCAGGGCGTCGACACGGCTCTGGTCGAGCAGGTCGGGGCGGTGGGCGAGATCGAGGCCGAGGGAGCGCCCCATGCTCACGGTAAGGCTGAGCGGATAGTGCGTGCTCTCGTGGTTGTCGCCGCCGACGACGCCGAGTCCGCCCGCGGCGCCGCGCAGCTCGTCGGCGTCGAGCGGGTAGTTCTCGAAGACGACCAGGGTGTCGAAGAGTTCGCCGAGGCCGGCGCCGCGCTGGATGTCGGCGAGCGGCAGGTACTGGTGGTCCATGAGGGAGGCCTGTTGGGCCTGGAGTCGTTCCAGGAGGGCGCCCAGGGTTTCGGCGGGGTCGAGGGTGACGCGGACGGGGAGGGTGTTGATGAACAGGCCGACCATCGACTCGATGCCGGGGACCTGGGGCGGGCGGCCGGAGACGGTGCCTCCGAAGACCACGTCCTCACGGCCGGTGAGCCGGCCCACGACGATCGCCCACGCGGCCTGCACCACGGTGTTGACGGTGACGCCGCGTTCGCGCGCCCAGCGGGCCAGCTCGGCCGTCCGCGCCTCCGGGAGTTCCAGTCGGGTGCGCACGGGGAGCACCGGCGCCCGGGACGGGTCGGGTGCGGCGACCAGGGTGGGTTCGTCCAGGCCGTCGAGTACTTGGCGCCAGGCGTTCTCGGCGGCGGTGTGGTCCTGGTCGGCCACCCAGGCGAGGTAGTCGCGGTACGGGGTGACGCGGGGCAACGCGGAGGAGTCGCCGTGCTGTGCGTAGAGGGAGAAGAGCTCGCCGAGGAAGACCGGCATGGACCAGCCGTCGAGGAGCAGGTGGTGGTGGCTGACGATGAGCCGGTGCCGGTCGGCCGCGGTGGAGGCCAGGGTGAAGCGCATCAGCGGGGGTCGGGCCAGATCGAAGCGACGGATCCGGTCCTCGGCCACGATCCGGTCGGCCGCGGCATCTCGCTCGTCGGCCGAGAGGCGGGTCAGGTCGACTTCCTCCCAGGGGAGGTCGAAGCCGGTGGGGATGACCTGGACGGGTGTGTCGAGGCCCTCGTGGCGGAAGGCGGCACGCAGGTTGGCGTGTCGAGTGAGCAGGGTGTGTACGGCGGCGCGCAGTGCCGCCCGGTCGACCGGTCCTTCGATGTCGAGGACGAGTTGGACGGTGTAGACGTCCTCGCCCTGGGTGTCGTAGACGGCGTGGAAGAACAGACCCTGCTGGAGCGGCGAGAGCGGCAGCACATCAGTCAGACGACCGTGCTCGGCCTCCAGACCCTCGAT
>NZ_JAPNLK010000208.1 GCF_026627505.1 Streptomyces sp. H27-H5 | reverse complement strand
AGAAAGAACCTCGGAGAACCCGCCACCGGGACGGCCACCCGGGATACCGGCCTGCCCGAATCCGGAAACCCACCACAAAAGCAATCACACCGCGTGATCAAAGATCACGCGGTGGATCGAGGCTCATTGCTTCCGTGCTCCTGTGCATGCTGACGCCGTAGCCGGAATCTGAAGGATTTGTCGAAGTTTCGCTCCGCAGCTCGAAGGGTGCTTCGCAGGGCGTCGCTGACCAAGGCGGGTGCGGGCGTGTGCGAGGGTCTGAGATGTCTCGGTGAGGGGCGGAGAGGTCGGCTCGGCGAGCGTGACGCAGGGCGACAGTCTGTTTGCGTGCCGGGACGCATTCGCCATGCAGGCATGCAATCTGTCGACTACAGGCAGGTTCACGGCTGTGGACCTGCCCCGTGAGGGCAGGTCCACAGCCGTTACCGTCCAGCCGTGCCTGTTGGGGTTACTTCGGCATGAGGACGGTGTCGACGATGTAGACGTTGGCGTTGGCGGTCTTGACGTTGCCGCAGACGACGTTGGAGGTGTCGTTGACCTTGTAGGCCTCGCCGGAGCCGCTGGTGGTGAGCTTGGTCTTCTCCAGGGTGTCGAAGGAGCCGTTCTCCAGCTGCTTCGGGGTGAGCTTCTCACCGACGACGTGGTAGGTGAGGATCTTGGTGAGCATGGCCTTGTCGGCGAGGACCTTGTCCAGGTCGGCCTTCGGGATCTTGGCGAAGGCGTCGTTGGTCGGGGCGAAGACGGTGATGTCCTTGGCGTTGTTGAGAGTGTCGACCAGGCCGGCCTGCTTGACGGCGGTGACCAGCGTGGACAGGGCCGGGTTGTTGGAGGCGGCGGTGGCGACAGGGTCCTTGGCCATGCCGTCGAAGGAGCCCGCGCCGTCGGCGGGGACGCCCGAACAGGCCGGGCCGAACGGCTTGTCCATCGCCATCGAAGCATCCGGGGTAGCCGGCTGGGAGGCGGCGGGAGCTTCGCTGCTCTTGTCGGAGGAGGCCGAGTCGCTCCCGGAGTCGGAGCAGGCGGCAAGGGCGAAGGGCAGGACGGCGGCCGTGGCGACGGCGAGAGCGGTACGACGGAAACGCAGGGTGTTCGACATGATCAAAATCTCCTGTTGTGTTCTCAGAAATACGCAAAGGGTGAGATGCGAGGCTGGGGCCGCGGCGAAGAGCCTTGGTCGTTACCGGCCGGGGTTTTACGTGGTGACGAAGACGCTGTGCCAGCCGCTGGCGCCGTCGGGGATGGTCCTTGTGCGTTCTTCGGTCTGGACCTGGCCGGTGCCGTCAGTGGCACGGACGGTGAGGTTGTGGCCGCCCGGTGTCGGCTTCCAGGGGAAGGACCACTGGCGCCAGGTGTCCTTGTTCGCCTGGGGGGCGAGGTCGGCGGTCTGCCAGGGGCCGTCGTCGACCCGGACTTCGACGCGGTCGATGCCGCGGTGCTGGGCCCAGGCGACGCCGGCCACCGTCACCAGCTCGCCCGTGGGCCGGCCAAAGGGCTTGGGGGTGTCGATGCGGGCTTGGGTCTTGATGGGCGCCTTGCGGGCCCACTTGCGCTTGACCCAGTACGGGTCGTAGGAATCGAAGGTGGTGAGCTCGATCTCCTGGATCCACTTGCAGGCCGACACGTACCCGTAGAGACCGGGGACGAGCATGCGGACGGGGAAGCCGTGGTCGAAGGGCAGGGGTTCGCCGTTCATCCCGACGGCCAGGATCGCGTCGCGGCCGTCCATCACGTCTTCGACCGGTGAGCCGAGCGTCATGCCGTCGACCGAACGGGCGACCAGCTGGTCTGCTTTGCCGCCCTGGGAGGGTGCCTTGACGCCGCACTCCTTGAGCAGGTCGTCCAGGCGTACTCCGAGCCAGCGGGCGTGGCCGATGTAGGGGCCGCCGACCTCGTTGGAGACGCAGGTCAAGGTGATGTCCCGCTCGATGAGGGGCCGGTTCAGGAGTTCCTGGAAGGTGTAGGTGCGCGGGCGGGTGACGCCCTTGCCGCGGATGCGAAGCCTCCAGGTGTCCGCGTCGACCTTGGGGACGACGAGCGCGGTGTCGACGCGGTAGAAGTCCTTGTTCGAGGTGGTGAAGGCGCTGATCCCCTCCACCTTGAGCTGCGCTCCGGCCGGGAGCGCGGGGGCGGCGGAGGCGGGCGCGGGCAGGGTGATCGCGGCCCTGGAGGCGGTGGCGCCCTGGCCGCTCTTGCCGATGAGCGCGCGTCCCACGGCTCCGGCGCCGGTTGCGGCGACTGCGGTGACGGAGGCCGCGGTGAGGAAGCCCCGCCTCGACCAGCCTCCTCCGGCGGTCTCCGCACCGGCGGGTGAGCTGCCGGAGTTCAGTTTCCCGGCCAGGAGGTAGAGGACGGCGGCGCCCGCGAGGGCGCCGGCCACAGAGGGCAGTGCGTCCGCGACGCCTTGGGTGTCGGGCCTGCTCAGTGCGGCGGCCGCGCCGATCACACCGAAGATCAGAACACCCGCGGCTCCGGCCCGCCGGTAGCGCAGGGAGACGCTGCCGAGGATGACGCCGAGGAGGCCGAGGACGGCGAGGATGCCGAGTTGGAGGACGACTTTGTCGTTCTCGCCGAACGTGCGGATCGCGAAGTCCTTGACCGCGGCCGGCGTGCGGTCGATGGCGGCGCCGCCCACGACGGTCACCGGCCCGGCCTGCGGCCGGACCAGGGAAGCCACGAGCTCGGCCACCGCCAGCGCCGTGTACCCGGCCAGCAGACCGGACACGGCGCCCAGTGCGCTGCGGGCTAGGGACTTGCGGAAGCTGCTCACAATGCCCATTCGCTGTGGTCCGTCCGGCGGATTGGTCGCTTCTACGTTCAACTGGTTTTCCGCGCCTGGGCGGGCGCGGCGGATAGGGGTGTCGGCCAAGCTGCCCGCACCGGTCTGTCTGCCTCACTACCGCTCGTCGAGCTGTGGGGCGGTCGGCGCCGGGAACACTCGAAGGGATGGCAACCCAGGTGCGGGGTAGCTGCTCAGGGCAATCCGCACATATGCCCGCTCCGAAGAAGCGGTAAGACAGCGGAGGAACATGGCCGGCCCCTGAGGGGCCGGCTCTTCTCGCGGCGAAAGAGCTGTTGATGACATCGAGGCATGAAGGCGGGTGCGGCCCGTGCACGGCCGTTCCGCAGCAAGGCACTTGGCGGCACGGGGCAGGACGCCGATGACCCAGCCCCAGCGATCCCGCGGCCACGATCCCGTCGGCCAGCAGCTGCAAGAGGTGATGGGGCGGGTGAGCCAGGGCGACAAGGACGCCTTCTCCGTTCTCTACGACGCGGTCGCCGCCACCGTCTTCGGGATCGCCGTCAAAGTCGTCCGGGACCGGGCCCAATCGGAGGAGGTGGCACAGGAGGTGATGATCGACGTATGGCGTCAGGCCGCCCGCTACCGCCCCGAACAGGGCACCGTCATGACCTGGGTGGCGACCATCGCCCACCGACGGGCTGTGGACCGCGTCCGGTCCGCCCAGGCAGCCGCCAACCGTGAGCACGCCACAGGTGTACGCGACCAGATGCGGCCCTTCGACGAAGTCGCCGAGGAGGTCGAGACCCGCCTGGACAGCGAGCAGGTACGGCGCTGTCTGCGCGGTCTGACCGAGCTCCAGCGCCGAGCGGTGACCCTGGCCTACTACGGGGGACTGACCTACCGCGAGGTCGCAGAAGAACTGCGGTCCCCGCTTCCGACCATCAAGACCCGAATGCGCGACGGACTGATCCGGCTGCGCGACTGCATGGGGGTGACCACATGAAACACGAAGCAGAACTGCACACCCTCACCGGTGCGTACGCACTCGACGCGCTCACCGGTGAGGAACTCCGCGCGTTCACCGCGCACCTTGAACACTGCGAAGGCTGTCACCAGGAGGTCGGCGAGTTCGCTGCCACGGCGGCACGTCTGGCCGCAGCAGTGAGCCTGCCCGTGCCCGTCGCGATGCGACAGGTCGTCCTGAACCGAATCGACGGTGTCCGGCAGTTGCCGGCGCGCCCCCTACTCCTCCCATCGGTCCGCCTCACCACACGTCTCACCCGCAGGGCCGGGGCGTTCGTGGTCGCGGCCGGCATCGTCGCCGCCGCCGGGTTCGGCGGTGTCGCCCTCTGGCAGCACCAGCAGACGGACCAGGCCCGCACGCAGGCCCAGCGCGCCGGCCAGCAGGTCCAGGACATGACCGCTGTGATGGCTTCCCCCGACGCCCGGACGACCCGTGGGCGCACCAGCACGGGGGCTTCCGCTTCTGTCGTGACCTCTGCCCGCCTGAACCAGGCCGTGTTCCTCGCCTCAGGGCTCTCCCCGGCTCCCGCGGGACGGACCTACCAGCTGTGGTTCGACGACCACGGCACCATGCGCCCCGCCGGTCTCATCCCTGGCGACGGCTCCGTCCTCATGCAGGGAGATCCCGGCCAGGCCCTGGCCGTCGGCCTCACCCTCGAACCTGCAGGCGGCTCCGCCCAGCCCACCACCAGCCCCCTGGTCCTCCTCTCCCTTCCCGCCTGACCTGGACAGCGGGCAGCAGGGGCTGGCAACGCGTACGCGGCGCACCGGGCGGGGGCTCGGTCGGCCCCTGTGCTCTGGCGCCCTCGGCCGCGAGCACGGTTCTTGTGGCGTCGGTCGTCGGCCGAGGCCGCCCGGTTCCGGCGAGGGGGCTGGGACCGAGCGATGCCATCCCCGGTGCCATCCCGCAGCGGCGGACGGGATCCTTCATCGCGTCTGGCCCGACGGTGGAATCGATACCAGCGATACACCCCGGAGCCAGGGCCGGCCCCGGCACGCGGCCGCCCCTCTGCCCGGGTCGCGATCACATCGTCCGCCCGTCGAGCAGCTGCGCCCGGACAGCCGAGAGGTGTGCGGCATCTGAGTGGACTTAGTGGTCTGCGTCGTAAATCCTTCGGGGGTTGACGTCGGGCTTGGCGTGCGCTTGCCCGTGTCAGGTGTCGAGACCGGTGAGGTGGAGGTGGCAGGCGGTGTCGAGTGCGTCCTCGGGGGT
>NZ_JAPNLK010000207.1 GCF_026627505.1 Streptomyces sp. H27-H5 | reverse complement strand
CGGCACCGACATCGGCCACCCCAACGACGCCTTCGACACCGCCGCCATCGTCCACCTCGCCGACCACGAGGCGTGACCGCACCCAACCCGCCCAACCGGAAAAGGACCTGCAACGCGCTGCACTAGACTTCGCTCTAGAACTCCTCACAGGTCACGACATGCATCCTGACCAGCGCCGATCCCTCGGGTGACAAGACAGTCACGAGGGCTAGGCGGCCTGGTCGGCGGCCGGTACCGTTCGTCGAGTCGAAGTTATCTGCGTTCGGCGAACCGCACAAGTGGCTAAAACTAGGTTTCCTGAATACAGTGAACCTAGGACAGGACGGAAGGGAGGAGGGGCATGCCGGCACGTATCTTCGATGGACAGCGTGTACGCGCGCTCCGTCGCTCCGCCGAGCTGACGCAGGAGGCCGTGGCTACCGCCGTGGGAGTCCACGCGACCAGCGTGACCGCGTGGGAGAAGGGCACGAGCCACCCGGATCCGGAGAGGCTTCCAGCTCTCGCCCGGGCGCTGGGGCAGCCGCTCGATGCCATGTTCCCGCGTGATGGTCTGCCCACTCTGGCAGACCTGCGGGCCGATGCCGGGTTCTTCCAGAACGAGGTCCCGGGGCTCCTGGGCACCAAGTCTGCCGGGCCGGTGGCTAACGCGGAGCGGGCCAAGCGGCGGCTCTCGGGCGTCTACGTCGAGCCGTTGGCCAAGGCGTATGACGTGAGCGTCGAGCAGCTGATGGCAGCACAGGAACGGTCCTTCGGAGTGGAGGTTCCCGAGCCCCACCCCGAGATGCCCACGAGCCTCGCCGACAAGATGCGGTATCTCCTGGAGAACCCGGACGACGACAGCGCGCCACCCTCGGATGCGGAGATCGCCCGTGCGGTGAACGCCTACGTCGGTGCCCAGGTGATCTCCGCTGCCGGTGTCGCGGACCTGCGGAACGGCGAGGTGACCGAGGCGTCCCCACCGGTGCTGGAGGGGCTGTCGGCTGCCTTCGGCGTCAGCGCCCTCTTCTTCCGAAGCCGCGACGTGGTCAAAAGGCAGGTCGCCGAGGGACTGACTCTGCTCGCGAACGTGCAGGCCGGCAAGATCCGCGGGCTGAAGGGCAGGCAGATGGGACCCGAGGGCCTGCCGACCGAGGTCATGGCCCTGATCAACAACATCGTCGCGGAAATCGAAGAGCGGGGCCTGCCCAGCGCCTAACGGCCCCGGGCGAAGCCCCGCTTGGTCGTTGCGATGTCTACGCGGCTTGGTGCTGGCGGCCGTTGGTGAAGACGGCGCGCACCGCGCTCAGAGCGGACAGGTCTTCGAGCGGGTTGCCGTCGACCAGGAGCAGGTCGGCGCTGTAGCCGGGAGCGATACGGCCGGTCTGGTCACCTACACCGAGGGCTGCCGCCGCTTCGCTGGTGGCCATGGCCAGGATCCGGTCTCGGGAGATCCCCAGGTGCTCGTAGAAGCCGAGGGCGCCGACGATCCCGTCGAACCCGGCGCGCTGGACACCGGCGTCGGTGCCCGCGATCAGGCGGGCTCCGGACTCGGCCATCCGCTGCACGAGCGCGAACATGGCGGCGGCCTTCTCCTCGCCGAAGAAGCGGGGGAGCATCCGCCAGTGCGGGCTGACGGCCGGGCAGACGTAGATGCCCTTCTCGACGATCTGCGCCAGGACGTCCTCGCGGAGGTCGAAGCCGTCCTCGGTCATCCACGTGCAGTGCTCGATGGTGTCGACCCCGGCGGCCACCGCGTCGGTGATGGCGTCGGTGCCGTGCGCGTGCGCGGCGACCATCAGGCCGGCCAGGTGCGCCTCCTCGACGACGACGGCGAGCTCCTCCGCGCCGAACTGGCTCTTCCAGCTGGGCGCTCCGCCCTTAGTGAGACCGCCGCCGCCGGCCATCACCTTGACGACCTTGGCACCTTCGGCCACATTGCGGCGCACGAGGGCACGGGCCTCGTCGGCGTTGGAGACCTCGCCCCCGAGGAACCAGCAGTGTCCGCCCGGCGGAGTGACGGGTGCCCCGGCTCCGATGATGCGGGGGCCCGGCGCGGTGCCGGCGGCGATTTCCTGGGCGAGGCGCAGCGCGAGGCCTCCTCGGTCGCCGAGGTCGCGGGCCGTGGTGACACCGGTAGCCAGCAGCTGGTCGGCCCGCTTGCGCATCCCCTCCAGCAGATCCTCGTCACTGGCTTCCTGCATGGTGGCCACAGGGTCGGCGCCGGCATCGAAGACGAGGTGGACGTGGGCGTCGATCAGGCCGGGCAGCAGGGTGGAATCCGGGAAGTCCTGGCGCGGTTCGCCACTGCCTGCCTGGGCTTCGACGTCGGCGCGCCGGCCGACGGCCGTGACGATGCCGTCCCGTACTAGTACGGCGCCGTCGGCTACGTCGGCGTCTCCGGTGAGGATGCGGCCAGCTGTGATCAGCATCAGGGTTCTCTTTCCGTGAAAGGTGGTCAGGCGGCGCGGAGGGCGTCGGAAAGGGCAAACAGGTGGGCGGCGTCAGCGCCCGCGCTATCGATCTTGGGTACAGCCAGGGGAATGACCGGCTGGGCCTCCTCGGACGCGTGGACGTCTGCGGCGGCTGCTGAGCGTAGGCGGTTGGCCAGGACGGCCGTGTCCATAGACAGCAGTTCCTCCGTGGTCAGGTCGCCCATGAGCGGGCTGATGCGGACCAGCCCGTCCCGACACTCGACCACGCGGCGGTGGTAGAGACGGTGCACGCCACGCACACCCCATGCTTCGAGCACCGTCGGCCGAGAGGCCAGAACGGTCTCGGGGAACCGGTCGGACAGCAGACGCCAGAGAGGCTCGAGGCGGCGGTATCCGCGGCGGTGCTGCCGCCACACCCGCAGAGCCGACAGGCGGCTGCGGGCGCCGGAGTAGGAGACGCCGACGACGAAGAGGAGGATGGAGAGGACCAGCAGCATCGCGACGGAGGCCATCAGGCCCTTCGGAACGGTGCCGCCCTGCCAACGCGTGGCCACGAAGACTGCCCGGACCGCACAGGCAGCGGCCATGGCCAGCAGCCCGACCGCCGTGATCCAAAGACCGGTGGAGTGCGGGCGCGGCGAAAGTCGGGCGTAGCGGACCGTCCAGATGCCAGCGGCACCCAGGGTGTAGGTCAGATACAGGCCGGCGACGCCGTAGAACGCGGCGAGCTGCGTGATCGTCATGTCCGCCGACGAGAAGGATCCGGCGAACACCTCGTGCGGCACCGTCGTGGCCGAGACGACGAGAACGGCTGCTACGACGAGAACGAGGATGGCCTCGCGACGTGCTCGCCGCCTACTCGTTGCCCGGTCGGCAGATGAATAGAGGTAGAAGCACATCAGGAAGTACACCGTGCCGAGCAGCAGGATGTTCTGTATGAGCTTGGCCGCGCCGTGGCCGGCAACGGTGTCCACGCCGCTGGCGCCGCCCGGCATGGCTACCGGATAGGACAGGGCCGCACACACGAGGCACAGGGTGACGGAGCGCAGGGCGCCGTCCCTGGGCGCCTTCGTGAGCTGGTAGACCTTCCACGCTACGGCGGCAGCCAGGATGAGGAGGAACAGGATCGTCATCACAGCCACCCCTGCCGGTCACCCAGGGCCAGATTCACACTGCGAACGGCCGGATCGGAGGCCGGCGGAGGGCCGACCTGCTCCAGGACGGACGCCCACTCCATGATGATCGTGGCGGCCTTCTCCACCTGACACTCCTCCTTGTCGAGGTACGAGCACCGCTGCCCGCCCTCCGTTCCAACTCCCGGCGCGAGGTCTTCCCAGCGGTGGCCCTGCGGCCCGTCGGCCTTCAGATGGCATAGCTCGTGCAGGATGATGTGGTCCTGATGGAGCTGGGTCGTGCGCTCCTGGACGACGATGACGTCGGCGTCCGGGAGGTCGAGCCAGAGCCCCACCGGTCCCGGCATGGGTAGCGGCGCCCGTCGAATCAGAATGGGCCGACCGCGCTGGGCCGCCAACGCGAGCCGAAGCTCGTCGATGCGCAGCGGCGGCTGGACGCCCAGCTCTTGGAGCTCCAGGCGTATACGCCTACGTAGCTGCCGGTCCGCCACTCGGTCCGCCCGCCCTGCAGGGGTGAAGGCTCCCGGTCGGCGGAGAGGCCAGGGACGTACCCGGCGCTCGGTGTTGCTGTGGGGACGCGTGTCCCCGGTTCGCCACCACATAGGTCCCTCGTCAGCCTGTAGTCCTCCGTCACACCCTGCGGGAGACGACGAAAAACACTGGCGCCATCGTTCGTATGTTCGAAATCCGAGGCGGATGCCACAACGGTGGGGATGCGGCTCGGCTTTGCTCCTACTGCTTGACGGGTGGGGTTCGCGGTCGGTCAACCGCGCCCCTGCACCGTGCGAGCGCTTTCCGCCCGGCGGCTCCGCAGGGCTAACGCTCAGGGCCCTGCGAGGGACGCATCCCCCACGTGGCCTGGCGGCGGAAGGTTCGCGAAGGCGAGCCCTGCGGAACCAGCGATTCCGCCCGCTTGATCGAACCGTACGTCATTCCCGGAGCGGGTTGATCAGCAGTCTCGGGCGGGCCAATAGGGCTCGAAAGCCATTCAAGATCGAAAGTGTCTACTTGATCAACCGCGTCCATGGCATGCATTGCCATGAACGCCATCTGACCTGCCGTTATCCACTTGCGAGGTTGACAGGTTCGCGGAAAGTACCCGCCGGTAGATTCGTTATGGATCCGAAATGAAGCACCCGTGGGGCGTCCTGTCGGGGTGGTGCGATTCGGGCAAATCGGAACCCTTCTCGATGATCTTGATTTGCGTGACATAGGTCGCACCCGCGTGAATGCAGAAGTGAATTAACCTGGCGCCATGGCTACCGCGATCACCGAAACTGAAGCCTTTGCGAGCTTCTGGTCTGAACCTCGATCCACCGTGTAACGGCCGGGCTGTGGACGGGGAAACGGGAGGAGGTGCCCGCTGACCTGGGATGATGGGAGTTCTCACGCTTCCACCAGCACCAACCGGCAAGGCACCTCTCAAGTGAAAT
>NZ_JAPNLK010000206.1 GCF_026627505.1 Streptomyces sp. H27-H5 | reverse complement strand
ACTTACGAGGTGCCCTCTTGCTCGGGTCTGATGGAAGCGTAGAAACTCCCATCATCCCAGGTCAGCGGGCACCTCTTCTGATTTCTCCATCCACAGCCCGACCACTACGCGGTGGATCCAGGCTCAAAGACCCCCTGATCATGGTCCTGATCGGGGCGGTCCTGCTCACGATCGCCATAGGCGACCACGCCGACTCCGTCGTCATCGGCCTGGTGATCCTCTTCAACACCACCGTCGGCGTGACCCAGGAGATCCGCGCCGACAACGCGGTGGCCGCCCTCTCGGCCATGTCGGCCCCGGGAGCACGGGTACTGAGGGAGGGCACGCCACGCGAAGTCCCGGCCACCGACGTCGTCCCCGGTGACGTGCTGCTCCTGGGCGAAGGTGACATCGTCGCCGCCGACGCCGAGCTCACCGAGGCATCGGCCCTCCTCGTCGACGAGTCCATGCTCACCGGAGAGTCCGTCGCCGTGGACAAGGAACGAGGTACGACCTTGAGCGCCGGAACCGTCGTCGTACGGGGGAGAGGCGTGGCCACGGTGGCGGCGACCGGCGCGGCCAGCGCACTCGGCCGCATCGCCGCCCTCCTGGACGGAGCGCGGGAGCCGACACCACTGCAACACCGCCTCGCCTCTCTCGGCCGGATCCTGGCCGCCGCCACCCTCGGACTATGCCTGGTCGTCTTCGTACTCGGCCTCCTGCAAGGCCTGCCCGTCGGGATCATGGCCGTGACCGCCATCAGCCTCGCGGTGGCCGCGGTACCGGAATCCCTGCCGGCCGTCGTCACCCTCGCCCTCGCACTCGGCGCCCGCCGCATGGCCACCCGGCACGCGCTCGTACGTCGCCTTCCCGCCGTGGAGACGCTCGGTTCCGTATCGGTCCTCGCCACGGACAAGACCGGCACCCTCACCGAAGGCCGCATGGTGGTCCAGCACGTCTGGATGCCCCAGGCCACGGCCGACCTCTCCGGCGTCGGCTACGAACCGGAGGGTGACGTCCTGATCGCCGGCCGACCCCCGACGCCGGCGCAATGGGATCCTCTACGCGAACTGCTGACAGCGGCGGCGCTCTGCAACGACGCCTCGGTCCGGCCGCCGACGGGACCCGCCCCGCCCGACGACCGCTGGATCGCACTGGGCGACCCCACCGAAGCGGCCCTCCTGACGGCCGCGGCCAAAGCGGGCTGCGCCGATCAGGCCACCCTCCACGAAAGTCACCCGCGCGCCGACGAGGCCCCCTTCGACAGCGTGCGCAAACGCATGACCACCCTGCACACAACGGCCGAGGACCGGGTGCTCGTCTGCCTGAAAGGCGCACCCGAGGCGATCCTGGACCCCGCCGTCCTCGCCGACGCCCCCGACCTGCTGCACACAGCGGGACAGCAGGCCGCGCTGCTGGCCGCACGCGGCTTCCGCGTCCTCGCCATCGCCTCCGGGACACGGGACGCCGTGCCGAACGACGCCGCCGACGCCGAGTCCGGTCTCCACCTGCTCGGCTTGGTCGCCATCAGCGATCCGCCCAAACCGGAGGCAGCTGCCACCATCGCCGCCTGCCGGGCCGCGGGCATCACCCCCATCCTCATCACCGGGGACCACCCCGCCACCGCGCGAGCCGTGGCCGCCCAGGTCGGACTGCTCGCTGCCGGCACCTCGTCCAAGGACGTGGTCACCGGCGCGGACATCGCCGCCGGCCAGGTCGAGGACCTCACCGCCGTCAGGGTGTTCGCCCGCACGAATCCCCAGCAGAAGCTGGACATCGTCGAAGCCTGGCGCTCCCGCGGGGCCGTCACCGCGATGACCGGCGACGGCGTGAACGACGGACCCGCCCTGCGCCAGGCCGACATCGGCGTCGCCATGGGCGCACGCGGCACGGAGGTCGCACGGCAGGCGGCCGACCTCGTGCTCACCAACGACGAAGTGTCGACGGTCGTCGCGGCGGTCGAGGAAGGCCGTCGCGTCTACGACAACATCCGGCGCTTCCTCGTGTACGGCCTGGCGGGCGGAACGGCAGAGATCCTCGTCATGCTCGCCGGCCCCCTCCTCGGCCTCCCCCTGCCCCTGCGGGCCGGTCAGATCCTCTGGATCAACCTCCTCACCCACGGCCTCACCGGAGTCGCCATGGGCGCCGAACCCGTCTCACCGGGCGCCATGAACAGGCCTCCCCGCCCGACCGGACAGCACATCCTCGGCGCCGGCGCCTGGCAGCGACTCCTCCTGCTCGCCACCGTCGTCACCGCCTCCTGCCTCGCCGCCGCCCTCACCGCACGCGCCTGGGACCTGCCCTGGCAGAGCGTGCTCTTCCTCGCCTTGCTCGCCGGCCAGCTCGGAGTGGTCCTGGGCCTGCGAGCCCGCCTGCTGACCAAGGAGAACCTCTTCCTTCCCCTGGCGGTGCTCGCCTCCGCACTCCTCGCGGCAGCCGCGCTCTACCTCCCCGCACTCCGGTCGATCCTGGAAACCGAACCGCTCAACCTGACCGGCATCGGCCTGGCGGCTGCCACAGCCCTGATCAGTTTCACCGCGGCCCGCGTCGTACGGTCCGCGTTCCACACGCGGCCACGAACGACGCCGATCTCTCAAGGCTGAGGCGAAACGGCCTCGGCTGTGGGCCGCCGACTACCGGGCGTGCGGCCGGCGGGCCGCATCGTAGAGCTGCGGGAGCGCATCAACGCTGATGGGCGGGCAGGAGTCGTCGACGGCGCTGTTATGGCTGGCGAAGAGGTGGGTCAGTAGCGCTCAGGTCGGCGTCGCCGACGCCGGCTTTCCCATGACGTCGCCAGGAGCGAGCAGTTGCCGGGCGTGGGGAAGCGGCTCGATGCCCTCGAACTCGGCGACGAGTGACGGGAAGGGGGAGCGGCGGCGCGCGGGAACTACCCTCTCCGGCGGTGCGTCCACGGGCGACCGTCCCGCTGACGGGATGCCATCCCGTCCGCAGTGAGAGGCGGTGGGCCGCCCATCCCGCCGGACGGCGACCGCCGATCCGAGTCGGCCAAGTGCAAGCGGGAGCGAGGTCTTCGACCGGCTGCGGCGTTCCCGCCGACCACTTTGGGATGGCCGGAGCTCATCAACATCCCAGGAGTCAAAGGCCGCAGCACGGCGCGCGTAACAACTGTCGCGCCGGGCCAGCCCCGTTGCATTCGGCACCCATACGTCATACCTGCTGGGTGCGGTTCTCTGTCGGGGGCATGGCGGTGCGATTCCGGGGCCCTAGTGGCCCGGCGGGCAGGGCCGTTCGGCCCTTCGGTTGTCGGTATACCGGCGAGCACACTGTCGGTGGAGGCAAGCGGATGCGGTGCCCTTCCGGGCACCCGAGGTGCTTGCTTCGAGGAGAGAACATGACCGACACCATCACCCGGACCCCTCCCGTCGAGAGCGTGCCCAACGGTACGGGCAAGGACCTGCGCCACCGCACCGCTTCCGCCCTGCCCGTACCGGAGTCCCGGGGCCGGACGACGATCGCGGACAGCGTGGTGGCTCAGATCGCCGGTATGGCCGCCCGCGAGGTCCCCGGTATCCACAGCCTGGGCGCCGGGATGAGCCGGGCCTTCGGCGCGATGCGCGATCACGTCCCCGGCGGAGGCTCGAACCTCTCCCGCGGCGTCAGGGTCGAGGTCGGCGAGCGCCAGGCTGCCGTCGACCTCGACGTGGTGGTCGAGTACGGAGTAGCGATCCTCGACATCGCCGCCACCACCCGCGCGCACGTGATCGCCGAGGTGGAGCGGACCACCGGCCTGGATGTCGTGGAGGTCAACATCTCGGTCGTCGACGTCCACCTGCCCCAGGAGGACGACGACTCCGCCCCCGGCGAGAGCCGGGTGCAGTGACCCGTCCCCCGCTGGAGCGCACCACCTGGCGTGAGCACGCGTCGGACACGGAACCGGGGCGGAGCGCCGGCGGAGACATCACCGGCATCGGCCTGCTGGCCGGGATGGCCCTGGGGTTCGCCGGCTACTTCGGCGGATTCTTCGCCTTCCTGCTGGTGGCCGTCATGGGAACGGCGGGGCTGGCGACGGGGCTTGTCCTGGAGGGGCGCCTGGACCTGGGCGCCCTTCTGGGGGCACGCGGCGGCCGACGATGAGTACCGCCCTGGTGCCGCCCGAGCCGCACCGGCCACCAGCCGTAGCGGCGCTGGGTCGCGGGACCACGCACATTGAGGACAGGGCCGTAGCCCGCATCGCCGCTCGGGCGGCGAGCGACGCACTCGAAGCGCACGCCAGTCCTGGGCAGCGCACGCAGGCCCCGCACGTCCGGATTGCCACCGCCGGGGGTGCGGTGCGGGTTGCGCTGCAGATCCACCTGCCCTACCCGGCAGACCTCTCGGCAGTCTGCACCCGACTGCAGGACCACGTCGCCGTGCGCCTGGCCGAAATGACGGGCCTTCATGTCCCCGAGGTTCGCGTCGGGATCCAGCACTTCATCATCGACCCCGTCGGCACACCGCGGAGCCCCGTGGTGGACCTCACCAAGCCACCGGCCCATCCTGGGCCCCGCGGTCCGGCCCTCGTCGGGGGCGACAGCGCGGCCGCGAAGCACACGGCGCGCGTGCCGTCCCGGTGGTGGGCGGCACGCCGGATCCCCGCCGCGCTGACAGCCATGCTGGTGATGGGCGCGTCAGGGCTGCTCATCTACGACATCGTGGCCGCAGGACAGGAGGATCTGTCCCGCTGGGCCCAGGGCCCGCTGGTCCGTCAGTTGAGTGATCGTTCGCTGGGCAGTGCCTGGACGATCTTCACAGCGGTCCTGTGCGCCGCGCTGGGTCTGTGGCTCGTCGTGCCGGCACTGACACCTGGCCGGCGCCGTCAGCTGCCCCTGCGCCCGCAGGACCAGGACCCGGCACCGCGCGCCGCCCTGGACCGCACCAGCGCCGCCGTCGCCATGCGCGATGCTGCATTGAGCGTGCCGGGCGTCACCACCGCGCGGGTACGCCTACGTCGCCGGGTCACCGTGCGAGCCGTCAGCAGCTTCGGCGACCCACTGCAGATCGACACAGATCTCACCCACACCATGAATCAGGCGTTGGACGGACTCTGTCTGGCCCACCCGCTCGCCCTAAGTGGTCTGCGTCGTAAGTCCTTCGGGGGTTGATCACGCGGCCTTGGCGGCGGAGGATTCTTCTGGGTGATCGGCGGTGTGCTGGTCGAGCCTGGCCAGGAGATCGTCCAGGTCGGAGGTGG
>NZ_JAPNLK010000205.1 GCF_026627505.1 Streptomyces sp. H27-H5 | reverse complement strand
CACTCAACGGAAGGATGCGGCACGGAACGACATGAGGCGGAATCAGGCAGTACGGGCCTGCTGAAGACTCCAAAACCGTAGGCTGCAGGTTCAAGTCCTGCCGCCCCTGCACGTCCGCACGGAGGGGAATGACCCTCGCGTGCCGGGAGGAACTCGTGAGCCCCGCCGGAACTCCGGCGGGGCTCACGACGTCCCCGGGCACGGCCGCGGAGGCAGGCGCTTCCCTGAGGTCGGGCGGACATGGGTCCGCCCGTCGGTCGCTGTCCCCGAGGGGTCCGACGGGCGGCATCCGAGTAGCACCGCAGCCCGCGGTCAATCGCTCGAATGTGTCAGGTCAGCCTAGAGCCGACCACTGACAACGACCCACCGCCGGCAACGCCTCACCGCGGACAACGACCGACCGCGGGCAACGACCGACCGCGGACAACGACCGAGGGCATCGGCAGGACGGTCGGGGGCAACGCTCAGGCGGGACGGTCGCTGAAACTCGGCAACGCAGGGATCGTGCCGGCCGGCCAGTCGCCGACATCGGCGGTGAAGCGCGGAGCCGGCAAGGTTTCCCACCAGGAGCGGACCGCCAGGGTCGTGTGCTCCACGCCGGTCCGCGGGTCCACGTACGCCACCTCCCGTTCACCGCTCCTGCGCACCGCGATCCGTCCCCACTTGCAGCCGTCGGGGTAGTCGTTCCAGTTCACCCCCGCCTCCGACCGCAGCAACTCCCGCATGCCGCCGGACGACACGCCGTGCAGCCGCTCGTGGGGGAAGTGGGTCTGCGCCGCCATGCCGATGCTGTTGCGCACGGCGTCCCGCTGCCGCCACCGGAAGTAGTTGGCGACCTCGACGGGATCGGAGAGGGTGAACACGCGGGCGTCGAACAGGGCCCGTCGGCCCGGGCGGCGCTCGTTGAGGACCGCCGTCGCCAGCGACGCCGCGACGGACAACTGCTTCGCCACCACACCGCCGAACCACGGCTCGGTACCCGCACCGCCGAAGTCGGTGTACAGGACGCTGACCTCGTCGGACTGCGTGTACGAGAACCGGGCCCCGGCGATCTCCGCGCACAGCGCCTCGGCGACCGCGTCCATGTCGGCCATGAAGGCCTCGTCGTACGGGCGGTTCGCTCCCCGTATGTAGGTGTGGAACGCGCGGCCGTCGACCCGGAGCAAGGTGTAGGTGCGGCGAGGCAGGACCGCACGGTGCACCGCCTCGTACCGCTTCATCCGCTCGCCCAATGCCGTGCCGTCCGCCATGTCGTCCCTTCGTCCGTGTTGCCCCAGTCTGGCACGCACGGATGCCCGGAATCACGGGCGCGGAACACGCCGGCCGATCCGGCGCCACGGACGACGAGCCGGGCGACCCGAGGAGTCGACGCCCCCTGATCGCGCGGCCGTCACCGCCGTCGCCCGGTACCGGACCGGTGCGCCAACGCAGCGGGGGGCCGGGCCCTTGTACGCGCGGGCGCGCGGCGGCCCTCCCGTGGGGAGAGCGGGAGGGACGCGCGCCCGGGATGGTCCGGGAGCACACCGTATGCCCGGGTACACGGGTGCGGGTAGGCATATGACAAAGGGAATTCCGGATGGGCCGATACCGGGCCTAGACGTGGTCGGGGCCGCCCTCGCCGAGACCGTCGTCGGGATCGTCGGCATCGTCGGCATCGTCGTCGAGGCCGTGGTCATAGGCCCCCGCCTCGACGCGCAGCGCCAGTTCGCGCAGGACGTCCATCGACGAGACGTCCGTCCGACCGGAGTCGTGGACGGCCGCCAGCGAGTTGAACGCTGCGGCGAAGGCTCCGACGATCGTGTGCACGGCGGGAGCCAGCGTCTCCCCGACGATGCGGCCCACCTGGAGGGGAGTCGCGTCGGCCGGCACGCTGAAGTGCGGCATCATCTCGCTCAACAGCAGCGTGACGACACCCGGCTCCGAGGCGGGACCGGCTTCGAGGCCGGCCTCGTGAGACCTGCGGATTTCCTGGGACTCCGTGAGGATCCCGATGACTCGCTTCATGATTTCCGCGCGCTCCATCTGGGGAGGGTAGCCCCTGCGAGGACACCGGGCGCGGGGTTGCCGAGGTCCGGCCCGCCGCCGGGTGTCTGGCAGACTGGGCAGGGTTCTCCCAGGCGGTGCAGGACAGGAAACCGGTGCGAATCCGGTGCGGTCCCGCCACTGTGACCGGAACCCGTCCGCGGGTTCCGGGAGTCAGACACTGACGCACCGCCTCTTCACTTCGACCGGGGACGCGGATCCCCCGGAGAGGCTTCGCCATGTCGCGCTCGCGCACCGTTCTGCGCTCCCTCATACCCCTCGCGCTGTTGGCGCCCCTGGCCGCCTGCGGGGGTTCGCCGGGCGGGAACGGGTTGGACGCGGGCGCCACCGCGGCCGACGGCAAGGCGCCCGGGTTCCCGTACACCGTCACCAACTGCGGTGTCAGCACCACCTACCAGGCTCCGCCCCGTCGCGCGGTCACCATGAACCAGCACGTCACCGAGATCATGCTGGCGTTGGGGCTGGAGGAGAAGCTCGTCGGCACCGCCTACCTGGACGACGCGATCCTGCCCGCCTACCGACCCGCCTACGACAAGATCAAGGTGCTGGCCAAGGAGTACCCCTCCAAGGAGGTGCTCCTCAACGCCAACCCCGACTTCGTGTACGGCGGCTATTCCAGCGCCTTCGACAAGGCGCAGGGACGTGACCGCGGGGGGCTGGCCGCGTCCGGCATCACCTCACGGCTCAGCGTGGAGTACTGCGGCACCGGTCCGGTGAGACTGGAGCAGCTCAGGACCGAGATCACCGAAGTGGCACGCACCTTCGGCGTGCCGGAGCGCGGTGCCGCGCTCATCGAGGACCAGCAGCGCCGGATCGCCGCCGTCACCGCACGGGTCAAGGACAAGCCCAGGCCGACCGTCTTCGCCTACGACTCGGGCGAGGCCTCCGCCTCGACCTCGGGGGGCGCCGGCATCGGCAACGAGATCATCTCCCTCGCCGGCGGGACGAACGTGTTCGCCGACCTCGACGACACCTTCGGCGACGTGTCCTGGGAGAAGGTCATCGAACGCAAGCCCGACGTCATCCTGATCTACGACTACGCGGGCACCACGGTCGAGGCCAAGAAGCAGCGTCTGTTGAACGATCCGGCTCTCGCGCAGATTCCCGCGATCAAGAACAAGCGGTTCGTGGTGCTCCCGCTGTCCACGGCCGTCCTCGGCGTGCGCGTCGCCGACGCCACCGAGTCCCTGGGGCGCCAACTGCACCCCGACGCCGCGTGAGCCGGCACCGCACCCCGGTCGTCCTCGTCCTGCTCGCCGCAGCCCTGGTCGCCTCCGCCGTCGCGGGCCTCGCGCTGGGCGCGGTACGCATGGCCCCCGGCCAGGTGATCGACGTCCTTCTCGCCGGACCCGAGCCCGGACCCGGCGCCGGCGCGGCCGGCGCCATCGTGTGGGACGTACGGATGCCCCGCCTCCTGCTCGGCGCGGTCGTCGGCGCCGGGCTCGCCGTGGCCGGAACCGTGTTGCAGGCCCTCGTACGCAACCAACTCGCCGACCCCTTCCTCCTCGGCGCCTCCTCCGGCGCGTCGGCGGGAGCCGTACTGGTCATCGTCCTGGGCGCCGGAGCCCTCGACTTCGCGGGCGGGGCGGCTGTGCCGGTCGCCGCGTTCGCGGGATCCATGGGCGCGCTCGTCGCCGTCTACGCGATGGCCCGGCGCGGCGGCACCATGACCACCGGCCGGCTGATCCTGGCCGGGGTCGCCGTCCAATACGTCCTGTCCGCCCTCACCAGCCTGGTCCTGGTGCTGGCCGCGCACCCCGAGCAGATCCGTACCGTCCTCTTCTGGACCCTCGGCGGCCTCGGCGGTGCCCGCTGGGACGAACTGGCCCTGCCCTCGATCGCACTGCTCCTCGGTACCGGCCTGCTGGTCGCCCTCGCACGCCCCCTGGACCTGCTGCTCGCGGGGGAGGAGGGCGCCCACACCCTCGGACTCGACACCGCGCGGTTCCGGGCGGCGGTCTTCGTCCTCGCCTCGCTCGTCATCGGTGTGCTGGTCGCCTACAGCGGCGCCATCGGTTTCGTCGGCCTGATGGTGCCGCACGCCGCCCGCATGGCGGTGGGCGCCGGACACCGGGCGCTGCTGCCGGTGGCCGCGCTGGGCGGCGCCGTGTTCCTGACCCTGGCGGACCTGGTCGCGCGGACCGCGGCGGCGCCCGAGGAGATACCGGTCGGCGTGGTCACCGCGCTGGTCGGCGGGCCGTTCTTCCTGTGGATGCTCCGCAGGTCCACCCGGACCGAGGGGGTGGCCGGATGAACCCGCCGGCAGGACACCCGGCCGAACTCGCCATCGAGGACGTGGGCTACGAGGTCGACGGCCGTACCCTGCTGCACGGAGTCGACCTCACCGCCCGACCCGGCGAGACCGTCGGCGTGGTCGGCCCCAACGGCAGCGGCAAGACCACGCTGCTGCGCTGCGTGTACGGCACCCTGCGGCCCACCTCCGGCCGGGTGCTGCTGGACGGTACCGACGCGGCGTCCCTGGGCGTCAAGGACCGGGCCCGACGGGTGGCGGTGGTGCCACAGGACGCTTCCGGAACGTTCGGGTTGACGGTCCGCGAGGTCGTCGCCATGGGCCGTAGCCCCCACAAGCGGTTCTGGGAGCAGGACCGCCCCGACGACGCCCGACGCGTCACCGAGGCCCTGGAGACCGTCGGAGCGGCCGGCTTCGCCGCACGCCGGTTCGACGAACTCTCCGGCGGCGAACGCCAACGCGCCCTGGTGGCCCGCGCGCTCGTCCAGGACCCCGGCCTGCTGGCCCTCGACGAACCGACCAACCATCTGGACATCCGCTACCAGTTGGAGATCCTGACCCTGGTCCGCGCCCTGCCGGCGACCGGCCTGCTCGTCCTGCACGACCTCAACCTGGCGGCGTCCTTCTGCGACCGGCTGTACGTGCTGGCGGCCGGCCGGGTGGTCGCCTCGGGTACCCCCGGCGAGGTGCTCACCGAGGAGCTGCTGGCGCAGGTGTACGGGGTGCGGACCAGGGTCAGCCCGCACCCGACGACGGGCGGCCCGAGCATCCAGTACCTGCCGCCGGAGGCACGACGGACGGTCGGCTGACGGTCGCCGACGACCGGCACTGCCGGTCGGGGGCTGTTGCCTGCCGGTCGCGGGATGCCGGTCGAGGGGCGAGGGGCGTGG
>NZ_JAPNLK010000204.1 GCF_026627505.1 Streptomyces sp. H27-H5 | reverse complement strand
GTCCGGCAACGTCGTCCAGGTGCCCATCCACATCCCGATCAACCTCTGCGGCAACACCGTCAACGTCGTCGGCGCCCTCAACCCGGCCTTCGGCAACACCTGCATCAACGCCAGCGGCGGCCACAAGAACCACCACTACAAGGGCGAGCACCACAAGGCCGACCACGACGGCGAGTACTGAGCACCACCCGCTCCTGACCTGCCGGCAGCCACAGTGAGCCGACAGAGCACGCCATCCTTCGCACCAGCCGCACAACACACCCCCTGAGCCTCCGGCCTCCCCCCGCGACCCGGGGAGGCCGGAATGCCACCCGACACGGCACACAGTCCGCGCCCCAAAGGTGGGACTCGCCACGAGGAAATCACTGCTCTTCGTCGTTCGGTCGACACCCTCGCCCAGCGCGTCCAGGAAGTCACCGTCTACAGCCCGGGATCGTGTGGGCCCCGGCCAACGCGGCCTGGGAAGAGAACCTCGGCGCCGCACGCGCCTACTTCACCCACACCGCCACCCGATGTGGCGGCGCGTGACCGTTCCGGCATGAACCGACACGGCGACGGCCCCTGCCGCCGGGGGCCATCGCCGTGGTGACGTTGCTCGCTCAGGTGCCCACGGCGGTAACGCCGAACATCAGGGTGCGACGGCTGACGTCGTAGTGCACGGTCGGTGTACTGCGCAGGAGGTCTTGGAGGACGTCGGCGTCATCGGCGTCGAGGGTCAGCACCTCTTCCCAGGCGCCTTCGTCGAGTACGAGTTGCAGGGTGAGGGTGCCTCGGGAAGCGGGCTCTCCGGCAACCCAGCTGAACTGATAGTGGCTGAGTTGGCGCACCTTGATGCTGTCGTCCGTAACGGGTTGCGTCACCTTGGGCGTGGCAGCTCTGGGCATGGTGTCTCTCCTCGCGTGACTGATGTCGCATGGGGACGGCGGACTGGGCATACACCGGCCGGCGGGCAGGGGGTCGCCGGAGTGCGGTGGCTGCGGGACAAGCCGGAGGGGCCGAGTTTCTTCCCCGGGCCTGGCCGGAGAGGTCAGCAGCGGCCCGTCATCGCGCCGTGGTGGCAGACCCGGCGTACGGCGGCCATGCCTGTTCCGCCTGCCACGGCCAGGGGTGAGGCGGCCCGGCGCAGCATGCCCGCCCTCTGCTGCTCAGGGCGCTGCTGCTCTCCGTGCAGGGCGTTTAGTACCAGCATCCCGGCCGTCAGAGCCGGTACGGCCCACTGCAGCATCGCGAGATGACGTTGTGCCTGGTCCAGTTCGACGGGGTGGTCGGCTGCCGCCTCTTGATCTTCGGAGTCCGGGGACGAGGCGAGTTCCACCTTCTTGCCCAGTACACGGCTGTAGGCGGTGGCGGCGAGCGCGGCTCCGGTGAGGACCGTCTTGGCGATGGTGGAGGCACCGACGCCTCTTTGGTAGGCCACCCGGGCGCTGTTGGCGCCCAGAAGTCCGGCCCCACCCATCAGATGGGCGCCGATCGCGGCCGCGTTTACCGGAGTCCAGGCGGCCCAGCCGGCGCTGGCGATCCGCGAAGCCAAAACAGGCTCCCGCACAGCGTTGCCCGCTGCCTTGTTCAGGGCGACCGCTCCCATCAGAGAGCCACCGAACCAAGCCGCCAGGCCGATGTCATGCAGACTGCGCATGACCGTGTTGCGCTCAGACATATGAATCCTCCCAGACACACATCCCGTCCCTGCACTCGCAGGGCACCGCAGCCAGCCTCGGGGCGGCCGGCGTCGCCGGCCACCGGAGGCACGCACATGGGCGAACCTCCGCGCCGTCCGCGGACGTCTGGATTCGGCGGCTGATCGAGACCCTGAGTCAGACTGTCGAGATTTAACCTTTCAACCGTTGCGGAGCGCGTGCGCGGCCGCCACTTCAAACCCCAGCGTCTCCATGCGGACAAGGCATACGACGTCACACACCTGCGAAAATGGTTGCGCGGGAAACGCATCGGCGTTCGCATCGCCCGCAAGGGAATCGAGTCCAGCGAACGTCTCGGCCGCCGCCGATGGGTCATCGAACGCACGATGTCCTGGCTCACCGGCTACCGGCGACTCAACCACCGATACGAACGCAATCCCCGCAACTACCTGGCCTTTCTCATCCTCGCGGCCGCCCTCTTCTGCTACAAACGACTCGTGCGCCCCACCACATAGGACACGGTCTTAGCCCGGTTTGCTCAGCCCGGTTTGTTCTCCCCGCCCCGGAGCCGATCGCGTGACGGCAAGCTCGGGAGCAGCGGGGTTGAGCGGCAGTCACCCTTCCGGGAGACCGAGGCCACACCGGCCGGCGCGGCCGTGTACGCGAGCGGGATCTACCCCTGCCCGTCAGGCCATCTCGACCCCCAGGCGAGGACATGGGCGCGGCCGTGATCAGCGGGGCCTGGGGGAAGTGCGTGCTTGCACCTCCGAAGCAAAGACAGTCTCACAGCACGCCCTCAGGGCCTCTCTACGATGAACGCACAAGCCTGATCCAGCTACGGCAGGGACTGGCCGTTTCGTTTTCTACTGCGCGGACCCGCAAAGGGTCGCGCCATCACTCCAACAGACAGTCATACGGGTGACGTCATTCGTTCGCATGTCGAGAATGCCTAGAGAGCGTGGGAGGCGTGCTGTGCTGTCTATACGGCTCAACGGTTTCAGGCGGGCAGGTCTCACCGGGTGGCGGGACCGACCCGTCCGTCGGCAAGGAGGACTGATGAATCATCAGGACAGTAACGCGTCCGGGTCGTCGTGCGGAAGAGAAGTCGTGTGAATAGTGATGTCCATGGTGAGCAGGCTAGAGGCGGCTCCGTGATTGGCGCTTCTCAATTCCTGATCGATCCGGACACGCCCGGACGTTCACGGGCATGTCACGCGGAGTGAGCCGCCCCGGGTTCCGCAGAGTCCAGTGATCTTGTCGCAGACGGACTGTGGGGTCCGTACGAGTCCGCGACGGAAGCGACCGACGCGGACGCGCCGGCAGTTCTCAACCGACACCGGTAGCCGTCGAGGCCACGGACAGGGCCAGTGCACCGAGCGCGCCCACAGCGCCGTAGAGCCGCAGCTTGCCCCGCTCTTCGCGTTGGCGGACATGCAGTGCGGTGGCCCAGGCGAAGGCCAGACCCCCGACGATGAACCACGGCCCCCACAGGTAGAGGTACCAGGCGGTCAGCGCGGCCAGATCTGGCTCAACAGCGGCGACCCCAGCCTCGACCAGTACACCGTGGACGACGAAGAGGCCGCCGTGCCACGTGAGCAGGGTCGCCGCGCCACCGCCGCAGAACACCATGAGCCGGCTGATCCGTGGGCCCCGCGGTCGCGTCAGACCGATGCCGATCAATGCCCGAAGAGCTTCAGGAAGCCGGTCACCAAAAGGACGGCCACGAACCACGGCACTCCGTCGAGAGCGAGCTTCACCAACGACGGCGAGACAGTCGACTGCGCGCCGAGGGTACTGCCCGTCGCCCAGACGAAACTGGGCACCGCGAACGACAACGCCCATGCCGCAGCGGCGTATCCAGGCCATGTGCTCAGGTGGAGGGGGACTGTTCGGCGCGGGACAGAACGCACTGTGTGGTCGAGGGAAGGCATAACCGACATGACTCGACCATGGCCCGAACCGCGACGACGTACGTCATCCGCACGAAGGATCCGCCTCCCCCACGAGAGCTACCCGCCCGCCCTGCGGGCGGAGACGAGACCTTCGCACACGCCCTAGAAGTCCAGCCCCCGCGAGAGCAGCGGCAGGTGGCGCTGGTACAACTCCGCCAGATCGTCCCGGCCGTCGCGCTCCACCCAGTGCCGTACGAGTGTGGTGAACACGGCGATGATGGCCGCAGCCGCGCACTTGACCTCCAGGTCGACCGCGTCGCGACCGGCACGCTCCGCGATGATCTCGGCAATGGCCTGCTCGCTGCGCTCCTGTTCGGCGACCGAGCGAGCCCGGATCCCGGGGTCCGTGAAGCTGATCCGGGTGCGCAGGAGGAGGTCCTCGCGGTCGCGTTGCAGCATCTCGCCCATAGGGCCCTTCAGGGAGTTGATGATCGCGTCCATGAGGGGCTCGTCGGCGGGCCGGGCCCGTAGCGCCTCGGCGAGTGCGGGGTCGTACTCGTCCTGTACGACCACGTCTTCCTTGGTGGGGAAGTACCGGAAGAACGTGCTCGGCGAGACCTCCGCCGCGTCCGCGATCTGGTCGACCGTGGTCGACTCGTACCCGTGCTCGGCGAAGAGGCTGTAGGCCTCGCGCCGGATGCGCTCGCGGGTCTTCTGCTTCTTGCGCTCGCGCAGGCTCAGGGGCGCGGCGGAGGTCTCGTGCGTTGTCATGCGATTGATTCTGCGTGCTGCGCGGCGGACTGGGCCACTGCGCGGGAGCCCGTGGAGCGGCCGGGCAGGAACACCGCGGCCAGGACAGCGGCGAGCAGGGCGATCGTGCCGGAGGACAGGTGGCCGACAGCGCGCCGCCACCGGCGCGCCGGGCAGAGGGTGAGCAGCTCGCCAGTACGTTCTTCGAGGCCGCCGCCGGCGGCGACATGGACGCGCTGCTCGGCATGCTCGCGCCCGACGTGGTGTTCCACGGGGACGGCGGCGGCAAGGCACGGGCGATCGGAAGGTCAGTGACCGATCCGCAGCGCGTCGCACAGCTGCTCACCGGTGGGCTCCGCCGGCTCCGGACGCTCGGCGCCGCCCTCCGGCCGGCCTGGATCAACGGCCGGCCGGGCGCCGTGATACTCGACGCCGAAGGACGCGTGGCCAGCGTGGTCGAACTCGACATCGCCGACGGCGTGGTCCAGGCGGTCCACTCCGTGTCCAACCCCGACAAGCTCGGCCACATCGGACCGGTGTCCGATATCGCGCGACTGCCGGAGAGGTGATCCGCCCTCACCTCGCCATCAATGGCTCCATGGGGGTGACGAACTCCGGGGGCGGTCAGGGGATACCGGAGCCCGGCCGGCGAGAGGCCGGCCGGGCTCATCCCTGTGTGGGCGGTTACGCCTCGCAGGCTTCCCCCGCGGCGCCAGAAGGCGGTTGACGGCAGCGGGTCGGATGCCCACGACGACGGCGCCGATGTCGTTGGGCACAGCTCGACACCTGCCAGGTGGACTACCCGAGGCTCGGCAGAGGTCCGAACGTCGGTCACGCAACGTGACATTCACGGCCAGATATCTCCCCGTTTGGTGGCCGTCAGTTACGGCAGCTGTAGATAGCCGCTGGTGTGCTGGCTGGTCATGGTGTGGTGTCGGCGTAGGTGTGCCAACGGCGGTGGCAGAGGCGGGCGCGGTGTTGATGGCGGCGGCGCCAGGTGGACCACCACA
>NZ_JAPNLK010000203.1 GCF_026627505.1 Streptomyces sp. H27-H5 | reverse complement strand
AGCGCCTTCGAGGCCATCCACCGCGCCCTCACCGGCAACCTCTGGATGCCCCCCATCGCGCAGACCGACTGACCAGTACCTCTCACACACCGTCACCGGTCAACTGCATTCCTTCTGAATGCTTACCTAACTGTTGCGTACCCGGTCGCCTTGGACGAAGCTGGACGCAACTCGTCATCGAGCACAGGTCCGGTACGGGCGGGGCTCGGCCACCGCCCACGTCACACCCGCGGTGGGTGCGGTCGGTCGGCTACGGCTCCGTTTAGCTCGCGGCTGGTGATCCTCGCCTCACAATCCTCCAAAGTTCGGAGTATCCATCTACCGATGGGATCCGTCCATCATGATCCGTTCTGGGAGCACCGGGCCCGAATCACCGGTAACTCCGTCCTGGGCTCCTGTCGTCTTCGTGCTGGACGACAGAGGAGTACTCACCAGTTGGAGTTCGGGCGCCCAGCAAATGCTCGGATACCAAGCCCAAGAAGTCGTGGGCAGTTCCGCCCTGGAACTGCTCGCGATGCCACAAGACCTGGCCACAGTCTCGGCTACGCTCCAGCGGCTCAGGGCGCAGGGAGGCGGGCGCGGAAGGGTCGCCCTCCGGGCCCGCGACGGCCGTGTGATCCCAGTAGAAGGAGATGTCTGCCCGTTGGTCGGACCCGGCGGCCAGCCAGGCTGGCTCGCCCTGGCCGATGAGGCCCATCTGGGTTCCCGACGGCCGGGTGGCATAGCACTGAAGCATGAGGAGCTCGCTGCGCGGTCGCCGGTGGGCATGGCAATTCTGGATGCCGAGTTGCGATACGTATGGCTCAATGACGCCTTGGTGCACGGTGGCGGAGTGTCTCGAGAGGAGTCGGTGGGGCAGCGCTGGGGTGAGTTGCAGCCGGGCCTGGGCACCGAGGTCGCGAGAACACACATGCAGCGGGTACTGGAGACCGGCCAACCGATGATCGATTTCGAGTTCCACGGACAGACGCGGGCCGATCCTGGCCAGGCGCGAACGTTCTCGATGTCGGCCTACCGCCTGGACGCCCCGCCGGGAGAAAGGCCGGGTCTCGCCTTTCTCGTGCTGGATGCCACCGATCGTTGGCAGGCCAAAGAACGTCTGGCTCTATTGAACGAGGCGGGTGCCCGGATCGGCACGACCCTGGACGTCATGTGTACCGCACAGGAACTGGCGGATGTCGCTGTGCCCCGGTTGGCGGACTTCGTAACCGTCGACCTCCTCGAATGGGTTCTGCACGATGCAGGACAGCCCTCGTCCGCAGCCGCCGGTGGCACGCTAATCCGGGCGGGCCAGCAGCCAGCCCGCGGATGCCGCCAAGGGTCAGCGGTCGCCGTCGGCGAGCAGCCTTCGTACGGCCCCTCCTCTCCTGCCGAGCGCTGCCTGATTGATGGCCAGGCCATGGTGACGAACGACTGCAGCCCCACCCCTGCACAAGATCTCGAGGCGGGGAGTGGAGCGGCAATGACCCTCCCGCTCAGGGCCAGAGGCGCCATCCTGGGTGTGGCGACCTTTCTGCGCCAGCCATCCAGGGCCCCGTTCGAGGAGGACGACCTCCTCCTGGCGCAGGAGCTCGTCTCCCGCGCGGCCGTCTGCTTGGACAACGCCCGCCGATATACCCGTGAGCGCGCCACCGCAACGGCTCTGCAGCGCAGCCTTCTACCCCACCACTCGCCGGAATCGAGCACCCTGGCGGTCACCTCCCGCTATCTACCGATCGACGCGCAACACGGGGTCGGCGGCGACTGGGTCGACGTCATCCCCCTGTCCGGAGCCCGCACCGCACTCGTCGCGGGTGATGTCGTCGGACACGGCATCCAAGCGGCCGCCACCATGGGACGGCTGCGCAGCGGCGTACACGCGCTAGCGGCACTCGACGTCCCCCCCGACGAACTCCTCGCGCATCTCGACGATCTGGTCATCCGTCTCGCCGAGGAGGTGCCTGCCGAAATGGACGGCCCCGCTGCCACCTGCGTGTACCTGGTCTACGATCCCGCCAACCGGCAGTGCATCATGGCCCGCGCCGGACACTTTCCACCGGCGTTGGTGAGTCCGGACGGTACTGTCTCCTTCGCCGACTTGCCTGCAGGCCCCCCTTTGGGATTGGGCGGCCTTCCTTTCGAGTCGGCCACCTTCGATCTTCCTGACGATACTGTGATCGCGCTGTATACAGACGGGCTGCTGGAGGCCCACGACCGAGACCTGGACGCCGGTGCGGTGCAACTCGAAGAAGCCCTCGCGCATCCCCAGGATACCCTCGATGACCTGTGCCAGCGCGTAGTCGACGCGCTCCGAACCGGGCCGCAACACGACGACATCGCGCTGCTCCTCGCACGCACCCATGGCCTGAACGCTCATCAACTCGCATCCTGGGACCTATCCAGCGACCCTGCCCTCGTGGCCCACGCCCGCGCCTTGGCGACGGCTCAACTGGACATCTGGGGGCTCAATGAGCTAGAGCCCAACACTGCACTTGTCGTCAGCGAACTGGTCACCAACGCCATCCGGTACGGCACCGACCCCATTCGATTGCGCCTGATCTACCATCACACGCTGATTTGCGAAGTCTCGGATGGCAGCAGCACGGCCCCACACCTGCGACACGCGCGCACCACGGACGAGGGCGGACGCGGTCTCTTCCTCATCGCCCAACTTACTGACCGGTGGGGCACCCGCCATGCAGCTGCCGGGAAGACAATTTGGGCCGAACTGAATTTGCCGGCGTTGTCAACTTGGGGGAAGCGACCACCCAGGATGGCGGTCACCCGGACCCACAAGGATCCCAAGGCAAGATCATAATGTCGGGATCCGCTTCACCCCCGGGGACGAAAGTCCCCGAGCGTAAGGCCGTTCGACTCTTCTGCCCCAACGTCAGCCGCGGGCGGGTCCACTCGTCCCGTACCGGGCGGCCACGGCCGGCACGGGACGAGCGGGACACGAGAGTGGGACGTTCCCCGGGCCGTTCTTCCCGGCAGCTGGGGGGGGCGCGGCCCGGTTCGCGGGGGATGTGTGGCGCTGTGCGCGGCCGTGCGGACACCGTTCGTCGGGGCGGCCTGTCATCTCATGGTCGCCATTCCCGGTTCGGTGGGGGGGCGCGATTGTGGCCAGGTGGTGGTGCTGTGGGCGCGTTGTTCGAGGAGTCTGCGGAATCCGGCGGTGCTGTAACGGGCGGGAAGACACGAGACGGGGCCGGGGATGCCCGCGACCTGGGCCATCACGCGTCGAGGTTGAGGCTGCCAACCCGTGACCGTGACGCGCAGCCCTTGTCTTTCGGCCTCGCGGTGCAGGTCGAGCAGGAGCAGCAGGCCGTGAACGTCCATCTCGGACACTCGGTGGAGATCGACGAGCAGAACTCGGGACCGGGCGGGAAACGCGTCCAGGCAATCCCGTGGCGCCGGTTCGACGCCGCCGTCCAGGGTTCCGCTCACGCTGAGCATGACGACGCCTGCACCCCGGCTCCACGCCTCGACACCGTACGACAAGACAGACACCCCTCCTTCTTCCGTGTCACGGGCCCGAGACCCGGATCCGTTCTCTTCGATGCCGCCCCGACCACCACCCCGGCGGCCGGCGCCCCGGGCGTCGGATCCGGGCACGAGTGCGGCATCCCGGGCACTACCCGGGGAACACGCCCTCGCCGGAATCCGGATACCCCGACCTACCCGCCGAAGCCGGACTCGACGTGAAGGGCGGCAGGGAGGTTGACCGATGCTGTTTTCGTCCGGTCAACGAGGCGCCGGGGAAACGGTTCCCGTTCCCGTCGAGGTTTCCCGCCGCAGGGTGGGCCGTGACACGTACATACGGGTGACATCGCCGGCAATCGTGGGTGTGGCGGTTGGTGGAGCCCGCGCGGGTCGGTGTCTCCTGGTGGCGAGCGGTCGCGGCTTTCCCGGCAGGATGGCGGCGATTCGAAGCCCCCGCCCCGGGCCGCCGTCACACAGCAGGCCCGGGGCGAGCGGCCACCCACGCCCCCCAGCCAACCCCCACGCCTGACGCTGCGGCCTTCCTCCAACGGCTCCACCATCGCCGGCCACCGGCCCGCACCCGCGAACCCATGCCGGCGCGAACCGCGCCCGCCCCGAACCCGCCTCGCCCGCGAGATACGAGTGCGACCGGGCACGCGACGCGATGCAGACCGTCCCCCAATGGCGGGCACGGGAGAGACCCGGCGGTACACCACACCAAGATCACGATTCGCGACAAAGTCGAGGGATTGGAGTCCGCTGCTCTATCCGGCTGAGCTACCACCCCGAGCCCCCGGACGGGGACCCGGCGTCGCGATGACCGGCCCTGGCTCCGCCTCCAGTAGGCGGTAGAGCGTGCCGCCCCCGCGTGGGGTGGGTGGGACTTGAACCCACGACCGACGGATTATGAGTCCGCTGCTCTGACCAGCTGAGCTACCACCCCACCACCCCTGATTAGAACATCCAGTCGATCACTTGTCCTGCCGCGGACCCGGTGCCCTTCCTCCGGCCTGCGATCATGCGACTGCTGGACGAACGGCCCTCAGGACCGGAGCCCGGCACGGACCGCGCGGCACACGGATCACTTCACACGCCCCGCCTCCGCGCGGCCCGTCACCTGCCGGTGTCCCAGCCGGGACTCCGGGCACTCCGGCGCGCAACCCGCCCGTTCTGCCGGCCCGCGCACGCCCCGCGCCCCGCCCGGCCCTCCCGGGTCCCGGGAGTTGTCCGCTGTGCGGCTCTCAGCTGGTGTGCGGGAGTTGCCGGGCGCGCCGGCGGGCTGCCGTCTGGGCTCTGCGGCTGCGGTGCGCCGCGATGCCGCACTCGGCGGGCGTGCCGGCGGTGAGTTGCCCGTGGCATCTTTGGATGGCCTGGTCGACGGTGAGGGTGATGCGCGGGCGCTTGCGGGCGCGGATCGCGGCGACAGGTCTGAGTACTCATACCGAGCCGGGCCGCCAGGAAGCCGGTGGGCCAGCCCGGCTCCGCGAGTTCCTGTAGGCACGCGGCGCTCGCGTGGGACGGGATCAGTCCTGGATAGCGGCGCGCTCGGGACCGACCGGCCAGGGACACGCCCAGGATGGCCTCGGCAGTGGTGCGGTGGACCTGCGGCCGCCGGTCCGCGGGCAGCCGCAGGAGACGGCGTACGAGGGTGACCGAAACCCCCGAGAGCGCGGCGATGTCACCAGCCGACAGCCCCGCGTCACGCAGCAGGACAGCCCTAGTGCTGCACCGCGAAAGTTCGTGGAGGGGGGTTGGGCCGGTCAGGCCGGGCTGCCGAGGTAGAGGGTGCCGGCGCAGGTAAGGCAGTCCTCGGGACTGCCGATGGGGAGGCCGGTGGGGAGG
>NZ_JAPNLK010000202.1 GCF_026627505.1 Streptomyces sp. H27-H5 | reverse complement strand
CAACGCCCGTCGGCTACACAGCGTGTGCGACTTCAAGAGTCCGATCGACTACGAACGCGAGTACTGAACCGGCCTCACTGTGGGGCTGGCCGCATAGGAAGGACTCCACACTTCGAGGGGATTGACACTCGCCCACGCAGGGTGTGATCAACCTCTACCGCCCCGACCAAGCCGTAAAGCTCTGTGTCATCCCCTCGGTTGGATGGCGCATCCACCACCGACACCGCAGCCAGACGGGTTCATCAGGCGAGCAGGTCTCTTCGCTCATCACCCCGGTTTACTGCGTTCGGAACTACTGGGGAGGCGAGGTGTCGCACCAAGTGGTGAAGCGCCTTGTGGAACACCACGAGGTGGTCACGTACACCCCCATTTCTCTTGATCGTCTGCCCGGGGAAGGGCAGCCCACCCCGCAGCCGGACGGCCCGAACGATGTCCGGTTCTTCCGACTCCACGAGGTCGGACCGTCCGTACTTCTCACAGGAGACGACGTGCGCCAGCAGCTCGCCAAGATCACCGAAATCCACAACCGCGAGCACGGCCGGCGCGTTCACCTCGACAACAAGTTGGCGCCGCTCTACCCCCCGAATGAATGCTCGCGATGCGTCCGAGGCCCTCACGATCTCGACCCCATGGAGGTCGTGATCACGCGCACGGAACGCGACATCGAGTTCAGCGACCTCCCCCAGGAATGGGACTACGCACTGTATCCCGCGTTGGCTCATGCCCGGATCACCGCCGCCGGCGTACCCGCCCAGGTCAAGACCGGTGGGGAGGTCTGATGTACGACTACTGGAACGGGATCCGGCCGGGCGATGCGGACTCCCTGAGTTCCGAGTACGACGCCCGCCCCATCGTGCCGGGCGAGGCCGGGGCAGGGTCCTGGTGGTGCCCGACGTGCAAGACGCTTGAGGCCGGAGCGTGCCCCGCCGACAAGGGCACGTGCCCCGAGGAGTACTCCGACTTCTGCATCATCGGGCGCCCCTGTATCGCGTAACCCCCAGCCGTCACGGCCGGCGCGGTGCCCAAGCCCATCGAGGCTTGGGCACCGCGCCGCAGTCGTTCCCAGGCCCGAAATGCGCGCCGGAGACAGCCAGAGGTTCACCCGGATAGCCTCACAAAACCACTTCCAACTATGCCGCCATTGTGCTTTAATAGAGATGTCGGGGAGGGGGAGGGCAAACCCCCGAACCGACACTCAACTCCCCTTCACACCAATGGAGTACGACCCGCATGAAGACCAGCACGCAGACCCGTACCGCAGGCGCCACCCCGACCACGGTGGAGGTCACCGCCCTCGTTGCGGCGAACCCCCTGCCGGCGGATCTCGACATCAGCGCCCTGATCGAGGACATCGGCGCCCACGGCATCGTGGAGCCGCTGTACGTGGCGACGACCGAGGCCGGCGCCGTCCGGGTGGTCGACGGCACGCGCCGCCTGGCCGCCGCCGTCGCCTTGTCGCTCACCGAAGTCCCGGTGACCTACCGACCGCTGATCAGCGTGAGCGCGCTCAACGCCCACCCCGGCAACGTCCGCCAAGACCTGAAGATCACCGACGAGTTCCTGAAGTCGATCACCGTCGAGGGTGTGCGAACCCCGATCGTGGTCACCCGCGCCGAGGGCGGGTTGCGGGTGGTGGACGGTCACCGCAGGCTCGCCGCCGCCGTCAAGGCCAAGCTGACGCACCTCCCCTACACGTTCGAGGAGCGCGACGACGCCGGCCAGATCCTCGACATGGTCACCACCGCACGACACCGCGCGGCTCTCACCCGGAGCGAGGAGGCGGCCGCCCTGTTCGACGCCGCCGCCCTCGGGGCCGACGTCAAGCGGATCGCAGCCGCCGGCGCGGTGACCCAGGTCGCGGCGAAGGAGATCAAGAAGCTCGCCCAGTCGGACGCCGTCCGGGCCGCCGCAGCCCACCGCACGGGCAACGGCGCCCCCGACCTTGAGGTCATGGCCATGCTGGCCGAGCTGGAGACCGACGACCCCCAGGCCGCCGCCGGCGCACTGGCCGAGATGGACGCGGCCCCGAACGGGAACCACGCGTGGATCATCCGCCGCACCCGCAACGCGTCCCGAGCCCGCCAGGCCGCCCAGGCGCACCGCGCCGAGCTGGAGAAGGCCGGCGCCGCCATCCGGACCGTGGGTGAACTGCGCGACAGCGCGACGCGGGTGATCGCCCTCCCCGGGATCACCGTGGAGAAGCACGCCACCTGCCAGGGCCACGTATGGGCCCTTGAAGAGGGCTCCAACGCGTACACGGCGTACTGCACCAGCCCCGAGCTGTACGGGCACAAGATGCCCACCATCGTCAACGGCAGCACGCCCAAGCAGAGCGCGGAGGAGCGCCGGGCGATCCGGGCCGGCAACACGGATTGGGACACCGCCGACGAGATGCGCGCCGAGTGGCTCGCCGCGCTCTTCGGGCGCAGCCGCCGCGTGAAGGGCGTCACGGACCGGATGACGGAGATCATCGCGACCGTGATGGTGTCCGGTGCGGACGTCGTCAACCGTCGCGGATCGCACCCCGCCACCCGCGCCCGACTGTGCACGTGGATGGGTCTGCCCCAGCACACCGACGAGAAGGCGCGCGCCGCCGCAGTCGCCAAGGTGCCCGCCAAGGCCACCTTGTTCACGTTCGCCGCCATCGTGGCCGCCTATGAACAGCACGTCGTGCGCACCGTGTGGCGCACCGACGGTGCGCACGCTCAGGCGAGCGTGCGCAGCGAGACCGCCGGCTATCTGAAGTGGCTCACCGGGTTGGGCTACGAGCCGACGCCGATCGAGCGCGCGGTGATCGACGGCAAGCCGTACAAGGCCACCACCGAGACCGAGGCCAAGAAGCTCAGCTAGCGGCACGACCACCGCCGGCGGAGGGCAAACCGCCGGCAGCAGGGCCCCGGGGGAGGGGGAGGGCAAACCCTCTCCCCCGGGCGCCACGGAGCGGCAGCAGTGCCGCGAACACCCCTTCACACGCTCGGAGCCCAGCCATGCAGCAGCCCACCCGTGCGCTCAGCGCCGGCAGCCCGGACACCGCCCTTGCCGGTCTGGTGATCGCCGGCCCCGTCCGGTCGGTCACCGCCAACGCCGACGGTTCATGGACCGTCGTCCCCGTCGCCGGCCCCACCCTCCTTCTCACCGACGCCGGCCAGGCCGGCGCCTACATCGAGCGCGCCACGCACGGCACCGGCCGACAGGCCCTCGCCCCCGCCCGCGTCGCGCTCCCCGCACGCCCCGCCCACCCGGCCGGCGACGAGGACGAGGAGGGGGACGCCGATCCGGTCGGGTGCGGCCGGGGCGCCGGGGGCGCCCCGGCCGACGACTACGGCACCGACCTCATGCAGGCCCGCGCCATCAGCCGGCTACTCGGGGCCGAGTTCGCCATCCGGGCCGACAACCGGTCGGTCACCGTCGACGAGGCCGCCCAGGCCGCCGTCGTCCACGTTCAGACCCATCACGGTCTCTACACGCTCCGCATCCCCGCCATCGGCCGGCAGTACGGCGTACTGCGCAACGGCCACCGGGACGGCGTGATTGCACGGCGCATTCCCTCCACCAGTGACGCCAGCGTCGCGCTTCAGTTCGGCGCCTATCTCCGGGACCGGGGCGCGTTGTGAGCCGGCCGCCCACCGCAGCGGATCCCGAGCCCTCCCCTTCCATGCCGGACCCCGACAACGTCGAAGGACACACCCCGATGCTCGATCTGACCAAGCCGGTACGCACCTATTTCGTGATCGCCGACGACGAATGCATCGGAGTGCCCGGATGCCATGAGCCCGGTTTCGAGCGGTTCCGGAACATCTTGCTCGTGGAGGCAGCTCCGATCGACAAGGCCGAGTACGAGGCCCGCGAGGAGTGGCACCGAGAAGGCGTCGAGGAGAACCAGTCCCCCCTGTCGTTCCTCATCTATCAGGCTGTGAGCAGCAAGGACGCGGTACGGCAGGCCCGCCGCGCGTACGAGGCCGACCGGGCCGAGGAAGACGCCGAGATGCGCCGCATCGCAGTCAGCCGCGCCCCCGACAACAGCGTTCACAAGACCTACGGATCGTGTGACGCCACGTGGCGCCGGGTCCGCGTCATCTACCACGGCAGGAATCAGCCCACGGAACCGGGATTCACGAGCCAGTTCGGGCACCCCCCGTGCGGAGCCCCCGGAACCGTTCGGTTCGTCAAGGTCGCCCAGGCCGAGTACTACCGGGCCGTTTACGGATGCCCCGAGCACACGCGCTGACAGGCCGCCCCGGGGCGCGGCTCACGCCGCGCCCCGCCCCCGGGACCGACCGGCGGTCAGGTCACGCAAGCGGCCGCCGTTGACGCGCCCGCTTCCGGGGCGCCGCAGCGCCCCGGAAGCGGGCGGGCCGGCCGTGGCCGGCCGGCCCGCGAAACCCCGACCGGCCCGCAGCGGCGGAACGCGACGACGGGCCGTCATCCCGACCCGACCGCGCCGGAATCCCGGAGCTGATCCCGGCACGCGCCGATCGGCAGGCAGGACCGCGCCAAGTGCGCACCACCACCGCAGCTCAGCCCCTCACACCTGGAGTCCCCGTGACGCTCAACCCCCGTACCGAACTGTTCGTCATCGCGACCTACGCCAAGGCCCGCGCTCAGCACGCCGACACTCCCGCCGAGGAGCGCCCCGCGCTCCTGGCCCTTGCCGACGAGGCCGGGTGGACCGGCCGGCACTGCTACCCCGGGGGACCGTGGGAGTGGTCGAACCTGAAAGTCCAGATGATCCTTTCCGATGCCCGGCGTGACGCCGCCGCCGCCGGACTCCCCCCGCTGGACACCACCGACACCGCCGGTCTGCTGTTGGATGCCCTTGCCACCACACTGCGAGGCTTCGAGTTCTGCACCAGCCGGGACGTGGCCGAGGTCGAGTTTCGTGCCGCCCCGTTCGGCCGGCGGATCGAGTGGAGCCCCATCACCGGCGTGATCACCCGGTTCGCCGACGAGACGATTCTTGACGGCATCAGCTATCCGGGACTCTGGCCCTACCTGCAAGACTTGGCCGCGTTGCAGTCCCCCACGACTGGTGACCTTCTGACGATCCGAGTCGCCCCCGGACCGTCCCTCCTGCCCCCGGACCCCCTTGCCGGACTCCTCGCCCAGCTCTTCGACCCGGGCCGCACCGCCCCGGAGCAGGAGCCCGACGACCAGGCACCCGGGCCCGCCCCCGTACCCGAGCCGGCGCCGGAACCCGAGCCCGCACCGACCGCCGCCGCCGCCGCCGGGTGGACGTTCCCCGAGGCGGACGACCACGAGGGTTGGGTGTGGCACCACTGAGGGGCCCCGAAGTTCCCGGACAGGGACCCAATAGGGTTGTCCTGTAAGGGATCGAGGGAAGAAGCAAGTGACACGTTCGCGTTCGTACTCGCCGGAGTTCCGTGAAGAAGCGGTCCAGATGGCA
>NZ_JAPNLK010000201.1 GCF_026627505.1 Streptomyces sp. H27-H5 | reverse complement strand
GCGGGCTCGTCGGACTGCCGGCGGACGCTGAGCGGTCCCGGGCGGGTCCAGAGCGGGCCCCGGCGCGGGTTCCTTCCTTCCCTCCTTCCCGAACCAAAAGACCCCCTCGTGACGCGTGAGCGGGGCTTTCTCGTCGGAAGAGAAGGAAGGAACCCGCGGCCAGCGGCCGGTGACTGGTCACCAGTCATCGGTCACCAGCTGGCAGTCAACGGCTCACTCTCCGTGACCGATCCGGGGTCGTTATACGCGTACGCGTACACGCGTACGTGGCGACCACGGGATCACGGGGATGAAGTGATGATGAGCGCGAAGCGTTACGGCGTGCCCTGGCCCTGCTGCTCCTCGGGTCGTCGCGGCCGGCGATCGTGTGCGCCAGGCCCCACATCGTGCGGGCGCGGTCCGGGTTCGTCCGGGCCGCCTCCAGCCGCTTGTCACCGGGTGGCAGTCACCGGTGAGTCACCGGTCGTCGGTCACCGGTCCGGTGCCGAGGGTGCGGCGGCCGGTGGTGCGGGTGGGTGGGGCGCCGGCGGCCTGGTCGGCGGGGAGTCGCTCGGCGGCCAGGCGGGCGCGTGGTCCGGGCGACAACTCGGGGTTGTCGGCCGCGGTTGGTCGGGTGCCGAGTCGGCGGCGTTCGCTGGTCACCGCCCGATTCTCGTCGAGGCGGTCGCCTTGGTGGCGGCCGGTTCGGCCTCCAACCGCCGGCGCCGGTCGTGGGAGCGCGGCCCGCAACCGGCGGCGTGCCGGTTCGTTGAAGAACCAGGGGTCCACACCGGTGCGGGCAGACCTTGACCGCGATGTCCGTGTCGGCCCCAGGTCCTGACGCCCTGAAGGTGCTCGCCCGGCCCATGGCCCGCCACCGTCGGCCTGGCGGGAGTGGTTCGCCGCGCGCCTGCCGGCGCCGGGTGTCAGGACCGTCCCCGGCTGGGAGCCGTGCCGAGCGATCGGCTCCCGGCCGGCCGTTGATCGGCTTCTGATCGGACGCCCGTGCCGATCGGGCGCCGATCGGGCGCCGATCGGAGACCGATGCCGGCCCGAGGGTTCCAAATCGACCGATCAGCATCGCCCACTCGCCGGGTTTTCGTCTTGGTGGCGGGCAGTATGGGTCCGTACCATCTCTTGTGGCGGTATGGGTTGAGTGTGGGGGGCAGGGTGGACACGGTGGGTGTGCGGCGGGTGTACGGCGGTCGGGACGACGACGGCGAGGAGCCGGAGCCCGGTCACGCCTACGCGGAACTGGTGGGCGGGCCGTTGGACGGCCTGCTTCTCGACGTCACCGGCTGGTCCGCCCTGGATCGGGTCGAGGGCGCGTTGCTGATCACCGACAAGGGTCTGTACGGGCCGGGCGGCAGGACGTTCTACGCGCCGGGCACCACCGACGCCGAGGGCCCGTTCCTGTGGCACGGCGACACGCCCTGAGACCGGCGGTCACCGCCCGGGCCGCGAAAACCGTGGCGCGGGCCACAACCGGCGGCGTGCGCGGTCGTTGAAGGGCCGGGAATGCACACCGCCCCGGGGGTCCCGTCTGTTCCCCTTTGGTTCCTCGGGGCGGACCCGGGTCCTGACATCTGACACGCTCCGCCCCGCCAGTCCTGGCCAGGGGCGGGATGTCGCAGTGAGTGCCGGTGTCAGCGTCAGATGTCAGGACCACCCACCCCGTCGGGGGTGGGCAGGCCTCCCCGTGTGCTGGGCAAGGCTGCTGTTACCCCGTGCGAACAACAGGGGTTGCGGGTCTGTTCGCGCCGGTCAGACGGGTGACAGCCGGTCGGGCGATCGGGGCCCGGCCGTCGGCGCCGGGCAAGCCTCCGGTTGGGCAAGCCCCGGACGCGTCTTCGCGCACCCCTGCGGTTTCCCCTGTGGTGCCCCCTATGGTGACCTTCCATCCTCTGAGGCGTATATCCGCAGCTCACCGCGCGTTTGGCCGCGTACTCTGCGCCCCGACACATCTTTATATTCATGTGGAGGGGGTGGGGTGCGTGGGCGGGACGCGGGCGCGGCGGTACGGGTCGACGGGCAAGACCAGGGAGCAGGTTCTCCAGGCGCTCGGGGTGGTGAAGGTGGCGACGGCTGCGCAGATCCGGGCGTTGGTGTGTCCGGGGACGGCTGACGCGGGAACGGCGCGCGGCGGTTGCAAGGATCTGGAGGCCGGCGGGCTGGTGCTCTCTGCCGGGCGGACCACGCGGGTGGAGGCGGACGGGCGTCGGATCACGGAGAAGCTGTGGTCGTTGACGCCTGCCGGGCTGGAGGCTGCCGCCGCGGTGCTGGATCGAGTGCCCCGGGAGATGGGCGGGACCGCGAAAGCGGCGGCGGCCTCCGGGGCGAAGCACGCGGGCAAGGTGACCGACACCCTCGCGGCGTTCCTCCAGACCCCGCCCGAGCCGACCGCGCCCGTGGTCCGCAAGGGCGCGGTGCCGGCGCCGGCTCCCGCGCCGGCCCGGCGCCCGGCGGGGATGGGACCGATCGGCGCGTGGTCAACGGAGGTCTCGTTGCCGGTGACCGGATCGTTCGCGGCGCCGGGGCGCGGCAGTGTCCGCGCCGACATGGTGTTCGCCGCCCCACACACGAGGCTGCCGCTGTTGTTCGTGGAGGTCGACAACGGGACGGAGGGCCCGCCGGCGTTGGCGGAGAAGATCGCCCGCTACCGCCGATTCTTCCGACGCTCGGTCGTCCAGGGCGGCCGCGACGTCGTGCTGTGGCGCACCGTGTGGTCCGCGCCCATGACAGACGCGCACCCGCCGCTGGCGATCGTGTTCACCAAGAAGATGGGGCCGGCGGCGATGGAGGCCCGGATGCGGGAGGTCGCGCGCCTGAGTGTGGGGGCGTGGCAGGGCCCCTGGTCCACCGGCGGCTACATCCGGGACGGGAGCCGGGACGGCTACCGCGACTACACCGGCACGGTGCCGGTGATCGTGACCGTGCTGGAGCTGCTGGAGCGGGACGGCCCGCTCGGGCGGATCTGGTGGCGCTACGGCCGCGAGGGCTGGGAGACCCTCGCCGACGCGCTCGCCAACCCCGACGACCACCATGCCTACTCCGTCCGCGAGGAACGCCGCCGGGCGGCCGATGAGGCCGAACGCCGGCGACAGGAACAGGAGCACCAGGAGGAGCGCCGGCGCCGAGAGGCCGCCGCGTGGCCCTGCCCGTCCTGCGGGCGCAAGGTCTACCCCGCCGGCGTCTGGAGCTCCACGGCCTTGCCGGGCGACCTGTGCGACATCTGCCGGGACCAGGCCGACCGCGAGGCCGAACAGGCCCGCGAGCGCGCGGAGGAACAAGCACAGTGGGAGCGCGAGAAGCGCGCGAACGGCTGGTTCGGCTGGCTCGGCCGGGACTGCCCCCCCACCCACCCCCCACCCGGCCCGGAGCGCCCAATGACAGGCGCCGGGTCCTGCCGGGGGCGGGGGCGGGGGTTCTCTCCTGGGTGGGGGGTGGGTGGGAGGCCGGCTCCGTTAACCTCGTGATCAGTCCGCGCCGACATGGGCGCGCGGGTCAGGACCGGTGCCAGAGCGCTCTGGGCAGTACGACCGGACCGAACATCGGCCCCGACACACCAGCACGGTGTGTCGGGGCCGCGTCGTGCGTGGCCGGGCGGGCGCCTACCGAACAGACGCCCGCCCGGCGGGGGTGTGCGATCCCAACCACGACACCCGGGGTCATGGACCAGCCCCCGGGCGTCCACCTCCCACGCTACGACCGCCTGAGCGGGGCCGCACGGCTTGCCCTACACCCGGCTTGCCCTACACCTGATCCACGGTGCATTCAAGAGTTCTCGGCGAGTATCGCAGCGCTCTGACCTGCTGCGATGTTCGCCGAGAACCATTGAATGGCTCGCCGTTGACGGCCATGGTGCTGATGGACGCCGGGGGTTGCGGCGCTAACCCCCGCCTCCCGCACTCTGCTGTCCGACCGCCTCCCCGCGACACAAGGGGTGCGGATCCTCCACCCCACCGCAGGCCGGCTCCGGCATGCCCAATGAAGGGATCACCCGTGTCCTCGCTCGTCCTGCTGGTCGTGCTGCTCCTGGTCCTCGTGACGCTGCTCCTGGTCGGCGGCGTCGTCTACGTGCTCCACCGTCACCCGGCCACCGTCGCGCCGGTGATGGGCGGCGGCATGGTCGTCGCCGTGGTCATCTCGTGCGTCGCGATCATCATCAGCGCCCGCTGACCCGCCGGCCGCGAGCGGGGTGCCTGACGGCCGGCTCGCGCTACTGCCCGGCGTGGAATCGGACCAGGCTCCGCAACGGTCGGACGTCGGAGGCGATCATCTCCATGAACAGGTCCGCCATGTGCTCCGGACTGACCCCCGCGTGCCGCGCCTCGGCGGCGAGCAACGTGTTCAGCCGGCTGATGTGCCCGGCGTTCAGCGGTCCTGCGGACGGCTCCTCGCTCGGGGAGGCGGCGGCGGGATCGCTCATTCCCAAATTTGGGAATGACGCCGGGGTGCGGCCCGGGGGGACGACGGCGCCGGCCACCGGTTCGCCAGCGCTGCGCCGAGGGCGGCTGGCCAGCGCGGTTTTGGTCGGGGCGGGTTGGAGCTGCCGGGGCGCGAACAGCGGGTCCAGCCGGTCCGGCTCGGTGCCGGTGCGCAGGTAGTCCGCGAGGTTGGCGACGGCGTCGGCGGTGACCCGGCGCCCGGTCTGCTGGCCGTGGCGGCGCAGCTCGGCGTACCAGTGGGCGACCGCCTGGTGGCCCTGCGCCTCGGCGACGTCGACCAGGGCGCGGACGTGGGAGTCCGGGGCCGGCTTCTCGCACGCGTCGGCGATCTCCTGGGCGAGCGGCCACTCGCTGATCTCGCGGTAGGCGGCGGACTCGCTGATGCCGTCCCACTCGAGTGCTGAGGCGGTACCTCACGCTGGAGCGCAAGGAGGTGCGGCTGCGCGGGAGCCAACTCGCCGACCTTGCGGATCTGCGCCGCCGGATCAACGCACAACGCACGGACCGGACCGAGATCATCACCGACAACACCCTGATCCGGATCGCCGTGGACTACCTCCTGGTACAGGGAGCCGGCCGTCTCAAGGGCAACACCGAGGACGAGCTGCGGATGTCACTCGCCCGCAGGTCCCGCACTCGTCAGGCTCTCGCGGACGAGATGTGAGCCAAGCCCGGCGCTCGTTGGGAAAGGGGCCGGCGGGTACGTCGCCACCCGCCGCGGTGGGTGGCGACGGGAGATTGCTGCCGGCGGAACGGGCGGGGGAGGACCGCCAGGACCCGCAGCGGGGAAGGCCAGCACCCGCTGGCCGGCGCGCACTGGGCACCCGGGGCCACTGACCGGCGGTGACGCGTCATAACCGCCGTTCCGACAAACCCGCCCCGGCCTGCGTTCCGCAGCTGATGGCGGGTTCTGGACACGGTTGACGGTGTTCTCGCAGGTCACGTGGTTTCGGCCTGGTGGAACGGCCAGAGTCGCCTAGT
>NZ_JAPNLK010000200.1 GCF_026627505.1 Streptomyces sp. H27-H5 | reverse complement strand
CGGCACCGACATCGGCCACCCCAACGACGCCTTCGACACCGCCGCCATCGTCCACCTCGCCGACCACGAGGCGTGACCGCACCCAACCCGCCCAACCGGAAAAGGACCTGCAACGCGCTGCACTAGGTCCCGTGCGGGCGCGCGCGATGCGCGCCCCTTCAACCCCCGGTCGATCAGCCCCCGTGCCCATGGAACGCCCGTTCTGGCCGGGCGGTTCCACTCTCCACCGAATGATCACTCCAACGTTACCCAAGAGTGACTCATCGTCGCAGCTCAGGGCCTTGACTTAACAGAGCGTCACGAGGTCGCCCCGGCAGCCGCGGCACGCTCCGGAAGGGCCTCCGCGCCGTCCTTGGTCACCCGCGTCGCACCGAAGTAGTCCGGGGTGTCGATCTTGTCGAAGCGGATCACCGCGCCGGTGAACGGAGCATTGATCATGTAGCCGCCGCCGACGTACAGCCCGACGTGTCGAATGTCCCGAGAGTTCGTCAGGTCATCGGAGAAGAACACCAGATCACCGGGCAGGAGTTCCTCGCGCGAGGGATGCGGACCGGCGTTGTACTGGTCGTTGGCGACGCGCGGGAGCTCGATGCCCACCGTCTCGTACGCCGCCTTCGTGAGCCCCGAGCAGTCGAACCGCCCGTTCTGGTCGGGCGTCCCGTTGCCGCCCCACAGGTAGGGGGTGCCCAGTTGCTTCTGCGCGAAATAGATGGCCCCCGCGGCCTGCTGGGACGGAGCCACCCTGCCGACGGGCCGTTCGAAGCTCTTCGCCAGGGTGGTAATCGTCTTTACGTATCCCTGGGTCTCCTTGTACGGAGGCACCCCCTGGTACTTGATGACCGCATACGCACCCGCGTTGTAGGCCGCCAGCATGTTGCCCGTCGCGTCACCGGGCACCCTCGCCACGTCCTTGGCCAACTCGCAGTCGTACGAAGCGGCCGACGGAATGGCGTCGTTGGGATCCCAGATGTCCCGGTCCCCGTCACCGTCGCCGTCGACCCCGTGCCCCGCCCAGGTCCCCGGGATGAACTGCGCGATCCCCCGCGCGTCCGCCGGACTGACGGCACTCGGGTTCCAGCCGCTCTCCGAGTACAGCTGGGCCGCGAGCAACGCCGGGCTGATCGCCGGACAGAGCGTGCCCCATTTCTGCACCAGTGCCTGGTACTTGCCGGGTACCGCCCCCTTCGCGAGTCCCAGCGCACGACCGCCGGCGCCACCCGCTCCCGCCAGGCCGGCCGCCGCCGAGTACGTCCCCACGACGAGCAACACGAGGAAGCTCAGGGCCAGCCCGATCCCGATCCCGCCTGCCATCCAGAATCTGCGCACCCGTCAACACTCCCCCATGGCCACCACTTTCGAGCGAATTCGGCCCGTGTCGCCGTTTCCGCTAGCCCACTCGGAAGCCGTTGCACGCGATGGGCGTATACCGCTTGGCCCCATCCTCGACGCGGTAGAACACCACCGTCCAGTCCCCCTTGTCGGCGCTCAGGGGCACGGCCCCCGGGAAGTCGTCCGGATAGGTCAACTCGCCGTAATCGCCGGAGTCCCAGCCGGCGTACAGGTCCACGGGGGCGCTCAGGAAACCCGTCTGCCCCTTCTTGGGCGCGTGCGGTGGTTTCACCGCGATCGCCACGGGATAGGGCGCGGGGCGCGGGCCCGGCTTGGCGCCGCGCTGCGGACGGAACTTGACCCTTGCCGTGTCGCCCGGGACCCCGTTGGTGTTCGAGGAGACCGTCGAGGTCTCCATGCCCCGGCCCGGCGGCCGGAGTTCCGCGGGCTCGTCACAGTCCCCCGCCCCGTAGCGGGCCATCTCCGCATCGGTGGACAGCTTCCACCGGAAGTCCTCCCCGGCCCAACCGCCCCCCTTGCCGGGCTTCACCGCGCCCGACGCCGGGGAGCCGGACGCGGGCGCGGCCGGGGTCTCGCTCCCCGGGGTCCGGGCGCCATTACCGCCCCGGCCCTCCCCCAACGGGAACTGCCAGAGCAGCACCGCCACCGCCGCGACCAGGACCACCCCCGCGGTCGCCCCGACCCGGCCCCGCCGACCGGATCGGGGCACGGAACCCTCGTACGGCGTGACGGCCCCGGCGGGCGGCGGGGCCCCGGTGTGGGGGGTGGTGTCGGGGTGCGGGGTGGTGTCGGGGTGCGGGGTGGTGTCGTCCAGGCGTCGGGTCGGGGAGCCGGCCCCGGGCGGCGCATCCGCCACCGCCGCCACCTCCGTCGCGCCGGTCGCGCGCTCCGGCGGCGCCGCCAGTACCGCGTACACCGGGTCCTCCACCAGCGCGCCCCGCACCCCGCAGCGCCGGATCACCTCCGCCGGTTCCGGCCGGTCCGCCGGGTCCTTGGCCACGCAGTCCTCGATCAGCGCCGCCAACCCCGGCTCGACCCCGGCCAGGTCGATCCCCTCGTACACCGACCGGAACCCCACGCTCGCCGCCGCCCCGCTCCCGAACGGCGGTCTCCCGGTGGCCGCGTACGCCAACGTCGCGCCCAGGGCGAACACGTCCGCCGCCGCCCCGGCCGCCCCGCCCACCAGTACCTCGGGCGCGGTGAACCCCGGCGTGCCCGGCGTGCGCCCCGCCTCGGTCAGCGGCGTCGACCCCACGCCGTGCGCGATCCCGAAGTCGATCAGCTGCGGCCCCTGCGCCGCCAGGATCACGTTCTGCGGCTTCAGGTCCCGGTGCGTGACCCCGTACGCGTGCACGCTCGCCAGGCCCTCCGCCAGCGCCGCCCCCAACCCCCGGCAGGTGTCCGGCGGCAGCGCGCCCCGCCCGCGCACGGCATCGGCGAGCGTCGGACCCGCGACGTACTCCGTCACCAGCCAGTACGGCGCCGCCTCCAGCGAGGCGTCGATCAGATGCGCGGTGTACGCCGACCGCACGGCCCGTACGGTCTCCACCTCACGGCGAAACCTGGCCAGCGCCTCGGGATGCCCGACGATCTCCTCCCGCACCACCTTGACGGCCACCAGCCGGCCCCCGGGCGAACGCCCCAGGTACACCCGCCCCATCCCCCCGGCCCCCAGCCGGGCCACCAGCACGTGCAGGCCGATCCGGTCGGGGTCGGCCTCTGTGAGCGGCTCCATCCGGCTGAGCCTGCCATACGTACTGCCGTTCCCGGCAAGGGGGTTGACGTCTAGCGTGCGGCGACGAAGAGGCTCTGCGCGCCGCGCCCGATCGGACCCTTCTCGTCGTGCAGCCGGGATTCCGCGAGCCCGATCCCGGCGCCGTCCACACTGGTCCGCGCCTCCACGCAGACCCATTCGGCCACCGGATGGCGGTGCAGGTGGACGGTGAGGTCGCCGTTGACGAAGACGAACCGCTCGAAGTCCATGACGGAGCTGATGCCGTTGCCGGAGTCGGCCGCGATCAACACCCGGTCCAGCGGGACCGTCTCCTCCCCGGCGATCAACGGCACCCTCATCCGCATCCAGCACGTCCCCGGCCCCGACTCCATGAAGGCCCCTTCGGTGAACCGGCTCTCCATCGCCGTGTGATAGCCGACCTCCCACGGCACGGGGAAGAACGGCGTCGGCCCCACCTCCCCCGGCGGAGGCACCTGCGGCCCCGGCACCACCGCCGGCACCGCCTCCGCGGCCACCCGGATCCGCAACGCCCGCGCGAGCATCACCGGCGCCGCCCCCGCCGGCGCGAGGGTCGCCTCGACCACCTCGGTACTGCGGCCGGACCGCAGCACCGTCGTGGCGATCTCCAACGGGCCGATCGGCACCGGGCGCAGGATCTCGTACGTGATCCGGGCGATCCGCAGGTCCGCGCGGGCGCCCGCCCGCTCCTCGACGGCCCGCCCGAGCAACGCGGCCGGCGGACCGGCGTGCTGCGAGCCCGGGTCCCACGGCCCGCGCGTGTACTCGGTGGCCAGGAAACGTCCCGTGTCGACCCGCTCGAAGAAGGCCTCAGCAGCGCTCATGCCCCCGCACGCTACCGACAGGTAACCCCGCACACCAGCCCGCGCACCGGCCCCACCGCGCACACGACACACCGCCCACCCGCCCCCGGACGCGACACCGCCCCGACACCCAGCCCCGATCAAGGCCGCCCGAAATCCGCATACTTGACCCATGGCCACCACCGCCCTCGCCCTGCGCCCCTTCCACCCCACCACCGACGCGGCACGCCTGCTCGACTGGATCACCACCGCCGCCGACCTCACCACCTGGGCCGGCTCCTCCTTCACCTGGCCCCTGGACCGGACCCAGCTCGCCGCCTACGCCGTCGAACCCGGCCGCCACACCTGGACCGCCGTACCGTCCCACGGCCCCGAGGCCGCCGAGCCCGTCGGCCACGTCTCGCTGCGCCGCCACGACGACGACCCCGACCACGCCCGCCTCGGCCGCGTCCTGATCGCCCCGCGGGCCCGCGGCCGGGGCCTCGGCGAGAGCCTGCTCTGCGAAACGCTGTCCCGCGCCTTCACCGACCTGCGCCTGCACAGCCTCGACCTGGGCGTCTTCGCGCACAACACCCCGGCCGTCCGCCTCTACGAGAAGCTCGGCTTCCGCACCGTGGAAGTCCTCAAGGACGTCGAGCAGGTGGACGGCGTCTGGTGGACCGCCCTCCAGATGAGGCTGGCCTCCCCCCACCGGTCACAATGAAGGGGTGTCCACCACGCCTGCCGCCCCCGCCCCCGCCCCCACCCCCGCGCTGCGCGCCGACTGCGCGAACTGCTTCGCCCTCTGCTGCGTCGCCCTGCCCTTCGCCAAGTCCACCGACTTCGCCCTGAACAAGGCCGCCGGAACCCCCTGCAAGAACCTCCGGGAGGACTTCCGCTGCGGCATCCACACCCGGCTGCGCGACACGGGCTTCCCCGGCTGCACCGTCTTCGACTGCTTCGGCGCGGGCCAGCAGGTCTCCCAGGTCACCTTCGGCGGCCGGGACTGGCGCGCGCACCCGGACACCGCACGCCAGATGTTCGACGTCTTCCCCGTGATGCGGCAACTCCACGAGCTGCTCGCCTATCTCACCGAGGCCCTCACCCTGCCGGCGGCGGCACCGATCCACGCCGACCTGCGACGGGCACTCGCCACGACCACGGAAGCCACCGGGGCGGACGCCGCCACCCTGATCCCCTTCGACGTCGGCACCCTCCGCCAGGAGATCAACACCCTCCTCCTGAAGACCAGCGAACTGGTCCGCGCCACCTCCCCCGCCCGCAGGAAGAACCACCGCGGCGCCGACCTCATGGGCGCCCGCCTCGGCGGCGCGGACCTGCGCGGCGCCACGTTCCGCGGCGCCTACCTGATCGCCGCCGACCTCTCCGGAGCCGACCTCCGCAAGGCCGACCTGATCGGCGCGGACCTCCGCGACGCCAACCTGCGCGACGCGGACCTCCGCGAGGCCCTCTTCCTCACCCAGCCCCAGCTCAACGCCGCCCAAGGCTCCCCCGCCACCCGCATCCCCCCTGCCCTCGCCCGCCCCTCCCACTGGGCCTGACCCACCCGCCCGGGGCCACGGGGGGGCTGGGCCTGACCCACCCGCCCGGGGCCACGGGGGCGCACGGGAGCACACGGGGGTCACCACCCCCCCCGTCACACCCCCCGACACACCCCCCCCC
>NZ_JAPNLK010000001.1 GCF_026627505.1 Streptomyces sp. H27-H5 | reverse complement strand
ATCCTCAAGGAATCCGAGGGACTTGTGGAGCGCCCGTTGCGTTGAGAGGCGCACGGCGGGTGCGGGAAGCGGTCCGGAGAAACGGACCGGCCGAAAGGCCGGAACCGCGCTCCGGGCCGACTTCACGCTCGGATGCCGGCCGGAAAGCTGGGCTCCACGACCTACGCCGTTCCGGCCGTCGTGGTCCTGCTGAGCTGGGTGTTCCTGGGCGAGGTCCCCGCATGGCTGACCCTGCTCGGCGGAGTGCTGTGCCTGGCCGGCGTGGGGGTGGCCCGGAGCCGTCCCCGCACCGCGACGCCCACCGAGACCGAGGTGCGCGCCGCCGCGTAGGCACCGGCAGGACGCGATCCACCGGGGGGAGACCCGACGCCGGCTCCTTCAGACGTCGCGGCGCCGTACGACGACCACCGCGAGCACGACCGCGATCAGCGGCCAGAGCACGTACACGGTCCACGATCCGGCGACGGTCGCGGCGTGGTCCAGGGACGAGGAGTCCGGCTCCCAGCTCTGGACCAGACGCCGCCAGGCGCTGGAGGGCATCGCGTGGTTGACGGCCGCGGACCAGCGCTCGCTCTGCGAGAAGACCGGCGGCAGCATCAGCAGCGTGAAGACGCCGACGACCATGGTGGCGACACCGTGCCGGATCAGCGCACCGATCCCCAGGCCGACCAGCGCGCAGACGGGGGCCAACAGGGCGGACGCGACCAGCGCCCGGGCCACGCCGGGATGGGTGAACGGGACTCCGGCATGCCGCCCGTCCAGGACGGCCTGGGACACCAGGAACGAACCGGTGGAGACGACCGCGCCGGCCACGCTCCACAGCGCGGCCGTGACGACCGCCTTGGCCACCACCACCGCACCGCGGGCGGGCACGGCCACGGTGGTCGTTCGGATCAGTCCGCTTCCGTACTCGCTCACGACGCTGAGGGCGCCGAGGGCGGCCGCCACCACCATCAACGGCCAGTAGCCCGGGGGCGGATAGGCGACGAAGGAGAGGAAGCCGCGGTTCCCGGTGGGATTCGGGCCGGAGTCTTCGAGGTTGCCGACCTCCGCCAGCGCCGCCGCCGCGGCGGACCCGATGACGAACACGAGGGTGAGGGCGAGCGCCCACCAGGTCGACCGCAGCGACCGCGTCTTGATCCACTCGGAGGCGACCAGATCACGGAATCGGGCGGGCGACTCGACGGCGGACGCGGTCGCGAGCACCGGGGCAGGTGGGGGCGCGGGGGCGTACGCGGTCATCAGGACGTTCCTCCCGGGTATTCGACGCTGTCGGCGGTGAGTTCCATGAACGCCTGCTCCAGGGAGGCGGTACGGGTGGTCAACTCGGTGAGCGGGATGCGGTGTTCGCAGGCGAGCGCCCCGATCCGGTCGGCCGGCAACCCGGTCACGGCGATCCTCTCGGTGGCCGCCGTACCGTCCGGCTCGACGTCGGCTCCTGCCGCGGCCAGTACCGCCGTCAGCTCGGCGGCCTGCGGTGTGCCCACCACGACGCCGAGACGGGCGCTGCGCGCCGCGAACTCCCGGAGCGATTCGGCGGCGATGAGCCGGCCCCGGCCGATGACGACGAGTTCGTCCGCGGTGTTCTCCATCTCCGACATCAGGTGGCTGGAGAGGAAGACCGTGCGCCCCTCGGCCGCGAGTCGCCGAAACAGACGGCGTGCCCAGAGCACGCCCTCCGGGTCCATGCCGTTGATCGGCTCGTCGAACATCAACACGGGCGGATCGCCGAGCAGGGCGGCGGCGATGCCGAGCCGCTGCTTCATGCCCAGCGAGAACCCGCCGACGCGGCGCGTCGCGGCCCCGGCCAACCCCACCTCCCGCAGCACCTCGTCCACCCGCCTCGACGCGATGCCGTTGCTCCGGGCCAGGGCGGACAGATGGGCCGCCGCGCTGCGTCCGCCATGGACCTGACCGGCATCGAGGAGGGCCCCGACATGGCGCAGCCCCCGAGCGTGACGCCGGAAGGGGACGCCACCGACGGTGGCGGTGCCACCGTCGGGCGAGTCCAGGCCCAGGATCATCCGCAAGGTGGTGCTCTTGCCCGAGCCGTTGGGCCCGAGGAAGCCGGTGACGCGGCCCGGCCGCACGGTGAAGGGCAGATGGTCGACGGCCGTCCTGCCGCCGTAGTGCTTGGAGAGTTCGTTGACTTCGATCACGAGGACAACCCTTCCGGGACGTCCCCGCCCGCGCATGGGGCCGCGGGAGACAATCGCGCCGCCGGGTTCGCCCCGGGGCGTACGTCCCCGGGCCGATGTCGGACGGCCGACCGCCGGCTACTCTCGCGGCATGGACGCCACACCCGTCACCCCGTCACCCGCGCACCGCGCCGGCCGTCGACTCCCCGTCGGGTGGGCGCGCCGATGACGACGACGAAGGCCATGGCCTGGGTGGGTGGCGTCCTGTACGTGCTCGTGCCCGGACTGCTCGTGGGGAGCGCGCCGAGGGCTTCGGGCACCTTCCACGCCATCGGATCGCTGCTCGCCGCGAGCCTGCTCGTCGGTGTGGTCCGCCGGAGCCCGGTGGTCGCGCTGGCCATGACCTGCCTCGGAGCCACCGCCGCAGTGGTCTTGCCCGACTCCTCCCGAACGGTCCAGGAGGGCTCCTTCCAGGGTGAGTTCCTTTCGTTCCTCGCGACGGATCTCATTCTGGGCCTGATCGTGGCCACCTGCGGGCGACGTGTGTCGATCACTGCCGCGACCGGCACCTTCCTCGTTCAGTTCCTCGTGATCGGCGGCTTCTCGAACGGGAACACACTGGCCGTCAACGGGGCGATCGCCCTCCTCGCCCTCCTCGCATCCTGCATGGCGGGCCTGTTGGTCCGCGAGCGGCGGGAGCACGCGACGGCGCTCCGATCGCAGGAGGTGGCGGAGGCGGTGACCGCCGAACGCCTGCGGATCGCCCGGGAACTGCACGACATGGTCGCGCACAGCATCGGCATCATCGCCATCCAGGCCGGGGTGGGATCCCGCGTCATCCGGACCCAACCGGAAGAGGCCGCCGAAGCGTTGCGGGCCATCGAAACCACCAGCAGGGAGACCCTGTCGGGCCTTCGGCGCACCCTGGTGGCACTGCGCCGGACCGACCCGGGTGCGGCCGGCTCGGGCCCGACATCCCTCGGACCCGCCCCGGGCCTGGACGACCTGGACAGGCTGGCCGAGGCCACTGCGGACGCGGGAGTCCGCGTCGACCTGCGACGCACCGGGCTGCGGCGCCCACTGCCGACGGACATCGACCTGTCGGCCTACCGTATCGTCCAGGAGGCGCTGACCAACGTGGTCCGCCATGCGGGCACCGGGCAGTGCAGGGTGAGCATCGATCACGGGGAAGGGGAACTGTCGGTGGAGGTCGTCGACGACGGGCGGGGCGCCACCGCGACCGGCCCGGGCCACGGTTTCGGCATCGTCGGCATGCGGGAACGAGTCGCCCTCCTGCACGGCCGGCTCAGCGTCGGCCCCCGCCCCGAGGGCGGCTTCCGGGTGGCGGCCCGACTGCCCCTGCCCGAACCCGTCGGCGTTGCGGTGGAGGCCCGATGACCATCCGCATCGTGCTCGCGGACGACCAGCCCCTGGTGCGGGCCGGACTGCGCGTCCTCATGGCCGACCACCCCGACCTGGAGGTCGTCGGTGAGGCGGGCACCGGCTCCGAAGCGGTCCGACTGGTCGGTGAGATCAGCCCCGACATCGTGGTGATGGACATCCGGATGCCCGGCATGGACGGGATCGAGGCCACCCGGCTGATCACGGCAGGCCCGACGACGACCCGCGTTCTCGTCCTGACCACCTTCGACGAGGACGACCACGTCCACGGTGCGCTCCGGGCCGGAGCGAGCGGCTTCGTGGTCAAGGACATGGCCCTGGACGACATCCTCGCGGCGATTCGGGTGGTCGCCGCCGGCGACGCGCTCATCGCCCCGGGTGTGACACGGCGCCTGATCGCGGACTTCATCGGGCGCCCCGCACCGGCCCGGAGCCCCTCCGCCCGGCCGGTCGAGGGCATCACCGAGCGGGAACGGGAGGTGCTGACCCTGGTCGGACAGGGCCGGTCGAACACCGAGATCGCGGAGGAACTCTTCATCACGGTGGCCACCGCCAAGTCGCACGTGTCACGGCTGCTCACCAAACTGGGCGCCCGCGACCGGGTCCAACTGGTCATCACCGCCTACGAGACGGGTCTGGTCACCCTCCCGCGTTGAGCCGCCTCCCCGTGCAGGCATCGCCCGCGGGGAGACATCACGAGCGCACCGGTTGAGGCCATCGCCCCCGGTGCGCGGTCGGCGCGTCCGCCGGCGCCCCGCGTCCACCCCCACAACTGCCCCCGCGTCCGCTGCCGCCGCCACGCCCGCCGGTGCCCGCGCGTCGGGTCGACTCCCGGGCGCACCGCGCTCCTTCGTCGTTCCCGGCCACGCGGCCGTGCGGCCGGATCCGCGCGCAGCTCACGGCACCTGCTCCACCTCGGGCGAAGGAGCTGCTCAACCCCCGCCCATGTGAAGGCGTTGACAAAGTCGTCATCTGCTAGAAACCTGTGGCGCCATGACCGCATATTGCGGATCGGATCACTCAAAAATTCAAGAGTACTTCGCAAGTTCACGGCAGACCCGCGTGCCTGCCGGCGTCCCACGCTCGGCTCTCCGGCCCGGTGCATCGGCATCAGGGCCGTCCCCCGTGGAACAGAGGACAGCATGAGATGGATGCAAGGCGGCCTGCGCTTGCCGGCCGGCCTGGTCGTGGCGATGTTGATGGCCATCGGACTCCTGCCGGCCACGCTCGCCACCGCCGTCGGGCGGCCCCAATCTCGCCCTCGGCAAGCCGGTCACCGCGAGCGGAGCCCTCGGCGGATACGCGGCCTCCGCGGTCACGGACGGCAACCAGGGTTCGTACTGGGAGAGTCCCTCCACCCTCCCGCAGTGGCTGCAAGTGGACCTCGGGAGGAACGTCTCCGTCGATCAGGTGGTGCTGAAGCTGCCCGCTTCGTGGGAGACGCGCACCGAGACGCTGACCGTCCAGGGCAGCACCGACGGGAGCACCTTCAGCACCCTGTCGGCCTCGACCGGACGCGAGTTCAACCCGGCCCGGGCCGACACCGTGACCGTCGGCTTCACCGCCGCGACGGTGCGTCAGGTGCGGGTGGGCATCAGCGGCAACACCGGCCGGCCGGCCGCCCAGATATCCGAGTTCGAGGTCTACGCCACCGACGGAGGGGGCGATCCGGGTGACCCGGCAGACCCGGGCACCCCGACGACCGGCGTGAACCTGGCGAAGAGCAAGCCCATCGAGGCGTCCTCCACCACCCAGACGTACGTCGCGACCAATGCGAACGACGACAGTGTCACCAGCTATTGGGAAGCTGCCGGTCAGCAATCGACGCTGACCGTCAAGCTCGGCTCCGACGCCGACGTCACCGGGGTGGTCCTCAAACTGAACCCCGACCCCGCCTGGTCCACCCGGACCCAGAGCGTCGAGGTGCTGGGGCGCGAGAGGTCGAGACCGGCTTCACCTCGCTGCGGGCCCGCGCCGACCTCGTGTTCAGCCCCACCGGCAACCACAACACCGTGACGCTGCCCGTCACCGGGCGCCTCGCCGACGTCCAGCTGAAGTTCGCCGGCAACACCGGGGGCGGTGGCGGCCAGATCGCCGAGTTCCAGGTCATCGGCGCCCCCGCCCCGAACCCGGACCTCACCGTCACCGACCTGTCCTGGTCACCCGCCGCCCCCTCCGAGAGCGACGCCGTCACCGTGGGCGTCACGGTCCGCAACGCCGGCACGGTCGCCTCCGGCGCCACCACCGTGAACGTCAGCCTCGAAGGGGCGCCCGCCGGGAGCGCACCGGTCGGAGCGCTCGCCGCCGGAGCCTCGACGGCCGTTGCGGTCGCGGTCGGCAAACCCCCGATGGGCAGCCACACCGTCTCGGCCGTCGTCGGCCCCCGGACCCGACCTCGAAGCCCTCTCCATCTCCACTGACCCGGCGGACCCGGCCGTCGGCGCCCCGGTCTCGTTGACCGTGGCCGTACGCAACCGCGGCACGACGGGCGTGAGCGCGGGCACCGTCACCCGGCTGGTGGCGGGCACCACCACTCTGAACGGACCCACACCGGCGATCGCCGCCGGCGCGACCGTCAACGTGCCCGTCAACGGCACCTGGACGGCGGTCAGCGGCGGCGCCACGATCGTGGTGCGCAACTCCGTCCCCGACGCCCCGAACGGCGGCGGCGCCGACGCCACCATCAGCCTCTACATCAACGGCACCTTCGCGCAGAAGCTCACCCTGTCCTCCAAGCACAGCTGGCTCTACGGCAGCACCGACAGCCCCGAGGGCCTCACCAACACTCCCGGTGGAGACGCCCGCAGGCTCTTCGACGAATCGCACGCGCTGCTCGCGAAGAGCCACCCGGCCGGCACCACCTTCCGCCTCCAGCGCGACGCCGACGACACGGTCTCGTACCACGTCATCGACCTGGTGGACCTGGAGCAGGTGGCGCCGCCGGCGGCCAAGCCGGCCGAGTGCACGTCGATCACCGAGTACGGTGCGATCGCGGGCGACGGCAACGACGACACGGCCGCCATCCAGAAGGCCGTGACCGCCGACCAGGACGGGCAGATCGCCTGCGTCTGGATCCCGCAGGGCCAGTGGCGCCAGGAGCAGAAGATCCTCACCGACGACCCTCTGAACCGCGGCCAGTTCAACCAGGTGGGCATCAGCAACGTCTCCATCCGGGGCGCCGGCATGTGGTACTCCCAGCTCTACACACTGACGGCGCCGCAGGACGCGGGCGGCATCAACCACCCCCACGAGGGCAACTTCGGCTTCGACATCGACGACAACACGCAGATCTCCGACATCGCCATCTTCGGGTCGGGCACGATCCGCGGCGGCGACGGCAACGCCGAGGGCGGAGTGGGCCTCAACGGCCGCCTCGGCAAGAACACGAAGATCACCAACGTGTGGATCGAGCACGCCAACGTCGGAGTCTGGGTCGGCCGCGACTACGACAACATCCCCGCCCTGTGGGGACCGGGTGACGGCGTCCGGTTCAGCGGGATGCGCATCCGCGACATCTACGCCGACGGCATCAACTTCGCCAACGGCACCCGAGACGTGACCGTCTTCAGGTGCAGTCAGCGCCTGCGGAGCCGGTCGACGAGCCGCCTGGCCTGCGCCCGCTTGCGCGGATCGGCGGCGGCACGGCGGACGGACGCCTCCGCCCGGACACCCTGCGGGGTGCGACGGAATTCCTTCAACTTGGCGAGCAGACCGGCCATGGTTTCCCTCCCGGATACGGAACCTTTACCCGCGTCTGCCCCGACGCCGGTCGACGATGCGCGCGATCCGGGCCCGCTCACCCACCACCGCCACGGCATCCCCCTGCCGCCGGCATCGCCGACGTCATCGCGGCGCGCCCAACCGGTCCGGGCTCGGGTCCCTCTCGGCTTCCCGCTCCCCGTCCGCCCCAGCGTCCGGCGCCGTCGCGGTACGCGGGTCCCGGCCACCGTCGGCGCCACGTCGCGCTCGCGGGAACAGCGTCCACTCCGCGAACCACCACGTCCCCGCGACGACACAGGCCCAGAACAGTCCGGCCGCCACCGCCGCAGGCCACGGCGCCAGTTCACTCCACCTCTCCAGTCCGGTGAACCCCACCCAGGCGGTGAGGAACACAGCTGCCACTCGTACACGTCGATGCCGGAACATGCGGTGCCCCTACCCCACGCGCCCCACCGCACACAGGGGCCCGACCGGCGCTCTCCTCGTGGCCGGTTTCCGTGGCCTTTCCCGCGGACGATCTTCCTCGTCGTGCGGCCGGGCGCGGTTTGTCCTTCGCGCCGTCGGGCACGAGCGGCGGGGTCCGTCTCCTGCCGAGATCCGCTCTGAGGAGTTATGAACACCGTTCTGCGTCTACTGACCGTCCTGGGCGGCTCGATCGTGCTCACACTCACCGTGGGCTGGCTCACCGACCTGCTGTTGCGTCGCGCCGACGGGCGCCATCCGGAGACACCACTGTGGAACCGCCTGCGCCGTTGCCGGGTGTCCCTGCAGGTCTTCCTGCTGGCCGCCCTGCTCAAGGGGTCGTACCGGCAGATCGACTGGCAATTCGTGCGGGAACACGCGGGCGCCGTCAGCCAGGTGCTGTCCCTGATGCTGATCGGAGCCGGCGCGTGGTTCGTCGTCCACGTCACCTCCGCCGTGGTCGAGTCCTCGTACGCCCGCTACGCGACCGGCACCCGTGATCCCTCCCGGGTCCGCCGGGTACGGACCCAGGTCACCCTGATCATGAGGATCGTCACCGCGGTCGTCGCCGTGGTCGCGGCCGCCGCGATGCTGCTGACCTTCCCCGACTTCCGCGCCATCGGCACGTCCGTACTGGCCTCCGCCGGCATCATCGGCATCGTGGCGGGCGTCGCCGCCCAGTCCACCCTGGGCAATCTCTTCGCCGGCTTCCAGATCGCCTTCGGCGACATGGTGCGGATCGGCGACACGGTGGTCGTCGACGAGGAGTGGGGCGTGGTGGAGGAAGTGACCCTCACCTACCTGGCCGTGCGGACCTGGGACGAACGACGCATCACCATGCCGGTCTCCTACTTCACCAGCCGCCCGTTCGAGAACTGGTCGCGCGGTGGGATCCAGATGACGGGCGCGGTGTTCATCCACTGCGATCACGCCACGCCCTTCGCGCTGATGCGGGAGAAGCTGAAGGAGATCCTGGACGCCTGCGAGGAGTGGGACGGTCGCGGCTGGGACCTCGCCGTCACGGACACCACGGCCAGCACCGTCACGGTCCGGGCGATCGTCACGGCGAAGGACCCGGACGACCTGTGGACCACGCGCTGCGCGGTACGCGAGCAGCTCGTCGCCTGGCTGGCCGAGAAGCACCCCTACGCCCTGCCCCGCATCGCCACGTCCCCCGCCGCGGAGGCCTCCGGCGACCACTGACATCAGGGCGGGTGGTTGAACACGCATGCATGTCGAGGGGTCGGTGGGGCAGACGGTTCGTCGGGGGCGAACCGGTGTCCCCACCGGACGCTGACGCATTTTCAACGTGTTCCCGCCCTGGTCACAGGGCATTTGATGGTTACCGTCAAGAGTGCCCGAAGGGGGCTGCCCGTGCCTATCACCCATGATTTCGACAACGGCGTGCTGGTCATCCGTCTCAACGAAGACCTGGACATCAGCAACCGCGGTGTGGCGCTCTGGGAGCTGGAGGCCCTTCTGCGCGGGTACCGGCCGCGGCACCTCGTCATGGTGGTCGCGGCCCCGCACATCGGCCCGGCGGTGCTGAGCACCGTGTTGCGGGCCGAACGCCGGTGCCAGGAGCTGGGCGCCACCCTGAGCGTGGTGGCCCCCGAGCGCGAGGCGCAGCGGCAGCTCCGCTCCCACCACAAGCCGCACGTGTACGAGACGATCGCGCAGGCCGTCGCGGCCGAGGAAAGCGCCGGCACGGCGGCGGCCTGACACCCCGACAACTCCCCGTCCTCGTGCGCGGGGCCACCATGTGACGGAGCGCCCTGCCCGGCCCGGCCGAGCAGGGCGCTCCGCCGTGCCGGTGTTCGAGTGGAGATCATCAAGCAGTAGGCTCGCCCCGCAACACGACGCGAAGGGGAGCTCAGTGGCGCGGGTTGCGGTGATCGGTGGGGGCATCGGCGGTTTGGGGGCGGCGCTCATGCTCGGGCGGCGGGGCCATGCGGTCACGTTGTTCGAACAGGACGCGCGGCAGGCCGGAGAGGACCCGGACCGGGACTTCTTCCACTGGAACAGACCCCGCGTCCCCCAGGCCGTCCAGCCCCACTCCTTCCTCGCGCCCGTACGCACCGTGTTGCGGGCCGAGGCCCCCGACGTCCACGCGGACCTGCTGGCACGCGGAGCCGGGGAGTACCACGACTTCGACTGGTTCGGCGAGCACCCGCCGTACCGGGCCGGCGACGAGGACCTGGTGACCCTGCGCACCCGCCGCATCGTGCTGGAGGCCGCCCTGACCGCGGCCGTGCTGCGGGAGGACACCGTGGAGGTGCGGCGCGGCTGCCGGGTGTCCGGGCTCGCCGTCGAGGAGGGCGGGCCGCCCCGGGTCACCGGGGTGCGGCAGGGAACGCGGACGTACGCGGCGGATCTCGTAGTCGACGCGTCCGGCCGCCGCTCGCCGGTCCCCGCCTGGCTGGTCGCGGCCGGCTGCCGGCCACCCGTGGTCGACAGCCACCGCACCGGCCTCGCCTACCTGTGCCGCTGGTACCGGCTGCGTCCCGACGGCCCGCGCGACCCCGGGCGGGTGAAGACCGGCTCGGCCTCGCCGTTCGCGCTTGCCGGCGTCTTCCCTTCCGACAACGACACCTTCGCGGTGCACCTGGTGCTCTCCACGGGTGACCCGACCCGCGGCGCGCTCACCGACCCCGCCGTGTTCGAGGCCGCCGCCCGCCGCTTCCCCGCCACCGCCGCCTGGCTCGACCTGGACCCCGAACCGCAGTCGGCCGTCCTGGCGATGGCCGGCCTGGACAACCGCTGGACGGCCCTCGTCGACGATGAGGGTCCCGTCGTCACCGGCCTGGTCAACGTCGGGGACAGTCTCATGCACACCAACCCCACCCTGGGGCACGGAGTGGCCCTCGGCCTGGGCGCCGCTCAACACCTCGCCACCCATGCCGACCTGATCGCCGCGGACCCCGCCCACCACCACACCTGGACGGCGCGGACCCTGCGCCCGTGGTTCGACGCGCAGGTCGCGGCCGACCGCGCCAACGAACAACGCCTCACCGAGAGCGCGCCGGCCACGGATCGGCGGGCTGCGGCCGTGGCGGCCTGCGCCTTCGACGATCCCGTCGTCATGAGGGCCCGGGCCCGGGTCCGTCACCTCCTGCAACCGGCCCAGGAGGCCTACGGCACCGACGAGGTGGACCGACACGTGACCTCCTGGCTGGACGCCCACCCGGAGTTCTCGCCGGAGCACGACGGCCCGACCCGGGACCAGTGGGACGCACTCATCCCGGCCTGAGCCCCCGCCACCCCCCCACGCCCGTCGAGGAGGGGCGCGACGGCGGGGGCGCACGCGCCGTCGCCTGCGCCTCACGCGCTCCCGCACGCCGCTCACAAGGGCTGTTTGCGGGGCGCCCGGCTCGGCGACCATGGCGCCCTGTACGCACTTCGAAGGGGGAACGATGGGGCGTCGTTGGCTGGTGACGGGATGTTCGTCGGGGCTCGGGCGGGCGTTGGCCACGGCTGCCGCGCGGGCCGGCGATCAGGTCGCGGTGACCGCCCGCAAACTCGCCTCCCTGGAGGACCTCGTCCAGGCCTGGCCCGGACAGATCACCCCGATCGCGATGGAGTTGCGTGACGCGCACCAGTGCGAGGAGGCCGTCCGGACCGCCGCGGACCGCATGGGCGGGATCGAGGTCCTGGTCAACAACGCGGGCAGCGGCCTCTTCGGCACGGTCGAGGAGGTCTCCGACGCCGAGCTCCGGGACCAGATCGAGACCCTGCTCGTCGGCCCCTGGCGCCTCGCCCGCCTGGTCCTGCCGTCGATGCGCGCCCAGGGCGGCGGACACATCGTCAACATCTCCTCGCTCGCGGGCCGCATGGCCTTCCCCGGTCTCGCCTCGTACGTCGCGGGCAAGCACGCGCTGGAGGGCATGTGCCAGGCCCTGGCCGCCGAGGTGGCCCCGTTCGGGGTGCGGGTGACGGCCGTCGAGCCCGGCGTCTTCGCCACCCGGTACGGGTCGGCCCTCGCGGAGGCGGCCCACCGTCTCCCGGAATACGCGGAGGCGACCGGCGAGATGCTCGGTGGATTCCGGGCCATGGAGGACAACGAGGAGTACGGGCGGCCGGAGGACTTCGCGGACGGCGTGCTCGCGATCGTCGCCTCCGACGCGCCCACCCCCCTGCGGGTCCCGATCGGGGAGGACGCCTACGCCTACCTGGAGGCCGTCGAGGAGGCGGCCCGCGAGGAGTTCGCGGCGGCCCGCGCCCTCGCCCGACCGCAGGTCTGACCCGACCGACCTGCACCCCTTCGCCGCCCGGCCCCGCCCCTTCCTCGGGCGGGCGCCGGGCGGCCTTCGTGTGCCGTGCGGGGCCCGCCGTCCGGTCACAGAGTGGTCGAGACCACTTGTCTCGCCCGTGAAAGTCGTTCTAGCCTCCTCCCAGTTGTGCATCACGGAACAGCCGTTGCGCATCGCGCAACGCGTGCGCACTCTTCTCCTGGGGATGGCCGATGAAACTCCGCTTCCGCATAGCCGCATCCGTCGCCGCCCTCGTCGTGGCAGGACTCACCGCCACCGCCTGCGCCCCACAGACCTCCTCCTCCACCTCCTCGAAGGACGAGACGTCCGGCACCCTGCGCGTCTGGCTCTTCCAGGAGGTCAACAACGCCCCGAAGAAGAAGGTCATCGACGAGGCGATCACCGCCTTCACCCGGGACCACGCGGGCGCCGACGTCGAGGTCGAGTACATTCCCGTCGAAAGTCGCGCCCAGCGGGTCAAGGCGGCCTTCAACGACCCGAAGAGCGCCCCGGACCTGATCGAGTACGGGAACACCGACACCGCCGGATACGTCAAGGATGGCGGACTCGCCGACATCAGCGCGGAGTTCGGGGCCTGGGCGGAGGCGAAGGACACCGACCCGACCGCCACCCGCTCGGTCACCGTCGGCGGCAAGGTGTACGGAGCCCCGCTCTTCGTCGGCGTACGGGCCCTGTACTACCGCACCGACGTCTTCGACGAGTTGGGGATCCGACCCCCGAAGTCCCAGGACGAGCTGGTCTCCACGGCCAAGAGGATCCGTCAGGCCCGACCCGAGCTGTACGGCATCGCGGTGGGCGGCGCGTACACCTACGGCGCCATGCCCTTCATCTGGGCCAACGGCGGTGACATCGCCAAGGAGAGCGGCGGCACCTACACGTCCGCGATCGCCGACCCCGCCGCACAGAAGGGCATCCGGACGTACACCTCGCTCTTCGGGGACGACAACTGTCCGGCCGCCAAATGCGCGGCCATGGGCGGAAACGCGACGGTGACCGCCTTCGCCTCGGGCAACGCCGCCATGGCCATCGGCGGCGACTTCAGCCACCAGGCCGTCGAGGCGGGCCCGGTGAAGGGCAAGTACGCGGTCGTACCGCTGCCCGGCGTCAAGGAGGGCTCGATCGCACCGGCGTTCGCCGGAGGCAACAACATCGGCGTCCTCAAGGGCACCCCGCGGCGCACCCTGGCGATCGACCTGATGAAGCGGTTCGCGGGCAAGGACACCCAGCGCAAGCTGTTCGACGCGATGGGATTCCTGCCCACGTACACCGACGTGCGGGCCGAGGCCGCGAAGAAGGACCCGTTCGTCACGCCGTTCGTCGACACCCTCGCCGCCGGGACCCGGTTCGTGCCGGCCTCCCCGGGATGGGGGCGCATCGACGCCTCGACCGTCCTGCCGACCATGTTCCAGGAGATCGTGAGCGGCAGGAAGGACGTGCCCGCCGCCGCCGGCGACGCGGCGAGGAAGATGGACACGGCCTTCTCCGACGCCGGCTGACCGGGCCCGCCGACATGACGCACGAAGCCACGGCCCTGGAGCCGGGCAGGCACCCGTACAAGACCGCACCGACCGCGCCGCCGGTCCCGACCCCTGCCGGGCCGTCGCGCCGCACCCCCGGCGGTGGACGCCACGGCACCCGCTGGACGCCCTGGCTCTACCTCGCGCCCGCACTGGTCGTACTCGCCGCGCTGCTGGCCTACCCGATCTACCAGCTCGGCCTGATCTCCTTCCTCGAATACACCCAGGCGCAGGTCAGCGGGGGCGAACCCACCACCTTCAAAGGCCTCGACAACTATCGGACGCTGTTCTCCGACGGCCAGTTCCGACAGGTCCTGCTCACCACCGTCGTCTTCGCCGCCTGCTGTGTGATCACCACCCTCGGCGTGGGCTGCGCGCTCGCCGTACTGCTGACCCGCGTCCGGGCCCTGCCGAGGCTGGTCCTGCTGCTTGCCGCGCTCGGTGCGTGGGCGACCCCCGCCGTCACCGGATCCACCGTCTGGGTCTTCCTGTTCGACCCCGACCACGGACCCGTCAACCGACTGCTCGGCCTGGGTGACTTCCCCTGGACCTACGGGCGTTACAGCGCCTTCGCCCTCGTCCTCTTCGAGGTCGTCTGGTGCTCGTTCCCGTTCGTCATGGTGACCGTGTACGCGGGCATCAAGGCGATCCCCTCCGAGATCCTGGAGGCCGCCTCACTGGACGGCGCCTCCCAGTGGCGGATCTGGCGCTCCGTCATCGCCCCCATGCTCCGGCCGATCCTGACCGTGGTCACCATCCAGTCGATCATCTGGGACTTCAAGGTCTTCACCCAGATCTACGTGATGACCGCGGGCGGCGGGATCGCCGGACAGAACCTCGTGCTCAACGTCTACGCGTACCAGAAGGCGTTCGCGTCCTCGCAGTACAGCCTGGGCTCGGCGATCGGCATCGTCATGCTGCTGATCCTGCTGGCCGTCACCCTCGTCCACCTGCGCCTCATGCGACGTCAGGGAGAAGAACTGTGAGCCGTACCGCCACCCTCCGCGTCCGCCGCCCGTGGCGACTGGCCGCCGAGGCCTCCGCGCTCGTCGTCGCGGTGGTCGTCGCGTTCCCGCTCTACTGGATGGTGCTGTCCGCGTTCAAACCGGCCGGTGAGATCCAGTCCACCGAGGCGCGCCCCTGGACGCTCACGCCCTCGCTGGACTCCTTCCGCAGGGTCTTCGCACAGCAGGAGTTCGGGCGGTACTTCCTGAACAGCCTGGTGGTCGCGGGGACGGTGGTCCTGGCCTCCGCACTGATCGCCTTCCTCGCCGCGACCGCGGTCACGCGCTTCCGCTTCAGGTTCCGTACGACGCTGCTCGTCATGTTCCTGGTGGCACAGATGGTGCCGATCGAGGCGCTGACCATCCCGTTGTTCTTCCTGATGCGCGACACCGGGCAGTTGAACACCCTGTGGTCGTTGATCCTGCCCCACATCGCCTTCTCGCTGCCGTTCGCGATCTGGATGCTGCGGGGCTTCGTGAAGGCCGTGCCCGAGGCGCTGGAGGAAGCCGCGTACATCGACGGCGCGAGCCGCACCCGGTTCCTGTGGCAGATCCTCTTCCCGCTGGTCCTTCCGGGGCTCGTGGCCACGAGCGTGTTCTCCTTCATCTCCACCTGGAACGACTTCCTCTTCGCCAAGTCGTTCCTCATCAGCGACACCTCCCAGTCGACCCTCCCCATGGCGCTGCTCGTGTTCTTCAAGCCCGACGAGAACGACTGGGGCGGCATCATGGCCGGCTCGACGCTGATGACGGTGCCGGTGCTCGTGTTCTTCGTCCTCGTCCAACGACGCCTCGTCTCCGGCCTGGGCGGCGCGGTGAAGGACTGAGGGCGAGGAGGTCAGCCGGTGGTACCCGCCGCCCCCACCCGCTCCTGGAACGTACGCCGGTAGGCGCTGGGCGACAGGCCGACGAGCTTGGCGAAGTGCGCCCGCAGCCCTGCCGGTCCGCCGAACCCGCAGGTGGCGGCGATCCACTCGATGGTCCGGTCGTTGGTCTCCAGGTACTGCTGCGCCCTGCGGATCCGCTGTTGCAGCACCCAGCGCAGCGGGGACATCCCGAGCGCGTCGGCGAACCGGCGCTCGACGGTGCGCACGCTCACGTGGGCCCGCGCGGCCAGGTCGGCGGTGGTCAGCGGAAGGTGCAGGTGCTCGTCGGCCCAGTCCAGCAGGCCGGCCAGCCAGTCCTCGCCCGACCCGGGCGGCAGCGGGCGCCGGTACTGGGCCTGGCCGCCGTCCCGGTGCGGCGGTGTGACCAGACCGCGGGCCAACTCGGCGGCCACGGCCGCGCCGTGGTCGCCGCGCACCACGTGGAGACAGGCGTCGATGCCGGCCACCGTCCCCGCGGAGGTGATCACGTTGGCGTCCTCGACGTACAGCACGGACGGGTCGACCCGAACGGCGGGATGACGGCGGGCCAGCTCGTCCGCGTGCAGCCAGTGGGTGGTGGCCCGACGCCCGTCGAGCACCCCGGCGGCGGCCAGCACGAAGGCGCCGGAACAGATCGACAGGATCCGTGTCCCGCGCTCGTACGCCTCCCGGACGATGTCCACCAGTTCCTTCGGCGGCTCCTCGTGCACGTTGGTGCAGGCGGGGATGACCAGCGTGTCCGCCGTCTCGATGCCCCAGCCGTCGTCGACGGGGGCGAGGGTGAAGCCCGGGGTGAGCCGCACCGACGCGCCTCCGACGGGGAACGCCGCGAACCGGTACCAGGGATCGACCAGATGCGGCCGGTCGACGCCGAATATCTGGCACGGGACGGCTGCTTCGAAGATCGGCATGTCGTCCGTGACGGCCATGGCGACGCGATGGGCGGGCATGACGCGAACCTAGCGCACGTTGACGCCCCGGAAGGTCGTCGCGCAGCGCACCGCCGAGCAGGATGGGAACGCGTCCCACGAAGGAGAAGAACCGATGACCGAGCACCACCACCGACCCGACCGGACCCGTGCGAACCCGGTGATCGCCGTGTTCGGCGGCTACGGTCACACCGCCCGCTTCGTCACGGCGGAACTCCTGGAACGCGGCTGGACACCGGTGCTGTCCGGGCGGGACGCGACGAAGCTCGCGGCGGCGGCCGCCGAACTCGGGGTGGAGTGGAAGATCGCCTCGGTCGACGACCCGGCATCCCTGGACCGGGCGATCGAGGGCGCGGCCGCCGTGATCAACTGCGCGGGCCCCTTCGCCGAGACCGTGCCGCCGCTCGTCGAGGCCGCGTTGCGGGCCGGGATCCACTACCTCGACGTCACCGGCGAGACCCTCGTCGCGATCGACACCTTCGACACCTACCGCGACGACCCGCGGGTGAAGGAGGCCGGGGTCGTGGTGGCCCCGGTGATGGCCTTCTACGGAGCGCTGGGCGACCTGCTCGCCACCGCCGCCATGGGGGACTGGCCGGCCGCCGACGAGATCTCCATCGCGGTGGCGCTGGACAGTTGGCACCCGACCCGGGGAACGCTGCTGGCCGGCGAGCGCCGGGCCGGCCGCCGGGTGGTCTTCACCGACCGCCGGCTCCAGGTCCTCGCGGGCGACGAACCGGCGCCGAAGGGGACGTGGACGTTTCCCGAGCCGTTCGGGGTCGAGGAGGTGGTGGGGGAGTTCTCCACCACCGACGTGATCACCGTTTCCCGACACCTGGACACCGCGCGGATCAACACGTTCCTGAACGTCACCCCGCTGAAGGACCTGACCGCTCCGCAGACCACGGGCCCCCGGTCGGCCGACGCCGCCGGCAGGTCGGATCAGGTCTTCCTGGTCGAGGTCGTCGTCCGCCGAGGGGACGAGGAACGGCGGGCGGTGGCCCGGGGCCGCGACATCTACGCCTTCACCGCGCCCATCGTCGTCGAGGCGGTCGAACGGATCGTGGCCGACGGCGGTGTCAGGGGTGGCAGCGGGGGCGTGGTCACGGCCGGGGAGGCCTTCGACGCCGAGGACTTCCTGCGGTCCCTGCCCCTGGACGAACTGGTGCTGGGCGGAGCGTGAACCCCGGGCGGACGGGCTCCGTCCGCCGGACGATGACGGTGCCGACACCCGACCCGACACGTGACCCGACGCGGCGCCGACACCGGGCGCGGCGCCGGGGACGCGGACGGCGCCCGGACGCCGCGCGGGGTCCCCGGACCAGTGTCCGGGGACCCCGCGCGGGCGAGCCGGGTCAGGGCTTGGTGCGCTTGTCCCGCATCGAGTCCTTGACGCCCTGGGCGCGCTCCTTGGCCTCGCCCATGGCCTCCTTGGCCTTGCCCTTGGCCTGGTCGGTCTTGCCCTCGGCGGCCATCCGGTCGTTGCCGGTGACCTTCCCGGTGACCTCCTTGGCCTTGCCCTTCGCCTTGTCCATGCCGCCCTTGTCGGCCATGGTGCACTCCTTATGCTGGGGATGCTGACGGGGATCAAACTAGGTGATAACGGTCACGGGCGCGCGTCGAGAATCCGGCGTCGACTCTCACCGCACTCCCCGCGCCACCCCCCGGTGCCCCCTCAGGAGGGCAGGACCGAGTCGTCGAACGTGCCCGCCCCGGGAAGCCCGTAGCGGGCCGCGATCAGGGCCGCGTCCGGGTTGCCCGTACCCGTGGCCGTGCACAGCAGCTCGGCGACCTCCTCCATGCGCCGCCGCGTCCGCGGGCTGCCTTCGAGGGCGTTCAGAAGGCTCAGCGTCTCGTACTCCCGGACGGCTGCGGGCAGCAGCGCGGGGTGGGCCATCAGCATGGAAGGAGTTCCCTTCTCGGCGGTCGATCTCTCTGCGCCGGCGTGTACCCCGCCCCCCGTCGATCACACGGAACCGCCGCCCCCGAAGGCGTCGCTCGGCGGATGTCGGCGAATTCCGGACGCGGCCCTTCGGCCGGTTCTACGCTGACACCGGAGCGGGAACTGACGGGCGCTGACGGCGCGCCCTCCCCACGCCATCTCGGACCGCCACCGACCGGCCGCGGGCCGTCCCGGGTCGCCCCGGCGGTGACCGCGACGGAGGATGGGGATCGTGATGACGGTTCTGGTGGTCGGTGTGCCCGAAGGCGAGGAACTGGAACGGCTGCGTTCGCGCATCCAGAGCAACCCGCACTTCCAGGTCATCTCCCATGCCCGAGAGCCCGCCGTCGCCCTCGCCCACGCCCGGGTCCTGCTCCCCGACATCACCGTCCTGGCCCTGCCCGGCGGGCTCGACGCCGACCCGGCGGCGCTGGAGGCCTTCCGCGGGGTACGTGCCCTGGACCCGCCGAGCGGGGTCGTCCTGCGGACCGGTGCCGACACCCTCGTCGCCGAACTGGAGGGCGTGGCCGCCGAAGGCGCCGTACACGTCGTCCGCGAGGGCGACGCCGACGGACTGATGCGCGCCCTGCGCACCATCGGACTGCGCCGCGCGAGCTGCGACCCGGACGAGATTTCCTGACCTGCCCTGATCTGGCCTGCCCGCCCGAGGCCGCCGCTCCGGTCGCCCGCGCCGCCTACGCCGCCCCGGGCGGACCTGCGGGGTCGGCGAAGCGTCGGAGGAACGCCAGCGCCGTGTCGGCGACCTCGCGCCAGCCGTGGTCGATGGTGAGGGCGTGGCCAGCAGCGGCCCGCGGTCGGCGCCGGTGGTCTCGCTTGGGAAAGATCTTGTAGGGGAGACGGCCGCGATCCCGGCCTCGCGCACCGCGCGCAGGTGGGCCCGCGCCTCGACCCGGTGGCCGGTCTCCACCGCGGCCTGGGCGAAATCCAGCAGGGTCAGCTGAATCCAGGGCAGGCGCGGCAGCGGACCTCCCGGCGGGATGAGGGACCGTACGTGGTGCCAGGCCTCCGCGGCGCGACCGTGTCCCAGGGCGCACAGCGCCTTCAGGCCGAGCAGCCGGCCCGTGACGAGGCGCAGGTGCCGGTCGGCCGCCCAGGGCGTCAGGAGCCGCGCGATCGCCTCCAGGCCGGCGGTGTCGCCGCGGCCCGGGTGGTGATGCCCAGCTTGGGAAAGATCTTGTAGAGATGGCCGGCGACGGTACGCGGGGACAGTCGCAGCGCCGCACCGATCTCCTTGTTCGTCAGCCCGGTGGCCACCAGACGCGCGATGCGCAGCTCCTGGGCCGTCAGCGGTTCCCGGCCGGCCGCCCCGCCGTCCACCGGCCGCCCCGCCGCGCGCAGTTCCTCCCGGCACCGCTCGGCCCACGGATCGGCCCGCAGCTCCAGGAAGGCGTGGTACGCCGTACGCAGCGCGTCCTCGGCCTCGTCCCGCCGACCCCGCCGGCGCAGCCAGGCACCGTGGGCCAGCCGCAGTCGCGCCAGTTCGAAGACCCACCGGCCGGCGCCCGGTACCGCGTACGCGGCGGCGTACCGTGCGTCGGCCTCCTCGACGTCGTCCGACTCCGAGCCGACCGTCAGGGCGTGCGCCGCCGCGAGCAGGAAGGCGTGGTGTTCGGAGATCTCCCCGATCCGGGCCGCACGCGCGGTGGCCACGTGCGCCGCGGCCTCCGCCTGCCTCCCGCACCGCACGGCCGCCACGACGAAGTCGAAGAACGGCAGGTGGAACCAGGGCAGCCCGAGGGGCAGTTCACCCGGGGCCAAGCCCGCGTCGCCGTCCCGCCCGGCACCGTCGTGGCCGCGGCCACGACCGTCGCCGCACCCTCTCCGTCGCCGGTGACCCCCGGCCGGCCGCACCCCGACCTTCTCCAGGCTGGTGGGCGCCTTCGAGGACGGCTGAGACCGGAGGCTGGACGCGCTCTTCGAGCTGGGCCTCACGGCGCTGCCGGACGGGCTGAGCCCCCTGCTCGACGGCCCGCCGGCTGCCGCCCCGCCGGAAGCGTGAGGGAAACGGGTTTTGCATAGACATGCGTTTCGGTGCATACTCTTCCCATGTCTAAGGTTCTCACCTCCCTGCCCGCCGGCGAGCGCGTCGGCATCGCCTTCTCGGGCGGCCTCGACACCTCGGTCGCGGTCGCTTGGATGCGCGACAAGGGTGCCGTCCCGTGCACCTACACCGCCGACATCGGCCAGTACGACGAGCCCGACATCGGCTCGGTGCCCGGGCGGGCGCAGGCCTACGGGGCCGAGGTCGCGCGCCTGGTCGACTGCCGTGCGGCCCTGGTCGAGGAAGGCCTGGCCGCGCTCGCCTGCGGCGCGTTCCACATCCGCTCCGGCGGCCGTGCCTACTTCAACACCACCCCGCTCGGCCGCGCCGTCACCGGCACGCTGCTGGTCAGGGCGATGGTCGAGGACGACGTACAGATCTGGGGCGACGGCTCCACGTTCAAGGGCAACGACATCGAGCGGTTCTACCGCTACGGCCTGCTCGCCAATCCCCACCTGCGCATCTACAAGCCGTGGCTCGACGCCGCCTTCGTCTCCGAGTTGGGTGGACGCAAGGAGATGTCGGAGTGGCTGGTCGCCCACGGGCTTCCCTACCGGGACAGCACCGAGAAGGCGTACTCGACCGACGCCAACATCTGGGGCGCCACCCACGAGGCCAAGACGCTGGAGCACCTGGACACCGGCGTGGAGTCCGTGGAGCCGATCATGGGCGTGCGGTTCTGGGACCCCTCGGTCGAGATCGCCGCCGAGGACGTGACGATCGGCTTCGACCAGGGCCGTCCGGTGACGATCAACGGCAAGGAGTTCTCCTCGCCGGTCGACCTGGTGATGGAGGCCAACGCGATCGGCGGCCGGCACGGCATCGGCATGTCGGACCAGATCGAGAACCGGATCATCGAGGCGAAGAGCCGCGGCATCTACGAGGCTCCCGGCATGGCCCTGCTGCACGCCGCGTACGAGCGCCTCGTCAACGCGATCCACAACGAGGACACCGTCGCCCAGTACCACAACGAGGGTCGGCGCCTCGGCCGGCTCATGTACGAGGGCCGCTGGCTGGACCCGCAGGCCCTCATGGTCCGCGAGTCGCTCCAGCGCTGGGTCGGCTCCGCGGTCACCGGCGAGGTGACCCTGCGGCTGCGGCGCGGTGAGGACTACTCGCTCCTCAACACCACGGGCCCGGCCTTCAGCTACCACCCGGACAAGCTCTCCATGGAGCGCACCGAGGACTCGGCGTTCGGCCCGGTGGACCGCATCGGTCAGCTCACGATGCGCAACCTCGACATCGCCGACTCGCGCGCCAAGCTGGAGCAGTACGCGGGTCTCGGGATCGTCGGCACGGCCCGCCCCGCGCTGGTCGGCGCCGCCCAGGCGGCCGCCACCGGCCTGATCGGCAGCATGCCGCAGGGCGGCGCGGAGGCCATCGCCTCGCGTGGTGAGGTCTCCGGCGACGACGAGCTGCTGGACCGCGCCGCGATGGAGTTCGGCACCGACTGATCCGGTCGCCGACCCGGGCCCCGGGAGGCGCGCACATCGTTGCGCGTCGCCCCCGGGCGTGGTGGAGACGTACGAGCCGGGCCCGCATGGCGGGCCCGGCTCCTTCATGTCGTGGGGCGGGAGCGGGTGGTGGCCACGCTCCTTCACCGAGAGGGGAGTTGCGGGGCCGCCTTTTCGGATGGCGAACTTTTACAGAAAACAGTCGGGATATGCCGTGTCTCGCACCGATATCCGGCTTCACGTGAAGAACACTTGTCCGCGTTCACGCGTCAACGGGTATCCACGAAAGGAGCAACTCGAAGAAACAGTTCGGCTGTCTCGCATCCGAATACGGAGGTATCACGATGCCCCACTCCACGACGGACGCTCGTAAAGCCCTATTTCGCCGAAAAACCGCTCGGCTCGCATCTCCGCTCCTGGTCCTCGTCACCATCGCAACCCCCGCCGGCACCGTGGTTCCGGCGCAGGCGGCCCCCGCCTACGGCAACAAGGCATTGGCCGTGGCGGCTTCCAAAGAGGGCGCACCGTACGCGCGCGGCGCGACGGGCCCCGAACGCTTCGACTGCTCCGGATTGATGCTCTACGCCTTCCGGCAGGCCGGCAAGAAACTGCCACGCACCGCCGAGCAGCAGTACGCACACACCCGGCCCGTCCCTTCCGTCCAACGGGCGGCAGGAGACCTGGTGTTCTTCCCCAAGGGCTCGACCGTGGGACACGTCGGCATCTACGCCGGCAACGACAAACTCTGGCACGCGCCGCGTCCGGGCGCCTCGGTGCGCCTGGAACGCATCTGGACCGGCAACGTCCGCTACGGCCGGGCCACATGACCTGTCCGACTTCTCCGCCGGCCTCGTACGGCTCGCCGGGATCGCCCACAGGGGCTCCCACCTCCGCTGCTCACAGTGGTTGTTGCCGACGGCGCACGGAGCCTCGGACCGCCCTGCGCGACGGATCGCGGCAGGCGCCTACGCGGCGCCCGCCCCGACGGCCGCGCGCGCCGAATCCAGGGCTCCGGTCGCCGATCGGCCCGTCGCGTCGAACTCCAGCGACGTCAGGCCCGCCGCCGTGACGTCGAGGTGGCTCGCGGCCGTGCGCAGGTCGGGCGCCGAGAGGCCGGAGGTCGCGTACGGGCGGAGCGGCGTGATCGCGCCGCGGAGCCGGTCCGCGGCCACCACCGCGGCCATCACGTCGGGGTGCGGCCCGCGCAGCCGGTCCAGTGCGGAGCGCAGGTTCGCGCTCGCCGCCTCCGCGGCCCGTACCCGCCGCTCCCGCGCCGGCGGAGGCCCGTACTCCACCACCGTCGCCACGCGCTCCAGGAAACGGGCGTGGGTCTCCAGCAGGGTCTGCAACCGCTCGGGCAACCGGCGCTCCTCGCGGGCGGGCCACACGAACAGAACGGTCACGTCAGTACCGGCGTGCCGAAGACGGGCCACAAGCCGTAGTTCCAGCCCCGCATGGGCCGGGCGATGCCACCGCACACGGTGATCGCGATCGCCGCGGCGACCGGTCGGCCCGAGGTGAGGGCGAGCAGGACGACGGTCAGGACGCAACCGAGGCACAGCCCGATGAGTCGCTTCGTGATCCTGGTGCGGGTGGCGCCCCAACTGGGTCGCAGGGTCGTGAGGATGCCGACGAGCGCCCAGGAGGCGTGCGGCACGTCCAGCCAGGTCAGTCCCGCGTAGGCGACGGTGAAACACACGCAGATCCGTACGGCGTAGCGCAGTCGCGGGTTCCCCTCGCGCGCCGCCCCGCGGAGCGCGGCGAGGCTCTCGCCGATGCCGCGGCGGGCCGGGCGGGGCCCCGCGGTCGGCGCCGCGTAGGTCCCGCCGAGGAACGGCACGAGCAGGACCGCGCCGGCCCACGCCGAACCGCCCGCGAGGAGCAGCAGGTGGGGGCCCGTGTCCGGGACGGCCTGCGGTCCGACGGCCATCACCAGCGTGATCAGCGGGGTGACGCACACATCGGTCAGCGGCGACAGCAGGCCCAGGACGGCCGAGACGAGCAGCACCGCCCAGAGCAGGTCCCCGGCGAGCAGCCCGACGGCGGTGGTGGTCGTGAGCAGGACCGTACGGAAGGCGGCCTGCCGAACCCGGTCGGCGGCCGTCGCCTTCGGCACCGCCAGCGAGGTGAACCAGGCGCCGAGGGAGACGACGCCGGCCTCCCGCGGCCGCCCCGTGGCCGCGGCTGTGTCGAGGTTCCCCCCGACCCGAGGTCCGGGTCGGCCCGTGCGGGCCGACCCGGACGCCGCGATCAGACGAGGTCGAACCGGTCCAGGTTCATCACCTTGTCCCACGCGGCGACGAAGTCCTTCACGAACTTCTCCTTCGCGTCGTCGCTCGCGTAGACCTCCGCGACCGCGCGCAGCTCGGAGTTCGAGCCGAAGACGAGGTCGGCGCGGGTACCGGTCCACTTGACCTCACCCGTGGAGGAGTCGCGACCCTCGAAGGTGTTCGCGTCCTGGGACGTCGCCGTCCACGTGGTGCCCAGGTCGAGCAGGTTGGCGAAGAAGTCGTTCGTCAGCGACTCGGGCGTCTTGGTGAGGACGCCCGCCGACGACCGCTGGTGATTCGCGCCGAGCACGCGGAGCCCACCGACGAGGACCGTCATCTCGGGCGCGCTCAGCGTCAACAGGTTCGCCCGGTCGATGAGCAGGTACTCGGCCGGCAGTCGGTTGCCCTTGCCGAGGTAGTTGCGGAAGCCGTCCGCGGTCGGCTCCAGGGCCGCGAACGACTCCACGTCCGTCTGCTCCTGGGACGCGTCCACCCGGCCCGGGGTGAAGGGGACCCGCACGTCGAAGCCCGCGTTCTTGGCGGCCTGTTCGACGGCCGCGCCGCCGGCCAGCACGATCAGGTCGGCGAGCGAGACCTGCTTGCCGCCGGACTGGGCGGAGTTGAAGGTCTCCCGGACGCCCTCCAGCGTGCGCAGTACCGTCGCCAGCTCGTCGGGGCTGTTGACCTCCCAGCCGCTCTGCGGTTCGAGGCGGACGCGCGCACCGTTGGCGCCACCGCGCTTGTCGCTGCCGCGGAACGACGAGGCGGACGCCCACGCCGCGGACACGAGCGCGGACACCGACAGGTCCGAGGCGAGGACCCGGCGCTTGAGGTCGGCGACGTCGTCCGCGTCGACGAGCGTGTGCGTCACCGAGGGGAGCGGGTCCTGCCACAGCAGCGTCTCGGAGGGGACCTCCGGGCCGAGGTAGCGCACGACCGGACCCATGTCACGGTGCGTCAGCTTGAACCACGCGCGGGCGAAGGCGTCCGCGAACGCGGCCGGGTTCTCGTGGAAGCGCCGCGAGATCTGCTCGTACGCCGGGTCGACGCGCAGCGACAGGTCGGTCGTCAGCATCGTCGGCGCGTGGGTCTTGGACGCGTCGTGCGCGTCGGGAACGGTGCCCGCCCCGCCGTTGTCCTTCGGCCGCCACTGGTGCGCGCCGGCCGGGCTCTTGAACAGCTCCCACTCGTATCCGAAGAGGATGTCGAAGAAGGTGTTGTCCCAGGTCACCGGGGTGTTCGTCCAGATGCCCTCAAGGCCGCTGGTGATCGTGTCCCCGCCCTTGCCGGTGCCGAAGGTGTTGCTCCAGCCCAGGCCCTGCTGCTCGATGGACGCGGCCTCGGGGTCGTTGCCGACGTGGTCCGCCGGGCCCGCGCCGTGGGTCTTGCCGAAGGTGTGACCACCCGCGATGAGGGCGACCGTCTCCTCGTCGTTCATCGCCATGCGACGGAACGTCTCGCGGATGTCGCGCGCCGCGGCGAGCGGGTCGGGGGTGCCGTTCGGGCCCTCGGGGTTGACGTAGATCAGGCCCATCTGGACGGCGCCGAGCGGGTTCTCCAGCTCGCGGTCGCCGGTGTAGCGCTCGTCGTCGAGCCAGGTCGTCTCGGGACCCCAGTAGACGTCCTCGTCGGGCTCCCACACGTCCGCGCGGCCGCCGGCGAAGCCGAAGGTCTCGAAGCCCATCGACTCCAGGGCGACGTTGCCGGTCAGGATCATGAGGTCGGCCCAGGAGATGTTCTGGCCGTACTTCTTCTTCACCGGCCACAGCAGGCGGCGGGCCTTGTCGAGGTTGCCGTTGTCCGGCCAGCTGTTGAGGGGGGCGAAGCGCTGCTGCCCGGCACCCGCGCCGCCGCGGCCGTCGCTGATGCGGTAGGTGCCCGCGCTGTGCCACGCCATACGGATCATGAACGGGCCGTAGTTGCCGAAGTCGGCCGGCCACCAGTCCTGCGAGTCCGTCAGGATCGCGGCGATGTCCCGCTTCACGGCCGCGAGGTCGAGGTTGTTGAACGCCTCGGCGTAGTCGAACTCCTCGCCGAGCGGGTTGGCCACGGCGGGGTTCTTGGCCAGGATCTTCAGGTTGAGCCGCTCCGGCCACCACTGGCGGTTTCCACCGCCCTGGGTCGGGTGCGCGGCGCGCTCGTGCGCGACCGGGCAGCCACCTCCGCCCTCGTTCGTCTTCGCGTCTACGACGATTGCGTCATGGTTCTCAGACATGGGAATCCTTCCGGGCCAAGCGGATCACGGTGCCAGGCAACTGCGGGCGGCGGAACAGCGAAACGTACGGGTTCAGGACGCAGGGGGCAGGAGCGGACGCCGGCGACCACACGGTGCGCGTGCCGAACCCGACCGGTGCCCGGTCAGTCGGACGCGGCCCGGCTGCTGCGCGGGGGCGGTCCGTCACGTCGGTGTCTCCTGCGGTGCTGAAAATCTTCCTGTCCCTTGGCTGTCGACAGAACCGATCCTACGATGGACAGAATCCAAGTCAAGAAGGGCACCAGACTCATATCCCATAGGATTCCGGACGGGCCGACGAACTCCGGCTCCCACCGAACCTGAAAAGGTGAACCGACATGAGTGACCTGCTGGGGCGACTGCGGGGGCGTGGCTGGAGGATGACCTCCCAGCGACGTGTCGTGGCGGAGGTACTCGATGGTGATCACGTGCACCTGACGGCCGACGAGGTGCACGCCCGCGCGGTGGAGCGGCTGCCCGAGATCTCGCGGGCGACCGTCTACAACGCCCTCGGTGAGCTGGTGGTCCTGGGCGAGGTCAGGGAGCTGTCCACCGACGGACGGGCGAAGCGCTACGACCCCAACGCGCACCACCCGCACCACCACCTGGTGTGCTCCGGCTGCGGGACCATCCGCGACGTCCATCCGACCGGCAGTCCCCTGTCCGACCTCCCCGCGGAGGAGCGGTTCGGGTTCTCCGTCTCCGCAGTGGAGGTCACCTACCGCGGTCTGTGCCCTTCCTGCGCGTAGGCGTTCACGCGCCACCGTTCACGCGCCACCGTTCACGCGCCACCGTTCACGCGCCACCGTTCACGCGCGACCGTTCACGCGCGACCGTTCACGCGCGACCGTGCCTCGATGACATCAGCGCCGATCCGACCGGATCCGGGGCGGCTTCGTCGCGCTTGACGGCGGGGGTGAAACATATGACACTCGAAGTGCAATTAGTGTCGGTCCTCAGTGATCGAGGGGTCGAAATGTCAGCCACTGTCGAGACCCGCAGGTCCCCGGGCGCGCCACCGTCCGACCTCCACACGGCGGAGCGGACACCGCAACCGCCCGCGCGAGCCGCCCGCGCCTGGGTGTCCCGGCACGCCGAAGCCGTCGCCTACGGGGTGGCGGGCCTGGTCATGGGCGCGGTCTGGGCCCTCGGCGGTGACACTCCGCCCGCCGAGCACGCACTGCGCGTGCTGGCCGTCCTCGCCGTGGCCGCGCCGGTCATGATCCTGAACGGCCGCCGACGGGCCCGCGCCGGGACGGCCCGCGACAAGCGGCTGGTTCTCTCGCTCCTGGCGGCCAAGGTGTTGCTCGTGGCCGTCGCGCTGCTCCTCGACCGGATCCTGGGCGCATGGCTCCCCGAGCCGAGCCTCGTCACCGCCGGCTGCCTGTTCGTCCTCGTGGCGGCGGGCGGGCCCGCCCTGCACGCGAGGCTGTCCGGCCACGGTCACGCGCCGCCCCCGGCGGCCGGGGGGCACCGCCCCGAATCCGCCGAATCCGCCCGATCCGTCGAACCCGCCCGATCCGCCGCCTGATCGGTCGCCGCCAGAAGGGCGTGCACCGAGGTCTCCATGGCGCGGTGCGCCGCGTCGACGTCGAGTCCGCTGCTGCGCCAGTGGTACCAGGCGCCCCAGGTGGTCACGGCGTCCAGACCGTTGAGCAGGTCGGCACCCCGCCCGGCCGGTGCCCGGCCGAGTTCCTCGGCGAAGACGGTCGCCAAGCGCTCGCGCGCCAGGTCCAGCACCTGTCGGGTCACCTCGTCGATCCGCTCGGACCGCCGCTCCAGGCGCATGGTCGTCAGCTGAGCCGGCGTGATCCATTCCAGGATCCTGGCGCGCTGCTCCGTGAGGGCCGCGACCCGGGCGCTGCGCGACCCCTGTGTCGGCAGGGGTTGGATCTGCTCCATCAGCTGCTCCAGGCGCCGGGCGATGGCGGTTTCGATCAGCTGGGCCATGTCCGCGAAATGGTGGAACACCAGCCGGCGGGACACGCCCGCGCGTTCGGCCACGCGGTCCGCGGCGAAGTGCGTCTCCCCTTCGTCGAGCAGCGCCAGCACGGCGTCCGCGATCTTCACCCGCGATTGCCGTCCGCGCTCCGCGCGGCCGTCCGGTGCGCGGTCCTCTGCCTGCCGAGCCACGTGCTCCACCCCGCTTCCTCGCGGCCGTCGATCAACAGGGGGATTGTCGCAAACGACGGCCCGCCCCCAGGCGAATCCACGCAGTCCGGTTTTCGACGTGGACACGCCCAGGCCCACTCTCTATCGTTCGTTCGAACGAACAAGAAGGAGATCTTGGATGCGCATCACCGGATCGACCGTTCTCCTCACCGGCGTCACGGGTGGCATAGGCCTGACGCTGGCCCGCACGCTCACCGCGAAGGGCGCGAAGCTCGTGATCACGGGACGCCGGGAGGAAGCCCTCAAAGCCGTGGCCGACGAACTCGGCGCCCGGGCCGTCCTCGCCGATCTCGCCGACCCCGACGACCTCACGCGTCTCGCCGAGGCGTGCCCCGAGACGGACATCCTCATCGCCAACGCGGCGCTTCCGTCCAGCGGCGACCTGCTCGACTACACGCCCGAGCAGGTCGACCGCTCCCTGGCCGTGAACCTGCGCGCCCCCGTCATGCTGACCCGCCTGCTCACACCCCGCATGGTCGAGACCGGCAGGGGTCACATCGTGCTCGTCGGCTCGATCTCCGGGAAGGCCGCCACCAAGTCCTCCTCGCTCTACAACGCCTCGAAGTTCGGCCTCCGCGGTTTCGCGCTGGCCTTCCGCCAGGACCTGCGCGGCACCGGTGTCGGACTCTCCCTCGTCCAACCGGGATACGTACGGGACGCGGGCATGTTCGCCGCGACGGGATCGACTCCTCCCGGCGGGGTGCGGACGGTGTCGCCGGAGGACGTGGCTCGGGGCGTGACCCGTGCCGTCGAGCGCGACCTGTGTGAAGTCAACGTGGCCCCCTTCGAGTTGAGGCTGCTCAGTGCCATCGCCGGCCAGTTCCCGGCGTTCTCCGAGAAGGTGCAGCGCCGCGCGGGCGTGGACGGCACGGTGAGCCGGATCGTCGAGGCGCAGCGCGGAAGCCGGTGAGCGGACACCGCCGTGGCCGGCCGCGTACCCGGAAAGCGGGAAGCGGGTGAAGTGGCCCCGGACGCAACCTGGTTGAAGAACCCGATGGCCGGTGAGGGGTGGGCGCGTGCCTACAGTGGGCGCCATGACCAGACCAGTGCGCGGCAGACGTTCGTCGTTCGTGCGGCGCATGGCCGTCTCCGCCGCCGTCGTGACGGGCGTCCTCTACGTCCTCGCCCTCCTGCTGATCGGTCTCACCGTGAGCGAGGTGGGGGAGGGGGCGGACTCCACCCCCATGCACCAGTGCCGCCACACGTCCCAGCGGCCGCGGGACGCGGTGGTGTCCACGCACGAGGTGCGGTTCGTCCCGCCGGCGATCATGTGCCGCACCACCGCCGGAAAGCGCTTCGACAGCGGGGTCGTCTCCTCCGGCTACCACCTGACCCTCGGCGTCGCCTTCGCGACCACCATCGTCTTCACGGCCGCCGCGTTCGTGCAGGCCGACCGACGGGCGGCGGCGTCGCAGCGCGGATGAACCCGCCCCCGGGGCCACGGCGAGACGGGGCGTCCCGGGTGAGTCACGTCTCACCCGGGCGCTGCGACTTGTCTATGCAACGAGTTGCATAGAAGGATCGCGGTATGGCGCTCGAACACGCGATCCTCGTCTCGCTGCTGGAGAAGCCGGGCTCCGGCTACGAGCTGGCCCGGCGCTTCGAGCGGTCCATCGGCTACTTCTGGACCGCCACCCACCAGCAGATCTACCGCGTCCTGAAGCGCATGGAGAGCGATGGCCTCCTCGCCGTCCGAGAGGTGCCGCAACAGGGCCGCCCGGACAAGAAGGAATACTCCGTCGCCGGTCCCGGGCGCACCGCGCTCTCCGGGTGGCTGCACGAGCCGATCGAGCCCGAGAGCCTCCGGCACGACCTCGCCGTGAAGATCCGCGGCGCGGCTTTCGACGACCCGGCCGCGCTCACGCGCGAGGTGGAACGGCACCGCCAGGTACACGCCGACCGCCTCGCCCACTACCTCGCCGGGGAACGGCGCGACTTCACGGGGCCCGACGCCCCCGCGCCGCCCGACGCCGGCCAGGAACTGCAACACGTCGTGCTGCGCGGCGGCATCGCCTACGAGCGGATGACCGTCGCCTGGCTCGACGACGTACTCGCCACCGTCCACCGGATCGGCGGGACCTCCCACCCGGGTGCCTGACCGCGCCCACCCCACGCTCCGCATCCCGACACCGCACCTCCCCAGCCGCACCCCCGACCCCTCGGAAGGCGAACCTCCATGGCCGACCCGTTGCTGTTCAACCCGCGCACCTACGATCCGCAGCACTTCGACCCCGAGACCCGCAGGCTGCTGCGCGCCACCGTCGACTGGTTCGAGGAGCGCGGCAAGCGCCGGCTGATCGAGGACTACCGGTCCCGCGCCTGGCTGGGGGACTTCCTCGCGTTCTCCGCCAAGGAAGGCCTGTTCGCCACCTTCCTCACCCCGGCGTCCGTCTCCGGACAGGACGACCGGCGCTGGGACACCGCCCGGATCGCCGCCCTCAACGAGATCTTCGGGTTCTACGGTCTCGACTACTGGTACGCGTGGCAGGTGACCATCCTCGGTCTCGGGCCCGTCTGGCAGAGCGACAACGCCGACGCCCGCAGCCGAGCGGCCGAACTCCTCGACCAGGGCGAGGTCTTCGCCTTCGGCCTGTCCGAGAAGACGCACGGCGCCGACATCTACTCCACCGACATGCTCCTGGAGCCCGACGGCGACGGCGGATTCCGGGCGAGCGGCTCCAAGTACTACATCGGCAACGGCAACGCCGCCGGCCTGGTCTCCGTCTTCGGCCGCCGCACCGACGTCGAGGGCCCCGACGGGTACGTCTTCTTCGCGGCCGACAGCCGCCACCCGTCGTACGACCTCGTGAAGAACGTCGTCGACTCCTCGAAGTACGTCAGCGAGTTCCGTCTGACGGACTACCCGGTCACCCCGCAGGACGTCCTGCACACCGGCCGGGCCGCCTTCGACGCCGCCCTCAACACGGTCAACGTGGGCAAGTTCAACCTCTGCACCGCCTCGATCGGCATCTGCGAACACGCGATGTACGAGGCCGTCACCCACGCGCACAACCGCGTGCTCTACGGGCGCCCCGTCACCGCCTTCCCGCACGTGCGGCGCGAGTTGAGCGACGCGTACGTCCGCCTCGTGGGAATGAAGCTCTTCAGCGACCGCGCCGTGGACTACTTCCGCTCCGCGGGCCCCGACGACCGCCGGTACCTGCTCTTCAACCCGATGACGAAGATGAAGGTGACCACGGAGGGCGAGAAGGTAATCGACCTCCTGTGGGACGTCATCGCCGCCAAGGGCTTCGAGAAGGACACGTACTTCGCCCAGGCCGCCGTCGAGATCCGCGGGCTGCCCAAGCTGGAGGGCACGGTCCACGTCAACCTCGCGCTGATCCTCAAGTTCATGCGCAACCACCTGCTGGACCCGGCCGACTACGCACCCGTCCCGACCCGGCTCGACGCCGCCGACGACGCGTTCCTCTTCCGCCAGGGCCCGGCCCGGGGCCTGGGCTCCGTGCGCTTCCACGACTGGCGCGCCGCCTACGACGCGTACGCCGAGGTCCCGAACGTCGCGCGGCTGCGCGAGCAGGCGGACGCGCTGTGCGAGTTCGTCGCCACCGCAGCCCCCGACGAGGAGCAGAGCCGCGACCTGGACCTGCTGCTCGCCGTGGGCCAACTGTTCGCCCTCGTGGTCCACGGCCAGCTGATCCTGGAGCAGGCCCGCCTCACGGGCCTGGACGAGGACGTGCTGGACGAACTGTTCTCCGTCCTCGTGCGCGACTTCTCCGCCCACGCCGTCGAGCTGCACGGCAAGGACTCCGCCACCGAGCAGCAGCAGGACTGGGCGCTCGGCGCGGTACGACGCCCCGTCGTGGACGAGGCGCGGTCCGCCCGCGTGTGGGCGCGCGTCGAGGCCGTGTCCGGGACGTACGAGATGGCGCCGTAGCCGGCGCCGCCGCCGGGCGCACCGCCGGTCGGTGAGCCCGGCGGCGGGGGAGCGCGTACCGGGTCACCGACCGGGCCGCGCCTCCGTCACTATGGTGGCGTGCACCGCTTCCGCTTTCCGCGCTACCTGCTCATATGGGTGTCCTGTACGGCCGCCAGCGTGACGGCCGTCATGGCCACCGTCGACTTCGTGACGGGCTCCACCCGCCCGAAGCCCCCGGTCGCCCGGTCGGCGCCGACCGTGTTCCCCTCGCCGAGCCCGCCGGCGCCGGTCACCGCCTCCGCTTCCGCGTCCGTCTCCGCGAGCGCCTCCACCTCGCCCTCGGCTCCCGGCCCGCAGGCCTCCTCGCCGTCCCCCACCGCCGCGAACACGCCCCGCCCGTCCGTGTCGAGCAGCCGCGCGAGCGCCCCCTCCACCCCGAGCGGCACCCCACGCACCACCCCGGCCCAGAGCTGCGAACGGGGCGGGTCGGGACCGCACACGATCCCGTCGACGGGCGGCAAGGCGACCGTGCGGTACGGAAACGACGGGGTGTGCCTGATCTCCGCGGTCCCGGCGCCCGGATTCAAGGTGGCCACCGCCCAGTCCGCCGACGACACACTGACCGTCACCTTCAGCGGCAGCGGTCACCGTTCGCAGATCACGGCGACCGTCGTGCCGTCGGCGCGGGCCACCGTCCGGGAGACGTCCTTCTGACGCGGCAGGCGGCGCCGGGCGGCCCGTCGCGGTCAAACGCCGACGTGGTGACGGACCATCCGGCCGCCCTGAACGTCACCGGAAAGGGCAACACATTCCCGTGACCGACATCCGGTGGAATGTCGGAAGGCTGTGGAGAATGACACCCGGCTCCTCGATTCCGGTCAAATGGACCGCTGGATAAGGTGTCCCGCATGCCCCGTGTACTCGTCGTCGAGGACGACCCCCGCATTCGCGCGTTCCTGATCGAAATACTCACCGAGCAGGGGTACGCCGTCCACAACACCGGCGACGGTTTCGGAGCCCTGCGGGAAATCACCCGGACGTCGTTCGACGCGGTCGTGCTCGACCTCGGCCTGCCGGACCTGGACGGCGGCGACGCACTCCGCATGATCAGAGGCATATCCCCGGTGCCCGTGGTGGTCGCCACCGCACGCGACGACGAGGCGGAGATCATCCGGCTGCTCAACGCCGGCGCCGACGACTACCTGGTCAAACCGTTCTCGGGCGGTCAACTCGTGGCCCGTCTCTCCGCGGTGCTGCGCCGCACGACCGCGCCACACACCGCGGATCCGGCCGGCGGTCCCCGGCCTGCCGGCCCGGCCGACCTGATGCGGCCCGTGTCCGTCGGCCAACTGACGCTGGACCCCGTGGCCCGCACCGCCGTCCTCGCCGGACAGGAACTCCGCTTCACCCGCCGCGAGTTCGATCTCCTGGCATTCCTCGCCCACCACGCCGGACAGGTGGTCTCCAAGCGCCGGCTCCTGAGCGAGGTGTGGCGCGAACCCTACGTGGACGACCAGACGGTCGACGTGCACCTGTCGGCGGTGCGTCGCAAACTCGGCGAGAGCGCGGCCGCACCCCGCTATCTCAGGACCGTGCGGGGAGTCGGCATCAAAATGGTGGAACCCCGGTGAGACGCTCCCTGGCGGGAGTGGCCCTCGCCGTCACCTCCATGGTCGCCCTCTCGTTCCTGATCCCGCTCGCCGTACTGGTCATGTCGCTGGCCCGGGAGCAGAGCATCACGGCCGCCGAACAACCCGCCGCCGCCATGGCGCCCATCCTGACCCTGACCACCGACCCCGACGACCTCCGGGAATCCATGGCGGGCCTGGACCGGGCGGACCACCTGGCCATCCACCTGCCCGACGCCCGCGAGCTCGGCACCAGCCACGCCCCCGCCGAACTGCTCGAACGGGCGAAGCAGGGACGGGAGTCCATCTCCCAGGACGTGCCCGGCGGCGGCTGGATCTACCTCCAGCCGGTCGTGCTCCCGCACGACCGGGTCGCCGTCGTCGAGAACTTCGTCCCCGAGGACGACCTGACCCGGGGCGTCGCCGCCTCGTGGACCGTGATGCTGGTCCTGGCGGTCGGCCTGCTCATCGGCTCGGTACTCGTCGCCGACCGCCTCGGCGCGAAGGTCGTCCGGTCCTCGAAGGAACTCGCCCAGGCGTCCTACGTGCTGGGGGAGGGCAACCTCAGCACCCGCGTCGTCCCCATGGGGCCGAGGGAACTGCGCGACGCCGGCGTGGCCTTCAACGCCATGGCCGACCGGATGACCGAACTCCTCGCCATCGAACGGGAACTCGTCGCGGACCTCTCCCACCGTCTGCGCACCCCGCTGACGGCCCTGCACCTCGCCACCGAACGGATGGGCCCGAGCCTGGAGTCGGGCAGGGTCGAGGCCGCGGTCGGCGCGTTGGAGGCGGAACTCCAGGCGATCATCACCACCGCACGCACCCCGCTCGCCATGGGACCGATGGGACGCGCCCTGCGCGAGGCGGCCGACACGCGCGCCGCGACGCCGGTGGCCCACGGGCAGACGGCGGGGGAGCGGTGCGAGGCCGCCGAGGTGATCCGGCGCCGGGCGGGCTTCTGGGCCGTACTGGCCGAACAACAGGGACGAAGCTGCTCGTTGCGCATCACCGAGGAGGACACCACCGTCGACCTCGCCCACGACGACGTGGCCGCCGTCGTGGACGCCCTGGTGGGAAACGTCTTCCGGTACACGACCGACGGCACGGCGTTCGCGATCGTCGTGGACCGCACCGCGCAGGCCGTGGAACTGCTGGTCGAGGACGCCGGCCCCGGCATCCCCGACCCGGACCAGGCATTGACGCGGGGGAGCAGCACCGGCTCGACGGGCCTGGGACTGGACATCGTCCGGCGGGCGGCGACGGCGACCGGAGGCACCGTACGGATCGGACGGGCCGCCCTGGGAGGCGCGTCCGTACGCGTCACCTTCGGCCTCTCCACCGGCTCCACCGACACCGCCCGACGTTCCCTGCGCGGTCGGCGCCGACACGGCGGCACACGACAACAGCCGGACTGACCCCGTCGGCACCGGCACCGGCCGCACGGGCGGACACCCACATGGTCCGGCCCCGGCCCGCGGCACCGGAGTCTGAGCAGTTCCTTAAGGGCACCTGCGGGCTCCCTTCAGAGACCGTCCGGCGGCCCGCGCGACTCGTACAGTCGTACGGAGCCGCCCGACACCGGCGCGGCAGCACGCCCGTGGCGCGACCCGGCGTGTGCGACACCCGCCTGTACGGAGGCCCCTGCCATGCGAACCCCCCAGCCCCGCATACCCGCCGGCCACCGCGCCGCGCGCCACCCGCGGGCCCGGCGCGTGGTCCTGGCCGCCATGGGGACCCTGGCGGCCGGCACGGTGGGGGTGCTCGCCCTGGACCTCACGGGCGACTCGGCGGGGAACGTGCGCACGGCCGACTCCGACGTCCGCGCCGACGCCCTCCCGGCCGGCGGCTCCGTGCCCGGCTCCGCGACGCCGCAGGACGCGCGGCCCACGGAGTCAGCGTCCCCCTCCGCCTCCGCGTCCGCCTCGCCGAGCCCCACCACCTCGTCCGCCTCGCCGAAGGCCTCCGCGACGACCCCCACGGCCGCCGTCACCCGCGACACGACGGAGAAGAAGGCGGCCCCCGCACCGGCCCCCGTCAAGCCGGCCGGCAAACCCAGGAAGCCCGCCCCGGCCGACCCCGTCCCGCCTCCCTCGGGGACGGTCGCCCAGATCATCAGCCTGGTGAACGCCGAACGCCGGGAAGCCGGCTGCGGCGACCTGACGGCGAACGCCAGACTGACCTCCGCGGCCCAGTCCTACACCGAGGTGATGGCCCGCTCCGGCGAGCTCTCCCACACCGGACCGGACGGATCCACCATGTCGGGCCGCATCAGCGCGACCGGCTACAAGTGGTCCGCGACGGGCGAGAACATCGCCAGGGGGCAGGCGGACGCGACCGCGGTCATGGACTCCTGGATGAAGAGCCCCGGGCACCGCGCGAACATCCTGAACTGCAACTTCACCGAGATCGGCGTCGGCGTCGTGCAGGCCGGAGGCCCGTGGTGGACCCAGGACTTCGCCCGCCCCCAGTAGCGGCACCCGCGAGCCGGGCGAAGGAACCCCGGCGCCGCGACCCCGACGAATGAAGCTCTCCGCGCATCCGGTCTCCCCCACGGCCCCGCCGTGCCGGCGACCGGAGGACGACCACGGCCGTCCGCACCGCTCCCCCGGTGCGGACGGCCCTTCCGTGTGCGGCCCCTTACCCGATCCCACCGAATGGCGTCAGGTCACCCGGGCGTCGTGACCTGAACGCTCCGCAAAGAATGTTCGAATCATCGCGCGCCGATTCAATTGCGTTGACCGTGCACGGTGTTCTCAACAGCGACCTTTCCGAACGGGGGTCGTATCGAACATCTTTCCCCTCCGTCCACGTCATGGCGCATTATCGTTCCTCCGTCTGATGAACAACAACGAAACTCCGGACCAGCCGAGTTGGCCCCGTTAAGCTCCCGCCCATCGGTCATAAGATCCCCTCTTTCGATGGCTCGAGGAACTTGATGGCGCAAGAACATTCCCCACCCGCGGCCTCCTCATTCGAGGCCGGGATAAGCTGGACACTCCCCGCGATCGTGGTCGTGGCCGCGACCTGCCTGGTCGGCGCGCTGGTCTCCGCTTCGGGGTCCGCCCCCGTGGTGTGGATCGCGATCGGCGGCGCCTGCACGGTCGCGGCGGTCGTCGAGGCGGTGCTCCGCGGCCGCTCCGCGGCCGCCCGCCGCGCACAGGTCACGGAACTCCTCACCGCCCTGCGGCGCCAGGAGGCCGAGACGATCCACCTCGCCGACGTACTGCTGCCCGAGGTGATCGACCGGCTGCGCCGGGGCGAGTTCCCCGACGACGTGTTGAACTCGCTCGTCGGCAACGGCAGGCACACCTCGCGCTGGAGCGCGGACACCTCCATGACGCCGCAGTTCAAGAGCGCCCTGCGGACGGTGCTGGCCCGTGTGGTCGACGCCGTCGACGCGGAGGAGAACCTCCGCGAGTCGGCGCAGCGCGCCTTCGTGAACATCGCCCGGCGCGTGCAGGCCATCGTTCACCAACAGGCCCAGGAAATGCGCGAGATGGAGGACCGGCACGGCCGCAACCCCGACGTGTTCGGCGACCTGCTCCGACTCGACCACGGCACCGCCCTGGTCGGTCGACTCGCCGACTCGATCTCCGTACTCGGCGGGGCCCGCCCCGGCCGCCAGTGGAGCCGGGCCGTCCCCCTCTACAGCGTCCTGCGCGGGGCGATGTCCCGCATCATCGACTACCAGCGCGTCGAACTCCACTCGGTCTCCGAGGTCGCGGTCGTCGGCCCCGCCGTCGAACCGCTGATCCACGCGCTGGCCGAGCTGCTCGACAACGCCACCCGGTACTCGCCGCCCCACACCCGCGTGCACCTGACCGCCGTCGAGGTGCAGTCGGGCATCGCCGTCGAGATCGAGGACGGCGGGGTGAACATGAGCGAGGAGGCCCGCAAGCGGGCCGAACGGATGCTCGCCCAGGCCCAGACCGGCATCGACCTCAACGACCTCGGCGAAACCCCGCGCCTGGGCCTCGCGGTCGTCGGCCGACTCGCGCAGGCCTACGGGTTCCAGATCTCCCTGCGGTCCTCGGCCTACGGCGGGGTGCGCGCGGTACTCATCGTTCCCCAGGACCTGATCACCACGACGTCGGCCGCCACCGGGCTCGCCCACGGCATCGGCGCGTCCTCCGGTCCGCGGGCCGCCGCCCCCAGCCCCCGGCAGCACCCCGTGGACCACCTCTCGGCGCAGACCTCCGCGCCGCCCCCGCCGCCCGCGGCCCGCCCGGTGCCCCAGGCCCGACCCGGCCGCGGCGACGACGCCGTTGTCGTCACCGAGCGCACCCCCACCGGCCTGCCGCAGCGGCGGCGCAAGGACCGGGAGGTCGCGCCCGACGCACCGTACGGGTTCCCCTCCCGGACCCCGGCGGACGAGGCGGCGCCCGGCATGTGGCTGGAGGCATTCCACAACGGTCTGTCCGGCACGTCCGGCGGCGAGGACGATGGCCCGGGCCCAGCGAACAAAGGGACGTAAGCAGTGATGCAACAGCGAGTCAGCAGCCTGGACTGGATGCTCAAGGACCTGGCCTCCGGAGTCCCACAGACACGCCACGTGATCGTGCTGTCCGCGGACGGCCTGTGCGTGGCCCAGTACGGGGCCGAGACCGACACGGCGGACCGGCTGGCGGCCGCGTGCGCGGGCCTGCAGAGCCTGGCCGGCGCCGTCGCCTCCGAACTGCCCCGCTCCGAAGGGCGGATGAGGCTGGTCGTCATCGAGATGGACGGCGGCTTCTTCTACCTGATGGCCGCCGGTTCCGGTTCCTACCTGGCGGTACTGGCGGACGAGGGTGTCGACGCCGGCTTGATGGGCGCGCAGATGCGCGACCTGGTGAGCCGGATTGGAGAACACCTGAGCACTCCGCCTCGGCACGACGGGCACCCCGCGTGAGCGAGCCCCCCGCAGGCTGGGAGGAGGACAGTCCCGAGCGGCTCTACGTCATCACCGGTGGCCGCAGCGGTTCATCCACCTCCACCCGCCTCGACCTCGTCACGCTCGTGGTCGCGAAGGCGGGCGCGCGCCCGGAGATGCAACCCGAGCACGCGTCGATCCTGCGGATGTGCCAGGCACCGCTGTCGGTGGCCGAGATCTCGGCCTACGTGGGCCTGCCCGTGAGCGTGGTCACCGTCCTGATCGGCGATCTCCTGGCGGGCAAACAGGTCCTGGTCCGCCCGCCCGTGCCCGTCGCCAAACTTCCCGACATCGCTCTGATCGAGGCCGTGATCGATGGACTACAGAAGCTCTGACCTGCCGGCCGTCGCCGGACCCCGGCACGAGGACATACTCCCGCAGTCGACGGCCACCGCCGTCAAGATCGTCGTCGTCGGCGGCTTCGGCGTGGGCAAGACGACCATGGTCGGCGCGGTCAGTGAGATCAGGCCGCTGACCACCGAGGAGACGATGACCAAGGCGGGCATCGGCGTGGACGACACGCGCGGGGTGGGCCGCAAGACCACCACGACCGTCGCCATGGACTTCGGCCGGATCAGCATCAACGACGAACTCGTGCTCTACCTGTTCGGCACCCCGGGACAGGAGCGCTTCTGGTTCCTGTGGCGGGGACTGTTCGAGGGCGCGCTCGGAGCCGTCGTCCTCCTCGACACCCGGAGGCTGGAGATCAGCTTCGACGTGATCGGTCGGCTGGAAGAGCGCGGTGTGCCCTTCGTCGTCGCCGTGAACTCCTTCCCGGACGCGCCCGAGCACCCGCTCGAAGAACTCCGCCAGGCCCTGGACCTGCCCCCCGCGGTCCCCATCCTCGTCTGTGACGCCAGACGCCGGGGCTCCGCCCGCGACGTCCTGCTGACCCTCATGCGCTACCTGCACTCCCAGGCAGCAACCACGGAGGCACTGTGAGCACCAACCCCACCCCGCCGCCCGGGTGCCCCGCGCACGCCGCGGCGGCCCCCGGCGGGCTGCACCGGCTCGACGGACCGGAGGCGGCGTCGGACCCGGCGGGTCTGTACGAGAAGCTCCGCGCGGAACACGGCCCGGTCGCCCCGGTCCTCGTCCAGGGCGAACTGCGGGCCTGGCTCGTCCTCGGGCACCGCGAGAACCTGGACGTGGCCCGCACCCCCTCGCGGTTCGCCCGCGACCCGCGGGGCTGGCGCGACATGCGGGAGGGCAGGGTGCCGGCCGACACCCCGCTGGGCCCCATGGTCGCGTGGGTACCGGTGTGCAACTTCACCGACGGACCCGTCCACGAGCGGCTGCGCGGCGCCGTCGTGGAGTCCCTGCTGCGCTTCGACAGACGAGGCATCCGCCGCCACGTCACCCGCTTCGCCAACCAGCTGATCGACCGGATCGCGGCCGACGGACGCGCCGACCTGGTCGCCGCCTTCTCCGACCAGCTCCCCATGCTCGTCATGACCCAGCTCGTCGGCGCACCCGACGAGCACGGCCCCCGCCTGGTCAAGGCGGCCCGCGACATGCTGCAAGGGACCGAGACGGCTCTGGAGAGCGACCGGTACGTCACCGCGACCCTGGAACAACTGGTCCACGCCCGCAAGTCGGTGCCTGCCCGCGACCTGGCCTCCTGGCTGCTGGAGCATCCGGCGGACCTCACCGACACGGAGGTGCTCATGCACCTGCGCGTCGTGCTGATCGCGGCGTACGAGACGACCGCGAACCTCATCGCGAACACCCTGCGGACGGTCCTGACCGACCGGCGTTTCCGCGCCAGCCTCTCCGGCGGTCACATGACGCTGCCCGACGCGCTCGAACAGGTCTTGTGGGACGACCCGCCGATCAACACCATCATCGGGCGGTGGGCCACCGGGGACACCCGACTCGGGGGGCGTGACATCAAGGCCGGCGACATGCTGCTGCTCGGCCTGTCGGCGGGCAACGCCGATCCGCAGATCCGGCCTGATCCCGACGCGTCCGTGCACGGCAACCGTTCGCACCTCGCCTTCAGCAGCGGCCCCCACGAGTGTCCCGGCCAGGACATCGGCCGGGCCATCGCCGACACCGGCATCGAAGTACTGCTCAGTCGGCTGCCCGACCTCCAACTGGGGGTGCCTGAGAGTGAGTTGCGCTGGCGCGGCACGCTCATGTCCCGACACCTGTTGGCCCTGCCGGTACGGTTCACACCCCGCCCCTTGGACGACGGCGGGGCGGAGAGCGGCCCCCACCCCTTCCCGGAGCTGGCCGTCGGCCACCCCCCGCACGCCCCGACCGGGCCCGTCCCGCCGCGGCCGGCGGCGATGCCCGCGGCCTCCGCCACCCATCGCAGGCCGAGTTGGTGGCGACGGCTGCTCGGACTCGGCTGAGCACGATCCGGCCCGTCCGCACCGGGGCCCGCGCCACGAACGGCGCGGGCCCCGGCGCGTAGGGCCTGTCTTTCGGATCAGGCCGGGCTCGCGGGCGCGGGCTGCCTCCTCACCCGTCCAGCAGGTCCCACCACCAGGCGAGGGCCGGCAACGGCGGTGCCTCCGTCCGGTCGTCGCTCGGCACGTCGCTGTAGCGGATGTCGAACCGGGCCCCTTCGACGGGCAGTTCGTTGCGGTTGCGCGGACTGGCGTAGCGCGGCGCCCGGTCCTGCCACGCGAGGCAGCCCGCGATGTAGTGGCCCATCCCCTCCAGGTGGCGGGCGAGCGGTTCGTCCGCGTCGCGGGCCACCTGTTCGCGCAGTCGCAGGAAGAGGCCCATCGCCCGGTCCCGGAGCGCCACCGCCACCGGCACCGCCCGCGCCGGTGTCAGGCCCTCCTGGTGGGCGATCACGTTGATCAGGTTCACCTCCCGCGGCTCCATGTGATCGTCCTTGTCGTACGAGAACAGGTCGTTGTCGGCGCTGACGACGAATCCCGCGGCGTCGGTCAGCGCCCGCACCGCCGGCGCGTACAACACCTCGGGGGCCAACCGGACCCGGTTGGCCACGTCGGCCCAGGTGAGCGAGAAGCGGGTGCCGTTCGCCAGGGTTCCCAGGGCCGCGAAGTCCGCCAGGCCGGGCATCAGGCCCCGCTCGGCGTTCGCCGCCTCCCAGGCCGCCCCGAGCAGCCAGTCACGCGTCCCCTCGGTGAACCGGCGCAGTTCGAACGGGGTGAGCAGCGCGTGCGTGCGCGTCACGAGGTCGTCGAGGGCGCGGGTCATCGGCCCGTCGGGCAGGACGCCGGCCCCCGGTGTCTCGATGGTCCGCAGCAGCCGCGCGCCGTGGTCGGCGACGGCCGCCGTGCGGACGTCGTCCGCCCCCGAGTCCTGCCAGTCGTCGACGGCGTTGGCCCAGTAGTTCCACTCGATGAACAGCAGCAGGGCCGCATCGTCCCCGTGCGGGACGATGCGGCACGAGAAGTCGGCGCTGTGCGTGGCCAGGCTCCAGGCCCGTTCGACGGGATCGGTGTGGATCCCGTGGGAGTCCAGCCAGTCGACGGCCAGCGCCTCCAGTTCCTTCGCCCGGGGGTGGACCAGCCCGGTGTCGAGGGGGCAGTGGAACGCCGGCAGCGGCCTGCCGATCCGGGAAGGGCGATCGATGCTCGTCATGGTCCTCAGCCCCCGTTCCGGAACAGCAGCAGTCGGGTCTCGACCGCGTGGTCGCGCCAGAGCCGGAAGAGTCTGCTGTGCACCACGGTCGATTCCTCCAGGCGCCTCAGGGTCCATGCCGCCGGGGCGCCGCCGGCCCGGACCCGGTCCAGCTCGCAGGTGTTCCAGGCCATCGACTGCACCCAGAACTCCGCCACCCCGTCGGTGACGTCCTCGTCCCGTTCGAGGGTGAAGCCCGCCGCCGACGCGGCGCTCACGTACTCCTCGCGCGTCCCGAGCCGCGTCTTGTAGTAGTCGTCGAGGAAGCCGCGCCACTCGGGCCGGCACACGAAGTGCTCCTGTATGCCGAACCAGCCGCCCGGCCGAAGGGCTCTCGCGACGACCTCGAAGAGTCGGGTGCGGTCCATGTAGCCGCTGCTCTCGTTGGCGTAGGCGGCGTCGTAGGTCCGCACGGCGTCGTGGGTGTGGATGTCGGCGACGTGGGCGCGGACCCGGTCGCCTACGCCCGCCTGTCGTGCGAAGTGCCGGATCAGCGGGACGTGTTCGGCCGCGATGGTGAGGCCGGTGACCCTCGCGCGGTGGCGTTGGGCCCAGTACAGGGAGCCGCCGCCGAGACCGCAGCCGATGTCGAGGAGGGTGCGGGGTGGCCGCTCGTACGCGCCCCAGGAGCGGGCCGCGTGCTCGACTATCTCCTCCTGCGCGCCCACGATGCGCTGCTTGATCACGTCCTGGGGGACCGTGGTGTGCGGGTGCGTGTCGTGCCCGAACATCCCCAAGTGGAAGTGGACACGCGGACCCGGGCCGTACTTGTGGAGGATGTCCGCGGTCTTGCGGCCGTAGTAGAGCCGCACCTGCTCATCGTCCAGGCCCTGCCCGCTGCCTAAGGGAGAAGTGAATGGTGTAGCGCTCATGTCTGCCCGCCCCTTCGTGGCGTAGGGCTGCCGAGGGGGCCGACAACTGGTTTCGGTCACCCCGACTGACGGTTGAAGCATGGATCATCGTGGCACTTACCGGCCGTTCCGTCTGCACACAAGAGCGCTTTGAATCACGGGAGTTGGTGAAGGAATGATTCTGCAGGCGGGTGAACCGTCCCGACCTCGTACGTGACGGGTCGGGACGGTGGGGCGGACACGTCGTGGTGTGACGCGTGTCTGTCCGAACGTGAACGCGAAACCCCGGATCCCGGGGGCCGGGCGGGCGTCGAACCCGTGTCGCGTGGGGCCGTCGTTCGCCGGCGGGGCGGGCGGGGGCGGTGAGGCCGTGGGCCGGACCTTCCCGGGCGGCGGCCCGGGAAGCGTCGCGCGGAGCGCCGTCCGGCGCGGTCGTGGCCGGGAACCGGTGGACAGTCGGCCCGTCCATGACCATCCCCGGGGGAGAAGCGGTGGCCGGCCGGCGCGCCGCGGGACGCGTGCCGTGCGGTGATCAGGCGGTGGCGAGGGAGATCTCGGTCGATTTGACGAGGGCCACGACGGAGGTCCCGGCCGTCAGACCGAGGGCTTCGACGGCGTCCTTGGTGATGGCGGCGGTCAGTTCGCCGCCCTCCACGGTCACCTTGACGGAGCCCATGGCGCCACCAGTGGCGACGTCGGTGACGGTGCCCGGGATCTGGTTGCGGATGGAGATGCCCTCCACCGGAGCGGTCGCCAGGGAGACCTCGGTGGACTTCACGAGGGCCTTGACTGCGGAGCCCTCGGTGAACCCGAGGTCCCTGACCGCGTCGGTGGTGATCGCCGCGGTGATGTCCTGGCCGCCCGCCAGGCGCACGTTCACGGTCGCCATGGCCTCGCCCGTCGTGACGGAGGTGACGGTGCCGGCCAACTGGTTGCGGATGCTCAGGCTCATGGGGGAAACGCCTCACAGATGTCGGGGGACGGTGGCGCCGTGAGTGGGCCGCCTCGTCGCCGACGCTACTGAAGTACGGGCCGACCACCGGGGACGGCGGGGCGTCCGCCGGTCGAACGGCCCTGTCCGGGTGAACGAGCGGGACCCCGACCACCCCGGCGCGGCCGGCACGGCCCGGAACTCCGCCCGCTGCCGGACGTACCGGGCCGGGGCCCCGGGCGCCACCGGTGCAGCGTTCGTCAGCCGGCGGGAGTACGGCCATGATGGGAGGAGAGCCTGAGCGCTCTGACCATGGCCGGTCGGTACGCGAGAGGGAGATGCGGCGCATGGACGGTGCGGGCGGTCACACGCCGGGGAGCGGAGAACGGACGTACCGGCGAGTACGCCGCTCCGGTCCTGGCCGAGGCTCGTCAACCCAGACGGGAAAGAACCATGGTCGATGAAACGAATGGCCAGGGCGACGACGTGTACCAGCCCCAGGACACCGACCAGACGTCCGAGGGGCAGCCGGACATGGAGAACGCGCTCGACGAGCCGAACGCCGATCTCGGGCTCGACGAGGGCTACCGGACCGCCGCGGACCGCCCGAGCGTGGTGACGCGCCACGGCACCACGGGGCGCGAACAGAGCGAGGGCCAGTCGCTCGAAGAACGACTCGCCGAAGAGGTGCCCGAGATCGGCGACGCGCCCCGCGCGCCGTTCCTCCTCGACGAGGACGGCGTCGGTCGGCTGGTCTCCGTGACGGAGGCGGGCTCGCGGCGCAACACCGACGTGATGGGCTTCGACGCGGGCGACGACGCGGGGGAGGAGTCCGCCGAGGAGGCGGCCATGCACGTGGTCGGACGCAATGTGGCCGCCGGGACCTCGGAGAGCCGGCACCACATCCTGTCCTGGGAGGACCCCCCGGAGACGGAGGAGGAGACGGAGACGGCAACGGCAACGGCAACGGAGGCGGAGCCCACTGGCTGACCCTCCCGGCCGCCAGGGTCCGGGGACCTCGCGGACACCGACGCGCGGGGCGCCGGCCGGCTGCCGGCGGCGGACACCCCGCGCGCGTTCTCAGTGCCGGGGCCGGCCGCCCAGGTGCGCGGCGAGCGCGGCGGTCCGTTCGGGCGTCCAGCCCGGGGGCCGGGTGATCTGGGCCCAGGCGGTCGTCGGCATCGTGCCGTAACGGTGCCCGTGCCCCTCGGGCACGCCGTCGGCGCCGGCCAGGTCGCACACCACCTGCCAGAACGTCAGCACCGGATACCAGTGCATCGCGGGCGACACGTCCCGCGCCCTGGGGTCGTCGAGCCAGTCGGGGTGCCGATAGGCGAGTTCCGGCGACCACCACACCACGGGATCCGAACCGTTCTGGAGGTACACCGACCGCGGGCCCGTCCACGGCGCGGCCGGAATCGCGTAATCCGAGGGGACCTGCGCGAAGCGCACCCGTGCCCCGTCGCCGACCACGGGCCGCCACGACGGGCTGTCGGGGGCACGGCCGTCCGTGAGCGTCCTCCAGAGCGGGTTGGCGTACGTGGGGCCGACGAACAACGCTCCGTCGGTGCGGCTCGTCAGGCCCTTCAGCGTGCCGCCGACGGCGTTCTCCATGGCGTACGAACCCAGGCTCTCGCCGTACGCGAGCAGCTTCGGCCGGGTCTCGGCGGGCAGCGTCCGCCACTTGTCGTACACCGCCGTGAACAGCGCCCTGCTCGCGTCGGCCGCCTCGTCCTCGGTGAGGACGGACACCCAACTGGGCAGGTACGAGTACTGCATGGCCACCAACGCGCTGTCGCCGAACCAGAGGTACTCCAGCGGCCGGCTTCCCTGGTCGTTGACCCAGCCGGTGCCCGTCGTGCCCATCACGGCGAGCACGTCCCGCTCGAACCCCCCGGCGCGCTCCAGTTCGCGGACGGCGAGCCGGGCCCGCTCGTCGAGGGAGTCCGCCGTACGCAGACCCACGTACACCCGGACCGGATCCTTGGCGTCCCGCCCGGTGAAACGCGCGATGTCCGCACGGGTGCTCGCCCCGCCGACGAAGTCGCGGCCCTTCGCCCCCAGGGTGTCCCAGGGCGTGTACGAGCCGTCGCCTCCCGACAGCGTCGTGGAGGTCGGGCGGACCACGCCCCTGCTCGTCCCCTGGTCCGCCAGGGACGCCCCGTTCTCCACCACGTGGAGGACGCCCTTGAGCAGGAAGCCCTGGACGAAACCGACGACGAGGAAGGCGACCAGGGCGATCCCCGTGCCGTAGGCGACCGAGCGCGGGACCAACCACGTCAGCGGCCGCGCCACCGTGCGGGCGGCCAACCTGAGGCCACGCGCCGCACACAGGAGCAGCCCGGCGACGAGGCCCGCGAGGACGGGCACCAGCGCCCACTGCCACCACACCACCTGGGGCCGCATCCCGACGGCCCGGCGCATGTCGCCCTGCCAGGACACGCTGAACGCGGTCGTCACGACGACGGTGACCAGGCAGACCCCGGCCACCGCCGACCACGCGGCGCGCTGCGGGGACCGGGCGGGAAGGATCAGCCTGCGCCCGGCCAGCGCCCGCGTGACCGTGCCGAGGACCGCGCCGAGCGCGTACCCCAGGGCCGCGGTCACCCCCGCCTCCACCCCCTGGAGCCACCACGGGCGGGGCAGCAGGGCCGGCGTCAGGGACAGGCAGTAGAAGACCGTCGCCAGCACGGCACCGGTCAGGGAGAGTCCCCGGCGCACCACGCGTCCGCTCCGCGGGCTCTCGCCGTACCGTCCGTCTCCCGGGAACCCGCCACTGCCGGGGAGCGGCACGCGGGGGGGTATCACGCTCAGCACCATGGCGGTGGCGTCATCGCGCGGGCCGGGTGCGCCCCGTCGGTGAGCGACGGGGTGGCGCCGGACGAGGGGCGGGTACGGGACGACGGCCGGGCACTGCCGTGGTCACCGGTACTCCGGCTCAGGGGAGCGTGTTCGTCTGGTGTGCGAGTGCTCACTGCGCGAGTCCTTTCCGGCCGCGGCGTTCTCCCCCCGATCGTCACGTCGCAGGTGGTCGGGCGCGCGCTGGGTGCGGCCGGACGGGAAGCGGGCTCGTGCACGCCGGTCCCCGGGCCCCGCTCGCGCGAGATCAAGGAAGCGGCCGTGCTCTTCACCGCGGCGCGGGCGGACGCAGCCGCAGGCGCGCACGCGAGGAAACGCACCCGCGCAAGGACGGACGTGCACGCGCGAGGACGGACGTGCACGCGGCGACGGGCGGCCGCGCCGCGGCCGCCCGTCGGTACCCCCCGCACCGCCCCTCAGATCCCCAGCGCCCTCCGCAGGCCGAGGCGATCGGTGCCCAGCTTGGTGAAGGAAGCCGACAGCAGCTCCGACGCCGTCCGCACGTCCGTGCCCAACTCCCGCGCGATCGCCGCGTTGTCGAGCCCGAGCGCGGCGTGCCGCGCCACCGCGTGCTCGGCGATCGTCAACGTGTCCTGCTCGAAGGTGTGCAGACGGCGCGGGCGCAGTCCCGCCGAGGCGAGTTGGGAGCGGGCCCGGGCCGCGAGCGCGTCGGCACCGCAGGCCGCAGCGGTCTCCATGCCGCGGTACAGCTGCTGGGCCGCCTGGTGCGGATCGCCCAGGGTGTGCAGCGCCGTACCGTGGTCGACGAGCGCGTGCGCGAGTTCACACGCGGCCGGCGACTGTTCGAGATGACCCACCGCCTCCTGCAACAGGAGGGCCGCCCGGGACGGGTCCATGGTCGTCGCCAGGACGCGCAGGGACTGCCCGATCACGCTCGCCGCCCCGAACGCGCGGGCCCGCGCCAACGCCTCGGTCGCCGTGGCGCGTGCCTGGTCGGGCTCGTGGGTGACCTGCGCCAGAGCCAGGTCCAGCTGCCACGGACTCCACGACGGATTGCGCGTGCCGCGCAGGTCGAGCCGCTTGCCCGCCGCGCTGAGCTGTTGCTCCGCCTCGTCGATCCGTCCCTGCGCCAGCAGGAGCTTGCCCCAGACGGCCTGTGGGTCGGGATAGACCACGGCCTTGGGCAGACCCTCCGCCAGCTTGTAGGTCTGGGCGACCCGCTGCGCCTCGGCCGTGTTCCCTCGGGCGAGCAGCGTCTCGATGAGCGTGCCGATCGCGTACCACTGCGCCGGGATGCCGTGCCCGACGCGGTCGGCGATCTGCAAGCCGTTGCGCACGAAGTCCTCGGCCTCGGCGAGCCGTCCGCGCCGGTAGCGCACGTAACCCAGCAGGGTGTAGACGAACGACAGGTGCGCTCCGCGCCAGCCCTTCCCCTCGAACTCCACGATGCCGGTGTTGAACAGCTCCTCCGCACGGCCCGGCTGATCGCAGTACATGAGCGTGACGGCCACGACCGCCGGCACCTCGAACCCGAAGTCCTGGTCGGTCCAGCTCATGCCGCCGGTCAGCGCCTGCTCCGCGTAGTCCAGAGCCGTGCCGACGGGCTCGCCGCGCATCGCGGCGTCCCAGGCCCGCAGCCCCAGGATGTGCCGCTCGGGCAGACCGCGGCCGCTCAGGCGCTTGGCGAACTGGGCCAGGAGCCGGGACCGGGCGGGTGAGTTCTCCTCGTCCAACCGGACCGAGTTCCACTTGAACTGCTCGGCCTGCATGCGCAGTCGGGTGCGGGAACTCGTGGACAGCCGCGCCTCGTCCGCGAGGAGCCCGGCCGCCTCCGCCATCTGTCCCGTGTGGGCGAGTGCCTGGGCGAGACGGTAGGTGATCGCCTCCCGCAGCGCCTGTTCGGTCTTGGGTTCCTCCAGGGCGGCCCGGAGCTGGTTGATGGTCGTCGCGGGATCGTGCAGCAGGTTGGCGGAGCCGAGCTCGAACAGCACCTCGGCCCGGTCCTCCATGTCCGGCGGCTCGCGCAGCGCGCGGGCCAGGTAGCGGCGGGCGGCATCGGGGGCTCCCGCGGAGAAGCTCTCGCGTGCGGCCTGGCGCAGCTGCTGCACCACCCAGGGGTCGCCCTCGGGATGCATCTCCAGCAGGTGGCGGGCGGCGGCCGCGGCGCCGAAACCGTCGTCGACCATGGCCTGCGCGGCCATCCCGTGCATGCCGACGCGCACGCCCGGCGGAATCGACCGGTACACGGCGGTCGCGATGAGCGGATGGAAGAACTCGACGACCTCCTGCCGGCGCAGGCTGGTGAGGACGGTCAGGATGCGGGCGTTGCGCAGTTGGTCGATGGCCTCCGCGGCCTGCGCCTCACCGAGCGCCGCCACGCTTCCGACGATGCCTATCGGGACGGCGGTACCCAGGACGGCGGCGGCCCACGCGAGCCGGACCGTGGACGGCCCGAGCTGTTCGAGGCGGTCGATGAGCCCGCTGCCCTTGACGGCGGAGGCCAGGTCGCGGAGCTGCGGAATGTTGTCCTGGTGGGGCTTCAGCCCACGATCGCGACCCTTCATCGCCAACTCGACGACCTCGAAGGGGTTTCCGCCGGTGATCGCCCAACACTCTCGACAGAACACGTCGTCGGCGCTCTCGCCGAGGGCGTCGCGGACGATGCGTGCCACCGCGCTCGTGGTGAGCGTGGCCAGCTCGTGCGGACGTGTTCCCTGGCGACTCATCAGGGCCCGCAGCGAGGCGGCGTCGGCGGGGATCTCGTTGGGCCGACAGGCCACGAGGATCAGCATGGCCAGTTCCTCGGCCCGCGCCGCGAAGGCGGTCAGCCAGGCCAGGGACTCCGCGTCCGCCCAGTGCGCGTCGTCGACGACCAGCACCACGGGTGCGCTGCGCACGGTCAGGTGGGTGACCACCCAGTCCAGGCCGTCGCGCACACCCTGCGGGTCGGGCGCCGTCGGGCCCTTCGGGGCGGCGGTCAGTCCGAGCGCCGGCGCGACGATGCTGTACCAGTTGCCGAGAACGTCGCGCCGCTCCTCCTCGGTCATGGCGGCGAACGTGGGTTGTATGAGTTGCCGCATCACGTGGAACGGCACTTGCTTCTCCTGCTCGCCGCCCCGTGCGAACAGCACGGTGCAGGACCGCTCGGCGGCATGCCGACGGGCCTCCGTGAGCAGGGTCGTCTTGCCGATGCCACCCGCTCCGGCGAAGGTCAGCACGCCACCACGACGAGTGGTGGGGCCGGTGCGCGAGGTGCCGCACAGTTCGTCCACCGCGCGGTGGATCGCGAGAACTTCGGATTCCCGCTCAAGTAAAGGTTGGGAAGCCCACCCCTGCGGGTCCGTGACGTCTGACATTCTTGCCCCCTCCGGCGCGTGCGGCCGAGTGTACGGGCCAAGAAGCGAGTTGTTGCTGCTTAAGCACATTATTGCGGCATCTCGCCACTCGTTCGAGGACAACGCTGTATCCTCGGCTGACGCTCCCCGGGGGGCACGTCAGGGACTGGCGAGAAGCCGCCTTGCAGGAAGCGATCGGTCGGATCCCGCTAGTGCCGCGCCACGGGAATCATGGGCAGTTCGCTGGGTTGGGGTATCCCGGCGGGCACCTCACGGACCGTCACGCCGGGCGCGGGCACCAGTCGCCAGCGGGACGCCACGCTCGCCACGGCGGTCAGGATCTCCGTCACCGCGAACGAGTCGCCTATGCACTTGTGCTGCCCCGCCCCGAACGGGATGTACTTCTGGGTCCGCCCCCGCTCGTTCCCCTCCTGTCGCCAGCGGTCCGGGTCGAAGACCGTGGGGTCCCGGAACAGCGCCGGGTCCCGGTGCAACGCGTAAGGGCTGTAGGCCAGTTCGGCTCCCTCGGGGATCGCCACGCCGCCCAGGGTGAGGGGTGACAGTGCCCGCCTGGTGAACAGGAGCGGTGAGTGCAGCCGCAGTGCCTCCTGGAACACGTGGTTCGTGTAGGTGAGTTCGGGTATGTCGTCGGCGCGGACGGGGCGGGTGCCCACCACCGCGTCGACCTCCTCGTGGAGGCGCCTCTCCACCTCCGGATGGCGGCCGAGTTCGTGGAAGACCCAGGCGAGGGTGGTGGCCGAGGTCTCCGTGCCGGCCAGCATGATGGCGAGCACCTCGTCGCGCACCTGCTCGGCGGCCATCGTCGCGCCCGACTCGGCGTCCACGCTGGACAGCAGCAGCGAGAGGAGGTCGTGACCCTCCGCGCCCTTCTCTGCGCTGTACTGCGCGATCACCTCGTCGATGGTCCGGCGCAGACGCCCGGCCGCCGCGTCGAACCGCTGGTTGTACGGGATCGGAAGGCGGTCCAGGGCCTTGGGCATGACCGCGCGGACCAGCATGCCCTCCAGGACGATGGGCAACGAGCGGTGCACCTCCGTGACCGCAGGCCGGCTCAGTTCACCGGAGAAGATCATCTCGGCCACCGACGACATCGCGTACCCGCGCGCCTCGGTGACCATCGAGATCTCCCGCCCCGCCGTCCACGACGCGGACATGGCCTCCGCTTGCCGGCTCATCACCTCGGTGTAGTCGGTGATGTGGTTGCGGTGGAAGGCCGGTTGCATCATCCGGCGCTGCTTGCGGTGGAACTCGCCGTCGGTCGTCACGATGCCGTTGCCGAACACCGGGCGCAGCCGGTCGAAGATCCGTCCGCGGCCGAAGCGCTGCGCCTGTTGCACCAGTACGGCGTGCACGTGCTCCGGGCTGGTGAGGACGTGCACGGGCCACGTGCCGATGTCGAGGCGCACGATGTCGCCGTGTTCGCGCAACGACTCCAGGAACGCTATCGGCTGTCGCCACAACTGTAGTGCGTGACCCAGGAGCGGTAACCGCCCCGGTGCGACGGGGGCGTTGACCGCAGGGCCGGAATGTTCCACTTGCGTAGCCATGGGTCGACTCCCTGTCATGCCACCGAGACGAGATCCGGGCGGATGTACGCAGACTCCAGCCCGGCCGCGAACCGTTCGTCGCGGTACCTCGTGCACTCGTAACGCTGCCACAGATCCGCGCCGATCATCCAGTCCTCATAACTGCGCACGCAGCGGGAGACGGTGGCCCGCACGGCGGGATCGACGTCACCCCGGGCGTCAATGACCTGGAACAGGCGCTCCTTTCCGGACAGGTACTCCTCGATGCGGGTCTGGATGCGCCCCTCGACGGCCCGGACCGCGTCGCCGAGGCTGCGCCCCTCCCACGCGGAGATGAGCGAGACGAGGTTGTTGTTGTCCCCGCAGGAGTACTCCTTCGGCAGCGAGAACACGTCGTTTCCCCACGAGATGATGTCCACCGAACTCGCGATGAGGGCCTGGAACTCCGGCAGTTCGTGGAGGTGCGGCGGCACGTCGATGCCCAGGCCCGCCTCGACCATGTCCATCATCGGCAGCATCTGCGAACTGTGACGCCGCATCAGGATGTAGTCCTCGACGGAGGGGTGCCCCTCGTCCCCGCGGTTTCCCGCCTCCTGGTCCAAGGAGCCCAACATCAGGGGGACATGGGCCCGGTAGCGGGCTGCGGTCACCTCGGACATGCCGGCGAGGATCCGGTCGCACAGGTCGATGAACCCGGTGACCAGCGGATTCGGCCGCGAGGACGCCGCGCCCGTCCTGCCCGTGGCCAGGTAGGTGGTGATCGTGTCGGTGACGGGCCGCCAGGCCGCCAACTCGCCCGTCCTGATGAGGTGGTCGTGCTGGTCGTCCAGGACGAAGGACCAGGCCATCCACTCGGCGAGGAGGACGACCTTCTCATAGGGCACCTCACCGCTGACGCGGCCGGCGAGATGGCCGAAGCCGATCCCCGCGAACTGCTCCGAGGCATCGGTGACGAGCTCGTGACGCAGGGCCCACGACGTGGCCTCGTTGTTGGCTCGCGCGGCCTGTGGATGCTTGGAGTTCCCGAACGGAAGGTGGAAATCGGGAACGGAGAAAAAGTTGAGCTGGGCCATTGATCCCCCCACGGAAGAGTCGGATTCGCCAATACCCGCTCAATGTACGATCGTCAGTGCACTCGCGTGCACACGAGCATCGGAACACCCCTCTGCTGCGACGTCGTCACGGGGGGCACGCCCCGCCGCCGGAATGAACCGGTCGCGGACTGACGTGATCCCGCCACGCGCGACCACATCTGGCCACGCCTGAGGTAATTAACCCGCAGGGCGCAGCGCACTGTCAATGTAGGACGAGGGATGATGTGGAATTCATCCAGGCGTTGCCGAACGCGTATTCACAACGAATATGCGAAGGGCATGTTCGCCGCGGTCCGCCGCCGGGGACCGCACCGTGGTCGGGTGCGGCCGGAGTGGTGGGGAAGACCGCGGGGTGGCCGAAGACCGCCGTCCACCTGTCGGGCGCTCCCTACACTGCGAGGGGACGCGGTCGTCCGGGCAGGGGTGGGGCATGACCGAGCATCATCCGGCGGAGCCGGACGACGACCACGAGGCCGATGTTCTGGGTTCCTACCTGGAGGTCCTGCGGGCGCGCCTGGACGGGGAGCGGTTCGAGGCGCTCATCACGGCGGTGCGCACCACTTGCGCGCTGCTGGAGGACGACCTGCGGACCGCGTGGGAAGTACCCGCCGGACGCCACCTCCCGCCGGATCTCCAGCGCGAGTACCTGTCCCTGATGGCCGTGATGATCACCGGTCACCTGGACCACCGCCTGGTGGAGCTCGCCGCCCCCGACGGGGCCCGGGGTTGGGCGGTCGTGGACAACACCCGTCCCGACACCGAGCGGGCCTGGATCGACACGGAACTCGACGGGATCGTCCGCGCCACCGATTTCCCCACCCCCTGATCCAGCCGGCCGGAGCGTTCCGCTCTGGCCGTCGAGCGGCTCCGACCGCCCCACCTGCGCCGCCTTCCGTCCCCATGCGGCAGGATGGCAGCCCGTTCCGGACCGCACACACGCCCGAACGGGCTTCTTTGCACGACAAACTGACAGGTGACAAGGTGACGACACACCCGATACGACGCCCGGCGGCGCCCGTCGCTCCCTCCCCGGCCCGCCGCGCGACGGGAGGCGCCCGTTGAACCGGACCCTCGTGTTGCACGACTGGCTGGTGGCCGGCATCGCGTTGGCCGCGGGCGGCGCGGGCGGTCTGCTCCTGCGGGCCCTGCTGCGCTGGCTCGCCAAGCACGCCCTCAGGACGCGCTGGAGCGGCGACGACATCATCGTCCACGGGCTGCGCACCCTCGCGCCGGGCGCGGCGGTCATCGCGGGCACGGCGGTGGCGGCCTCGACCCTGCCCCTGACCACGAGGGTCTCGGGCTTCGTGAACCAGACCCTCACCGCCCTGCTGATCCTCATCGCCACGCTCGCCGCCGCCCGCGTCGTCGCGGGGCTCGTGCAGTCCCTGGCGCAGTCGCGGACCGGAGTCGCCGGATCGGCGACCATCTTCGTGAACATCACACGCGTCGTCGTCTTCGCGATGGGGTTCCTCGTCGCCCTAGAAACGGTCGGCGTCTCCATCGCGCCCCTGCTCACCGCGCTGGGCGTCGGCGGACTCGCGGTCGCCCTGGCCCTCCAGGACACCCTCGCCAACCTTTTCGCGGGCGTGCACATCCTCGCCTCCAAGACGGTGCAGCCCGGTGACTACATCCGTCTCACCAGCGGGGAGGAGGGCTACGTCGTCGACATCAACTGGCGCAACACCGTGGTGCGCAACCTGTCGAACAACCTGGTGATCATCCCCAACGGCCGTTTGGCGCGCACGAACATGACCAACTTCACCCAGCCCGAGCAGCAGTTGTCGATCCTGGTCCAGGTCGGGGTGGGCTACGAAAGCGACCTGGAGCACGTGGAACGGGTGACGCTGGAGGTCGTCGACAGCGTGATGGTGGACATCAACGGGGCGGTCCCCGACCACGAAGGGGCCGTCCGCTTCCACACGTTCGCCGACTCCCGGATCAACTTCACGGTGATCCTCGGTGTCGGGGAGTTCAGCGACCAGTACCGGATCAAGCACGAGTTCATCAAGCGGCTCCACCGGCGCTTCCGGGCGGAGGGCATCTCCATCCCCGCGCCCACCCGCACGGTCGCGCTGCGCCCCGAGGACGATTTCCGGCCGTCACCGACCGCATCGATCCCGCACCAGCGGGAGGTCCCGCCGTCGGTGCCGATGGACAGCGCGCGGTAGCAGACGCCGGCGAGGGCCGGCGCCCGGCGCTCGGTCCTCCGCGCGCCGGGTGACCGGGGCGGCGGGTCAGGTGGTGTAGTCGGCGTTGATCCGGACGTAGCCGTCACCCAGGTCGCAGCCCCAGACGCGGGCGGCCGCGGTGCCGGTCGCGAGCGAGACGTGGATCAGCACCTCGTCCGCGTTCATGACCTCGGTCAGCCCGGCCAGGTCGGGCTCGGCCTGCGGGTAGACGACCAGGTCGCCGAATCGGATCACGACCCGGTCCGGGTCGATGTCGGTGTCGTCCTTGCACTTGCCGACGGCCATCGCGACCCGCCCCCAGTTGGGGTCGGACCCGTGCACGGCGGTCTTCACCAGCGGCGAGTTGACGATCGCCTTCGCCACCCGGCGGGCCTGCCCCTCGTCCCGCGCCCGGTCCACGACCACCTCGATGAGCTTGGTGGCGCCCTCCCCGTCCCGGGCGACCTGCTTGGTGAGGTCCTCCGCCACGGAGTACAGGGCCGCCTCGAACTCCGCGGGGTCCACCTCTCCGGCCGCTCCGTTGGCGAGGATCACGGCGGTGTCGCTGGTGGAGGTGTCGGAGTCCACGCTCACACAGTTGAAGGTCCGGTTCATCACCCGCCGGAACACGGCGTCGAGTTCGGCGGCGGGCAGGGCCGCGTCGGTGAAGTAGTACGTGAGGAGCGTGGCCATGTCGGGCTCCAACATGCCGACGCCCTTGGCGACTCCGACCAGGGTCGCCGATCCGATCCGCGCCCGCGCGAGCTTCGGATGGGTGTCCGTGGTCATGATCGCCTCGGAGACGGAGTCGAAGTCGGGCTCCTCGCCCGCGCGTACACCGGGGATCCCCGCCCGCATCGTCTCCATCGGGTACGGGCGCCCGATGACCCCGGTCGATCCGATCAGCACCTCCTGCGGCGCGCAGCCCACCAGGGCCGCGGTCAGCGCCACGACCTCCTCGGCGTCCCGGACGCCGCGTTCCCCGTTCGCGACGTTGGCGTTCTTGGACACGGTGACCACCGCGCGCGCAGATCCGTCGGCCACGTGCTCGCGGCTGAGGAGCACGCTCGGTCCGGCGAACCGGGACTGCGTGAACACGGCCGCCGCGGCGCAGGGGTGCTCGGAGACCACCACCGTGAAGTCGCGGGTGGTGTCCTTGACGCCGAGGTTCGCGACAAAGGTGTGGAATCCGATGGGGTTCAGCTCCGACACGCGAGATCTCCGGTTCGTTCCGTTGGTCGGCCAGTTCCTCTGATCGCCGTGATGGTAGCAACCTGACAGCCGCCGACGGGCCCGCGTCCCGGCGCTCGCACACCGCCCTGACCTGGGGGTCTCGGCTGAACGGCGACCAGTGCCGGGGTGTCGCCGCACCGGGGAGGCCGGGCGGTCGCGCCCCGGGGCGGGGGTGCTCCGGGGCGTCCGGGAGCACCCCGTCCGGTCAGACCTGGTAGCGGTCCGGGGCGAAGAGGGCGAGGTTGGCCGCGATCCAGTCCGAGGTGCGCCGCAGCCCTTCCGCGAGGGAGACCCGCGGCTCCCAGCAAGCCCACTCGCGGGCCCGGGAGTTGTCCGACAGCAAGCGCTGGACCTCGCTGCCGGAGGGCCGCAGGCGGGAGGGGTCGACCACGACACGGGCCTCGCGGCCGGACGCCGTGATCAGGGCCTGGGCCAGGTCGCCGACGGAGATCTCCCGACCCGTCCCGAGGTTGACCACCTCACCCAGCGCCCGGTCGCACTCCGCGACCGCCAGGAAGCCCTCCGCCGTGTCGGTGACGTACGTGAAGTCCCGCGTGGGGGAGAGGGACCCCAGACGTATCTCGTCCGCCCCGGAGTGCAGTTGGGCGAGGATCGTCGGGATGACGGCGCGCGCGGACTGGCGCGGACCGTACGTGTTGAACGGCCGCACCACCGTCACCGGGAGTTCGAAGGCGTGATGGAAGGAGAGCGCCATCATGTCAGCGCCGATCTTCGAAGCGGAGTACGGGGACTGCGGCTGGAGCGGGTGCGTCTCCGCGATCGGGGCCGTCAGCGCGGTGCCGTACACCTCGCTGGTCGAGGTGTGCACCAGCCGGCGCACCCCGTGCCGACGGCAGGCCTCGGCCATGTTCTCCGTGCCGGTGACGTTCGTCTGGACGTACGCGCCGGGCGAGGCGTAGCTGTACGGGATCCCGATCAGCGCCGCCAGGTGGAACACGGTGTCGCAGCCGGCCACCGCGTCGCTCACCCGGCCCGCGTCGCGGATGTCACCGGCCCACATCTCCACGGGGCCGTCCGGCTCGGCGAGGTAGCGCGCCAGGTGGCCCTTCTCGGCGTACGGCTTGTAGTGCACGAAGGCGCGGACCCGGGCGCCCCGGGCCACCAGCAGGTCGACCAGGGTCGAGCCGATGAATCCCTCGGCGCCGGTGACCAGGACCGTACGGCCGTCCCAGTTGTTCGTGGTGCTCATGCTGTTCGTGGTGCTCATGCTCGCTCCAGGAGGGGAAGGGTGACGCCGGCGACGCGGAGGACCTCCGCGGCCAGCAGTTCGGCGGCCCGCGCGTGCGGGCCGGGGTCGGCGGCGCCGGCCATGGCCGACAGCCGGGCCGGGTTCGCCAGCAGCGGACCCACGAGGTCCGCGAGGCGTTCGGTGGTGGCGGCGGCGTCGGCCAGCAGGAGCCCGGCGCCGGCGTCGGACAACACCCGGGCGTTGTGGGTCTGGTGGTCGCCCGGCGCGTGCGGGTACGGGACCAGGACGGACGGGACGCCGGTCGCGGCGAGTTCCGCGACCGTCGCCGATCCGGCCCGGCACACCACGAGGTCCGCGGCGGCGTACACGAGGTCCATCCGGTCCAGGTACGGCACGGCGCGCGCGATCCGCTGCCCGCCGCTCGCGGCGAGGTCCGCCACCGCGTCCGGCAGCGCCGCGGGACCCGTCTTGATCAGCAGCTGTACGTCGTCCCGCCCCTGCCAGAGCCCGGCCAGCCCGACGGCCGCCCCGGTGAGCCGGACGGCGCCGAGGCTGCCGCCGTTGAACACCACCAGCCGACGCCCGTCCGGCACGCCCAACGCCCGCCGGGCCTCGGCGCGCAGCACCGCCCGCCCGTGACCGGACAACTCGGCGAGACCGGCCAGGGCGGCGGAGATCGGCATCCCGGTGGTCAGTGCCCGCTCCCCGCCCGCCAGGTGCTCCCGGCTGCGGTCGAAGGCCACCGCGACGTGCGGGGTGAGCCGGGCCGCGAACTGGTTGGCGCGCCCCGGGACCGCGTTGGACTCGTGGATCAGGGCCGGCAGTCCGGCCAGCCGGGCGCCCAGCACGGCGGGCGCGCTCGGGTAGCCGCCCATGCCGACGACGGCGTGCGCCCCCTGGGCCCGGATCACGGCCCGCGCCTGCCCGGCGGACCGCAGCAGCGCGGCGGGCAGCAGGTAGCGCTTGGCGCCCAGCGCCGGATCGAAGGGGATCATGTCGACGGTGTGCAGCCGGTAGCCGGCGCGCGGTATCAGCTCGGTCTCCAGGCCGCGCTCGGTCCCGATGAACGAGACCACGGCGCCGGGGACGGCCGCGCGCAGGGCCTCGGCGAGAGCGAGCCCGGGGTAGATGTGGCCACCGGTGCCGCCGGCACCGATCACGACGGACAGGGGAGCCGGGGAGGAGTCTCGTGTGGTCATGGCGGCAGACTTCCGGTGTGCCCTAAGAAGGTTCTAAGAGGTTCCGCCGCGGCCTTTGGCAGGCTTTGCCCATGAGCTCCATGAGCAGACAGCGGATTCTGGTGGTCGACGACGAGCCCGAGGTGCGGGCCGCCGTGCAGGACGGCCTGGCCGTCGAGGGGTACGAGGTGCGCGGCGCCGCCGACGGGCTGGCCGCGTTGTCCGAGGTCGCGGCCTGGGAACCCGACGCCCTGGTCCTGGACGTGATGATGCCGGTGCTGGACGGCCTCGGCGTGTGCCGGCAACTGCGCGCGATGGGCGACCGGACACCCGTACTCGTCCTGACCGCGCTGGACTCGGTGAGCGAACGGGTCGACGGGCTGGACGCGGGCGCCGACGACTACCTCGTGAAACCGTTCGCCCTGGACGAGCTGGTGGCCCGGGTCCGGGCACTGCTGCGGCGGGCCGCGCCCGCCCAGGACGACGCCGGCGACCCCCTCGCGTACGGCGACCTCGTCCTCGACCCGGCCACCCGAACCGGGCGACGGGCCGGGCGCCCGCTGGAGTTCAGCCGCACCGAGGCCGCGCTGCTGGAACTCCTGCTGCGCCACCCCGGGCAGGTCCTGCCGCGCGAACTCATCCTGGAACTGGTGTGGGGGCGGGACTTCGGACCGGACTCCAACTCCCTCGCCGTGTACGTCGGCTACCTGCGGCGCAAGCTGGAGGCCGGCGGCGAGCCGCGGCTGGTGCACACCGTCCACGGAGTCGGCTACCGGCTGGACGCCGCGTGACGGGCGCCGGCCGGCGCCGGCTGGGCGCCCCATGGCGCAGGCGCCGCCCCCTGCGGACCCGGTTGGCGCTGGCCGTCACCTCGGCCGTCGCGCTGGTCGCCGTCGGCGTGTGCACCGCGGCGTTCTTCGTCGTCCGCGGGGCCCTGTACGACCAGCTCGACCTCAGCCTCACCCAGTCCGCGCGGCTCGCCGCCCAACGCAACCCCGACTCCGGACCCGACACCCTGGCCGGGGAGTGCCGCTTCCTGGCCGCGCCCGCCTGCGCGGAGGTGGTGCCGGTCGATCCCGCCAAGGATCCCGCCCGGCCGTACATGCTGCCCGTGGACGCGGGGACCAGGGCCGTCGCCGCCGGCCGTCGCGCCCCGTACTACACGAGCATCGTCCACGCCGGACACCCGACACGGATGCTCACCACCGACTACACGAAGGGACAGGCGCTCCAGGTCGCGCTGCGCGCCGACACCGTCGAAGCCGGCATCTCCGACGCCGCCCGGTGGCTGGTGGTGATCGGCGCGGCCGGTGTGCTGCTCGCCGCCGTGCTCGGGTACTGGGTCTCGCGGACCGGACTCGCACCGCTGACCCGGCTCACCGCCACCGCCGAACGGATCGCGGCCACCCGGGACCCGCGCCACCGCATCGAGCTGCCGCCGCCGGGACGGGAAGACGAGATCACCCGGCTCGCCGGGACCTTCAACACCATGCTGGGGGAGTTGGAACAGTCCGTCACCGCGCAACGGCGCCTCGTCGCGGACGCCTCCCACGAACTGCGCACCCCCCTGACGGCGCTGCGCACCAACGCGGAACTGCTCGCACGCGGCGAGCGGCTGACGACGGAGCAGCGCGAGCGCGCCTCCCTCGCCCTGGGCCGGCAGCTGCGGGAGGTGACGGGCCTGGTCAACGACCTGATCGAGCTGGCGCGCGACGAGGAGCCGCAGCCGCTCGTCGAACAGGTCAGGCTGGGCCGGCTGGTGGAGCACTGCGTGCAGGTCGCGCGGGCGCACTGGGCCTCCGTGCCGATCGTGGTGCGCTCGACCGACGAGGTCGTCGTACCCGGGGTGCCCGCCCGGCTCAGCCGGTTGCTGGGGAACCTGCTGGACAACGCGGCGAAGTTCAGCCCGGCGGGCGTCCCGGTGGAGGTGGAGCTGACGGTGCGGGCCGGCCGGCCCGAGCTGACGGTACGGGACCACGGTCCGGGCATCGCGCCCCAGGACCTGCCGTACGTCTTCGACCGGTTCTACCGTGCGGGGGCGGCGCGGGCCCTGCCGGGGTCGGGGCTCGGCCTGGCGATGGCGCGGCAGATCGCCCGGGCGCACGCGGCCGAACTGACGGCGGAGGCCGCGCCGGGGGGAGGGGCCCTGTTCCGGCTGACCTTCGGCGCCTGATCGGGCCGCCGTGGCACTTCCGGGTCCGGACCCGGATTCAGTCGCCGTCGATGAGCCACTGGAGGCCGGGGGCGTACAGGTCCGCGAGTCGGTCGGGGGGGTGTGCGGCCCCCCGCGCCGTCCGGCCGGTGCAGGCTCAAGGTCACGCCCAGGCCGATCAGTTGATCGGTGATCAGCTCGGCGCGCACCTGCGGGTCGGGGCCGGTCAGGAGCGCGGCCAGCCGGTCGGTGACCTGCTCGCGGAAGCGCTCGCGCAGCAGGGTGCGTTCGTCGTCGTTGCCGAGCGAGAACACGACCCGCAGCAGCGGATCCCCCCGGAGCCGGTCGCGCAGCCGGACCATGGTGAGGACCAGGTGCCGCCCCAGTGCCTCCGGGGGCCCCGCGAACAGGGCGTGCGACGATCCACCGCCGGACGACGAGCCGACCGACGAGCCACCGACGTGCCGGACGACGAGTGCGGCCCGAGAGGCGGCTGCCGAGGGCTCTTGCGAGGGCTCTTCCGAGAGAACTGAAAAAAGTTCGGGCGAGGATGTCGAGAACCCGTGCCCGGCTCCGTCCCTGCCATGAACGCGGCCAGAATGGTCGCACCGGCACAGAGGAGAGACATCATGGCGAAGTACCTGCTGCTGAAGCACTACCGGGGCGCCCCGGCCGCGGTCAACGACGTACCCATGGCCCAGTGGACCCCGGAGGAGATCACGGCCCACGTGCAGTACATGCACGACTTCGCGGGGCGGCTGGAGGAGACGGGCGAGTTCGTCGACGGTCAGGCGCTCGCCCCGGAGGGGGAGTGGGTCCGCTACGACGGAGAGGGCCGCCCGCCGGTCACCGACGGTCCGTTCGCCGAGACCAAGGACCTCATCGCCGGCTGGATGATCATCGACGTCGACCACCACGAGCGCGCCGTCGAACTGGCCGGGGAACTGTCCGCCGCCCCCGGCGCGGGTGGCAGGCCGATCCACGAGTGGCTGGAGGTCCGCCCGTTCCTGGCCGCGCCGCCCACCATCACGGAGTGACCTCGCCCATGAACGAGGCCCTGCTCCGGAGCCTCACCCCGAGCGTGATCGGGATCCTCGTCCGCCGCGGAGCAGACTTCGCGGCGGCCGAGGACGCCGTGCAGGACGCGCTGGTCGAGGCGGTCCGCGTGTGGCCGGCCGACCCGCCGCGGGACGCGAAGGGCTGGCTGGTCACCGTGGCCTGGCGCCGGTTCCTCGACGCCACCCGATCGGACGCCGCCCGCCGCCGGCGCGAGGACCTCGTCGAAGAGGAGCCGGCCGCGGGACCCGCGTCCGCGGTGGACGACACGCTGCGGCTGTACTTCCTGTGCGCCCACCCGTCGCTGACGCCGTCGTCCGCGGTCGCGCTCACGCTGCGCGCCGTGGGCGGGCTGACCACCCGCCAGATCGCCCAGGCCTACCTGGTCCCCGAGGCGACCATGGCGCAGCGCATCAGCCGGGCCAAGCGCACCGTCTCCGACGTGCGCTTCGACCGGACCGGCGACGTGTCCACCGTGCTGCGCGTCCTCTACCTGGTATTCAACGAGGGCTACTCCGGCGATGTCGACCTCGCGGCCGAGGCCATCCGGCTCACCCGGCAGCTCGCGACCGTGATCGACCACCCCGAGGTGGCGGGGCTGCTCGCCCTCATGCTGCTCCACCACGCCCGGCGCGCCACCCGGACCACGTCCGACGGCAGCCTGGTGCCGCTCGCCGAGCAGGACCGCGGCCGCTGGGACACCGACTCGATCGCCGAGGGCGTCCGGATCCTGCAGGCGGCCCTCGCCCGCGACCGGTTGGGCGAGTTCCAGGCCCAGGCCGCCATCGCGGCGCTCCACGCCGACGCGCCCACCGCCGGGGAGACCGACTGGGTGCAGATCGTCGAGTGGTACGACGAACTCGTGCGGCTGACCGACAGTCCGGTCGTCCGCCTCAACCGCGCGGTGGCCGTGGGCGAGGCCGACGGACCGCGCGCCGGCCTGGCGGCGCTCGCCGAACTGGACCGGTCCGCCCCGGGCTTCTCCGGCAAGGGACACCCCCTGCCCCGCCACGCCGCGGTGGCGGCGTACCTCCACGAGCGCGACGGCGACCCGGTGACGGCGGCGCGGCTGTACGCCGAGGCCGCGGCCAAGGCACCCAACCTCGCCGAGCGCGACCACCTGACCCGCCAGGCCGCCCGGCTCAACGCCCTCGGCCGTCGCTGACGCGCCGCGGTCCGACCGCCGGTCGCGCCGGCGGACGATCGGCCGGTCGCGCGGCCGGGCGGGGACGGTCAAGACGGACCGTGTGATTCCGGACAGGTTTTCGAAGCCGTGTACCCAAGGGAGCCGCCCGGGCGTCAGTGCGGCGGGGGAGCGGGCCGGCAGGGCGGGGCGGCCCGGGAAGGGCGGTCGCGGCGGGCCCGCACACGGTGCGTGCGGCCTTGGACGCGGCGGAATGTCCCGCCGCGCGTGAATGGCCGATATTCGCCACGTCGGTCCGCTTTCGGGTGGGCGCGTAACAGGACTGACAAATCCGTACGCTACGGTAACTTCGCTGTCTGTCACCAGCGAATGACAGCGGAACAGTGCGCCTTTCCGCCGGAGCGATATGTGCTGCCCGCGTGCGCCCATTACGGAGTGAAAATTGAGCTCGCACAACTTATACAGCCGCATGGAATCCATCGGATCCCATATGCCGGCCACCACGTTGACCACTCGGGAACTCATCGGCCGAACCCCGAACCTTCGGGGCGTGGACGTCGAGAGGATCACCGGAGTCGCCGAGAGGCGAACCTACGACCCGCGTCCCGAGACCGGCGAGGACTCGTTCGGAATGGCCCTGAGCGCCGCGCGCGAATGCCTCGCGGCATCCCGGTACGAGGCCGCCGACCTGGACATCGTCATATCGGCGTCGATCACCCGCTTCAAGGACGCCGACCGCTTCTACTTCGAACCCTCCTTCGCCGGTTCCCTCGCCCGGGAGCTCGGCGCCCGCTCCGCCCTGCACTTCGACGTCTCCAATGCCTGCGCCGGGATGATGACCGGCGTGTACGTCCTCGACCGGATGATCCGTTCCGGGGCGGTCCGCAACGGCATGGTCGTCAGCGGCGAGCAGGCGACCCGCGTCGCCGAGACGGCGGCCCGCGAGATCGGCGACTCGTACGACCCGCAGTTCGCCTCCCTCTCCGTCGGCGACTCCGCCGCCGCGGTCGTCATGGACCGGTCCGCGGACGCGGCCGACCGGATCCACTACATCGACCTGATGACCTGCGCGGAGTACTCGCACCTGTGCATGGGAATGCCGAGCGATCGCACCGGGGGAATCGCGCTCTACACGGACAACAAGAAGATGCACAACAAGGACCGGCTCGCCCTTTGGCCCCGATTCCACGGTGATCTGCTGTCCAAGAACGGTCGGGATTTCGCGGCCGAGGAATTCGACTACATCATTCAGCACCAGGTCGGCGCCCGATTCATCGACTACGTGAACCAGACGGGCGAAGCGGAGTTCGGCACGCCCATGCCCACCTCGCTCGCCGTCGTGGAGAGGTACGGCAACACCGCCACCACCTCACACTTCCTGACGTTGCGTGAACACCTCGCCGCGGGCACCGCCCGACGCGGTGCCACCTTCCTGATGGTGCCCGCCGCCTCCGGTGTGGTCACCGGAGCCCTGTCGGCCACCGTCACCCACCTGGGGGTCTGAACCATGGGCATGATCATCACCGCCGCGGGCACCGCCACCGTCGACAGCCACGGCACAGCGGACGGCCGCGCCACCGGCGACCACGCCGCGGACACCCGAGCGGCCTCCTCCGTGGAACTCGCCGGCCGGGCCGCCCGCGACTGCCTCGACCAGACCGGTCTGTCCCCCTCCGCCGTCGGCGTCCTCGTCAACGTGGGCGTCTACCGGGAGTCCAACACCTTCGAACCGGCGCTCGCGGCCCTGGTGCAGAAGGAGGTCGGGATCAGCCTGGACTACCTCGTGGATCCCGCCGCCGGCTTCTCCTTCGACCTCATGAACGGCGCCTGCGGCGTGCTGAACGCGGTCCAGGTCGGTCAATCCCTCCTCGACACGGGCAGCACCGAACGCCTCCTGGTCACCGCCGCCGACGTACACCCCGGCGGCGACGCACGCCGAGACCCCGACTACCCGTACGCGGACCTGGCCGGCGCCCTCCTGCTGGAGCGCAGCGCCGACCCCGACGCCGGATTCGGCCCCGTACGGCACTACACGGCCGACGGCCCCACCGACACGGAGGGCTACCTGGACACCGCCGCCATGGGCGCCGAAGGCCGGACCCTGATCACCGTGCGACGCTCCCCGGACCACGACCGCCGGCGCGCCGAACTCGCCGCCACCGCCGTCGCCGACTACGCCGCCGCGTACGGGCTCGACCTCGACCGCACCCTGGTGATCGGCCCGGGCACCGAGGCGGACGCCCTTCCCCCCGGCGAGACGGGAGAGCCGCACACCGCGGCCCCCGTCCTCGGTTACCTCCACGCCATGGCGACCGGCCTGCCCGAGGACTGTGACCAACTGCTGTTCGTCACCGCCGGCGCCGGCCCCAGCGCGGCCTGCGCGAGCTACCGCCCCGAAGGCCGGTGATCCGGTGACCACCGCGAGCCGACGACGCACCGACACCCGGGCGCCGGCCCTCGGCGCCGCCGAGGGCCTGGCCGCCCGTCTGGAAGGCAACGCCCGGGCCTTCCCGCACAAGCCGGCCGTCATCCACCCCGACGGGGGCCGCGAACCCGACGGCCGCCCCCGCTACCGCACCCTGAACTACGGTGAGTTGCAGCAGGAGGTCGAGCGACTCGCCCACGGCCTGACCCACGCGGGCATAGGCCGGGGCACCAGGACGGTGCTGATGGCCCCGCCCGGACCCGAGCTGTTCGCCCTGGTCTTCGCCCTGTTCCGGATCGGCGCCGTCCCCGTCGTCGTCGATCCCGGCATGGGCCCGCGCCGCATGCTCCACTCCTATCGGGCCGTGGGCGCCGAGGCCTTCATCGGCCCGCCGCTCGCCCACCTGGTGCGCGTCCTGGGCCGCCGCACCTTCGAGGCCGTGCGGATCCCCGTCACGCTGGGCCGCCACCGCCTGTGGGGCGGTCACACCCTGGCGCGCCTGCGGTCCGCCCCCGGCCCGCGCACCGCGCCCCCCGCCGTCGGCGGGGACGACCTGCTGATGATCGGCTTCACCACGGGAAGCACCGGCCCCGCCAAGGGGGTCGAGTACACCCACCGCATGGCACTCGCGATCGCCCGGGGCATCGAGGACGCGCACGGGCGCACCCGCGACGACGTCTCCCTGGTCACCCTGCCCTTCTACGGCATGCTCGACCTGGTCTACGGATCCACGATCGTCCTCGCCCCGCTGGCGCCGGCGAAGGTCGCGCACGCCGATCCCGACCTCCTCGTCGACGCGCTGGAACGATTCGCCGTCAGCACGATGTTCGCCTCGCCCGCCCTGCTGCGACGCCTCGCGGACCATCTCACGACCCGCCCGCACCCCCTGCCCGACCTGCGCTGCGTGGTGTCCGGCGGGGCGCCCGTACCGCCCTCCGTCGTCGCCGTACTGCGGGACGTCCTGGACGAGAAGGCCCGGATCCACGTCACCTACGGGGCCACCGAGGCCCTCCCGATCACCTCGATCGAGTCCGAGGAGATCCTCGCCGAAACGGCCGCCCGGGCCGCGCAGGCCGCCGGAACCTGCGTCGGCCGGCCCGTACCCGGCACCCTCCTGCGGATCGCGCCCGTCACCGACGGCCCGATGCCGGCCCTCGCCCCCGGGTCGGACACGGACCCGGAGCCGGGGCGCGTCGGGGAGATCCTCGTGGCCGGGGACTCCGTCAGCCCCCGCTACCACGCCGCCCCGCAGGCCGACGCCCTCCACAAGGTGTCCGAGAAGGCGCCCGATGACCCGACCCGCGCGGGCCTTTGGCCGTCCGACGGGGTGGGAGCCGCGCCCCGCCTCTGGCACCGCACCGGGGACCTCGGATACCTCGACGGCAGCGGTCGGCTGTGGTTCTGCGGACGAGCGGCGCAGCGCGTGCGCGCCACCGGGCACGACCTCCACACCGTGCTCTGCGAGGGAGTCTTCAACGCACACCCGCTGGTCCGCCGCAGCGCACTCGTCGGCATCGGCCGGCCCGGCGCGCAGCAGCCCGTCGTCTGCGTGGAGACCGAGTCCCCCCTCGACGCGGACGCCTGGCGCGACCTCGTCGTCGAACTGCGCGCATCGGCCACCCACCACCTCCCGGAGCTCGGGTCCGCGCCGTTCCTGCGCCACGCGGGGTTCCCCGTCGACATCCGACACAACGCCAAGATCGGCCGCGAGGAACTCGGCCGGTGGGCCGAACGCCGCCTCGCGCCCCCGGCACCCCCGTGGTCCCGCGCCGGCGCCCCGAAGCTGATCCCGCTCGCCGGCTGGGCCTACCTGCTCGGCGGAGCCGTCCTGGCCGCCACCGACACAGCGCCCGACGTCCCCGTCCTGCACTGGCTGTGGTGGATCGACGCCGTCCTCAGCGTCGGCGTGCACGCCGCGCAGATCCCCCTCGCCCTGCCCCGGGCCCGCGCGGCCGGACACGGGCGGGCGGCCGCCGTCGCCCTCACCATGCTCTACGGCGCGACCTGGTGGCGGACCCTGTGAACATCCTGATCACCGGGGCCACCGGCTTCCTCGGCGGCCACCTCGTCGACGCCTGCCTGCGCGAGGGCCACCACGTACGCGCCCTGGTACGCGAGGGCAGCGACACCGCACGGCTCGGTTCCCTGCCCGGGGTCGAACTCGCCGTCGGCGACCTGGCGGACGAGGACTCGCTGCGTGCCGCCGCCGAGGACCGCGACACCGTGCTGCACAGCGCCGCCCGGGTCGTCGACCACGGCAGCCGCGCCCAGTTCCACGAGGCGAACGTCGCCGGCACACGGCGGCTCATGGACGCCGCGCGGGCCGCCGGCGCCGGCCGGTTCGTCTTCGTCTCCAGCCCCAGCGCGCTGATGCGGATCCGCGAGGGCGACCGCCTCGACATCGACGAGTCCACCCCCTACCCGGACCGCTTCTTCAACCTGTACTGCGAGACGAAGGCGCGCGCCGAACAGGACGTACTGGCCGCCCACACCGAACGGTTCACCACCGTCGCCCTGCGCCCGCGCGGCATCTGGGGGCCGCGCGACCACGCCGGCTTCCTGCCCCGCATGATCGGCGCGATGCACGCGGGCCGGCTGCCCGACCTGTCGGGCGGCAAGCGGGTCCTGGTCTCGCTGTGCCACAGCGACAACGCCGTGGACGCCTGCCTGCGGGCGGCCACGGCACCGGCCGAACGCGTGGGCGGCCGGGCGTACTTCGTCGCGGACCGGGAGCGGACCGACCTGTGGGCCTTCCTCACCGAGGTCGGCCGGCTCCTCGGCTGCGCACCGCCGGGACCGCGGATCCCGCTGCCGGTCGGCCGCGCGCTCGCCGCCGCCGTCGAGACGCTGTGGCGGCTGCGGCCCGGTTCCGAGGGGACCACACCGCCGATGAGCCGCTACATGATGGCCCTGCTCACCCGATCCACGACGTACGACACCGGTGCGGCCCGACGCGACCTCGGCCACGAGGCGCCGCGCGGGCAGGCGGACGGCGTCCGCGAACTGGTGCGGTGGGTGGAGGACATCGGCGGAGTGGACGCGTGGACCCGCCCCGCGCCCGGGCGTTCCGACGAAGCCGGGTCCCGCCCCGCGCCGGGGCGTTCCGACACCACCGCGCCCGGGTCCGTGCGGGCGATCGGGTCCGCGGGAAGGCCCTCGTCCGTACCGCCGGCCACCGCCGGTACCCGCACCGCACCCGCCCGTTCCGAGCGAGGAGGCACCCCGCGATGAACCGTCCCCGACCCACCGCCGGCCACCGCTACCGGCGGCCGGTCTCGCCCACCGAGCGGCTCTACCTCGCCGCCGAGCACGCCCGCGGCGCCATGGCGCTGCGCATTCTCGTCGAAGGCGAGGGCGTGCCCGCCCCCGAGCGCCTCCGGGCCGCGCTGGCCCGGGCCGCCGAAGCCGTCCCCGGCTCGCGGCTGGCCCGGCGGGGTCCGCTGTGGCACGCCGACGGGCCGTTGCCCCGCGTCCGGTACGCCGACACCCGCTCCGCCGCGGCCTTCGACGTCGCGACGGCGGACACGGCCGCCCTGTTGTACGGCCCCGCGCGGCGGACCGACCCGCCCGGCTGCGAGGTGTTGGTGGTGCCCGGCCGGGCCACCCCGTCCGCCGACGAAGAGGGCGCGGCGCCGGGCACCCGCACCACGCTGGTGTTCAGCGTCTCGCACGCCCTGATGGACGGCCACGGCGCCCTGATCTGGGTGCGCGAGGTCTTCCGGGCGCTGCGCGGGGACCAGGCGCGACCCGCCCTGGCCCCCGACACCGACCGGGGACTGCTGCGTCGGCTCGGCGCCGGCGACCGCCGTCCCACGCTGCCGCCCGACCGCCCGTCGCCCCTCGGCCGCCCTGCGGCCGGCCCCCCGCGGACCCTGTGGCTGCGCAGGACCCTGCCCGGTCACCACTCGGCCCTCACGGCCCGCCTCGCCCAGGCCGTGACCGACGCCTCGGGCCGGCCCGGCCGGGTCATGGTCCCGGTCGACCTGCGCCGGCACCGCCCCGGCGTCACGGCCACCGGCAATCTGACGCTGCCGCTGTTCCTCGACCTCAGCCCCGGCGACGACTGGACCGGCTCGCACCTCACCCTGCTGCGGGCCCTCGCCGAAGGGCGTGAACTGGCCTCCGGCTTCGAGTCGGCCCTCGCCCCGCTGCCGCTCGCCGCCTCCGCCCTGTTGTTGCGCGCAGGCCAGGCCGCCACCGGCCGCGCGGACCGCCACCTCGCCTCGGCCGTCGTGTCCCACCTGGGCCGACTGGCCCCGGAGGACTACAGCGGAGGGGGTTTCACGGCCAAGACGGTCTATGCCCTGCCCGTCCACGCGCCCCTGGTACCCGTCTCGTTGGTCGCGGCCGAGACCCCGGCGGGGACCGAGCTGACGATGGGGGTACGGGGCGGCCCCGATCTCGCGACCCGCGCGGAACGCTTCCTGGACCGGGCCCTGGCCCGTCTCGCACCCACGCCCGAGCCGTCGTCCCCGACCGTCCCGTCCACCACCTTCCCGCCCCGACCGGTCCCGCCCACCACCGGGGCCACGGGGACCACCGTGGTCGACCTGTTCCGCGCGCAGGCCGCCCGGGCACCCCACGCGGTCGCCCTCGACGGGCCCGAGGGAGAGGTCACGTACGCGGAACTCGATCGCCGCTCCGACGCCGTCGCCCGCGAACTGGCCGACCGCGGCGTCGTCCGCGAGGACCTCGTCGGACTGATCGTGGACCGGTCGCCGGCGGGCGTCACCGCCCTCTGGGGCATCCTGAAGGCGGGCGCCGCCTACGTGCCCCTCGACCCCGCCCACCCCGGTGAGCGGATCAAGGAAGTCCTCCAGGAGTGCGGCGCCCGGCTCTGCCTGACCCAGCGCCACCTCGCCGACGCGCTGACGGTGTCCGTACCGTGCCCGGTGATCCTGACCGAGGACGTCCTCGACGCTCCCGGCGCGCCGGGCGGGGAACTGCCCCCGGCTCCCGGGCCCGGGGATCTGGCGTACGTCATGCACACATCCGGTTCCTCCGGGCGTCCCAAGGGGGTGCGGATCGAGCACGGCGGCCTGACGGGCTTCGTCCGGTGGATGACCGACATGTGCCGGGTCGACGAGGACACCCGCTTCGGTTTCGCCTCCTCCTACGCCTTCGACATCTCGTGTTTCGCGTTGTTCCTGCCGCCGGCCGCCGGCGCGACCACCGTGCTCGCCCCCGAGGCCCCCTCCCGGGCGAGCCTGCGCCGTCTCGTGCACGACCACCGCGCCGACACCCTCGCGCTCACCCCCTCGCACCTCGCGCTCTTCGCGGACCGGGCAGCCGTACGCACCCTGCTGCTCGGCGGCGAGCCGCTGACGCCCGCCGCCGTGCGCTCGGCACGGGCCGTCTTCGGCCCGGACTGCCGGATCGTCAACGGCTACGGACCCACCGAGGCCACCGTGGCCTGCCTCGCGCACGTCGTGGACGGCGGCGAGACGACGGCCACCATCCCCCTCGGCACCGCCGGTCCCACGACCCGCGTCGAGCTGGTGGCCGAGGACGGCCGGGTGATCGGCACGGGGGAGGAGGACCACGGCCGGACCGGTGAGATCGTCGTCAGCGGCCTCCAGGTGGCCCGCGGCTACCTCGGTCCTCCCGACGGGACGTCCTCCCCGTTCGGCACCCGCCCCGACGGCGTGCGCTCCTACCGCACGGGCGACCTCGGGCGCCGACTGCCGGGCGGGGCGGTCGAGTTCGCCGGGCGCGCCGACGGGCGGCTCAAGATCGCCGGGCATCGGGTGGAGCCCGCCGAGATCGTCGCCGCGCTGGAGGCACACCCCGCGGTGAGCCGCGCCGTCGTGGCCACGCGCAGCCGCCCCGGCACGACCACGCCGGTGCTGTGCGCCTACGTGGTGTCGGCGACCCCGGAGGAGCCGGTGGCCGCCCCGGCCCCGGACGACCCCGGCGCCCCGCGGGCACAGTGGGTCGACGACCCGGACCTGGCCGCGGTGCTGCGCGCGGAGCTGGCCCGGCGGCTGCCCGCCCATCTGGTCCCGGCGCGGATCACGACCGTCGCCGACATCCCCCGCACGGTCAGCGGCAAGGCGGACCTCGACGCGCTGCCCGACCCCTTCGCGGCGGGCGGGCCGGAGGCGGATCCCGCGACGGCGGGACCCACCGCGCTCCGGGACCGGGTCGCCCGTCACTGGGCGGCGATCCTCGGGGTGGACGCGGGGGCCCTCACGGCGGGCGCGGAGTTCCAACTCCTGGGCGGCGACTCCCTGGCCCTCGTCGAGATGCTCGACGCCGTCTCCTCGGACCTGCTCACCGAGGCCCAGGGGCGCTGGTTCATGAGCCGCCTCGAATCCCTCGTGCGCGACGTCACCCTCGACCACGTCTGCGCCCACGTGGAAGCCGCCCGGAGAGAGGTACCCGCGTGATCTTCATAGGTGACGGAGCCCTGGTACGACGTGCCGTCACCCACGCCGCCGCGCGGGGACACGCCGTCGACCTCGTCTGCTGCGAGGACCCGGGGGACGCCGCGGGCGCCCCGCACCTCGCCGCCGACGTCAACACACGGGCCGCGGACCTTGCCCGAGCCTCCACGGACGGCATCGTCTGGTCCCTGAACAACCGTCGGATCCTTCGCGCACCCGTCCTCTCCCTGGGCCTGCGGATCCTCAACATCCACAACGGCCTCCTCCCGCGCCACCGGGGTCTGCCCTCGGTCGCGCTCCTCTTCGCCCTGCTGCACGGCGACACCGAGTACGGCGCCACGCTGCACGAGGTCGACGCGGGCATAGACACCGGGCGGGTCCTGGCGGACCTGCGTTTCCCGATCGGCCCCGACGACCGGCACCATCAGGTCATGCTGCGGGGGATCCGGGCCTGCCAGGCCCTCTTCGAGGAGACGCTCGCGGCGGTCGTCGCCGGATCGGGCCTGCCCGCCGGGACCGTGCGGCCGTACGGACCGCGGACCTACAACGGCCTGCGCGCACTGGAGCAGCTGTCGGAGCACCGGGACCATCCCGCGTTCGCCCGGGCCACGGACCTGGGGCCGTTCGCGGTGCACGCCCCGGAGGTGGCCCGCGCCGTGGCCGCCGTACGGGGCGACGGCCGGGACCCGGCGCCGCTGCCGGCGTAGTCGTCCGCACGCACCGTACGACCCGCGCCCCCCGGCCTCCGACGCGGTTCGTACGGTGCGCGAACGCGGGGTGCGCGGGGAACGCGGGTCGTACGGTGTGGGCGGTCGCGGGACGCGGGCTCCGGGCGGCGGGCTCCGGGGGCGGAATCCGGGCGTCGGTACCCCCAGGGCCCTCAGGACTGGATCCGCGGCAGGACCGGGGTCGGTCGTCCGGGTCAGTCGTTGAGGCTCTCGGCGAGCTGTCCGCCCAGCTCATTGGCGGTCTGGCCCAGGTCACCGCTGGTCAGCAGCGGGTCCAGGGCGGTGGGTGGAGTGAGGGGTGCGGGTGGGGTGTCGGCGTGGGCGGCGCCCATGCCGAGGCCGAGGGCGGCGACGGACAGGGCGGCGGTGAGGGCCATGCGGCCGGCGAAGGTCATGCCGGGCCAACGAGGGCCGGTCCGCCGGGACACGTTCGACCCGCCGCGCCCGCCGCGCGTCCCGTTCAGGGGCTGGCCCGCGCGCGGGCCGAACCCGCCGCCGCGCAGGCGGAATGCGGACAAGGTTCCCCTCCCCGTACGGCGGCGGCGCCCCGGGGCGCCGGGAGGTGCCGGCGCGGACAAGGGCGGAGCGGTCCGGCAAAACGCGTACACAGCGCCAGAAATACGGCAGGGAGCCCGTGGCTGAATCCGATGTCCGGTGCCCAATGCGGTGCCTATCGGACTGATAGCGTCCGCGAGTTGATCTTGCCAGTCGCCCCGTCGGGACCCGTCGTGGTCGGGCGCGGCGACGGCCACCCCTCTCGCAAGGAACCCACATTGCTCCGCCCCACGCCTCCGCGGTCCGCCCGCCTCGCTCCCCGGGCCGCCGTCGCGGCCGCGCTCCTCGTGCTCCTGCCCGCCGCGCCGGCCGCAGCCGCCACCACACCGCACCTCGACGCGATCGAGCAGGAACTCCGGCGGGTCTCACCCGGCCTGGAAGGGCGCGTGTGGGAACGCACCGACGGCAACGCCCTCGACGCCTCGACGCCCGGCGGGAGCGACTGGCTGCTCCAGACCCCCGGCTGCTGGGGTGACGTCGGGTGCGCGCGGCGACCCGGTACCGAACGCCTGCTCGCGAAGATGACCGAGAACGTCGCCCAGGCGAAGCAGACCGTCGACATATCGACCCTGGCCCCCTTCCCCAACGGCGCCTTCCAGGATGCCCTCGTCTCCGGTCTGAAGGCCTCGGCCGCGCGGGGCAACAAGCTCAAGGTGCGCATCCTCGTCGGCGCCGCCCCGATCTACCACCTCAACGTGGTGCCGTCGAAGTACCGGGACGAACTCGTCGCCCGACTCGGCGAGGACGCGCGGAACGTCGACCTCAACGTCGCTTCCATGACGACCTCCAAGACCGCCTTCTCCTGGAACCACTCCAAGATCCTCCTGGTCGACGGCCAGTCGGTGATCACGGGTGGGATCAACAGCTGGAAGGACGACTACCTGGAGACCACGCACCCGGTGGCCGACGTCGACCTCGCACTGAAGGGGCCGGCCGCCGCCTCCGCGGGGCGCTACCTGGACGAGCTGTGGTCCTGGACCTGCCAGAACAAGGGCAACATCTCCAGCGTCTGGTTCGCCTCCTCCAACGGCGCCGCCTGTCTGCCCTCGCTGCCGAAGCCCGCCGCGGCGCCCGCGCCCCAGGGCGACGTCCCGGCCCTCGCCGTCGGTGGGCTCGGCGTCGGCATCATGCGCAACGACCCCACGTCGACGTTCCGGCCCCAGTTGCCGACCGCCCCCGACACCAAGTGCGTCGTCGGACTCCACGACAACACCAACGCCGACCGCGACTACGACACGGTCAATCCGGAGGAGAGCGCGCTGCGCGCGCTGATCTCCGGCGCCAACCGACACATCGAGATCTCCCAGCAGGACCTGAACGCGACCTGCCCGCCCCTGCCCCGCTACGACATCCGCGTCTACGACGCCCTCGCCGCCAAACTGGCCGCCGGGGTCAAGGTGCGCATCGTGGTCAGTGACCCCGCGAACCGGGGCGCCGTGGGCAGCGGCGGCTACTCGCAGATCAAGTCCCTCTCCGAGATCAGCGACACGCTCCGTGACCGGCTCGCGCTGGTCACCGGGGACCGTGCCGCCGCCCGCACGACGATGTGCTCGAACCTCCAGCTCGCCACCTTCCGCGCCGCCCCCGGCGCGACCTGGGCGGACGGCCGGCCCTACGCGCAGCACCACAAGCTGATCTCCGTGGACGACGCCGCCTTCTACATCGGCTCGAAGAACCTCTACCCGGCGTGGCTCCAGGACTTCGGGTACGTCGTCGAGAGCCCCGCGGCCGCCCGGCAGCTCACCGAGCAGCTCCTGAGCCCGCAGTGGCAGTACTCGCGGGCGACCGCCACCGTCGACTACGAGCAGGGCGTCTGCCCGTCCTGACCAGCGCTTCCGACCGATTCCGGCTCCGTGTACGGCCGCCCCCGCACCACGCGCGGGCGGCCGTCCTCGTCGTTCCGCGCAGGTCCGCCACGTGCGTCGGACCAGGCGACCAGGGCAGCGTGAGAACGGGCACATTTTGCCCGATTTGGCAGGTATCTCCTTCATGCTGGTCACTGTTCTGGCGCGTTTCAGGTTCTCGGGTGGGTGCCAGGCGCCCCTTCGACGTACCAGGACCACCGCGTACCAGAACCACGGCCACCGGGAGAGACATGCGACGTGACAACCGCCGGACGCCCCGCAACCTGCGGATCGCCCTGACCTTGGCGGGCGGGGCCGCCGTACTCGGTTTCGGCGGCCTCTACGCCACCGCCCTGGTCGTGACCGGCGACTCCGTCGCCGACGGCACACACGTCCAGGGTGTCGACATCGGCGGAATGAGCCGCACGGAGGCCACGGCGGCCCTGGACCGCACGCTCGGCCCGGCCGCGAGCGCCCCCCTGGAGCTGCGGATCGGCGACCGGACGGAGCGGATCGCCCCCGCCTCCTTCGGTCTGTCCCTCGACACCGGGGCCACCGTCGACCAGGCCGCCCACACCGGATCCAATCCGTTCACGGTCATCGGGCGACTCTTCGCCCCGACCCGCGAGCGCGCCGTCGAGCCCGTGACCCGCATGGACGACGCCAAGAGCGCCGCCGCGGTCGACCGGCTCGCCGCCGGCGACCGCAAGGCCCGCGACGGCGACATCGCCTTCAGCGACGGCAAGCCCCGGGTCACCCAGCCCGTCACCGGCGTCGCCCTGCGCACCGAGGACGTGCCGCAGACCGTGCGCGCCGCCTACCTGGGACCGCAGGCCGGTCCCGTCGTCCTCCCCGTCGACCGGACGGACCCGGCCATAGGGCGCCAGGAGACCGATCGCGCGCTGCGGGAGTTCGCCGCACCCGCGATGTCCGGTCCGGTCACCCTCAACCTCGCCGGCAAGCCGATATCCATATCCCCGGCCGTGCTCGGCAGCCACCTCGACGTCGCGGCCGACGGCCAGGGCCGCCTCAAGCCCCGGCTCGACTCCAAGTCCCTGCTGGCCGACCCCGCGGTCGCCCGCCAGGTGGACGCCGTCACTCCCGAGCCGCGCAACGCCACCTTCCGGCTCGACTCCGCCGACCGGGCGGTCCTCGCGTCCGACGGACGCAGCGGGACCAAGGTCACGGACAAGGCCCTCGGCGCGGCCGTCGAACCGCTGCTGACCCGCACCGGCGCCGCCGCTCGTACCGCCGAACTCAGCGGGACCCCGATCCACCCGGCCCTGACGGCGGAGGACGCGCAGCGCCTGGGGATCAAGGAGAAGATGTCGTCCTTCACGGTCAACTTCCCCGCCGCGCCCTACCGCACCACGAACATCGGCCGGGCCGTGCAGCTGATCAACGGCTCCGTCGTCATGCCCGGCGAGACCTGGAGCTTCAACAAGACGGTCGGCGAACGCACCAAGGAGAACGGGTTCGTCGACGGGATCATGATCAATGACGGCCAGTACGTGAAGTCGCCCGGCGGTGGCGTCTCGGCCGTCGCCACGACCATGTACAACGCCCTGTTCTTCGCCGGCGTGAAGCCGCTGGAGCACGGCGCCCACTCGTTCTACATCGAGCGCTACCCCGAGGGCCGCGAGGCCACCGTCGCCTGGGGCACGCTGGACCTGCGCTGGAAGAACGACTCCGGCCACGCGATCTACATCCAGGCCCGGTCCACCGACACCTCCCTGACCATCAGCTTCCTCGGCACGAAGAAGTACGACGAGATACGCGCCACCCAGGGCCCGCGCACCGCGATCACGCCCCCGGGCAAGCGCACCGGCTCCGGCTCCACCTGTGAGGTGCAGACTCCGCTGGAGGGCTTCGACGTCGCCGTCGACCGCGTCTTCGTGCAGGGCGGCCAGGAGGCCAAGCGGGAGACGTACAAGACGCACTACACCCCGCGCGACGAGGTCACCTGTACCCCGCAGAGCCCCGCCCCCTCGGGTGCGCCGACCGCGCCGACGACACCGGCGGGCTCGTCCGCCCCGGCGGCTCCGGCCACCGCGCAGGCGGGCGCGTCCTCCGCCACGAACGGGCCGCGCGGAACCTGACGCGAACTCATCCCATCCAGACCCACCGGCTGCATCGAATTACTTGTGTCACATCACTCACTGCTCTCACTCGGGTGAGGGCGAGGAGGTGGGATCCATGTCCGTTCCCATCCGTGTCAGACACATGGCGGTGGCCGTGGCCTCGACCGGCGTACTCGTCGGCGGTGCGGCGCTCGGAGCAGCGGCGCCCGCGATGGCCGCGCCGGCCGCGACACAGACCGTCGCGGCCTCCGTCACCGGGGACCGCGGCAAGCAGTGCGTCTGGAAGAAGGCTCACTGGGAGAAGCGCTGGGTCAAGGGTCACTGGGAGAAGCGCTGGGTAAAGGACCACTGGAAGCACGACAACGGGAACGGCAACGGACACGACAACGGCAACGGACACGACAACGGCAACGGGAACGGCAACGGCAGGTGGGACCGGGACCGGGACCAGGGCCAGGGCCAGGGTCAAGGTCAAGGTCAAGGTCAAGGCCAGGGCCACGATGACTCCCGGCGTGGTGGCCAGGGCCACTGGAAGTGGGAGTACGTCCCCGGCCACTGGGACAAGGACTGGGTCAAGGGGCACTGGGACTGCTCGTACAACCACCGCTGGTAGCTGCTTCTCCCGCACGACGGATGGTTGACGAGGGCCCGCACCGCGGGCCCTCGTCGCTCTTTTCCCCGGCCCTCCGGATGCGCCCGGCCCTCAACGGTGATGGGATCGGAAGCCGGTGCACCGGAAGGAGCACGGGACTTCTGATGGCGGACAGGACGGACAGGACCGAAAGGGCGCACAGCCCGGACGACGTGAGCGACGGCCCGGCCGACGGGCCGGACGAGCTGCTCCTCCGGGTGGCCCAGGGCGACGGAGAGGCCTTCGCCCCCCTCTACGACGCCATGTGCGGCCCCGTGATGGGGCTGGTCTGCCGGGTCCTGCGGGACGAGGACCAGGCGGCGGAGGTGACGCAGGAGGTGATGATCGAGGTGTGGCGCACCGCCGGCCGGTTCCGCCCGGAACTCGGCACCGCGAAGGCCTGGGTGATGGTGTTGGCCCACCGCCGGGCCGTGGACCGCGTACGTTCCGCGCAGGCACGCGGCGCGCGCGAGGAGAAGGCGGCGCTCCTCGATCGGATGCCCGCCTTCGACGAGGTGGCGGACGAGGTCGAGGGCAGGGAGGAGTACCGGCAGGTACGACGCTGCCTGGACGGCCTGACCGCCCCCCAGCGGGAGGCGGTACGGATGGCCTTCTACGAGGGGATGACCTACCGGGAGGTGGCCCGGTCGCTGGAGTCGCCCGAAGGCACGGTCAAGTCGAGGCTCCGCGACGGACTGCACCGGCTGCGCGACTGTCTGGAGGCATCCCGATGAGCATCGCGCCCGACCCCCACGCCCCCCTCGGCGCGTACCTCCTGCACGCCGTGCCGCCCGACGAGGAAGCCGCCTTCGCGCGACACCTGGCGGGCTGCGTGTCCTGCCGCCGCGAAGCCGCCGCGCTGACCCCCGTCGTCGCCGACCTCAGCGGCACGCCTCCGATGTCACCCCCCGCCGACCTGCGCCGCACGGTCCTGGAACGGATCGCGGACACCCCCCAGGAGCCGGGCCTGCCGCCGGCCGTCGTGCCGTACCCGGCACCCGCCGCCGCGCACGCCCCGGGCGCGGCCCGGCCCGGGAGCCGCGCGGGAGCCCGCCCGGGCCGGGCGGCGTGGCGCGGGCGCTGGATCCTCGCGGCGTGTCTGGCCGCGGCGCTCGGCTTCGGAGGCATCGCCCTGTGGCAGCATCAGGAGGCCGTGCAGGCGCGCGGCAGCCTCATCGAGTCCACCCGTCGCACCGGCCCCGTCAAGGAGCTCGCCGAAGTGCTCGCGGCCCCCGACGCGAAGGTCAGCGCCGCGCGGTTCGAGGACGGCGCCACCGGTTGTGTGATCGTCTCCCGCAGCGAGAGCAAGGCCGCCTTCATCGCCTCGGGGCTGCCGAAACTCCCCGATGGCCAGGTGTACAAGCTCTGGTACGACGACGCGGGCACCACCCGCGCGGCCGGCACCCTGCGGGGCGGCGGCAACTGGCACGTCAAACTCCTCGACGGGCCCGTCGACCAGGCGACCTCCGTCGGCGTCACGGTCGAATCGGCCGCCGGTTCCGTGAGCCCGACCACCGCACCGGTCGGTGTGATCGACATCCCGGCCTGAGGGGCCTGAGAGGCAAGAGACGCACGAGGCGCGAGGGAGGCGACAGCGGCCTGACGGGCCCGGGGCGCCTCGGCGCCGATCGCCGCCGGCCGCCCGGGCCGTCCGCGCACACCCGATACTGATCTTCATGGACGCCACGGCCACCGCCACCACCCTGGAACGGATATCCGGACACCGCAGCCGGTTCGACGCGCACTTCGCGCGGTACTTCGACACCCTCGGCGAACGGCTCGACACCCCGCCGATGAGCCGGTTCACCCCCCGATGCCTGGAACTCCTGCGGGACCTGTCCCTGCGCGGCGGCAAGCGTCTGCGCGTCGTCCTCCTCCACGAGGCGGCCCGGCTGGTCACCACCGACGAGGTGCCGGGCCTGACGGAGGCCGCGCTGAGCATCGAACTGTTGCAGACCCACGGACTCGTCCACGACGACATCATCGACGAGGCGCCCCTGCGCCGCGGCGGGCCCTCCACCCACCAGGCCTACCGCGACGAGTTCCCCGACCACGCCCCCACCGCCCTCGGCCTGGCCGTGCTCGCCGGGGACCTCGCGGCGTTCCTCTCCATGCAGGTCCTGCTGGAGGCCGACGTCCCCGCCGAACTCCGCCAGAGCCTCCTGGGCGTACACCTGCGGACCGCAGCCGAGACCGTCGTCGGACAGATCGTGGACCTGGAGCGGGACACCCACGCCCGGCCCGACGAGGAGTTCCTGCACACCGTCACCGACTTCAAGAGCGCCCGCTACTCCCTCCTGGCGCCGCTGACCATGGGGCTGCTGGCCGCGGGCGAGGATCCGGCGCCGCACCACGAACGGCTGCACCGGTACGCACGCCTGGTGGGGATCGGTGAGCAGATGCGCGACGACCACCGCGACCTGTTCGGCGAGGACGCGGGCGTCGGCAAGTCGACGGGGGCCGACATCCGCTCCGGCCGACGCACCTACGCGGTCACCGCGGTACTGGCCCGCGCGACCGGGTCCGAGGCGGCCCTCGTCGAAGCCGCGCTCGGCGACCCGCACTGCACCGACGCCACCATCGCCCGGATCCGGGACATCGCCCGCCGCAACGGCGCCGACCGACAACTGCGCGACGCCATGCGCTCCCACGCGCGGGCCGCCGCGGCCGAGGCCGCCTCCTGGGACGAGTACTGGCGACCGGAAGCCGTCGCCTTCTTCCGCACCCTGCCGATGTGGAGCATGGACCGGAGGGGCTGACCCACCCACGGCACACCCCACCGGCAAACCTCGCCGTCCGTCCGTCCGTCCATCCGACCGGCCCGCCCGACCGACCGCCCCGGCGCGTCCCTCCCGTCACCCGACCGCCCGGCCCCGCTGGCACACCGGGCCCGGGCCCGGCTTGCTGGAGCCATGAGACAGGGACCACCGGGCACGATCCCGGCACAGAGCCTGAGCACCCCGCGCGCCGCGGGCGTCGCGGGGATCGTCTTCGCCCTGCTGCTGGCCACGGCGATCGTGCTCGCCCGGACCGGTCTGCCCGCCGGGGCGGGCGGCGACGACATCGCCATCACCTCGGGCCAACGGAGCGCCGTCACCACCGCCGTGGAACTCGTGCCGTTCGCCGGCATCGCCTTCCTCTGGTTCATGGGCGCACTGCGCGCGCACACCGGCGATTCCGAGGACCGGTTCGTCGCCACCGCCTTCCTGGGCAGCGGCCTGGTCTTCGTCGCCTCGCTGTTCGGGGCCGCCGCGGCCGCCGGGACGGTTTTGGAAACCACCCAGCCCCAGGACTTCGGCCGGCACTTCGCGTACACCCTGCTCACGACGTACGCGATGCGGATGGCCGCCGTCTTCGTCTTCGCCACCTCGACCATGGGGCGCAAGCTCGGGGTTTTCCCGCGCCCGCTCACCCTCCTCGGCTACGCCGTCGGTCTGGTCCTGCTGGTGTTCGGCTCCACCCTGCCGTGGTTCGAGATGGTCTTCCCGGCCTGGTCCCTGCTCGTCAGCGTCTACATCCTGCGGGTGGGCCGCCGTCCCGCGTGAGGCATCCAGCCCGTCACCCCAATGGCTTTCCGGGCGCGCCGGCGCCGGCGCCGCCACGCACGCTGGATCCGGTAGCCGCGGGGGTCACCGAAAGGACCGCACCTTGTTGAGGCTTGTCGTCGACCTGAACCGGTGCCAGGGGTACGCCCAGTGCGCATTCCTCGCGCCCGACGTCTTCGCGATGCACGGGGACGAAGGACTGCTCTACGACCCGGAAGCCGAGTCCGCACAGCGCGAGCGCGTGGCCCAGGCCGTCGCCGCCTGCCCCGTGCAGGCGATCCTCGTGGACGAGATGGACATGGCCGCCGCGGGCCGGACCGCCGCGAGCGGGGAGGCCCCCCATGCCTGACGGGTCCCTGGACCGGCTCAAGCGCGAGGGACGGATCGTCGTCGTCGGCGCGTCCCTGGCCGGCCTGCGCGCCGCCGAAACGCTCCGGGACAAGGGCTTCGAGGGCACGCTCACCATGATCGGCGACGAGCCGTACGAGCCGTACGACCGGCCGCCCCTGTCGAAGCAGGTCCTGCTCGGCAAGGCCACCGCCGACCGCACCGCGCTGCCCCGCCGCCGCGAGATCGACGCCGAGTGGCGGCTCGGCGTCCCGGCCAGTGGCCTCGACATGGCGGCCCGGCGCGTCAAGCTCGCCGACGGCGACGAGGTGCCCTACGACCGGCTGATGATCGCCACCGGCGTCCGCGCCCGGCCCTGGCCGAACGAGGCCGAGGGCGAACTCGACGGGGTCTTCGTGCTCCGTACCCGCGACGACGGGGTGGGGCTGGCCCGGCACCTCGACGCGGGCCCCCGGCGGGTCCTGGTCATCGGCGCCGGGTTCACCGGCTCCGAGATCGCCTCGGCCTGCCGCGAGCGCGGCCTGGAGGTCACCGTCGCCGAACGCGGCGACGCCCCCCTCGTCGGCGCGCTCGGCGGGGTGATCGGCGCCGTCGCCGCCGAAATGCACCGGGAGAACGGCGTCGACCTGCGCACCGGCGTCATGGTCACCCGCCTGGAGGGCGACACGACCGGACGGGTCCGCGCCGCCCACTTCTCGGACGGCACCACCCTGGAGTGCGACGTCGTCGTCGTCTCCCTCGGAGCCCAGCGCAACACGGAGTGGCTGGCCGGCTCCGGTCTCGGAGCGGGCCCGCGCGGCATCGCCTGCGACGCCGGCTGCCGGGCCTTCGACGTCCGGGGCATCGTCACCGACGACGTCTTCGTCGCGGGCGACGTGGCCCGCTCCCCGCACCCGCTGTTCGGCTACCAGTTTCTGTCGCTGGAGCACTGGGGCAACGCCGTCGCCCAGGCCGAGACGGCCGCGCACAACATGCTCAGCGAGAGCAGCGACCGGCGCCCCCACATCTGGGTACCGGCCTTCTGGTCCTCGCAGTTCGGGGTGAACATCAAGTCGGTCGGCGTGCCCTCCATGGGCACCGAGATCATGATCACCCAGGGTTCGCGCGCCGAGCGCCGCTTCACCGGCGTCTACGGCTACCAGGGACGCGTCATCGGCGCCGTCACCTTCGACAACTGCCGCTGGCTGCAGTTCTACGAGCAGCAGATCGAGGCCACCGCGCCGTTCCCGCCGCCGTTCCCCACGGTCGACCGACGCTCCGACGGGCAGCGTCCGATCCCCGCCGACTTCCCCGACCCCTCCGTGCCCACGCACGGCCCCACCATCACCCTCAGCGGGTACTCGCCGGCCGACCGCCGGATGACCTTCACCCCCGCCGGGCACTGACCCGCACGCCCCCGGAGGACCGACATGGCCGAAGGCATCCTGAAGCAGATCCTGGACTACTCGAACCGCTCGAACCCGTATCCCCTGTACGAGGAGCTGCGCAAGACCCCCGTCTTCCACGACGGAACCGGGCCCTACGTCATCAGCACCTACCACGACATCCAGAGCCTGCTGCACGACCCGCGGCTCAGCTCCGACGCCCACAACCTGACCGCGACGGCCGGCGACCCGTTGGCCGACGGCGAGGGCGGGGGCGGCGGCGAGGAGGCGGCGCTGCCGCCGAGCTTCCTGAAGCTCGATCCCCCGGAGCACGACCGACTGCGACGGATGACCAACCGCCCCTTCGGGCCGCCGCACTCCCCCCACCGCATCGAAGGCATGCGCGACGACCTCCACGGCATCGTCAGCGGACTCATCGACAACCTCGGCGACCCCGGCCGCATCGACCTCGTGGACCAGTTCGCCTACCCGTTCCCCGTCACCATGATCTGCCGGCTGCTGGGCGTGCCGCGCGAGGACGAGCCCCGCTTCCACAGCTGGGCCGACACCATCGCCGCGGGCCTGGACCCCGACCCCGACGCCGACCCGGCCGAGCGGCTCCGCGTCACCCACGACGCCCGCATGGAACTGGGCATGTACCTGGCCGGGTTGATCGAGGAGCGGCGCAAGAACCCCCAGGACGACATGCTGTCCGAACTGGCCGCCGGACACGGCCAAGACGACACGATGAGCACGATGGAGCTGCTCAGCACCTCCGCCCTGCTGCTGATCGCCGGCCACGAGACCACCGTCAACCTCATCACCAACGGCATGCTCACGCTGCTGCGGCACCCGGACGTCCTGGCGGACCTGCGCGAGAACCCGGAGCTCGCCGTGCCGCTGGTGGAGGAACTGCTGCGCTTCGAGCCGCCGGTGCAGCTCCTGCCGCAGCGCACCCCGCTCGTCGACATCGAGGTCCGCGGGGTCACCATCCCCAAGGGCTCCTCGATGTGGCTGGTGCTGGCCTCGGGCAACCGGGACCCGGACCGCTTCGAGAACCCGGACCGGTTCGACCCGTACCGCAAGGACATCCAACACCTGGGACTCGGCAGCGGCATCCACAGCTGCTTCGGCGCCCCGCTGGCACGGCTGGAGGCGCAACTCGCGCTCAGCGAGCTGGCCCGCCGCCTGGACAACCCCCGACTCGTCGAGGACCCGCCGCCCTACCGCCAGAACGCGGTACTGCGCGGCCCGCGCCACCTGGAGATCACCTGCGACGCAATCCGCCCCTGACGGCGCCCCACCCGTCCGTCGACCGCGCCGGTCCGCCCAGGTCACCGGCGCTCTCGGCATGCCCGGGCGAGCGCGGGAGCGGGAGCCCGAACCGAGGAGAGCCGTCGGGACCACCGGTGGCTCCCGCCGGACCCACGCCGACCCCCCCTGTGAAGGATGTGACGTGAGATGTGCGCACACGCCGGCTCCGACGGGCCGACACCAGGGCCCCGCGCCGCGGGCCGGTACGGCGAGGACGTCTTCCCGCCCGACCTGGTCGGCGAGGGCGACCGCATCGACCTCGGCGCGCTCGCCTACGACGACGTCACGATGGCCCGCCTGCGCGACCTCGGAATCGGGCCGGGACGGCACTGCCTGGACCTGGGCGCCGGAACGGGAACGGTCAGCCGGCGACTGCTGCGGGAGGAGCACGTCGACTCCGTCCTCGCCGTCGACCGTGACGTGCGCTTCCTGACCGCCCACCCCGTCCCCGGACTCGACGTCATGGAAGCGGACATCACCGCCCCGGACTTCGACCCCGGCCGCCGATTCCACCTGGTCCACGCCCGGTTCGTCCTCATGCACCTGCCCGACCGCCCACGCCTGATCTCCTCGTTCTCCCGACTCCTGGTCCCGGGAGGGGTGTTGGTCATCAGCGACGCCGTCGACCCGAACCACGCCGTAGACCCGAACCACGACGCCGGCGCGGACGCGACGCCGTACACCCGGGTCATGCGGGCCATGTGGCAGGGACTTCGGGACACCATCGGCACCGACGTCTCCCGGATCACGGACCATCCGCACCTGCTGCGCGCCGCCGGACTCGTCCGCGTGGGCGCCGAGGTCCGGGTGCCTCCCCTGCTCCCCGCAAGCCCCATCAGCCGCTTCTGGGCGGACACGTGGCACCGGGCGAGAGCGGCGATCGTGGCGACGGGACAGGTGGACGACGCGACCGTCGACGCGGCGATCGCGTACCTCGACTCGCCCGACTGTGCCGATCTGTCGGCCGGCATGATCACCGCCTGGGGTTGGCGCGCTCCCTTGCCCGAATGAACGCGCCTGCGAACGCGCCGAGTCGAGGCGCGCAGGGTGAGCACGCCCGCTGAGCACGCCCGGTGGGGGCGCCGGAGTGCGCGCCCCGGGGTGAGGGCCCGCCGCGACGGCGCCCGATTGCGGTGCCCCGGGGAGGGGAAGCGTCACGAGGCCTGCCGGCGCCCTCGCCGGTGACCACGTTCGACGCGAAGGAAGTCGACCTTGACCGACATCCGTATCGGTGTCCTCGGATACGGCCTGCGCGGAAGCCTCGCGCGCACCGCCCACCGCCCCGGCCGGGGAGCGGCGGTCACGGCCGTCGCGGACCCCGATCCACGCGCCCGCGCCGCGGCGGCGGCCGCCTTCCCGGACGCGCGCGTCACCGCCGACCACGTCGAGGTGATCGAGGACCCCGGCATCGACGCCGTCCTCGTCCTCACCCCCGACCACACGCACGCCGACCTGGCCTGTCGGACCCTCAGGGCCCGCACACCGGTGTTCGTCGAGAAGCCCCTCGACATCTCCGTGGCCGCCTGCGACACGATCCTGCGCACCGCCCGGGAGACCGGCACGCGCCTGTACGTCGGACACAACATGCGGCACATGCCCGTGGTGCGGCTGATGCGGGAACTCATCGAGCGCGGCGCCGTCGGCCGCGTCAGGACGATCTGGGTCCGCCACTTCGTGGGCTTCGGCGGCGACTGGTACTTCAAGGACTGGCACGCCGAACGCCGTTACACCACCGGCCTGTTGCTCCAGAAGGCCGCGCACGACATCGACGTCCTGCACTGGCTCGCCGGCTCCTACACCCGTGACGTGCAGGCGATGGGCGACCTGATGGTCTACGGGGAGAACCCGCACCGCCGCGCCCACGGCGAACCCAAGCACGAGGACTGGTACACCGAGGACGGGCACTGGCCGCCGCACACCCAGCGGGGCCTCAATCCGGTCATCGACGTGGAGGACGTCTCGCTGCTGAACCTGAGGCTCGCCAACGGGGTCCTGGCCGCCTACCAGCAGTGCCACTTCACGCCCGACTACTGGCGCAACTACACGGTCATCGGGGACGCCGGCCGACTGGAGAACTTCGGTGACGGCCCGGGTGGCGAGGTACGGGTCTGGAACGGTCGGCGGTCCGGCTACCGGGCCGCTCCGGACGCCTCCCACGCCATCCCCGCCGCCTCGGGCGGCGGACACGGTGGCGCCGATCCGCTCCTGATCGACGAGTTCCTGCGCTTCGTCCGCCACGGGGGAGCCACCGACACCTCGCCCGTCGCGGCCCGCATGGCGGTCGCCGCGGGCTGCCTCGCGACCACCTCACTGCGGGACGGGGGCACCCCGCGACGGGTCCCCCCGCTCGACCCCGGGCTGATGGCGTACTTCGAACAGGGCCAGTGCCCCGACGCCGACTGACCGCGTGCACCGGAGTCGGCCCCCGGTGCGCGCGGTCCGACCGGGCTCAGTCGCCCGCGCTCGTGGGGGACAGGGGCTTCGTGGAGGTGTGCACGGCCTTGCCGAAGGCGTCCATGCAGGGAGCGCAGTAGCGCTCCGATCCGGACTCGGTCATCGACTTCGCGGCCTGGTCAGGGCCGAGCTGGAAGCCGCACAGGGTGTTGAGGGTCGCTTCCTTCGCGATCACGTGCCACAACAGTTGGTGGCGGTCGGAGGTGGACTCGGCGCGCATTTCGTACATGGGCGTACCCTTCCGTGCTCGACGCGGGCAGCGGGACCGGCGTGGTTTCCATGAGAGCCCCCTGTGAGCGATGGGGCCAATGGGGGTAGACCAAGAGGAGGGAAATGAGGTGGAGGAGGTTTGAGCGGGGGCGCGGGTGGCGACTACTGCCGGCCGGCGCGGGCCCCGTGTCACGTCTCCTGCGTCTCGCCGATCGCTGCAGGAAGGAGGTGGATGCCGAATGGCCTGGGCTTCATGGACGACCACGGGGATCTACCCGGAGGCCGGCGGTGTCCGCACCACCGAGGTGGGCGTCATCTCCGGGAACCTGACCGTGCACACGACCTGGACGGGTGCACTGGCACAGGTGGCGGTTCAGTACAGCGGTTCGTCGGACTGGTTCACCCTGTCCGGCAGCCCGGTGGAGTGCATCTCGGAAGGAGAGAGCCGGGACCTCCATCAGGCTGTGGTCGAGACGGTACGCGCAGGTGGAGGAGCCGAGGTTCCTCTCCACTGGGCCAGACGCGTCGCGTGATCCCCGCCCGCGGCCGAGCCTCTCGCAGGCCCGGCCGCCGTACGGGTCGCCCCGCGGGTGATCCTCCCGGCCGGCTCAGGGGCCGAACGGGTGAGCCGGGTCGGGGTCGGCCGTGACCCGCCCTGCGCCGCCCGCAGCGCCAGGTGGACGCTGCGCCGCCCCGTGAGGGCGCGGAGGCTGGGAAGCGTCCCCAGCGGGCTCCGTGCGCCGCCCGCGGCCCCGCGCGGGGGCGCTCACCACGCCCACGATCCGGTGACCGGGGCGGCCGAGGGTGACGCGCGCCGGGACACAGCCTGATAACGCGGCGCGACCTCCCCTCGGGAAGGATCGTTCACCCCGGTATGACGCCCACGCGCCCCGCGGCAACCACGTCCGTCCGGTCGCCCGCGCCGCTCCGGCAGACCGGAGGGCCGTCGGGGGACACGCCGATCTACGACATGCTCGTCGCACAATGGTTCCGGGACGGCCGTCAGGTCCCGCGCGACACCGGGCAGACCCCGCGCGACACCGGTTCGCCGGCCGCCGCGCGGGCGGCCGCCAAGGGCTACGCCTTCGAGGTCACCGCCGTCCTCGCCGGCGCCACCGTGGTCATCACGGCCTGCGGTGAGATCGACCTCGGGGCCGTGGAAGGCCTCGACCGGATCACGGGCGCCCTGCCGGCCCCGGTGGCGGTTGTCCTGGACCTGGCCGGGGTCACGTTCATGGACCTCGCGGGCCTGCGGTTCCTCGTCCGGCTGCACGCCCGTGCCGAGCGGCACGGCGGCGACCTGGTGATCCTCGGGCTGCGGGGCCAGGCCGGGGACCTGTTCACCCTGGCGACCGAGCTGCGCCTGGTCCCCGCGATCCGGCACGCGCGCGCGAGCGGCCCCCGGGCCACGCGGCGCCTTCGGGCCGACGCCGGGGACACCGCCGGGCGGAACTTCGACGACAGGGGCGAGGGGGCGCCGTCGCCGTCGCCCCCGGGCGGTGTGCCGGCGCAGAGCTGACGGCGCCGGCGGCGTACTCGGGCGGGGAGCCTCAGGGGCGGAACCGCAGCGGATGGTCGGCGGGTACCTCCACCACGGCGATCCGCACGCCGTCCGGATCCGCGATCCACATCTCGATCAGGCCCCACGGCTCGCGCAGCGGCGGACGCAGCACCTCGACGCCCCGCCCGAGCAGCTCCTCGTGGGCCTCCTGCGTGTCCGCGACCTGGAGCCACAGGCGCAGCCCGGGCGCCGGCGGGGTGTCGGCGCGACCCGAGAGCTCCAGGAAGCCGCCGCCCAGGAAGTAGACCGTCCCCCGCTCGGGTCCGGTGCCGAACTCGCGGTGGACGGCGAGCCCCAGGGCCTCGCCGTAGAAGGCGCGGGACCGTTCGGGATCCGTGGGTGTCAGGAGGATCCTGCTGCCGAGTACGTGCACCATGCGGAAGCGTCCAGTCCTGTTCGGGGCGGTCCGCCGGGCGCGGCCGGCCCGCCGTGGGGTGGCCGAAGGGGTGAGAATCGCAGCCGGTCCGGCGGGAGTCCCGACCGGGCGAGGAGCCATGACACATGATGGCGCGAGAACGGACCCCCGGACCCCGAGATCCGAGGGTCCGTTTGGCGTGTCGGGCCCACGCGCGGGGTCTCGACACGACCCGGGCGGAGCCGCCGGCCACGATCGCCGCGCTCAGTTCGCGCCCCAACCGCCGTCCAGGGAGATCGAGGTGCCGGTGACGTAACCGGTGTGGGGGCCGCAGAGCCAGAGGACCGCCGCCGCCACCTCCTCCGGCTCGATGAGCCGCTTGATCGGCGAACGGGCGAGCAGCACGTCGGACAGGACGTCCTCGGGGCTCACCCCGTGCGCCGCCGCCTGGTCCTGGACCTGGCCCTCCACGAGGGGAGTACGGACGTAGCCGGGGCTGACGCAGTTGCTGGTCACCCCGTGGGCGGCGGCCTCGATCGCGGTGACCTTGCTCAACCCCTCCAGGGCGTGTTTGGCCGCGACGTAGGCGGACTTGTACGCGCTGGCCCGCAGCCCGTGCACGCTGGAGATGTTGACCACCCGGCCCCAACCGCCCGCGTACATGTGCGGCAGCAGGTGACGCAGGAGCAGGAAGGGCGCCGTGACCATCACCTGCTGGATCAGGGCGAAGCGCTCCGGGGGGAACTCGGTGATCGGGGCGACGTGCTGGAGGCCCGCGCTGTTGACGAGAATGTCGACGCGCGTGGGCAGGGCGGAGATGGCCGCCGGGTCCGCCAGGTCGACGACATGGGCCCGGCCGCCGATCGCCGCCGCGACCTCGCGGGCCGGCTCCCGCGCGATGTCGACGACGTGCACGGTCGCGCCGGCCTCGGCGAGGGCGAGGGCGCAGGCCCGGCCGATACCGCTGCCGGCGCCGGTCACCAGCGCGACCCGCCCCCGCTGATCCGCGCCGGCCGGGTCCGGGGCCGGTGGGGGATGGGGGAGGGGGAGTCTGCTCGTCATGCGGGAACACTAGGGACGGCGCCCGCCGCCCGCCCATGGCGCGGCACCACACAGTCCGGGCCCCCGACATGGTGTGAGCCCCCATGCCCGAGCCGGGCCTGGCGCGCGTCCCACAGGCCCGACGCACCGTCACGCCCTCTCGATCCCCTGGAGAAGGGGTGGTTCGGCGGTGCGGACGACCCGCAGGTACGGGCGCGCGTTCCCTGCCCGCCCCGCGCCGTGTACCGGTGCACGCCCCGGGCCGGCGACCGGGTGGTCACCGGCCCGCGCCGATCACGCGCGCAGCAGCGCGATCAGCGATGTACGGGCCCGCGCCACCCGGGAACGGACCGTGCCGATCGGACACCCCAGGGCGACGGCGGCCTCCGCGTAGGGAAGCCCCAGCACCTGGGTGAGGACGAAGACGTCACGGCGTTCGGCGGGGATCGTGGCGAGGAGCTCCGCCAGCGCGATGCCGTCCTCGAACCCCGGCAGACCCAACGGCTGGGTCTGCTCGGCGGCGGTCTGCCAGTCGTCCCGGCCGGAGAGCCTGGGCCGGGCGGCCTTGTGCCGGAGGCTGTCGACCACCGTGCGCCGCGCTATCGACAACAGCCAGGTACGGGCGGAGGAGCGCCCCTCGAAGCGGTGCAGGCTGCCCAGGGCCCGCAGGAACGTCTCCTGGGTGAGATCGTCTGCGGCCTGCGGGTCCGCGCTGAGGTAGGTGACGTAGCGCCAGACGTCGCGCTGCAGGGCGCGGACGAAGCGGTCCACCGCGTCGGGGTCGCCGTCACGGGCGGCGAGCGCCAGCTGCGTGGTGGGCTCGTCCGATCCGGCGGTGTGTCGCGCGGGCGCCGTCTCGGCGGTGATCGGACGGGGGAGCAGGGCAGGGGTCATCGCCTGATGTCCTTCCGGGAATCCGGGATCGCCGCCGCGCCGATCGGGTGCGGCGGCGCCGGTGAGGGGGTACGGCCCGCCGAACGGCAGGACCGATGCCCGGTGCGCGCGGCCGAGTGCCGTCGCCGTCCGGGGGGCCGGCTGTCAGTTGACAGCGATCCCCTGAGGCGGGCCCCGTGAGGTGATGGCGTGGACGAGGAGCAGACCGCGCAACGGTCGGGGCCGGTGGTCCCGAAGGGTCCGGACCCGGGGCCGGTGCGCGGGCGGGGGAAGGCGGAAGAGGAGCCCGAGGGGGAGTCGGATCCGGCCGACCACCGCGCGCAGGACGCGGAACGCGCCCTGTTCGCCGTAGGCGAGCCAGAGGCCGCAGAGCAGTGCGGCGAGCAGGTGGGCGCTGAGCATGCCGGTCGACGACATGTCGGCCATCGCGGCCATCCCGGCGGTGTCGCCGGGCGCGGGGGTTCCCGTCGCCCCGTTCATCGCGGTCACGGAGCCCGGGGTGGCCGCGCCTCCCATGTGGTGCCCGGTGTGGGCCATGACGGCGCCGTGGGCCAACGTCCCCGGCGGGTGGGTGAGGTTGCCGCCGGCGGTGCCGGTTCGCGCCTGGACCAGGGAGAACCCGTAGTGCAGGGCGCCTTGGACGACGATCGCCGCCGAGGTGACGGAGAACAGGCCCCGTTCGTGGCCGGCGAGGATCCAGGCGCTCGCCCCGACGCCGGCGAACCCGGCCGCCATGGCCCACCAGGGGACGGACTTGTCCGACATGAGGACGTGTCCGACGGCCGCGAGCAGCACGCAGGTGGCCGCGAACATCGCAGCCCGCAACGCTCGGCAACATCGACCCGGTGTCATGGCGGGCTCATCGTCGCATTCCCTTCACGGCATCCCCAGAGGGGCGCCCAAACTTGCCCCGACCTGACAAAAAGTGGTGTGTCGCACGCCACAACAGGGCTCCGGAACCACGGAGTCGGCTCCTTCGACTCCTGTCCCGACCGAGGGCCGAACGACGGGCCCGCCCGAAGGGCCGACCGGTCGACCGACCGAGGAACGGGGCAACGGGTGGCGGATCGAGAGCAGTCGGCGCGGGAGGCGGGACCGCCCCGGGGCGAGCGTCGGTTGACCGTCCTCCTGACCTGCGCCATGGCGTTCTCCATGCTCCAGTTGTTCCTGCTCGGCGCGTTCGGACCGAGGCTGGTGGACGAACTGCACGTGCCGACGGCCGTCTTGGGCCTGACCGCCACCATCGGTTTCGGAACGGCGGCCGTGCTGTCGCCGTTCGGCGGTCGGCTCGTCGACCGGATCGGGCCCCGCCGGTCCCTCGTCCTCCTGCTGCTCGTCTCCGGCGGGGCGCTCACGCTGATCGGCTCCGCGCCCGGACCAGGGTTCCTGCTCGCGGCCGTGGCCCTGGGCGGACTGCCCCAGGCACTGGCCAACCCGGCCACCAACAAGGCGATCCTGGCGGCCGTCTCCCCGGCCCGGCGCGGAGCGGTCACCGGGACGAAGCAATCCGGGGTCCAGGCGGGGGCCTTCGCGGCGGGGCTGCCGCTGGCGGCGCTCGCCGGCGGGGTCGGGTGGCGGGCCGCGGTGTGGACCGCCGCCGCGAGCGCCGTGATCGTGGCGCTGTGGGCCTGGCGCGCGCTGCCCGCCGACCCTCCCGTACGGAACGCCCCTTCGCGCTTCTCCCCGGTACCCCGGGGCGCCATCGCCTGGCTCACCGTCTTCTCCGTCTTCCTGGGCTCCGGGATCGCCTCCGTGAACACGTACGTCGCCCTGTTCGGCGCCCGGCGGCTCGACCTGGGCGCCACGACGGCCGCCGCCCTCGTCGCCGTCCTCGGGGTCGCGGGCATCGTCGGCCGCATCTGCTGGGCCAAGGCGGCCCGACCCGGCCGGGCCGAGTGGCTGCCCGGGCTGCTGGCGGCCGGCGCGGTGGCGGCGGCCGGGCTGCTGGCCGCGTCCCTGTGGGCGCCGCCGCTGGTCTGGCCGGCCGTGGTGGCCGTCGGGGTGTTCGCCGTCTCGGGCAACGCCGTGTCCATGGTGCTGGTGATGCAGCGGGTCGGCCCCGGGCGGGCCGGACAGGACTCGGCGCTCGTCTCGGCCGGGTTCTTCGCCGGGTTCGCGGTGGGCCCGCCGCTGTTCGGCGTGCTCGCGGAGACCGGCCGGTACGGCGCCGGATGGCTGCTCGTCGCCGCGGAGTTCGCGTTCGCCTGCGCCGTCGCCACGACCTGGGCGGTACGGGAGCGCGGTGCGCGAAACCCGGCCGCGGTGACGACATGAGCGCGGCGCCCTGGGCCGACGCGGCGCTCGACGGCGTGCTCGACCGGGTGGCCCGCACCCGCGCCGAGGTCGGCGAGCGGTTTCCGCTGTACGCCGACCCGGACACCGGCCGGTGGGCCACCACCGGCCGGGGCGCGTGGACCGGCGGCTTCTGGGCCGGGTCGCTGTGGCTCCTGGCCCGGCACACCGGGGCCGAGGAGGACCGGGCCGCCGCCTCCGCGTGCACCGCGCGACTCGCCGACCGGGTGGACGACGACACCGCGGCCCGCGGGCTGACCTTCTGGTACGGCACCGCCCTCGCCGGCGACGACCCCGTGGCACGGGACCTGCGGATCCGGGCGGCCCGGGCCTGCACGGCCGCCTTCGACCCCGAACTCGGTGCGGTGCCCTGGGGGTCGGCCTTCGGCGGGCCCCGCATGCTGCTCCGGGTCGACGGGGTGCCCGGCATGGCGCCGCTGCTGGCCGGCGCCGGCCCCGCCGGGGAGCGGGTGGCCGCGGCACACCTCGAACGGCACCTGGACCTCTGCCTGGGCGAGGACGGCACCGTGATCCCCGCCTGGCAGTTCGAGAGGGAGCGGGGCCCGCAGCGGTGCGAGGAACCGCCGGTCGGCTGGAGTCGGGGCCGGGCCTGGCTGCTGCTCGCCGCGGCCGACGCCGTGCACCGACCCGCCGTCCCGCAGGGGATCAGGGAGCGGTGCTCCGCCGCGGCGGAGCACCTGGCCGGCGGGACCACGGGAGCCGCACCGCCCCTCGTACCGTACGACCGTGAGTCCGTGCCCGTGCCCGGGTCCGGTGTTGGCATCGGTGCCGGTCCCGGGGTGGGGACCGTGTCCGGCGGCCCGTTGGACACCTCCGCCGCCGCCATCACGGCCGTCGCCCTGCTGAAACTGGGTCACGCCCCCGGGCCCCGGGCCGGGCGCCACCGGGAGCGGGCCGTCGCCCTCCTGCGCCGGTTGACCGACGCGCACCTGACCCGGACCGGTGGAAGCCGCCCCGGGGGCATGCTGCTGGACGGCTGCTACGACGCGGGGCGGGGCGTTGCGACCCGGCACGAGCTGATCTGGGGCGACTTCTTCCTCGCGGTGGGCTTGGCCGAGCTGACCGGGCGGCTCGACATCCGGGAGCCGTGACCCGCCCGGTCGGGCCCGCTCAGGCGCGGTGGTCGCGCAGCACCCGGCGTGCCACCGAGCCGATGTGGAGCTCGTCCGGGCCGTCCAGGATCCGGGCGGCGCGCCCGCTGCGGAAGAGGGCGGGCAGCGGGGTGTCGGGACCGAGCCCCGCCGCGCCGTGCACCTGGATGGCCGAGTCCGTCACCTGCTGGAGCATGCGGGCGGCGGCCACCTTGGCCAGCCCGACCTCCACGTGCGCGTCCAGCCCGGCGGCGATCCTGTCGGCGGCCTCGTACACCAGCGGACGGGTGCCGCGCAGGGCCAGCAGCGCCTCGAACACATGCGATTGGACCAGCTGTTGCGCGCCGAGCGGTCCCCGTGACCCGGTGCGGGAGGCCGCCCGCGCGCACATCAGGTCGAAGGCCCGCCGGCCCTGACCGAGCCAGCGCAGACAGCGCAGGGTACGGCCGAGCAGCAGCCGTTCCGCCGCGATGACCAGGGCCTGGCCGGGCGCGCCGAGCAGGTGGTCGTCCGGCACCCGGACCCGGTCGAACTCGATCTCCCACTGGCCGGACGCACCGAACACGGGCAGCTCGCGCACCACGCGGAAGCCCGGCGAGGCCGTCGGAACCACCAACAGCGAGAGGCCCTCGCGGTCGCCCGGCTCTCCGCCCGTACGGGCCAGGACCGTGACGAGCCCGGCCTCCGCGGCGCCCGACGTGAACCACTTGCGGCCGGTCACGACCCAGCCGCCCTCCTCCCGCACGGCGCGGGTCGCGGTGAGCGACGGGTCGGTGCCGGGGGTGTCCGGCTCGGTCATGGCGTAACAGGCCCGCGACCGGCCGGCGGTGAGCCGCTCCGGGTACAGCGCGCGCACTCGCTCCGAGCCGTGCCGCAGGAGCATCGTCACGTCGAGCAACGACGCGGAACCCAGCGCGGCCGGCCCGTGATCGCTCGCCCCCTCGGCCTCGGCGATCCGGGCGTAGCGGGCCAGGGGGAGCCCCTGGCCCCCCGCCGCGACCGGCAGGGGCAGCGCCCACAACCCCTCCGCCCTGGCCAGGTCGTTCAGCTTCCGCAGCGAGGCCGCGGCCGCCGGGCCGCCGGCGTCCAGTACGGCCTCCTGCGGGTACACCCGGCCCCGGACGAACTCTGTGACCCGCTGCCTCAACCGCTCGGTGTCCGCGTCGGGTTCGAGAGGCCCCGAGCCGTGTTCGTCGCCGACCGAGTCGCCGATCGAGCCGCCGACCACGTCGTCCACCACGTCTCCCGTCATGTCGTCCACCACGTCGCTCCGCACCGCTTTCCTTCATTCGACCGGGAACCCGAGCGAACAGCAGTCCGACTCTCTTCCCGAGGAACTGGTCGGGTGCGCACCCGACCCGGTTCCCGCGTTCCGTACACCGGGGCCGGCCACCACCGCGCCAGGACAAGAGGAGAGGCATGGCCTCACCAGTCACCGCACAGATCGTCCGGCCACTCGAAGGGCTGCGACTCGACGTCTGCGGACCGCCGAGGCCGAAGGGGCCGGACCGGCCCAAGAGCCCCGTCGGGCCGACCGGAGCGACGGGCCCTGCCGGGATGACCGCGCTGACCGTGCTGGTCGCCGGACACCTGCGCCTCCTCGGCGCCGAGACCGGCACCGGCCGGCACGACGACCGGGGCGCCCGACTCGCCCTCACCGGCGGCGACTTCGCCCCACAGGAGGCCCACGCGCGCTGGTCCGCGAACCCCGCGCACGGCATCACCGACGAGGCCACCGCCCAGGCCGCCACCGGCATCATGGCCGTGCACGGCCGCCGCGAGGGCACCCCGCGCGCCCTCGCCGTCGACTACGCGACCACCGCGACCGCCCTGCTCACCACCCAGGGACTCCTCGCCGGTCTGCTGGGCCAGGCCAGGGGAGGCCCGGCCCAGCGGATCGGGACGAGCGTGGACCGGGCCGGGCTGCTCACCGTCTCGCAGTACCTCGCGGCAGCCGGGGCCGACGAGGGCGAGGCCGCCGAACTCGCCCCCGGAGGGCCGCCCTTCACCTCCGCCGACGGCACGCTCTTCGAGCTGGAGACCCTGGATCCGGGGGCCTGGGCGGCCTTCTGGCGGGCCCTCGACGCCCCCGCCGACGCGATCCGGGCCGGCTGGCGGCCCTTCCAGTTCCGGTACGCCACCGCGTGCGCGCCCTTCCCCGAGGCCCTGCACCGCACCGCGAGCGCCCACACCTGGGCGCGGCTGCGGCAGGCCGCCGCGCGCTCCGGCGCCGAGGTGTGCCGGCTGCGGACCCTCGCCGAGCGCGCCGCCGAACACGACGGCGCCGCACCCTGGACCCTCACCCCGTACGGCTCCGGCGCCACCCCGCGCCACCTGCCCACGCGGCCGGCGGAGTTCGGGAAGCCACTGGCCGGCATCACGGTGCTCGAAGCGGGACGTCGCATCCAGGCCCCGCTCGCCGCGCACCTGCTCGGCCTGCTCGGCGCCGAGGTCGTCCGGATCGAACCGCCGGGCGGGGACCCGCTGCGCGGCATGCCCCCCACCAGCTCCGGGCTCTCCGCCCGCTGGCTCGCCCTGAACCGGGGCAAGAAGGCCGTCGAGGTGGACATCAAGTCACCCGGCGACCGGGCCCGGCTGCGCGAGATGGCCGCCGGAGCCGACGTGTTCCTCCACAACTGGGGCCCCGGCAAAGCGGCCGAACTCGGTCTGGACGGCGGCGACCTGGCCGCCGTGAACCCCGCGCTCGTCTACGCGTACACCGGCGGCTGGGGAACGGGCCGGATCGAAGACGCCCCCATGGGCACGGACTTCATGGTCCAGGCCCGTACCGGCATCGGAGAGGCGGCCCGCCCCCGCGACGAACCTCCGGCGCCCTCGCTGATGACCCTGCTCGACGTCCTGGGCGGACTGCTCGGGGCGCAGGCCGTCCTCGCGGGGCTGCTGACCCGCGAACGCGGCGGACAGGGCGTCCGCGTCGACTCCTCGCTGCTCGGCGCGGCCGACATCCTCACCGGCCCCGCCCTGAGCCGGGCCCGAAACGGCGGACCGATGCGCCGGCCCGCCGGATTCCGCGCACCCCTGCGGACCGCCGACGGCTGGATCGTCCCCGCCGACGTCTGCGCGGCGGCGGCCGGGGCCTACGACCTCAGAGAACTGTCCACCGGAGAGGCGCTCGCGCAACTGCGCGACCACGGCCTGTCCGCGACCGCGGTCACCACCGACCTGGCCGACCTGCACCACGACCCGCGCTTCGCCGGCTCGATCAGCCGGGACGCGCACGGTGCCCCCGCCGTTCCCGACCCCTGGAGCCACGCATGACCGTCATCCTGCACGACCTGCTGCCCGCCGACCTCCGCCGCTCCTGGGCGGTGGACGGAACCTGCCCCGACCTCGACCTCTACAGCCTCTTCCGAGCCCGCCAGATCGCCGACCTGCACCACACCGCCGTCATCGACGCCAAGGGCGCTCTCTGTTACACCGCGCTCGACCGCAAGGTGCGCTCCCTCGCCACCGGCCTGCGGGAGCTCGGCATCCGCCCCGGCGACGTCGTCGGCGTCCAACTCCCCAACGGACGCCATGCCGTCATGGCCGACCTGGCCCTCGCCGCCCTCGGCGCGGTCGCGCTGCCCTTCCCCGCCGGCCGGGGCGGTCTGGAGGCGGAGAGCCTGCTGCGCAGAGCCGAGGCCGTCGCGGTCATCGCCTCCGTCGAACACCAGGGCAACCGGCACGCCGCCGACCTGCGCGCCCTGCTCGCGACGCTGCCCGCGCTGCGCCACGTCATCGCCGCCGGGCCCGGTACCGCCCCCGAGGGCACCGTGGCGCTCACCGGTCTGCTGCGCGCGGACGCGACCGCGTTCGTGGCGGCCCGCCCGGACCCCGACAGCGCGGCCCGCATCCTGGTGTCCTCCGGGTCCGAGGCGGAGCCCAAGATGATCGCGTACTCGCACAACGCGCTCGCGGGCGGTCGCGGCAACTTCCTGGCCTCGTTGATGCCCGACGCCGCGACGCCCCGCTGTCTGTTCCTCGTACCGCTGGCGTCGGCGTTCGGCTCCAACGGCACCGCGGTGACCCTTGCCCGCCACGGCGGGACGCTCATCCTGCTCGACCGCTTCACCGCCGCGACCGCCGTGGCGGCCGTGCGCGAGCACCGGCCCACCCACGTCCTGGGGGTGCCCACGATGGTGCGGATGATGCTGGAACACCTCGACAAGGAAGCCCCCGACGCCGGCGCACTGCCCTCACCCACGGCCCTGGTCCTCGGCGGCGCGGCCCTGGACGAGACCACGGCCGAGAGCGCCGGCAGGGCCTTCGGCTGCCCCGTCGTCAACCTGTACGGATCGGCCGACGGCGTCAACTGCCACACCGGACTCGGCGAGGGAACCCCGGAGGCCGACGAGGCGGGAGTGGCGGCCGGGCGGCCCGACCCCCGCGTCGCCGACATCCGCATCATCGACACCGAGACCCGCGATCGGCTCCCCGACGGACAGGTCGGCGAGATCATCGCGCGCGGTCCGATGACGCCGATGTGCTACGTGGCCTCGCCCGAACTCGACGCCCGCTACCGCACCCCGGACGGCTGGGTCCGCACCGGCGACCTCGGGCTGATCGACGACGACGGCGTCCTGCACGTCGTCGGTCGTCTCAAGGACATCGTGATCCGCGGCGGCGCCAACATCAGCCCGGCCGAGGTCGAACGGGAACTGGCCTCCCACCCCCGGGTACGGGACGTGGTGTGCGTCGGCGTGCCGGACGAGGTGATGGGGGAGCGGCTCGCGGCATGCGTCGTCGCCCGCGGTCCGCAGGACCTCACCCTCGCCTCGCTCGCCGGCCACCTCGCGCGGCGCGGCCTGGAGCGGCGCAAGCACCCCGAACGCCTGCTGGTGGTGGGCGAACTCCCGCTGACCCCCGCGGGCAAGCCCGATCGCACGGCGGTGCGCGAACGCTTCGGCAGGGTCACGGCCGACGCGTAGCCCGACGGCAGGGTGGGGCGGCCTCGCCCCACCCTGCCGCCGCCCTCACCACCGCCCTGCCCGGCCCGCGAACGTACGGCGGGCAGGCCCGAGCCCGGCCCGCCGTACGTTCGCGGGCCGGGCTCAAAGGTCGGGGCGGGGTGGGTTCAGGAGGGGGACATGGCCTTCTTCAGTGCGGCGGCCGCGTTGCGGTAGACCGGCAGCAGTTCCAGGTCCGGGCCGGGGTAGTTCACGATCTCGACCTGCTTCGCGCCCGAGCCGGGCAGCACGACACCGGTTGTCATGTGCGCGTTGTCCAGGACCAGTGCGGGCTTCTTCGCGGACAGGTCGGCCAGTTGGGCCGGCGTGACCGCCTCGGGGCCGTAGGTGCCGACCGGGGCCGCTCCGGACAGTTCGGCGGCCCAGGTGGTGAAGACCTGGCTGACGACGGAGGGGCTCTTCCCCTCGGGCCGGGCGCCCTGGACGTCCTTCACGAGCGCCGCGTACTCGGTGTCGAAGGAGGCGGTCCACTTGGCGGCCGCGCTCTGGGTGCCGAACAGCCCGGCCAGCCGCGCCACCTCGGCCTTGGCCTTCTCCGGGTCGTTGTCGAGGTTGACCTCGACGAGTTTCGCCCGGGAGTCGGCGGCCTCCTTGATCTTGGCCGCGTACGGTTCGAACGGCGCGTACAGCACGAAGTCGGCCTTGGCCACGGCCGCGAGGTCGGAGGGCTTCGGGTCGTAGTCCGGGGCGTGGTGCACCGACTGCGGAACGATCACCTTCGGGTCCGCGACCCCGGCCGCCTTGGCGAAGGCTCCCTCCCACGTCGTGGTGACGACGACCACCGGTGTCCCGGATCGCGCGGGCGCGCCGCTCGCGCCGTCGGCGGCGGGAGCGGGATCCGCGCCGTTGCCGCAGCCGGTGACCAGGGCCAGGGCCGCGCTCAGTGCGAGGAGGGAAGCGAATCGGACGCGGGTACGCGCCATGAGCTGATTCTCCGTTCGGGGAGGAAATGGACCGCGAGGACGACTGCCCCCGCGGTGAGGACGAGGACCGGGCCGGGCGGCCAGTCCAATCGGAGGGCGACGAGGAACCCGGTGAGGTTCACGACGACCCCGATGGCGACCGCCCAGAGGGTGATGGACCGCAGCGAGGTGCCCAGCCGGCGGGCGGCGAGGGCGGGCAGCAGGGTCAGGGCGTCGACCAGCAGGGCGCCGGTGAGCTTGATCGCCCCGGCGACCGCGACCGCGACCAGTACCAGCAGCACGGCGGTCAGCGCGCGGACGGGGACGCCGGAGCAGTGGGCGAGTTCCCGGTCGTACAGCAGCAGGGCCACGTCCCGCCGCCGCCACCGGAAGAGCGCCGGCACCACCAAGGCCAGTACGCCGAGCACCACCAGATCGGCGGTGCCCACGGACAGAATCGACCCCCACAGCAGGGCGAAGGCCCCGGAGGCGTTGACGCCGGAGACGGCCAGCAACAGCAGCGCGGCGGCGATCGCCAGGCTCATCAGCAGGCCCATGGCGCCGGAGAGGCCGTCCGGGGTCCGGGCGAGCGGTGCGACACCCGCCCCCGCCAGGGCGCACGCGACCAGCGCGCACAGCATCGGGTCGAGCCCGGTGAGCAGGCCGACGGCGATGCCGAACAGGGCCACGTGCATCATGGCGAAGCGCACCGGCATGATGTCGAGGCCGACGATGATCACGCCGATGATCGGCAGTCCGATCGCGGCCAGCAGCAGGGCGAGCCCGGCCCGTTGCACCGGCAGGAGCCCGAGGAGTTCGCCGAGATCGGCCGCGGCGAGGATCACCGGACCTCCCGCAGCCGGCCCGCCGCCATCTCCAGCACCCGGTCGCAGCGGTCCGCGAGCGCCCGGTCGTGGGTCACGACGACGAGGGTCACGGGCAGGGAGGTCAGGACCTCGGCCGCTTCCTCCTGGCCCTCGAAGTCGAGGGCCGCGGTCGGCTCGTCGGCGAGCAGCACCATGGCGCCGGCGGCGACCCCGCCGATGGCGCGGGCGAGGTACATGCGCTGGAGCTGGCCGCCCGAGAGGCTGTGCAGCGGCCGGCTCGTCAGCGGCCCCACGCCCAGTCTCTCGGCCGCCTCGCAGGCCTCGGCCGGGGCGCCCGAGCTGCCGAGCAACTCGGCTCCCAGCAGGGGGAACCGGCCCGCCGCCGGTTTCTGGGGGATCCAGGCGCAGGACCGCCGCCGCCAGGCCCACTCGGCCGCGGAACCGGTGCCCCGGCCGCCGACCAGGATGGACCCGGTCATCTGGCGGTGCAGCCCGAGGACGGCGCGCAGCAGGGTGGTCTTGCCCGAGCCGTTGGTCCCGGTCAGCGCGATCCGTTCACCGGCCGAGATCTCCAGGTCCACCCCGGTGACGGCCTCGACCCGCCCGTGCCGGCACCCGACTCCCCGCATCCGCACATCCAGTCCGCCCATCCCGTGCCTTCCCGTCCTCGTGCCGTCCTCGTGCCGGCGCCGCCTTCGGCACAGGAGTCGGACGGGGGGCCCGTCCGGTTCCGGAGCGCGGCGGATCGCTCGTGACGGGTTGGGTGGCGGTTGACACCCGCCCCGCACGCGGACCATGATTCCATTAATGAAGTAGTGGAATCATGGAAAGGGGGAGGCGTGCGCGATCTGACCGTTCCCGGCACGTCCGACACCCGGTGGGCCCTGGTGGCCCGGGGGCTGGGCAAGAAATACCGGCGAGGGTGGGCGCTTCGAGACTGCTCCTTCCGGATCCCGGCGGGCCGCGTCTGCGCCCTCGTGGGGCCCAACGGCGCCGGGAAGAGCACCCTGCTCAACCTGGCGACCCGACTGATCGAGCCCACGGCCGGCGAGCTCCGGGTCTTCGGTGCCCCCGCCGGGGATCCCGCCGTGATGCGACGCTGGGCCTACCTCGGCCAGGACAAGCCGCTGTTCAGGCAGTTCAGCGTCGCCGACACGCTGCGCATGGGTCAGGAGCTCAACCCGGACTGGGACCCGGCCGTGGCCGAACGGATCGTGCGGGCCGGCAACATCCCCTTCCGAGCCCGGGTGGGGGACCTGTCGGGCGGCCAGCGGACCCGGGTGGCCTTCGCGCTCGCCTTCGGCAAGCGCCCCGAACTCCTCCTGCTGGACGAGCCGATGGCCGACCTCGACCCCGTCGCCCGGGACGAGCTGAGCTCCCTGCTGATGTCCGAGGCCGCCACACACGGCACCACCGTCCTGATGTCCTCCCACATGCTCGGCGAACTGGAGAACATGTGCGACTACCTGCTCGTCCTCGCGGACGGACAGGTCCGCATGGCGGGCGAGGCCGACGAACTCCTGCCCATGCACACCCTGGTGACCGGACTCGTCGCCGAGGGCGGCGCCCTGCCCGCGGCGCTCGACGATCACACCGTCGTCGAGGTCCGCACCTCCGGGCGGCAGTTCACCGCCCTCCTGCTGCGCCAGGGACCGTTGAGCCCCGACTGGCAGCAATCGCACCCCGGCATGGAGGAAGTGCTGCTGGCCTACCTCCGTTCGCCCCAGGCGCCCGCGCTGGTCTCCCCGACCGCCGCGCCCGGCCACCGAGAGGACTTCGCGGCATGAGCACGCTCACCCGACCCGGCGCCACCGAGAGCGCCGCGCCCGCCAAGGCACGCCGGCTGCGCGGACTGGCCTGGCTGATGTTCCGCCGGCACCGCCCGGCCCTGCTCACCTGCCTCGCGCTGGTTGTCCTCGGAGGCGCCTGGATCGTCTACGAGCGCGGCGCGATGCTCGACACCCTGCACGCGGCGGGCTGGCCCGGCAAACCGGCGGACGCCCTCGGCGACAACGTCGCCGGCAACGCGTCGGAGACCCTCAACTCCTTCGCCGGCAACCTGTCCTTCCTCACCACCGTCCTCGCCGTCTTCGTCGGAGCGCCCCTGCTGGCCTCCGACATGGAGAACGGCACCGCACGACTGGCCACCACCCAGTCCGTCACCCGGGGACGTTGGCTCCTCGCGAAGCTCGGCTTCGCCCTCCTGCTCGTCACCCTCACCACGGCCGCGCTCGGCGGACTCTTCGCGTGGTGGCGCGGCGCCGTCGACCCCTTCGTCCCCCACGACTGGCTGCACGACCCCACGTTCGACACCACCCTCCCCGTATTCGTCTCCTTCGGACTGTTTTCCGTGGTCCTGGGCATCACCATCGGAGCCCTGATCCGCCGCACGGTGCCCGCCATGGTCCTCACCTTCCTCATCGGGTACGCGGCCACGATCGCCCTGGACATCGTCAAGGACCGGCTCGCCACCCCGCGCCGGATCGCCTTCCCGCTCGAAGGGACACGGCCGGCCGCGCTCGACCACGCCGTGCTGGTCGACAACTGGGTCGGCACGGCCTCGGGGGAACTCCACGGGTGGGGCACCTGCGTCCCGGAAGCGGTCCCGGAGGCCTGCCGCGCCAAGCTGGGCATCGTCAACTCGGTGTGGGACTACTTCGGCAAGGACCAGATGGCGGGCATGCAGTGGGCCGCGTCCGGCCTCCTCCTCGCACTGGCCGGCCTCCTCGTCGCCCTCCTGCTCTGGCGCACCCGGCGCGGACCCTTCTGATCCGCGAGAGACGACCTAGTCTGACCATCCACGACAAGCAAAGAAGGAGGCGGGCACCGTGGTCGTGTTTCGCATCGAACGCCGAAGCGGCCTGCCCGCCTACCTCCAGATCGTCCAACAAGTGGAGCAGGCGCTGCGCATGGGCGCCCTGGTCGAGGGAGACAAACTCCCCACCGCCGCACAGGTGGCGGCCAGCACCAAGGTCAACCCGAACACCACCCTCAAGGCGTACCGCGAACTGGAACGCGCCGGACTCGTCGAGGTGCGGCAGGGCGCGGGCACCTTCGTCCTCCAGTCGTCATCGGGCCCCCTGACCGATCCCGAGTCCCCCCTGCGCGCCCAACTCGGCGCCTGGATGCGGCAGGCCCGCGAGGACGGGCTCACACCCTCGGACGTCACCACTCTCTTCGACACCGTGCACGCCGAGACGTTCCCGACGGTCGGCACCGTGTAGGCCGGGGTCGTCCCGAGCGTGCGCGGGACGACCCCGGCGCGCGGAGCCCGCGGGGGCGCCGCCGGACGTCCGCACGCCGGGCGGCTTTTGGATTGGCCGACGATCCTCAATACGATCCGGCGATGATCACAAGAAAAAGGGTGGCGGCCGCGGCGTGCGGCCTGCTGGCCACACTGGCCGTCGGGCTGTTCCCGGCACAGGCCTCGGCGGGCGAGCCGGCGGCGAAAGAGCCGCCCAAGGTCGAACTGGTCCTGGACGTCAGCGGTTCGATGCGGGCGACCGACATCGACGGGAAGTCCCGGATGTCCGCGGCGAAGCAGGCCTTCAACGACGTGCTCGACGCGGTACCGGACGACGTCCTCCTGGGCATACGGACCCTCGGCGCCAACTATCCCGGTGACGACAGGAAACTCGGCTGCAAGGACACCCGGCCGCTCTACCCCGTCGGTCCGCTGAACCGGACCGAGGCGAAGACGGCCGTGGCCACCCTCGCCCCCACCGGCTGGACCCCGATCGGCCCGGCCCTGCTCGGTGCGGCCGACGACCTCAAGGGCGGTGACGCCACCCGCAGGATCGTGCTCATCACGGACGGCGAGGACACCTGCGCCCCGCTCGACCCCTGCGAGGTCGCCCGCGACATCGCCGCCCGGGGCATCCACCTGACCATCGACACGCTCGGCCTCGTACCCGACGCCAAGACGCGCGAGCAGCTCATCTGCATCGCCGAGGCCACGGGCGGCACCTACACCTCGGTCCAGCACACCGACCAACTCTCGGGCCGCGTCAAACAGCTCGTCGACCGGGCCGCCGCGCCCGTGGTCACGCCCGTGGCCACCACGGGAACCGCGCAGTGCCAGAACGCCCCCGTGCTGGGGGCCGGCCTCTACACCGACCGCGAGACGTTCGGCGAACACCGCTGGTACAAGGTGGCCGTCAAGCCCGGCCAGGAACTGCGCGCCTCGGTGAGCATCGGCGCCGACCGCGCCGTCAACAACGACTACGGCGTCATGCTCCGCGCCTCGACCGTCCACGGTCGGGAGATCGTCCGGGGCTCGGAGGCCGGTGACGGTCGCACCGACCTCGTCTCCACGGGCCTGCGGTACCCCAAGGCCGTCCTCGACGACGCCGACGGCAACGAGGTGACGGAGCCGGAGACCGTCTGCCTCCAGGTCAGCAACTCCTTCTCGGCGCCCGCCTCGGTCAAGACCACCCCGGGCATGCCCGTCGAACTGACCATCGACGTGGTCGACGGCCCCGACGGCACCTCCGACGTGGCGTCCTTCGGCCTCGGGCGCGGCTGGTGGCTCCTGGGCGTGCTCGTGCTCACCGGCCTCGTGGTCGGTGTGGTCTGGGGCTGGATCTCCCGCTGGCGCATCTCCGTCTGGAGGACCAACTGATGCGTACCGTACGCACCCTGACGGCCGCCGCCCTCGCCGGCGGCGCCGTCCTCGGCCTCGCCGCGACGGCCACCGCCGACACCCCGTCCCCGTCCCCGTCGGCGAGCGCCGCCGCCGGGCCGACGGAGGCGGGCACGAGCTTCCGTACCGCCACCGCGGTCAAGGTGGGCCAGGAGGCCACGGCCGACGCGTCCACCGGTGACTACCTGTACTGGGTGCTCCCGCTGGACGCCGGCCAACGGGCCACCGTCAAGGCCACGGTGACACTGCCGGCCGCGGCCTCCCGGCACGGCGCCGCCAACTGGCGGCTCGACGTCTACGACGGGCTGCGCCGCCGCCAACCCTGCATGTACGGCAAGCAGGCCGCCCCGGCGGCCAAGGAAGCCGGCGCCGTCGAGCTGTCCTGCACCCTGCGACCGGTGCGGACCGGCGCGGACACGTGGGCCAACGACCCGCTGCCGGGCAGCTACTACGTCCGCCTCACCGTGGTCGACCTGGCCCCGGAGGACCTGGGGCAGCCGGTCCGGGCGCAGGTCCGGGCCGACGCGACGGACACGGGCGGCGCCTACGCGGTGGACGGCGCCCTGTCGGCCCCCCTGGTACCCGGCATCACGGCGGCGCGGGCCGCGGAAGCCGACGGGAAGCAGCCGGCGGCCGGCATCGAGCCGGAAGGCGGCTGGGCCGGCGGCCGGTGGTCCGACCGCTGGATCTGGACCGTGGCCGGCGGACTGCTCGCCGCCCTCGCGGGCATCGGGGGGTACTCCCTGACCCGCGGTTCCGGACGTCCCGCACGGACCACCTCCGGCGGATGACCGGGGGAGCGGCCACCACCCCGGCGCGGGGGGGTGGCCGCTCCGCCGGTCGGCCCCCGCGCACGATCCCCGCTCGTCCGTGCGCGTGACCGCGCGACGGCTGTCCGGGCGGATCCGGACCGTCGCCGGCCGAGTCGACGTGGCAAAGATCGTTCTTCTCCTACGATGGCGGCCCCCGTCGGCGGTCGCATCGAGGAGTGCCGTGTCCCGATCCCCCTGGTCCGCCGTGCTGGCCACCCTGCCCCTGGTCGCCTCCGCCGTGCTCGCCACCGCGCTGCCGGCCTTCGCGACCGTTCCCGGGCACGACGGCGACGGCCCCGCGAGCGCCGGTTCCTCCCACCGGAGGACCGCCGCCGGGACCCGACCCGGCGAAGCGGCCTCCCTCGGCGAGGACCACGCCCGGGCCCACGTCGGCCGGCGAGCGGCCGCCCGGGGTGCGCAGGGCTACCCCCAGGTGAAGCGCACGCAGAGCCTGGACGCGCTGGGCGCCTCCCAGCGGCGGGTCAACGCCGGCTTCACCGCGGCGCGGTCCGGGCGCTTCACCGACTACTTCCCCGCCCCCGACTTCGGGGTCCATCTCGCCCAACTCCCCACGGGCAAGGTGCTCTTCTTCTCCTTCGAGCGGGTCGAGGCGGACCCCACCAAGGAGACCGGGCCCACCGACCGGATCGGCGGCACCAACGCGGGCCGCGCCTACCTCTGGGATCCCGCCAAGGGCACGGGCGCCCGCGCCTTCAAGAACGTGCCGCCGCCCACCGTGCTGATGCCCGACGGCACGTACGTCCCGCGCCCGGCCCCATTCTTCTGCGCGGGCCACTCCTTCCTGCCCAACGGCATGGTCGGCGTGTTCGGCGGGAACGGCGGCGGCAAGGGCGGCACCGGCGCCCGGCTGTCCTTCGTGTTCGACCCGTGGACCGAGACCTGGTTCCGCAACCGCGACATGGCGGTCGGCCGCTGGTACCCGTCCGTCGTCACCGGCGCGGACGGCCGCCAACTCGTCATGTCCGGGCAGGACGAACGCGGCACGGGACACCCCACCCCGCTCGTGGAACGGTTCCCGGCCCGCAGCCGCCCCGTGCCCTGGCGCCCGTACGACATCCCGGTGGGCCTCCCGGCGGAGCGGTTCGGGGCCGACGCCCCCTTCCGCAACGACTACCCGCACCTCTTCTCGCTCCGCGACGGCATGATCTACGGCCTCGGCCGCGACGCCGACCAGCAATGGCTGTTCGACCCGGCCAAGGAGACCCGCGTCGACCTGCCCCGGCGGCCCGCGGACTTCCGGGGCTACGGATCCGCGGTGCCGCTCCCGGCCGGTTTCCGGGGCCCCGACTCCGTGCTGGTCCTCGGCGGCGACCCGCGCGACCCGCTCACGTACCGGCTGTCCGGCGGCGCCTGGACCACGGACGGCCCGCGCGCGTTCGGCCGCACCCAGGACGACACCCTGATCCTGCCGGACGCGACCCTGCTCACGGTCAACGGAGCCCTGGACACCCGCGACTACGGCTTCGGGCCGTTCAACCCCAAGGCCGACCTCAAGTACCGCCAGATCGAACTCCGTGACGCCCGGGGCCACTGGAGCCTGGGGCCGGCCCAACGCCTGCCCCGGGGCTACCACTCCAACGCGCTCGTCCTGCCCGACGGGCGGGTCCTGGTCACCGGCGACGAACTCCAACAGATCGCCAACGACCCCGACATCGCGGACGGCATGGACGGCAGCATCGAACTGTACGAACCTGCCTACCTCCACCGGGGTGCCCGACCCGCCCTCGACGCGGTTCCCGGCCACACCCTCGCCCACGACACCGACTTCCAGGTGCGCACCTCCACGCCCGACGACGTGGCGCGGGCCGTGCTGCTCGCGCCGACGACCGTCACGCACTCGATCAACACCAGCCAACGGCACCTGGAGCTGCGCCGCACCGGCACCCGCGGCGACACCCTCGACCTGCGGACCCCGCCCTCCGCCGCCGACGCCCCGCCCGGTTACTACATGCTGTTCCTGCTGAACTCCCGGGGCGTCCCCAGCGCGGCGAAGTGGGTCAAGCTGGGCGTCCGTTAGTCCCCGCGCAGGGTACGCAGGGCCCGGTCGAGACGATCCTGTCGGGCCTTCGGGGTGAGCGCCTGGAGCAACGGCAGGATCACCTGGTAGCGCCCGGTCCGGTCGAGCGCCTCGAACGCCGAGCACGCCCGCGGATCGCCCGCCAGCGCGGCGGCGAGGTCCGGCGGGACCTCCGCGTTCTTCTGCGACGCGTACGCCGCCTCCCAGCGACCGTCCTCGCGCGCCCTGCGCACCTCCGCCAAGCCGGGCTCGCGCATCCGCCCGGCAGCCGTCAACAGCGCCACCTTGTCGACGTTGACCCGCGACCACAGGCTCCGGGGGCGGCGCGGCACGTACTTCTGGAGGTAGTACACGTCGTCGAGGGACCTGCGCTGCCCGGAGATCCAGCCGTAGCAGAGCCCGATGTCCACCAGTTCGTCGTCGGTCACCGACGGGACACCGCTCCGCTTCTTGGCCACCTTCACCCAGACGCCCGCCTCGCGCCCGTGGTGCTCCGACAGCCAGCCCTCGAACGCCCCGGCGTCCGCGAAGGCGATGATCTCCACCCCGTTCAACTCGTCCATGCCCGGCAGGCTATCGCCGTCCCGGCAGCCTCGGCCATCCCAGCCGCCCCGGTTTCGCCGGCAGACCCATCCGCAGCGGAACCGGCCCCGAATACCGGTCGACCCATGTCGCCCCGAGGTGAGCGAGGCCGCGATGAGCAACCACCACAATCCCGACGGCCATGAACGGCATCCGCTCGTCGGACGGCTCGTGCGGGACACCGCCTCCGGTATCGAGGGACGGCTGATGGCCGTGGTCCGCGAGGAGCTCCCCAGCCACACCGGCACCCCCCGCTGGATCCGCCGCGCGTACATCCGCCCGCGCGGCGGCGGAGTGGAGCGCATCGCCGACCTCGCCGATGTCGAACCCGTCGACGCGGACCGCCTGTCGCTCGTCTGAGTCCGCGTCAACCGCGTGCCGCGCCGCCGACCGCCTCCCGGCGGACCGCACCCGCGTACAGGCCGGACAGAGCCGTGTCCGCCGCCCGGAGCGTCAGGTGGACCCGCAGCACACCGACCCACACCAGGGCCGACCCCAGCAGGTGCAGGATCACGGCGAGCGCCGGCAGCCCCGTCCGGGACTGGAACACGCCCACCGCGCCCTGGGCCACCAGCACGAAGACGAAGAGCACCGTCGTGCGCCGCGCCGCGCCGTACCCCACCCGCGGCAGCACGGCGAGCAGCCGCACGGCGAGCACCAGTACCGCGGCGGCCAGCACGCCGTGCGCCACCGTCACGGTGGCCCAGTCGAAGGGCATCCGGCGCACGTCGGAGGAGTCACCGGCGTGCGGACCGGAACCGGTGGTCACGGTGCCCGCCACGACCAGCAGCGCCGTCGTGGCCACCAGCGCCCACGACAGCGTGCGGTGCCGGCCCGCGGGCCGGCGGCCGGGGGAGAGGTCCGAGGGGGGCCCGCCGTCCCCGGCGGGCACCGCGTGCCGGGTCCACACGGCGGCGGTCAACAGAAGGGTCGCGGCGAGGAAGTGTGCGGCGACCACGTAGGGGCTCAGCCGCATCCACACGGTGACCCCGCCCACCAGGGCGTTCAGGACGACGACCCAGAACTGCGCCCAGGCGCCGCGCAGTACGGCGGGCATCGGACGGCGCTGGAGGCGCGCGGTGACGACGACCCATCCCACGATCACGCACAGCACCCCGGTGAGCAGCCTGTTGCCGAACTCGATCGCGCCGTGCAGTCCCATCTCGGCGGTGGGGGCGAGTGTTCCCGTCGTGCACATCGGCCATTCGGGGCAACCCAGGCCGGAGCCGGTGACCCGGACGATCCCGCCGCCCACGACGATCGCGATGGCCGCCACCACGGACGTCGTCGCGGCCCACCGGACGCTGCGGGGACCGAGCGTGAACCTGCCCGCCGCCCAGGAGAGAGGAGTGCGCACGATCGACCTTCCGTGAGGGCGCCGCCGCGGGGGAGCGCGCGTTGATCCGGAAGGCTCAGCCTACGACCGTGTGCCGGGGCGTTCTTGACGGGGTATCGGACCCGGGCCGGGCGGGCGGGCCCCACACGTGTCCGCGGGTTGTGCGTTCTCGGGCCATCCCGTGCGCACGGCGGGGAAAGACGCGGGGCGCCGCGACCGTACGTTCGGGAAGTGCCGAGCCGCGGGAGCCGCGGCGGTCGGCCCTCATCACCTCCCCCTCAGACAAGGACCCCTCATGTTCGACATCACCAAGGTCCGGGCCGCCGGCGGCCGGGACCTGCTGACGCCCGAGAACTCGGTCATGCTCTTCGTCGACCACCAGCCGCAGATGTTCTTCGGCGTCGGCAGCGGCGACCGCGCGGCGATCATCAACAGCACCGTGGGTCTCGCCAAGGCCGCCCGTGCCTTCGACGTCCCCGCCGTGCTCACCACGGTCGCCGCCGCGTCCTTCTCCGGCCCGCTCCTGCCGCAACTTGCCGCCGTGTTCCCCGAGCAGGGCGCCATCGACCGCACCTCCGTGAACGCGTGGGAGGACGAGGCGCTCGTCGAGGCGGTCAAGGCCACCGGCCGCAAGAAGGTCATCCTGTCGGGGCTGTGGACCGAGGTCTGCCTGGTCCTGCCCGCACTGTCTATGGGCAGCGGCGAGGTGACCCGTTATCTCGGGACGTACGGCTCGGAGCGCATCGCCAAGGCCGTCATGATCGGGGTCATGCCGCCCTTCCTGCTCAAGACCGAGGACAACCCCGGCGGAGTCGACGCCGGTGTCTTCCGGGGCATCGAGGAGGCGATCAGGGCCGACCGCTTCGCGTTCCTGACCGCCTTCCTCGCCGACTTCTACAACGTGGACGTGCTGGGCGGCGAACGGATCAGCGAGGAGGCCGTGCGGGCGAGTTGGAACGTGGCCGCCGGCGCCTCCGCCCAGGGCACCCTCGACTGCGTCCAGGCCTGGCTGACGGACTTCCGCGCCGACCTGCCCCGCATCGACGTCCCCACCCTGATCATCCACGGCGACGCCGACCGGACCCTGCCCGTCGACGCCACCGCGATCCCGCTGTCGAAGGCGATCGCCGGCGCCGAACTGCACGTCGTCGAGGGCGGTCCGCACGGGCTCACCTGGACCCACGCGGACGAGGTCAACGCCGCCCTGCTCGCCTTCATCGGCTGACCGGACCCGACCCCCGAACCGCGCACGGGGACACCGCCGACCCCTCTCGTGCGGCGTCCCCGTGCGCACCTCCCGCCGCCGCGCCCACCCCGCGCCCGCGGCGCCCACCCGGTCGGGCCAATCACGCCACACGCCGGGCGGTCTCCCGGCCCGGAGCGGTCCCCGGTGTGATCCTGAACGCCGCGATCACCCCGGCCACGCCCGCACCCCCGACCTCCCGAAGGAGCACCGTCATGACCAACCGTCAGCCCGTACTGGAAACCGCCGCGCAGGCCTTCGCCAACGCCACCGCGCAGCCGCCGTACCTCTACCAGATCCCGCCCGTCGACGGCCGCAAGGCCGTGGACGACGTACAGAACGGCGAAGGCGTCTCCCTGCCCGCCGTCGACGAGGAGTGGATCACCGTCCAGGGCGGTCCCACCGGGGAGGTCCGCACCCGGATCGTCCGCCCCCGGGGCCTCACCGGCCCCCTCCCCGTCATCCTCTACATCCACGGAGCCGGCTGGGTCTTCGGCAACGCGCACACCCACGACCGGCTGGTCCGCGAACTCGCCGTCGGCGCCGGCGCGGCCGTCGTCTTCCCCGAGTACGACCTCTCGCCCGAGGCGCGCTACCCCGTCGCCATCGAGCAGAACTACGCCGTCGCCCGGTGGATCGGCCGCGAGGGACGGGACAAGGACCTCGACGGCACGCGCCTCGCCGTCGCCGGCGACTCGGTCGGCGGCAACATGAGCGCCGCCCTCACCCTCATGGCCAAGGAGCGCGGCGACGTCACCGTCATCCACCAGGTGCTCTTCTACCCGGTCACCGACGCTGCCTTCGACACCGAGTCCTACGAGCAGTTCGCCACCGGCTACTTCCTGCGCCGCGAGGCGATGCAGTGGTTCTGGGACCAGTACACGACCGACGAATCCGACCGCGCCCGGATCACCGCCTCGCCGGTGCGCGCCTCCCTCGACGAGCTCACCGGACTGCCCCCCGCCCTGATCATCACCGCCGAGGCCGACGTCCTGCGCGACGAGGGCGAGGCGTACGCGGCCAAGCTGCGCTCCGCCGGAGTGCCGGTCACCGCGCTGCGCGTCCAGGGGACGATCCACGACTTCGTCATGCTGAACGCGCTCCGGGAGACCCGGGCGGCGGAACTCGCCATCGGCCTCGCCGTCGACACCCTGCGCGAGGCCCTCGCGTGACGGCCGGCATGCCGGTCGCGGGCATAGCCCCGGCCCCCGACGGGCGGCAACCGGCCGCTGACCTGCTCGTACGCAACGCCAAGGTGTTCACCGGAGACCCGGACAGGCCGGCGGCCCGGGGCGTCGCAATCCGCGACGGCCGGATCGTGGGCATCGGCGACGACCACGAGCTCGGGGGCCTCGTGGGCCTCGTGGGCCCGGCGACCAGGGTGATCGACGCCCTCGGGCGCCGGGTCGTCCCCGGCCTGAACGACTCGCACCTGCACGTCATCCGGGGCGGCCTGAACTACGTGCTGGAACTGCGCTGGGACGGGGTGCGCTCGCTGCGCCAAGCCCTCGCGATGCTCCGCGAACAGGCCGGCCGGACCCCCAAGGGGCAGTGGATACGGGTCGTCGGCGGCTGGACCGCGGAGCAGTTCGCCGAACGGCGGATGCCGACGGTGGCCGAGCTGAACGCCGCCGCGCCCGACACCCCGGTGTTCGTGCTCCACCTCTACCAGTCGGCCCTGATGAACCGCGCCGCGGTGCGGGCCGCGGGCTTCGACCGCGACACCCCCGACCCCGGGGGATGTTGGAGGACATGCGCAGCGAGGAGGTGCTCCCCATCGGCCGCAGCGGGCCCGCCCACACGGCCGTCGAGGGAGACCTCGCGGTGCAGCTCCGAAATCTCGAACGGCAGGCGGGTGTGCGGCGCACGCTCTGAACCCGTCGTGCGCGTGCGATGTCGCAGGTCACCGAAGTGCGGGTGGCATCGCGCCCGCGCGGCCCGGGTGGCCGGACCGCCGGGGAGACCGCGTCAGGCGGGACCCCTTGAAAGATCAAACTGGTGTCGGGTTAGCATATGAGCGCCGCCTAGCTCGAAAGATAAACCTGTGACTGTCAATGACGACTCGTTCACCAACTGGAAAAACCGCGAGGAGATCGCGGAATCGATGATCCCGATCATCGGGAAGCTGCACCGCGAGCGGGACGTCACCGTCCTGCTGCACAGCCGCTCCTTGGTGAACAAGTCGGTGGTCAGCATCCTCAAGACCCACCGATTCGCCCGTCAGATCGCCGGCGAGGAGCTCTCGGTCACCGAGACCCTGCCGTTCCTGGAGGCGCTCACCCCGCTCGACCTCGGTCCGTCCCAGATCGACATCGGGATGCTCGCCGCGACCTACAAGAGCGACACCCGAGGTCTCTCGGTGGGCGAGTTCACGGCCGAGGCCGTGTCCGGCGCCACCGGCGACAACAAGATCGCGTGCCGCGAGTCGCGTGACGTCGTCCTGTACGGCTTCGGTCGCATCGGCCGCCTCGTCGCCCGTCTGCTGATCGAGAAGGCCGGTTCCGGCAACGGTCTGCGCCTGCGCGCCATCGTCGTCCGCCAGGGCGGCGAGCAGGACATCGTCAAGCGCGCCTCGCTGCTGCGCCGCGACTCCATCCACGGGCAGTTCCAGGGCACGATCACCGTCGACGAGGCGAACAGCAAGATCATCGCCAACGGCAACGAGATCAAGGTGATCTACGCCGGGGACCCGTCGGAGATCGACTACACGGCGTACGGCATCAAGGACGCCATCCTCATCGACAACACCGGCAAGTGGCGCGACCGCGAGGGCCTCTCCAAGCACCTGCGCCCCGGTATCGACAAGGTCGTTCTGACGGCGCCGGGCAAGGGCGACGTCCCGAACATCGTCCACGGCGTCAACCACGACATGATCAAGCCGGACGAGCAGATCCTGTCCTGCGCCTCCTGCACCACCAACGCGATCGTCCCGCCGCTGAAGGCGATGGCGGACGAGTACGGCGTCCTGCGGGGCCACGTGGAGACCGTCCACTCGTTCACCAACGACCAGAATTTGCTGGACAACTACCACCCGGCCGACCGTCGAGGCCGCTCCGCGCCGCTCAACATGGTCATCACCGAGACCGGCGCCGCCTCCGCCGTCGCCAAGGCGCTGCCCGAACTCAAGGCGCCGATCACCGGCAGCTCGATCCGCGTCCCGGTGCCGGACGTGTCGATCGCGATCCTCAGCCTGCGGCTCGGTCGCGAGACCACCCGCGAGGACGTCCTCGACTACCTGCGGAACGTGTCGCTGACCTCGCCGCTCAAGCGGCAGATCGACTTCACCACCGCCCCCGACGCGGTGTCGAGCGACTTCATCGGCTCGCGCCACGCCTCGATCGTCGACGCCGGCGCCACCAAGGTCGACGGTGACAACGCGATCCTGTACCTCTGGTACGACAACGAGTTCGGCTACTCCTGCCAGGTCATCCGCGTCGTCCAGCACGTCTCCGGGGTGGAGTACCCGACCTTCCCGGCCCCGGCGGTCTGATCCGCCGTACGACCGACCCGGTGTCCCGCCCGGCGGGGCGGCGGCGGGCCGGCGACCTATGCCGACGGCATCCGGTCCCCGGCCCCACCGCCGCCCCGTCGGCGTGTCCGGGCCCGGCGGACGTGGCCCCTCCCGCCCCGGGCGCCCTTCACGTGCCGCGAAGCCTCCCGCTTCCCGGGCGCATCAGCCGGGCGCCGCTGGGAAGGACAACCTCATGAGCGTTTCCACTCCGCCTCCCGGCCCGCACCGTCCGACCGCCCGCTCCCGGACGGTCCGCCGTCTCCCGGCCAGAGCCACCGCGGTCGGGGCGGCAGCCGTCCTGTGCCTGGTGGCATCGACCACCGGCGCCCGGGCGATCGTCCACGGGAAGGACTCCACCGAGGCGTATCCGTTCATGGCCTCGATCCCGATGACGCTGGACGAGGGCCCGGCCTCCCTCGACGGAGTCTGCGGAGGCGCCCTGATCGCCCCCCAGTGGGTGGTGACGGCCGCACACTGCGCCCAGGACGTCGGGGCCACCCACCCGGCCGGCACGGCCCGGATCGGCAGCGCCGCCCGGCATTCGGGCGGCACGGTCGCCAAGATCGTCCAGAAGGTGGTCCACCCGGGGTACCACGGCCTGGGCGAGGAGCGTTCGACCAATGACATCGCCCTGCTGAAGCTCGACCGCCCCGTCCGGCAGAAGCCCGTCGCCATGGCCGACCACGCGCCGAAGGTGGGCGCGTCCACCCGGGTCATCGGCTTCGGAACCGTCGTCGACGCCCTGGACTCCGAACACTGGGTCTTCCCCGAGCGCCTCCAGGAACTCGACACCCGCAGCATCGCCACCGGCGAGTGCGCCGAGATCAACGGGAAGAGCGAGCTGTGCACGGCCGCCCGCACCCCCGGGGCGATGGCCTGCTCCGGGGACTCCGGAGGGCCGCAGATCCAGCGCCTCGCCGGCCGCTGGCAGCTCGTCGGGGCCACCTCCGGGGACGGCGACCACGCGGCCGACCCGCACTGTGCCGGCGGTCCCGGGATCTGGACCTCCGTACCCGCGCACAAGGGCTGGATCACCAAGACCATCGCCGCGCACCACTGAGCACGCCCGGGCGTTTCGCCCCCTGCCTCGCCAGGGCCTAGGGAACGATCAGGGTCTTGCCGCGGGCCTCGCCCCGGTGCATTCCGTCGATCGCATCCGGTGCCTCGGCGAGGGGGCGGACGGCGTGAATGGTCGGGGTCAGCTCGCCCGCCTCGACGTGCCGCCTCAGGACGTCCAGGTCGGCCTGGCGTTCCGCGGCCATGAACGGTTTGAGGTCGTGCCGCACGAAGGGGTTCAGCAGCGCGGCGCGCAGCACCCGGGCCATCGTGCCGATCCATCGACCGCCGCCCTCGCCGCCGACGAGGACGAGCGTCCCCCGAGGGGTCAGGGCCCGTCTCAGGTGGGAGAGCGTGCGGTTGCCGGCGGTGTCGAGTATGAGGTCGTAGGCGCGGGCGCCGTCGGCGAACTCCTCGCGGGTGTAGTCGACGACCTCGTCCGCGCCGAGCGAGCGCACCAGCTCCGTCTTCGAGGTGCTGCACACGCCGGTGACGTGAGCGCCGTACGCCTTGGCCAGCTGTACGGCGTACGTGCCCACCCCGCCCGCCGCGCCGATGACCAGGACCCGCTGTCCGGGCCGGACACGGCCCGCGTCGCGCAGGGCCTGGAGCGCGGTGAGGCCGGAGACGGGGAGGGCGGCCGCGTGTTCCGGCGGAATGCCTGCGGGCACGGAGGCGATCTCGTCCTGTCGGGCCGTCGCGTACTCGGCGAACGAACCCTCGCAGACGCCGAACACCTCGTCGCCCACCCGGAAGGCGGTCACCCCCTCGCCAACGGCCTCGATCCGCCCCGCCACCTCCCGGCCGCGCACGGGCACCTTGGGCCGGCGCAGCCCGTACCCCATCAGGCGGACCAGGTGGGGCCGGCCGGTCATGAGGTGCCAGACCCCGGCATCCAGGGCGGCGGCCCGGACCGCGATCAGCACCTCGCCGTCGCCCGGTGTGGGAGTCTCGACGTCCCGGAGCTCCAGTACCTCGCTGGAGCCGTACGTGTCCTGTGCGATCGCCTTCACGGCGCCGTCCCTTCCTCATTCGTGTACTGCTCGTCCGTGTACTGGAAGACCTGTTCGAGCGGGACCGCGAAAACGCGGGCGATCCGGAACGCCGTTTCGAGGGAGGGCGAGTAGCGGCCCTTCTCGATCGCGATGACGGTCTGCCGGGTCACGCCGACGCGTTCCGCCAGCTCCGCCTGCGTCATCTCCGCGTGTGCGAAGCGCAGGGCCCGGATCCGGTTCGTGATGCCGGTCGCCTTCACCACGACTGGAACCCCCACCTGTAGGCGGCGAGCTTCACGGCGGAGCCGAGCAGCGCCGAGAGGACGAACCCCAGGTAGATCACGTTGGAGATCCAGAAGTGGTCCGCCTCGGCCATCGAGAGGGCCAGTGCGCCCACGGCGCCGATGACGAGGAAGGACTGTCCGGCGTGATCGCCGAGGCGGCCGATCTCCTTGTCCCGCTGGTCCTTGACGTCGCCCTCGCGGGGCGAGGCCAGCGCGACGGCGATGTTCAGGGCGATCGCGGCGGCGATCGCGCCCCCGACCGTCCACAGCAGCGGGGCCGTGTACGCGACCTTCGCGAGCGGCACGCCGTCGCCGGCCCGTCCCAGCACGACGGCCAGGTAGACGGAGTACCCGGCGACGGCCACCACCGCCGCGATCCACGCGCGCTTCTCCTCGAAGGCCACGTCCGTACCCACTCCCGTGTAAAAGAACTTTGACACGAGGAATGTAAAGTCATTCGTACATGGTGTCAATAATTTCTTACACGGTGCCTCGGGTGGCCTCGAATGGGCCGCCGGAACCGAAGACCAGCTCGCCGAAGCGCTCGCCGATGCGACGGTGTCCCGCGGCGTCCGGGTGCAGATCGTCGGGCAGCGGCAGTTCCGCGAAGTCGGCCTCTCCGTACAGGGCGCGACCGTCGAGGTGGTGCAGGTTCGGGTCCGAGGCCGCCCGCCGCGCGGTGATGCGGGACAGTTCCTCGCGGATGACGGTCAGCGTCAGCCGGCCCGCGGCGACGTCCGCCGGGTCGCCCGTCGCCCGAAAGCGCAGCCTCTGCCCGTCGAACTCCGGCGCGAGCGGACCCGGGGTGTCCTCCTGGAGCGGGCAGAGCACGGGGGAGACCACCAGCAGGGGTGTGTCCGGGTGGCCCTCGCGGATGGTGTCGAGGAAGCCGTGGACCGCAGGCGTGAAGGCGCGCAGCCGCATCAGGTCGGTGTTGACCAGGTTGATGCCGATCTTGACGCTGATCAGGTCTGCGGCCGTGTCGCGCAGGACCCGCGCGACGAAAGGGTCGAGCAGGGCGTTGCCGCCGAAGCCCAGGTTGATCAACTCGACCCCGCCGCGGGCGGCGGCCAGCGCCGGCCAGGTCGAGCGCGGACGCTCGGCGTTGGAACCGTGGCTGATCGAACTGCCGTGGTGCACCCACACGCGGCGGCCGTCGGCGGGCGCCGCCTCGACGGGCGCGTCGGTGCGCAGGGCGATCAGCTCGGTCGTCTCCGTGTGAGGCAGCCAGATCTCGACGTCCTTCATCACGTCGGACAGCCCGGCGAACCGTGCGACGCCGGCCGGTCCCGCGGTGGTGACCGCGGTCCCGGCGGCCATGTCGACGGTGTGGACGTTCCCGCCGGTCACGGTCGCCCGCCCGGCGAGTTCCCCGTCCACGAGCAGGTCGTACACCCCGGCGGGCCGGGGCGGAGCGCCCTGGTAGGCCATCCGGGTGGGGATGGTCTCCAGCTCCACGACGGTGGCGCGGGTGCGGAAGGCGACCCGTACGCCGGAGGTCTGGGCCTCGGCCATGGCCAGGCCCGGATCGGGGAACTGCTCGCGGACCCAGGCGGGCAGCCGGTGCGGCAGGATGCCCCGGGCGGTGCGTTCCAGGTCGATGGCGCCGCGCACGAAGGCGGGCTCGACGGGGGTGGTGGTCCAGTCGGTCATGTCGGGTCCTCGGATGTGGTCAGGCACGGGCTCGGTGAACGTCCACGCACCGCCGTGATCGTGACGGCACGTGACATCCAGCGTGCAACACCGTGCGCACCCGCACCCGCACCCGTACCTGCACTCGGTCCCGCACCCGGTCCCGGTTCCGAGGCCTCCCAGGGTTCCGCCGCCGGGCGTGCGGGCCGACGTGGGGCCGGCGTCAGGCCGCGAGGCCCGCCAGTACCGAGACGCCCGGGAGTTCGGCCAGTGCCCATCCCGGCAGGATCAGCTTGCCGCGCCGTCGTCCGCTGCCGACGAGGACGAACGGGGCCTCGGCCACGGCCGCGTCGATCAGCAGCGACCAGGTGGCGGGCAGCCCGAGCGGGGTGATCCCGCCGTACTCCATGCCAGTCTCCTCGACGGCGGTGTCCATGGCAGCGAACGACACCTTCCGCGCCGAAAGGTGCTTGCGCACCGCGGTGTTCACGTCCACCCGGGTGTCGGCGAGGGCGAGGCAGGCGGCCAGGGTGGTCTCCCCGCCGCGCTTCGCGGCGACGACCACGCAGTTCGCGGACGCGTCGAGGGGGACGTCGTACGCCTCGCAGAACGCGGCGGTGTCGGCCTTGGCGGGGTCGGTGTCCACGTACAGCACGGACCGCGCCGCCTCCCGCGAGGCCCAGTCCCTCAGAGCGTCGGCGACCGGCCGCGCGAGCCGGTCGGACACGTCCAGGGCGGGCTGGACGTCGGTGAAGTCTCCGAAGGGGGCGCGTACTTGATCGTTCATGGGCGGACTCTAGCGAACCGTACCCTCGGAGGACGGCGCCGGCCCTCGGGCGCAGCCGCGCCGCCCGCCACCGGGCGGGTCACGGAACGCGCGCGGTCCACTCCTCGGAGCCGAACTTGTCGGCCGCCAACTCCCGCGCCCGCGCCATCTCCTCGGGCGTGACCGAGCCCTCCGACAGCCCGTACCGGCCCCGGAAGGACTCGATCATCCGCCGCATGACCGCGTCCCGCGGCAGCCCGGTCTGGCGGCGCAGCGGGTCCACCCGCTTCTTCGCGCTCTTCGTCCCCTTGTCCGACAGCTTCTCCCTGCCGATGCGGAGCACGTCGAGCATCTTGTCCGCGTCGATGTCGTACGCCATGGTCACGTGGTGCAGGACCGCGCCGTGCGCCCCGGCCAGGCGCTTCTGCGCGGCGCCCGCGATCTTCCCCGACTCGGTGGCGATGTCGTTGAGGGGCTGGTACCAGGCCTTCACACCCATGCCGTCCAGGGCCCCCAACACCCAGTCGTCGAGGTAGGCATAGCTGTCGGCGAACGACAGTCCCCGCACGAGCGCGTCCGGCACGCTCAGGGAGTACGTGATGGTGTTGCCCGGCTCGATGAACATGGCGCCGCCGCCGCTGATCCGGCGCACCACCGTCATCCCGTGCTCCTCCAACGCCCGCGAGTCCACCTCGTTGCGCAGCGACTGGAAGCTCCCGATCACCACCGCCGGCGCTCCCCACTCCCACATCCGAAGCGTCGGCGGTCGCCGTCCGGCGGCGACCTCGGCCGTCAGCACCTCGTCCAGGGCCATGTGCAGGGCGGGGGACTGGGGGGCGTCGTGGATCAGCTGCCAGTCGTAGTCCGTCCAGTCGGTGGCGTGCGCCACGGCCCGCCGGACGGCGATCCCCACGGCCTCCGCCGAGAACCCGAACATCACCGTGCCCGGGGGGAGCGCCGCCTCGACGCGGGCCGCGAGCTGTTCGGCGGGGGCGTCGGCGGGTGCGCCGGTCAACGCACGGTCGATGGCGAGGATGGCCTCGTCCGGTTCGAGGAAGAAGTCGCCGGCCACCCGCACGTCGCACAGTACGTCGCCGCTCCCGGCGGATTCGACGTCCAGGTCCACGACGACGAGCTTGCCACCCGGCACCTTGAATTCACCGTGCACCGGTACGCCTCCCCTTGCTGTCCACCTGCTGCCCGCCCGCTGTCGGTCGACGGTCGTCATGGCCGTACATACCGTACATACCGTCAAGCGGCATCGCGATCTTCTCCCGGGCGGCCCGGGCGGCCCGGGCTGCCCGGGAGGCCCGGGCGGTCGAGGTGCTCCATGCGCGACAGGCGTTCCAGCCGCGAGCGCGTCTCCTCGTCCAGCGGTACGTACGTCATCAGGCGCGGCCCCGCCGTCGGGCCCAACCACAGATTGGTCTGCTCGACGTGGAGCAGCCCCACGTGCGGGTTGCGGATGTACTTGGACTTGCCGCCCAGGCCGACCACCTCGTGCCGCGCCCAGATCTCCCGGAACTCCGCCGAGGCCGCGTCCAGCCGGGCGAGCAGCGTCTTCCAGGCCGGCTCGGCCAGGTGCTCCGCCATCGACGCGCGGAACTTGGCCGCCATCACCCGGTTCACGTCGGGCACGTCGACCATGGCCGCCCGCCACTGCGGATCGGTGAACGCCAACCACATGCAGTTCCGGTCCTCGGGCGGCAGGCTGTCCAGATCGCACAGCAGCCGCCCGTAGGTGGCGTTGTACGCGAGGATGTCGTACCGGCTGTTCTGCACGCACGCCGGGATCGGCCCCAGTTGGTCGAGCATCGCCCGCAGCGCGGGCGTCACGCTCGGGCAGGGGGTGTTCGGCGCCGGGTCGAGGCTGCCGGCCAGCGAGAAGAGGTGCGCGCGCTCGGTGGGGTCCAGCAGCAGCAGGGCGCGCGCCACGGCGTCCAGCACCTGCGGGGACACCTGGATCTCCCGGGCCTGCTCCAGCCACGTGTACCAGGTGACGCCGACCGCCGACAACTGCGCCACCTCCTCGCGGCGCAGCCCGGGCGTACGCCGGCGCCGCCCGGGCGGCAGCCCCACCTGCTCGGGCGTGATCCGCTCCCGCCGGCTGCGCAGGAACTCGGCCAGCTCGTGCCGGCGGACGTCGCTCTCGGGGGCCACAGTGGTCATGGGTCCAGGGTGCCTCACCGCTCAGCCGGTTGCCAGGTACTGCTGGTACCAGGATAAGGAGACTCTGGTACCCGGCTCCGAAGGGGAGGATCGTCGGGGACGTGACTGAGACAACGGTACGCACGACCCATCCGACTCCGGCCGTCCCCCCGGCCGCCGGCCGCACGGAACCGGCCCCCCGGACCGCCGCGGGCATCACCCCGCTCGGCCTGTTCACGGTCCTCCTCGGAGCGGCCCTGCCGCTGATCGACTTCTTCATCGTCAACGTCGCGCTGCCCACCATCGACCGGGACCTGGCCGCCGGCCCGGCGCTGCTGGAACTGATCGTCGCCGGCTACGGGGTCACGTACGCCGTCCTGCTGGTCCTCGGCGGCCGGCTCGGCGACATGGCCGGGCGGCGCCGGCTCTTCCTGATCGGCATGGCCGCCTTCGGGTTCACCTCGCTCGCCTGCGGCCTCGCCCCCACGGCCTGGACGCTCGTCGCGGCCCGCGTGGCCCAGGGAGTCGCCGCCGCGCTGATGCTCCCGCAGGTGCTCGCCACCATCCAGGCCACCACCCAGGGCGCCCACCGGGCCCGCGCGATGAGCCTGTACGGGGCCACGGCCGGGCTGTCCATGGTCGCCGGGCAGATCCTCGGCGGAGTCCTCGTCGCCGCCGACGTGGCCGGCACCGGCTGGCGCTCGGTCTTCCTCGTGAACGTCCCCGTGGTGATCGTCGGCCTGGTCCTGGCGGTCCGCGCCGTCCCGGAGACCCGGTCCGAACGCCCCGCGTCGGTCGACGTGCCGGGAACCCTGCTGCTGGCCCTGACCCTGGTGTCCCTGCTGCTGCCGCTGACCGAGGGACGGGCCGCCGGCTGGCCGCTGTGGACCTGGCTCTCGCTGGCGGTCTTCCCCTTCTCCGCCACCGCCTTCTACCTGACGGAACGGCGCGCCGACCGCCTCGGACAGAGCCCCCTCGTACCGCCGAGCCTGCTGCGCCTGGACTCGCTGCGGCGCGGACTGGTGATGCTGGTGCCGTTCTCCATCGGCTTCAGCGGCTTCATGTTCGTGATCGCGGTCGTCCTCCAACAGGCCCTGCACATGGGACCCGTGGCGGCCGGACTGACCCTGGTGCCGATGGCGGTGGCCTTCTTCGCCGCGTCCCTCGCCGGTCCTCGACTGGTCGGACGGTACGGCACCCGGGTGGTCACGGCGGGCGGCCTGCTCCAGGCGATCGGCGTCTGCCTGATGCTCCTCGCGGTGCGACGGGACTGGCCCGATCTCGGAATCCTCGCCCTGGCTCCCGGCGTCGCCGTCGCCGGACTCGGCCAAGGTCTGCAACTCCCCGTCCTGATGCGGCTGATGCTCTCCGACGTACCGGCCGACCGGGCCGGCGTGGGCGGCGGGGTCATGGTCACCACCCAGCAGTCCGCCCTCGCCCTCGGTGTCGCGACCGTCGGCAGTCTCTTCCTCGCCCTGGCCGCGTCGACGGGCATGCGGGACGCCCTCGTCGTGACCCTGATCGTCCAGTTGGGTCTGATCGCGCTGACGGCCCTGCTCAGCCTGCGCCTGCCGCGCGTCATGCGGTGAGCCGGCGGCGGGTGGCGCGGAGTCGGTCCCGGGTGCCCGATCGGGTCCCCGGGGCCGCCCGTCGGTCCCGGGAGCACCTGTCTCATCGCGGGTCCGGGCTCCGTACGACCAGTGCGTACGGGGCCTCCGACGGGCCCGCCGGCAGGCGCAGGGGGCGGGCACCCGGGGTGATCGACCCCAGGACGCGGGGCCCGACCGCGCCCGTGCACGGCGGGGCGTTGCCCGGGAGGCCGTGCAGGGTGAGGTACCCGAGGACCGCGAACGCGTACGCCTCCTTCGCCGCCGCGGGCAACCCCAGCTCCTCGGAGGTCCGCAGCACGCCGGAGCCCAGCTCCTCGCGCAGCATGCCCATGAGCGTCGGATTGCGGACGCCCCCTCCCGAGGCGAAGACCTCCCCCACCCCGAACGGTCGCAGCGCGTCGGCCACGGTCCGGGCCGTCAGCCGGGTCAGCGTGGCGATCACGTCCGGCCCGGGCAGCCGCTCGAACCCCGCGGGCCGGGAGCCCGCGTAGCCGGCGTGGAACAACTCCTTGCCCGTGGTCTTCGGCGGGGGCAGACGGTAGTAGGGCTCCGCCAACAGCCGCTCCAGCAAGCCCTCGTGCACCCGCCCGGCCGCGGCGAGCGCGCCGTCCTCGTCGTACGCGAGGCGCCCGGAGGTCAGTTCGCGCACCGTCGCGTCCATCAGCGCGTTGCCGGGGCCGGTGTCGAACGCCACCGGGTCGCCGGTCGGCGCCGAGACCGTCACGTTCGCGATGCCGCCGATGTTCAGGGCCGCGGACACACCGGGCCGCCCCCGCAACAGCATCAGGTCGATCAGGCTCACCAGCGGTGCGCCCTGGCCGCCGGCCGCGACGTCGCGCGGCCGGAATCCCGACACCACCGGACGGCCCGTCTTCTCCGCGATCCAGGCGGGCTCGCCGAGCTGGAGCGTGCCGTGTACCCGCCCGTCCGCCACCCAGTGGTACACGGTCTGGCCGTGGGATGCGATCAACTCCGCGCCACCTGAACAGAGTTCACGGTCGGCGCGGGCGGCCAGCCGGGCGAAGGCCCGCCCGATGCCGGTGTCCAGCCGACAGACCTCGGCCAGGCTCGTGCCCGCCGGCGGCAGGGCCGCCGCGAGCGCCTCCCGCAGATCGGCCGGGTACGGTTCGCCGATCATGCCCAGGGGTGTGAGGCGCAGTTCCCCGGCCGCGTCACCGTGCCCCCGTTCGAGGTCGCAGGCGGCGGCGTCGACGGCGTCGTACGAGGTGCCCGACATCAGGCCGATCACTCTCATCGCAGGGGCTCCCGATGGTCGTCGCCGCGCAGGCTCAGCAGAGCCACGCAGCTCAGGGCGCAGACACCGGCGGCGTAGTAGGCGGGGACGGCCGTGTTCCCCGTCCGGGCGGTCAGGGCGGTGATGACCAGACCCGCACAGCCGGAGAACACGGCGTTGGCCAGCGCGTACGCCAACCCGAGCCCGGTGCAGCGCACACGGCGCGGGAACATCTCGGCGAGCATCGCCGGTCCCGGGCCCGCCATCAGCCCGATCAACGCCCCCGCGAACAGGAGGGCCGCCACCTTCACCCCGGGCGCGGCCCCGGGCGACTGGAGGACCCGCAGGACGGGGAGGGAGAACACGACGACACCGAGCGCCCCCGCGAGCATGACGGGCCGCCGGCCGATCCGGTCGCTGAGTATCCCGGCGGGAAGGATCGAGGCGGCGAAGCCCAGGTTGGCGAGCACGGCGGCCGGCAGGGCCTCGCGGAAGGAGACGCCCAGGGCGGACTGGAGGTGGGACGGCAGGACCACGAGGAAGGTGTACCCGGCCGCCGACCAGCCCATGACCCGCCCGACACCGAGGACGACGGCGCGGGCCTGCTCGCCCCGTCGCCGCGGCTCCCCGGTACCGGGGGCGAAGGCCCCTTCCGGGTGCCGGCCGGGGGCAGGGCCCGGGGGAGTGCCGGGGGGCTCCTCCAGCGCGGTACGCAACCACAGCGCGACGACACCGAGCGGCAGGGCCAGCAGGAACGGGATCCGCCAGCCCCACGCGTACAGTGCGGACGGGGACAGCACCGCAGCCAGGCCGGCGGCCGTGCCGGCGCCGGCGAGCAGACCCAGTGCGACGGTGAACGACTGCCACGCCCCGTGGAGACCGCGACGGCCGACCGGGGCGGACTCCGTCATCAGGGCCACCGCCCCGCCGAACTCCCCGCCCGCGGAGATCCCTTGCAGCACCCGCAGGAACGTGAGCAGCCAGGGCGCGGCGGCGCCGACGGTGGCCTGCGTGGGCAGCAGCCCGATCAGGGTGGTGGCGAGCGTCATCAGGCCGACGACCAGGATCAGGGTGGGGCGCCGTCCCAGGCGGTCCCCCAGCCGCCCGAAGAGGAGGGCACCCACCGGGCGGAAGAAGAGCGCGAGCGCGAACGAGGCATAGGTCGCCATCAGCGCTGCGGCCCCGCCCGTCCCCGGACCGGCTCCGGCGCCCGGGTCCGGGGTGAAGAAGTTGGCGGCGATGACGGTGGCGAAGGCGCCGTACACGCCGAACTCGTACCACTCGACGAGGTTTCCGACCGAACCGGCGAGCAGCGCGCGGCGGGCGGTGGAGCGCGGGGGCGGGGCCGGCCGCAGGTCGGTCGAGGTCACCCGAGCTGCGTGCCCCCCGGACGCCGCCCCGACGCCTCGCGGCACCCCGGTTCAACCGATCGGCGGCGCGGCGCGGCGACCGCGCCGACCGAGAGGTCCGTGTGGCATCCGGGGCGGGGCGGGCGGCCGTAGACTCGGCCCATGGACCGCACACGCATCACGGGGGAGTACCGGCACCGCGCCGGGTCCGCCGCGCGTGCGGCCGCCGCGAACCGTACGGGCGTGAACCCCCGGACCGCGGCCGAAGGCCAGGCCCCCACGGTCGGCCGCGGCGCCCTGCACGGTCACGGCTAGCGAAAGCCCCACCGCTCCCGGCCCGGCGCGTCCCTGCCGTCGGGCAGCGCCCCGGAGCCGCCCTCCGGACCCGACCGCCGCGCCCTGACAGGCGTGCCCGGCACCGGACTCCGCGGCTCGCACTCCGTACGCCGCACCTCGTGGCCCGTCTTCATCACGCCGCACCTCGCATTCCGCACCCTCCCCGCACCTCGCACCCGGTCGAACCCATGCGCCACGGGACACGCGCCACGGGACCCGGGGGTTCGGGCGCGCACCATCGCACCTCCCGCCATCACCGCGGTTCCGACACGCCGTCGGGGCTGCCGCCCGGCGGCGGCCGCACCCCGGCCCCCGCCACCTTCGAAGGGACCACCGTGAAGTTGAGCGGGTTGCTGACAGGCCACGACCACCACGTCCTCCAGGGCGACACAGAGGCCACGCTGATCACCGCGGGCACCACCTTCGACGTGGACCGGGTGACACCGGGCTCCCTCTTCATCGCCGTGCCCGGCCACGACGCCGGCGGCCCCGCCGCCATCGGCGCGGCCCTCGCCCGAGGTGCGGTGGCGGTTCTCGTCGACGACGACGGGGCGGCCGCCCCGCACCGGGGCCCGGCGGCGACTCCCGGAGTGTGCGTCGTACGGGTGTCCGACACCCGGAAGGCGGCGGCGGTCGTCTCCTCCCGCTACTTCACCGAGCCCGGCCGGCAGATGGACATGGTGGCCGTCACCGGGACCAACGGGAAGACCTCCATCTCGTACATGGTCGAGTCGCTGCTGAGGATCTCCGAGGGCGCCGCGGTGGGGGTGATCGGGACCGCGGGCAGCCGGATCGGCGACGAGATGATCCCGATGCCCCCGTCGGTGCTGACCACACCGGAATCGCCGGACCTCCAGTACCTCCTGGGCCACATGCGGGACCGGGGCACCGGCACCGTGGTGTTGGAAGCCACCTCCATGGCCCTGCAGACGTACCGGGTGGACCGGACGTTCATCGACGTCGGAGTCTTCACCAACCTGACCCAGGACCACCTGGACGACCACGGCACGATGGCGCGCTACACGGACGCCAAACTGCGCCTGTTCCAAGGCCTGTGCCGGCAGGCCGTGGTCAACCTCGACGACCCGGTGGGGGCGGGGATCCAGGCGATGATGCCGGGCGCGGTCACCACGTACGCCGTCGACACCGAGGCCGACTACCGGGCCTCGGATCTGGTGGCGGACGCCTCCGGGACCCGCTTCACCCTGCGTCACGCCGGCCGGGAGTACGCGGCGGCGATCCCGGTCCCGGGTCGGTTCTCCGTCTCCAACGCGCTGGCCGCGGTGGCGGCCTGCCACGTCCTGGGACACGACCTGGACGGATTGATCGCCGCGCTCGCCCTGATGCCGGCCGTCCCCGGGCGCTTCGAACGCTTCGTGACCCCCGCCGGCACGTCCGTCATCGTGGACTACGCGCACTCGCCCGACTCCCTGGACAAGGTGCTCACGGCCATCCGCGGCTTCGCGCGCGGCCGGGTCATCACCGTCTTCGGCTGCGGCGGCGACCGGGACACCACCAAGCGGGTGGAAATGGGCCGGATCGCCGGAACCCATTCCGACCTGTGCGTCCTCACCTCGGACAATCCCCGCAACGAGGACCCCGAGGCGATCCTCGACCAGATCGCCCCGGGCATCGAGTCCACCGGCACACCGTACGAGCGGTCGGCCGACCGCCGCCGGGCGATCGGCCTCGCCCTGTCCGCCGCGGGGCCGCAGGACGTCGTACTGATCGCCGGCAAGGGCAGCGAACCGCACCAGATCGTCGGCGAAGCGCTCCTGCCCTTCAGCGACATGGCCACCGTGCGCGACCTCGCCCGCCCGGTCGGCTGACCGGCGGGTGGGGCGGTGCGGGGGTTCGGCGGGTGGGCGGTTCGGCGCGTGTCCGCACGCACCGAGGACCAGGGCCGCCGCCACGGCCAGGACGGTACGGCCGGAGCGGTGGCTCCGCGGCGCAGCGCGCCGGCGTGACGAGGGATCGGACCCCCGCGCGGTGCGCAGCGGCAGGATGCGGTGCTCGTCGATGACCTGCTGGAGCGAGGGGCCCGGTACGTAGGCGGTGGCCGGCCAGGGGCCGGCCTCCTCGGTGCCCGAGCCGACGACCTGCGCGGTGTAGAGGCCGTGGATGCGCCGGGCGCTGGCGACCTCCTGGGCGAAACGACGGTGGAATTCGTGGTCCGCCGCCAGTTCCGGCCGGACCACCTTGAGGGCCACGGGCCGCCCGCCGGGGGTGTGGGAGAGGTAGACGCGGCCCATGCCGCCTGCGCCGTGCCGGGCGACGAGGCGGAAGCCGCCCACCTCGCGCGGGCCGTCCGGGGCGAGGGCCGTCGCACGCGACCTCGCCGAACTTCTCGCAGCCCTCGTGCTCTCCATGCCGCTCGCCGTCACCGGGACGATCCTCTGCACCACGGAGCGGCAACGCCGCGACGGGGAAGGCCCGGACGAAGCCACCCGGACCTCGAAGGGATGGGCGCCGAAGGCCCGGCTCCGGCACTGACACCCACGTCCGTACCACAGGCGCGCGCCCATCACCCCGGTGCTTCGGTCGGCCGTTGGATGTGTGCCCCGGCCTCGGAAGCCGGCGTGTGCCCGGAGAACGTCGTCATTCGCGACGGCCGCGCCGTAGGCCTGATCGATTTCGACCTGCTATACCCAGGCGCTGTCCGGGCGTGGTGGTTGGCAGCGTGGGGACCGCATCCAGCAGTGGCTGGTGGCTCACCACGAGACCTTCACGGCCGCCCTGTTGGAGTGACTGGCAGGATGCGGCGCCGGAACCGCCGGTGAGGGGGCCCCAAGACGCGATGCCCTCGACCGAGGCCCGTGGCCTGCGGTCGGAGGCCTTGCGGCTGATCGGCTCAGGCACCCCGCCGAGGGCGTTGTCGGTGCCTGCCGCTAATGTGCCGTGTTTGTTCGATCAGTGAAGTGACGGGGGCGGGGATGAGCGGGCAACTGAAAGAGACCGCGACGGAGTTGGCCGAGGTTCTGTGGCGGGAACACACCGTCTACCGGGACCGCGCCGGCGGCGTCGTCATCCGGGGGGAGCACGTCCAGCGCTGGATCAGCCTGGCCCCCAGCGCCGGACGCGACGAGGTGCTGCTGCGGGCCGGTCGGATACTCGAAGGCGGTACGACGGCCCCCGCGCGCAGCGAGGCCGTCGCCAGCCTCTCCGCCGGTACGGGGGAACTCGCCGCGGTGTGCCGCCGGCTCCTCGCGGAGACCGCGGCCGGCCCCTCGACGGCCGGATCGGCGCAGCGTCGCCCGGGGCGCTCGAAGCGACGGCAGCGGCCCGCGCGGAGAGGCAGGCACACCAGCCCCGCGTCCTGGCTGGTCGTCATCGGACTGGTCGCCGTCCTCGGGTTCTACGTGGCACGAGCGACCGGCAGGATCTGACCGGCGGGACCCGACCGACGGGACCCGCCTGGACAAGCGTGCCCGCGTGAACCCGCCAGGACCCGGCAGACCCCACCCAGACGAAACGGCCAGGACGAAACGGCCCGGACCCGACAGCCCGGACGAACCAGCCCGGACGACTCCGCCCCCGCCCCGCCTCGCCGCTCAGGCGTCGGCCAGGGCGGGGTAGTCGGTGTACCCGGACGCGCCTCCCACATACGTAGGAGTTGCCATCAGTGTCAGGTTCAAGTCCGTGCGGAGATGGAGGAGATGGGACATGCGGACCGGTGAACTGGCAGGGGCCACCGGCGTGAGCGAGAGATCGCTGCGCTACTACGAGACGCAAGGGCTGCTCACCCCCGGCCGAACTCCCGGCGGCCATCGCGACTACGGGGACTGGGCGGTCGACCGCCTCATCCGCATCCAGGCGCTCTTCGCGGCCGGCCTCCACAGCAGGAAGATCGCGGAGCTGCTCCCGTGCCTGCGCGACGCGGACGGCGGGCCGTCCGGGAACGCGACGCCGAAGCTGGTGGCCGAGCTCCGTACCGAGCGGCAGCGCATCGACGGGCTCATCACCGACCTGCTGCGTACCCGAGAGGTCCTGGACGAGGCGATCGACGCGGCGTCGGGCGCGGGAGCCGGCGCGGCATCGGGTGCGGGAGCGGGCACGAGAGCGGGCACGGAAGCGGGTACGCCTGCCGTCCGTGTGTAAGCCCGTCGGGCCGTGGCGTGGTGCCGGGGAACGGGCACGGCCCGGGGTCTAGCCTCGGCGGCCGGACGATCATGACAGGTAGGTGGACCGTGCCCCGTTCCGCAGTTCCCGAGACCCTGCGCAGGCCGGGGGGCGCCGGCCGGCGGCTCGGCTCCGTGCTCGTGTTGGTGTCCCTGTGCGCGTTCGGGCTCGGCCCGGTCGGCACGGCGGCCGCCTCCGAGCCCGGCCCCGGGGCCGCCCCGACCCCCCTGTACATCTCCGACTACGGCAACAACCGGGTCGTGAAGACGCCCGTCGACGGCAGCGGCGGTCAGAGCACGGTCCCCACCACCGACCTGGTCCGCCCCACCGGCATGGTCGCCGACGCGGCGGGCGACCTGTACGTCTCCGACACCGGCAACAACCGGGTCGTACGGATCCCCTCCGACGGCGGGCCGCAGACCACGGTGGCGACCGACGGACTGTCCCGCCCCCTCGGGCTGGCCCTGGACGACGCGGGCGACCTGTACATCGCCGACAGCTTCAACGACCGCGTCGTCAAGGTGCACGCCGACGGCAGCGGCCAGAGCACCGTCCCCACCAGTGGGCTGCTGCACCCGTGGGGCCTGGCCTTCGATGCCGAAGGTGCCCTGTACGTATCCGACTTCGTCAACGACCGCGTCGTGAAGCTGGCCGCGGCCGGCGGAGGCCAGAGCACCGTCCCCACCACCGGTCTCTCCCAGCCCGCCGGGATCGTCCTGGACCCCGGCGGCAACCTGTACGTGTCCGACACCGGCAACAACCGGGTCGTGCGGGTGGCGGCCGGCGGCGGCCAGAGCACGGTTCCCGCCGTCGGGCTCAACGACCCGCTGGGACTGGCCCTCGACTGGCGCGGAAACCTGTACGTCGCGGACGCCTTCAACAACCGGGTCGTGCGCCTCGCCCCGAACGGCGGCGGCCAGAGCACCCTGCCCGTCACCGGCCTGAACACCCCCACCGGCCTGGCGATCCCGCCCGCGCCGACCCGTCTGCGAACGACCGACGCCACCGCCCGGCGGGAATCCCACCCGCAGGTCCTGACGGTCAAGGGCCTGTCGGGCACCCTCACCACCGCCCACGGCACCCCCGTACCCGGTCGGACGGTGGTCTTCAGCGACGCCCGGCGCGAGCGCACGCTGTGCACGGCCGTCACCGACAGCCGCGGCACGGCACGCTGCGACGCCGCGATCAACGGGCCGGCCGGCGTACTGGACCACCTCTACGAGAACCTGCTGCGCCACGGCTACCTGGCACGGTTCGACGGATCCCCGACCCACGCGCCGGCCGCCGCCCCGGGCACCGTACGGGCCGCCCGCCCGCACTGACCGCCCGCGCGCACCGCCCGCGTCGACCGGGCCCACGCGGATACCGGGATACGGGAGACCGGGCCGCACGGCCCGCCGAGGGGGTCATAGGCTGTCGGTCCGGCGGACCGGACCTCCGAACCCGCCCCCTCCTGCGGAAAGGACGACGTCATGAGCGAGAAGGCCCGCAAGCTCTTCGACGCACTCGATCTCGACAGCGACGGCGTCCTGACGCGCGTCGAGGTGATCTCGGCCCTGCGGACGAAGGGGCCCACCCTCGCCTCCACCGGCATCCTGCCCTTCTGGGGCGTCAGCGACGTCGACGCCTCGTCGGCCCTCTTCGACCGGGCCAACCTCGACGGCGACGGGGTGCTGACGTTCGAGGAGTTCGAGCGGGAGGCCGACCGCCGCTTCGGCTGGTAGCCGAGCGCAGCGCGGACACGACGGCGCCCCGCCACCGGAACTCCGGTGGCGGGGCGCCGTCGCGAACCCGGGAGGGGTCAGCGGATCCAGGGACGCCAGACGTCCTCGTTCCGCTCCACCCACTTCTTCGCCGCCTGCTGAGGCGACAGCTTCTCCTCGGCGATCATCAGGGCGACCTCGTTCTGTTCCGCCACGGTCCAGTGGAACTTCTTCAGGAACCCGGCGGCCTTCCCGCCGTCGTCCGCGAACCGCGCGTTCAGGTACTTCTGCAACGGCGTGTGCGGGTAGGCGCAGGCCACCTTCTCGGGGTCGGCGTCGCAGCCCTCCTCGTACTCGGGCAGCTTCACCTCGGTCATCGGAACCCGCTCGAAGAGCCACTGGGGCTTGTACCAGTACGTCAGGAAGGGCTTCTTCTCCTTGGCGAACTGCTTGATCTGGGTGATCTGGGCGGCCTCGGAACCGGCGAAGACCACCTCCAGGTCCAGCTTCAGGTTCTTCACCAGCGCCTTGTCGTTCGTCACGTACGAAGGCGAGCCGTCCATCAGCTGACCCTTGCCGCGGCTCTCGGGCGTGCGCAGCTGGTCGGTGTACTTGCCGAGGTTCTTCCAGTCGGTGACGTCCGGGTGCTGCTTCGCGAAGTAGGTCGGGACGAACCAGCCGATGTGGCCGGTCACCCCGAGGTCACCGCCGTTGACGATGGTCTTCTTGTCCTCGACGTACCGCTTCTGCTGCTCGGGGTGGCCCCAGTCCTCCAGGATCGCGTCGACCCGGCCCTGGCTGAGGGCGTCCCACGCGGGCACCTCGTCCACCTGGACGGTGTCGACCCGGTAGCCCAGCTCGTGTTCGAGCAGGTAGCCCGCCACGGCCGTGTTGGCCTGCGCGCCGACCCACGACTGCACGGAGAGCGTGACCGTCTTCGCGCCCTGGGCGTCCGCGTACGGGGACGCCTGGCGGGTCATGTCGGCCGCTCCGCAGCCGGTGACGACGGCCAGGGTGCTCGCCGCGGCGAGCGCGGCGACGATCCGTCGGCGGGTACGTCTCACGGGAAGGGTTCGCGTCTCGGGCATCTCAGGCCTCCTTCGTCTTCGTCGCGGGCTGGGTGACACGGTCGAGCATCAGGCCCAGGCAGACGATCGCTGCACCCGCGACCAGTCCGGTGGCCAGGTCACCCTGGGCCAGGCCCAGGACGACGTCGTAGCCGAGGGCGCCACCGCCGACCAGACCGCCGATGATGACGACGGCGAGGACCAGCACGACGGCCTGGTTGACGGCCAGCAGCAGCGCCGGCCGGGCCAGGGGAAGCTGTACCTGCCGCAGCTGCTGGGAGCCGGTCGCCCCGAGGGAGCGGGCGGACTCCATCGCGGCCGGGTTGACCTCGCGCAGCCCCTGCGTGGTGATGCGGACGACGGCGGGCAGCGCGTACACGACGGCGGCGGCCGCCGCCGGGGCGCGGCCCACTCCGAAGAGGGCGACGACCGGGATGAGGTACACGAACTGGGGCATCGTCTGGCACACGTCGAGCACGGGCCGCAGCAGCCGCTCCGCGCGGGCGCTGCGGGCGGCGCCGATGGAGATCGCGAAGCCGAGCATCAGGGTCACCGCGACGGCGGCGAGCACCTGCGAGAGCGTGTCCAGCGCGGGCTCCCACACCCCGAGCACGCCGATGGCGGCCAGGGCGAGCACGGCGGTCAGCGCGGTGCGCCGGGTACCGACGAGGACGCCGATCGCGCCGACCAGCAGCAGGAGCAGCCACCACGGGGAGGCCTGGAGTCCGGAGCGCAGCGGGTCCAGGAGCCACCCGGTGAAGCGGGCCGCCCAGTCGGCGGTGCCGCCGACGACGGGAACCCCGGAGTAGAGGTGGTCGGTCATCCAGGCCACGGCCCGGTTGACGGGTTCGGCGAGGGACACCTTCCAGGAGTCGGGCCACTGCGAGGTGCCCAGCATCCGGCCGGCCACGGCCACCGCGACGACCGCGAGGAGGCAGAGCAGACGCCCGTACCAGCCCGCGAAGACGCGGCGCAGGAAGTGCTGCTCGGCGGCCTGGGGCGGGTTGGAGCCGAGCCGGGCACCCGCCGCGTCGGCCGTGCGGTCGAGGACGACGGCCAGCAGCACGATCGGGATGCCCGCGGCGAGCGCCGCGCCGACGTCGACGGAGGCGAGGGCCTGGTAGACCCGGTCGCCGAGGCCGCCCGCACCGATCACGGAGGCGATCACGGCCATGGACAGGCCCATCATGATGGCCTGGTTGACGCCGAGCAGGATCTGCCGGCGCGCCAGCGGAAGGCGCGCGGTCAGCAGCCGCTGGCGGCCGGTCGCGCCGAGCGAGGCGGCGGCCTCCAGGACTCCCGCGTCGGCATCGCGCAGCCCGAGCGCCGTCAGGCGCGCCATGGGCGGGGCGGCGTAGACGACGGTGGCGAGCACGGCGGCGGGCACGCCGATGCCGAAGACCAGCACCATCGGCAGCAGGTACGCGAACGCGGGCAGGATCTGCATGGTGTCGAGCACGGGGCGCAGGACGCGCTCGGTGCGCGGCGACAACCCGGCGGCCAGGCCGAGCAGCCCGCCGACGACGACCGAGGCGGCGACCGCCACGACCATCAGGGCCAGGGTCTGCATGGTGGGGATCCACATGCCGAGCAGGCCGCAGACCGCGAAGGCGGCCATCGAGGTCAGGGCGAGCCGGACACCGGCGAGGCGCCAGGCGACGAGACCGGCCAGCGCGGTGACACCGGTCCAGCCGGCGGCGAGCAGGATCACGTACACGGCGCGGACGGACACCACGACCACGTTGCTGACGTGCCCGAAGAAGTAGAGGAACAGCGGGTGGCTGTCACGGTGGTCGATGATCCAGTCGCCGGCCCGGCCGAGGGGACCCGACAGGTCCACGGCAAGGGCGCCGGGCCAACTGCCCGCGCCGGGGAAGAGGACTCCGAGCGTGACCACCACGGCCGCGGCGACGGCGAGGGGCAGGACCCTGCGACCGACACGGAAGGGGAGCCGGGACCCGGGGCGACGGGACGAGGAGCCGTCGGGGGAGGGGGACGAACCGCCGGTGGGCGGCTTCGTGTCCTGCGGCGCGGACGACGAGGCGGGCTCGCGCACGGGCGTCGTGGTGGAGGTCATCGCCACCACCGCCGGGGCGCGGGGACGTTGCGGACGGCGCCGGTTCTCATGCGGCCACCTCCCCGGTCCGGGGGGCGGGTATCCCGGCGACGACGGCGAGCAGCGCCGCGTCGTCGACCACGCCGAGACAGCGGCCCTGGTCGACGACCCGCGCAGGGCCACCGCTGCGGGCGACGGCCTCGATGGCGTCGACGACGGTGGTGGTCGGGTTCAGCGCCGGGCCCTGTTCGGCCTCGGCGGCGGACGCGGGACGCATGGCGCTGCGCACGGTGAGCACCTGCTCGCGGGGCACGTCGCGGACGAAGTCCCGCACGTAGTCGTCGGCGGGGGAGCCGACGATCTCCTCGGGCGTGCCGAGCTGCACGATCTCACCGTCGCGCATGAGGGCGATCCGGTCACCGAGGCGCAGGGCCTCGGACAGGTCGTGGGTGATGAAGACCATGGTGCGGCCCTCCTCGTGGTGCAGGCGGGCCACCTCCTCCTGCATCTCCCGGCGGATCAGCGGGTCCAGGGCGCTGAACGGTTCGTCGAACAGCAGGACCTCGGGGTCGGCGGCGAGGGCCCGGGCGAGGCCGACGCGCTGCTGCTGGCCGCCGGACAGCTCGCCGGGGCGGCGCTCCTCCAGGCCTTCGAGCCCGACCTTGACGGTCATCTCGGCGGCCTTGGCGCGCCGCTCGGCGCGGCCCATTCCCTGGATCTCCAGGCCGTAGGCGACGTTGTCCAGCACCGAGCGGTGGGGCAGCAGGCCGAAGTGCTGGAAGACCATGGCGGCGCGGTGCCGGCGCAGCTCACGCAGCCTGGCCCGGTCCATGGCCAGCACGTCCTCGCCGTCGATGGAGAGGGAGCCCGCGGTGGGCTCGATCAGGCGGGTCAGACAGCGGACGAGCGTGGACTTGCCGGAGCCGGACAGGCCCATCACGACGAAGGCTTCGCCCCTGCGGACGTCGAAGCTGACGTCTCGGACGGCCGCGGTACAGCCGGTGCGTTCGCGCAACTCGGCGGTGGACAGGCCGGCGTGGGCGGATCCGGGCACCTTGGCGGCCGCGGCGCGGGGGCCGAAGACCTTCCAGAGGCCGTCGACAGCGAACACCGGCGGTCGGGTGTCGGGAGTCGATCCGTTGGAGCTCTCGTCGGTCGTGTGCGTCTTCGGGTTCATCGCGTGGCGCCTCCCAGCAGCTCGGCGGCTTTCTCGCCGACCATGAGCACTCCGATCATCGGATTGACCGCGGGCATCGTCGGGAAGACCGACGCGTCCGCGATCCGGATCCCGTCCAGGCCCCGGACCCTCAGGTCCGGGCCCACGACGGCCCCGGGGTCGTCCGCCGCGCCCATGCGGCAGGTGCCCGCGGGGTGGTAGACGGTGTGGGCGACGGAGCGGGCGTACGCGCTGAGCTCCTCGTCGCCGGTGATGTCCGGACCGGGGCACACCTCGCGCTTGAGCCATCCGGCCAGCGGCTCCGTCGCCGCGATCTCGCGGGCGATCTTGATGCCGTCGACCAGCGTGCGGGCGTCGTAGTCCTCGTCGTCCGTGAAGTACCGGAAGTCCAGGGCGGGTTTCACCTCGGGGTCCGCGCTGGTCAGGTACAGCCGGCCGCGGCTGCGCGGCTTCGGGATGTTCGGGGTCAACGACACGCCGTGCGCGGGGCGTTCGTAGCCGATGCGCTCCGGGTTGTCGGTGAAGGGGACCTGGTAGAAGTGGAACATCAGGTCCGGGCCCGCGGCCGCGGGGTCGCGCCGCACGAACAGGCCCGCGTCGCTGTCCATCGCCGAGTTCTCGGGGATCGGACCGTCCGTCTCCCACACGATCACCGACTCCGGGTGGTCGAGGAGGTTCTCGCCGACACCGGGCAGGTCGTGGACCGGGGGAATGCCGAGCGCCTCCAGGTCCGCGCGCGGGCCGATGCCGGAGTGCAGCAGCAGGCGGGGGGTGTCGACCGCGCCCGCGCACACCACGACCTCGCGGCGGGCCCGCAGCAGCGACCGGGTGCCGTCCTGGGACCGTACGTGGACCCCGCGCGCCCGGGTCCCCTCCAGCTCCAGCCGGTACGCCCAGGTCTCCAGCAGCAGGGTCAGGTTCGCCCGCACGTCCATGATCGGGTGCAGGTAGGCCACCGAGGCGGAGGAACGCTTGTTGGTCTCCGGGTGGTAGGCGAGGTCGAAGAAACCGGCGCCCTCGTGGAACGGCTTCGCGTTGAAGCCCTCGACGCGGGGGACGCCCAGCGCGTGCTCGGCCGCGTCGACGAAGTCGCGGGCGATGGCGTTCCGGTCGGCCTCGCCGACGGGGACGATGTTGTTCAGCAGCCGGTCGAAGTACGGGTCCATGGCGGCGGAGTGCCAGCCCTCGGCGCCCGCGTCCGACCACTCGTCCCAGTCGGACGGCAGCGGCTTGAACGCGATCAGGGTGTTGTGCGAGGAGCAGCCGCCGAGGACGCGGGCGCGGCTGTGTCTGATGTGCGAGTTGCCGCGCGGCTGCTCGGTGGTGGGGTAGTCGTAGTCGAGTTCCCCGCCGAGCAGGCCCATCCAGCGGCGCAGGGTGAGGACGTCCGGACGGTCGACGTCGCTCGGCCCGCCCTCGATGACGGCGACCGTGACGTTCGGGTCCTGCGTCAGCCGGGCGGCGATCACCGAGCCGGCGGTGCCGCCGCCGACGATGACGTAGTCGTACTCCTGAATGGTTTCCTCGGCGACGTTCTGGCCGAGGTCCGTGTGCGTCGTCATGAAGATGCTCCCTTTCAGCCCGCGAACCAGCGCACGGGACGCGGCGCCAGGTTCTGGTAGACGTGCTTCGTCTCGCGGTACTCGGCGAGACCCGACGGTCCGAGCTCGCGCCCGACACCGGACTTCCCGAAACCGCCCCACTCCGCCTGCGGGAGGTAGGGGTGGAAGTCGTTGATCCAGACGGTGCCGTGGCGCAGTCGGCCCGCCACCCGGCGGGCGCGGCCCTGGTCGGAGGTCCACACGGCGCCGGCGAGCCCGTACTCGGTGTCGTTGGCCAGGGCCACGGCCTCGTCCTCGGTGCGGAACGTCTCCACGGTCAGGACCGGCCCGAAGACCTCCTCGCGCACCACGCGCATCCGGCGGTCGCAGCGGTCCAGCACGGTCGGACGGTAGAAGTTGCCCGGCCCCTCGGGGCGCTCGCCGCCGGCGCGCAGCACGGCACCCTCGGCGAGGGCGGAGGCGACGAACGACTCGGTCCGTTCCCGCTGCGCGGCCGAGACCATCGGGCCGCACTCGACGCCCGCGTCGGTGCCCCGACCGAGACGGATCTTCTCGGCGCGACGGGCGAGTTCGGTGACGAAGCGGTCCCGCACCGACTCCTCGATGATCAGCCGTGATCCGGCCGAGCAGACCTGACCGCTGTGGATGAAGGCGGCGTTCAGGGCCTGGTCGACGGCGGTGTCGAAGCCGTCGGCGGTGGCGCAGGCGTCGGCGAAGACGACGTTGGGGTTCTTGCCGCCGAGTTCGAGGGCGACCTTCTTGACGGTGTCGGCCGCGGCGTGCGCGACCTTCGTACCGCTGGCGAGTCCGCCGGTGAACGACACGAGATCGACGTCGGGGTGGGCCGAGAGACGGGCGCCGACCGGGTCCCCGGCGCCGGTCACCAGGTTGGCGACGCCCGCGGGCAGTCCGGCCTCCACCAGCAGCTCGACGAGGACGACCGTGCTCAGCGGGGTCAGCTCGCTGGGCTTGATGACGAAGGTGTTGCCCGCGGCCAGCGCCGGGGCCACCTTCCAGCTCGCCTGGAGCAGCGGATAGTTCCACGGTGTGATCAGGGCGCACACGCCGACCGGCTCGTGCACGACCACGCTGTGGATGTCGGCGGAGCCGGCGTCGACGACCCGGCCGCCGCCCTCGCCGATGACGAGGTCGGCGAAGTAGCGGAAGGCGGCGCTGACGCAGTCCACGTCCACGCGACCCTCTTCGAGGGTCTTGCCCGCGTCCAGGCTCTCCAGGAGCGCGATCCGCTCCCGGTCGCGCTGGAGCAGGTCGGCCGTGCGGCGCAGCACCTCGGCGCGCTCGGCCACCGGGGTCTGCGGCCACTCGCCGCCGTCGAAGGCGGCGCGGGCGGCGCCGACGGCCGCGTCGGCATCGGCGGCGCTGCCCTCGGCGACCACCGCGAGCACGGTGCCGTCGGCGGGATCCAGGATCTCCCTCGTGGCGCCGGTCGACGCGGACCGCCACTTTCCGGCTGTGTGAATGCTCAGTTGCTCCGACACGACGCGCTGTACCTCCGATTTCCGCACCGCGGCGGACCCGCGGTGATGGTGCAGTGGGGCCCGCCTGCCCCCGGGCGGCGAGGTCATGTCCCGTGCGTCACGGGAAGTGACCGGTGTCACGTTCGGGAGCACCCGTTTCCGGCTCCCGGGAAACACTGACAAAGGCGGCGTAACCTGGTCGAACCGCCGTATCCGCGCGTGAATCCTGGAGGCGGCGCATGACCGATCCGTTCGGCTTCCTCAGGACGCCCCGCAGCCCCGTTCCGGCGCGCCCCGCGGACGAGCGGCTCGGCGACTGGCGCGAGGTCCACGCCGGGCAGGCGCTGCTGCCCCTGGTGTCCGAGCAGGCGAACCGGTGCATGGACTGCGGGATCCCGTTCTGCCACGCCGGCTGCCCCCTCGGGAACCTGATCCCCGAATGGAACGCGTACGCCGCCCACGGTGCCTGGCGGGCCGCCTCCGACCGGTTGCACGCGACGAACAACTTCCCCGAGTTCACCGGCCGGCTCTGCCCGGCCCCCTGCGAGGACGCCTGCGTCCTGACGATCAACGCCGACGCGGTGACCATCAAGAACGTCGAGCAGACCATCGCCGACCAGGCGTGGGAGCACGCCTACACCGTCCCGGCGCCGCCCGGCCGGCTCAGCGGCAAGACCGTCGCGGTCATAGGGTCCGGCCCCGCCGGCCTCGCCGCGGCCCAGCAGCTCACCCGCGCCGGACACACCGTCGTCGTCCACGAGCGGGCCGACCGGATCGGCGGACTGCTCCGCTACGGCATCCCGGCGTTCAAGATGGAGAAGTCGCACCTGGACCGCCGCGTCGAACAGATGCGGGCCGAGGGCACCGTCTTCCGTACGGACAGCGACATCGGCGGTCGGGTCGACGCGGCCGACCTCCGCAGGCGGTACGACGCCGTCGTCGTCGCGGTCGGCGCCATGGAGCGCAGGGAGCTGACCGTACCGGGTCGGGAGCTGCGCGGCATCCACCAGGCCATGGACTACCTGACCGGCGCGAACAGGGTCGCGGAGGGCGACATCGCGGAACCCGAGGTCACCGCCGCGGGACGGCACGTGGTCATCGTCGGGGGCGGGGACACCGGCTCCGACTGCCTGGGCACGGCCCTGCGCCAGCGCGCCCTGTCGGTGGTCCAGCTCGACATCAACCCCGAGCCCGGCCCCACCCGGCCCGACACCCAGCCCTGGCCCGTGTACCCGAAGGTCTACCGGATCTCCCACGCCCACGAGGAGGCCCGCGGCCGCCACGGCGCCGATCCCCGAGCCTTCTCCTGCGCGACCCTGCACTTCGAAGGCGATGCGACCGGCCGGGTACGGGCCCTGCACCTGACCGCCGTGGAACCCGCGCGGCGCGGCGCCCTGCCCGGCACCGAGCGGCTGATCGAGGCCGGGCTGGTGCTGCTGGCGCTCGGCTTCTCGGGGCCCGAACGGGCCTGCGGCCTGGGCGGGCAGCTCGGGCTCATCCGGGACGAGCAGGGCAACTTCGCGCGGGACGACGACTTCGCGGCGCTCGCCGGTCCGTCCCGGCCGACGGACGGGGTGTTCGTGGCGGGCGACGCCGGGCGCGGGCAGTCCCTCGTGGTGTGGGCGATCGCGGAGGGCCGCTCCGTCGCCGCCGCGGTCGACCGCTACCTGACGGGCGGCACCGCCCTCCAGGCCCCGATCCGCGCGCGGGACCGGCCGCTGCTGACGTGAGCCGGGTGGGGCTGCGCACGCATGTGTGGTGTGCACGCATGCACATCAATGCATGCCCGACGGACAGACGTAGTGGTATGACCACGCAGCGAACAGATCAGTTCGATTCGGACCGTATCGGGACCCGGCCCCGCGCCGAGGTCGAACAGCGCCACGACGCGTTGGAGGCCGACGCCTTCGGGCCGAACGGGGGGACCCAGCTCTCCCGCGGGGCCCTGACCGGCTACCAGTGGGCCTTGGGACGGGGCGACGGTGCCCCCGTCACCGGCGCCGTGGCCGAGAGCACGCCCGACATGGACCTGCTGACGGCCGAGGTGGACGCCGCCACGGTGCAACTGGAGGCGGGCCCGCTGACGACCCTGCCGCGCGACTACACCCAGGGCGTGCACGACGCCCTGGCATGGGTGTGCGGCCACACCGAAGTCTCCCCTTGACCGGCTTGACCGGCTTGACCGGCTTGACCGGCTTGACGGGCTGACGGGCCGGCCGGCGGACGCCTTCAGTGCTCCGACGCCCCGAACTCGGCGTGCTGCGTCCTGAGCGCGAAGTCCGGTTCCCCGGTCGGTTCGGCAGGCGGCAGACACACCCGCCGCGCCTCCGCGCGCGCCTCGACCAGGAGCTTCTCGAACGCCTCGTCCGTCATGATCCTCACCGTCCCGGGCCGGCCCCCGGCCCCGTGGTCGGTCCGCCGTACCCACTGATGATTCGTCGCCGATCCCGGCCGGGTTTGGCGGGGCGCCGAACGACGGGCGGCGGGCCGGCCGCCAGGTGGCGGCGCGCTCGGCCCGCTTTCGAGTGACGTCGGCGCTTCGTGCCGCGTCATCCGCTCCGGCGTGCCCGACGATCGCAGGCGGCCGGGGATGCCCGGTCACGGTCCGCCGACGGCGGCTGGTAGCGGGGAGACGGTGTGCACATCCTGCTGGTGGCGAGCGCGTTCAACAGTCTGACCCAGCGCGTCCACGCGGAGCTGCGGGACCACGGTCACCGCGTCGCCGTCGAGCTGGCCGCGCCCGGCGTCCCCCTCGCCGACGCGGTGCGCCGCCACCGACCCGACCTGATCATCGCGCCGATGCTGACGACGGCCCTGCCGCGGGAGGTCTGGGAGGCCCACACCTGCCTCATCGTGCACCCGGGACCGGTCGGGGACCGGGGCCCGTCCTCCCTGGACCGGGCGATCCTCGACCGGGCGGACCGGTGGGGCGTCACCGTCCTCCAGGCCACCGGCGAGATGGACGCCGGCGACGTCTGGGCGTTCGCCGACTGCCCCCTGCCCGAGGTGGCCAAGAGCGACCTCTACCGGGGCGAGATCGCGGACGCCGCCCTGCGGGCGGTGCTGACCGCCGTGGAACGCTTCGCCTCCGGTACGTACTCCCCGCGGCCCCAGACCACGCACCGCACCCGGCCCTACCTGGGCCAGGAGGACCGCCGGATCGACTGGGAGGCGGATTCGACCGAGCGGGTCCTGCGCACGCTCCGCGCGGCCGACTCCCGGCCCGGCGTACTGGACGAACTCCTCGGCGACGCCTGGTACCTGCACGGCGGTCGCCCCGAGTACGAGCTGCGCGGCCGCCCCGGCGAACTGCTCGCCACCCGCGACGGTGCCGTCTGCCGGGCGACGACCGACGGCGCCGTCTGGATCCCCGAACTCCGGGCCCGACGCCGGCCCGGGCAACCCGCTCCGGTCAAACTGCCCGCCACCCTGGCCCTCGCCGATCGCCTGCCGCCCCTGCCCGAACTGCCCGCCCCGCCCGCATGCGACGGATCGAACGGGCCGCACGGCGCCGGAGCCCCGGGCGACATCGAATACCGGGAGGAGGGCCGGGTCGGCGTCCTGTCGTTCTCCTTCCCCGGCGGCGCCATGGCCACCGCTCACTGCCGTCGCCTGCTGCACGCCTACCGCGAGGCCTGCTCGCGCCCCACGTCCGTCCTGGTGCTCGGCGGCGGCCGGGACTTCTTCTCCAACGGGATCCACCTCGGCGTCATCGAGGCGGCCGACGACCCCGCCGCCGAGTCCTGGGCGAACATCCAGGCCATGGACGACCTGGTGGAGGCCGTCCTGACCACCACCGACCGCCTGGTCGTGGCCGCCCTCGGTGGGAACGCCGCCGCCGGAGGGGCGATGCTGGCCCTCGCCGCCGACGAGGTCTGGTGTCGTACCGGCGTCGTCCTGAACCCGCACTACCGGCTGATGGGCCTGTACGGATCCGAGTACTGGACGTACACCCTGCCCCGCCGCGTGGGCGCCGCCGTCGCGGAGCGACTCACCACCGACGCACTGCCGCTGAGCGCCGCCGCCGCCGAAGGCCTCGGCCTGATCGACCGTACGGTGCCCTGTGCCCCCGACGCGTTCGCCGCCGAGACGACCCGCCTCGCGGGACTGCTGGCGGACTCACCCGCCACGGCGTCCCGGATCGCGGGAAAGAAGGCGGCCCGCGACCGCGACGAGGCCGTCAGACCGCTCGCCGCCCACCGGGAGGCCGAGCTGGCCCTGATGCGGGCCACCTTCCACGACCCGAAAGCCCCGTACCACGCACTGCGCAGGGCCTTCGTACGCAAGGAACCCGCGACCGGGACCCCGCCGCACCTCGCCGACCCGGCGTCAAGCCGGCGCGGCGACGTCACCGCAATGGCCGCGCATGACAGCCCACCCGGATCGGGGCCCTGTTACCAAGAAGGGTGAGGGCGTCGGCCCACACGCGGACGCTTCCCCCACCTCCCGCCCACCTCCCCAAGGAGGCATCCTCATGGATGCAGCAACGCCGACCACGGTAGAGGACCCCCCGATCCACATCCTCTGGATCAACGCGGGACTGAGCTGCGACGGCGACTCGGTGTCCCTGACGGCAGCGATGCAGCCCAGCATCGAAGAGATCGTGATGGGCGTCCTGCCCGGTCTGCCGAAGATCGCCGTGCACTGGCCGCTCATCGACTTCGAGTGCGGACCCGTCGGCGGCGCCGACACCTTCATCGAGTGGTTCTTCAAGGGCGAGCGCGGTGAGATCGACCCCTTCGTCCTGGTCGTCGAAGGATCCATCCCCAACGAGAAGATCAAGCCCGAGGGCTACTGGTGCGGCTTCGGCGACGATCCGCTGACCGGCCAGCCCATCACCACCAGCGAGTGGCTCGACCGGCTGGCTCCCAAGGCCCTCGCCGTCGTCGCCATCGGCACGTGCGCCACCTACGGCGGCATCCACGCGATGGAGGGCAACCCGACCGGCGCCATGGGCGTGCCCGACTACCTCGGCTGGGACTGGAAGTCCAAGGCGGGGATCCCCATCGTGTGCGTTCCGGGCTGCCCCATCCAGCCGGACAACTTCTCCGAGACCCTCACCTACCTGCTGTACCAGGCGGCCGGCTCGGCCCCGATGATCCCGCTCGACGACAAGCTGCGCCCCACCTGGCTGTTCGGCGCCACCGTCCACGAGGGCTGCGACCGGGCCGGCTACTACGAGCAGGGCCAGTTCGCGGAGACCTACGACTCCCCGAAGTGCCTGGTCAAGCTGGGGTGTTGGGGTCCGGTCGTCAAGTGCAACGTGCCCAAGCGCGGCTGGATGAACGGCATCGGAGGCTGTCCCAACGTCGGCGGCATCTGCATCGCCTGCACCATGCCGGGCTTCCCCGACAAGTTCATGCCCTTCATGGACGAGCCTCCCGGCGGCAAGGTGTCCGCCACCGCCAGCGGGATCTACGGCGCGGTGATCCGAAAGCTCCGCGCGGTGACGGCGCACACCGTCGACCAGGAACCGAAGTGGCGCAACCCGGGGGAGCGGCTGACCACCGGCTACCGGCCGCCGTGGTGACACCTCCCCACGCACTCCACCCGTAAGCCGCGGGTCCGAACCCCGCGAGAACCCTCAGCACCCGCGAGAACCCTCAGTACCCCCACCCAAGAAGGGTCACGGCAGACACAATGGCACCGAAGACGAAGGCGGCCGGAGACGGCAGCGGCCTGGTGGAGATGTCCTGGGATCCGATCACCCGGATCGTGGGCAGCCTCGGCATCCACACGAAGATCGACTTCAAGCAGAAGCGCGTGGCGGAGTGCTACAGCACCTCGTCGGTCTTCCGCGGCTACAGCGTCTTCATGCGCGGCAAGGACCCCCGCGACGCGCACTTCATCACCAGCCGCATCTGCGGGATCTGCGGCGACAACCACGCCACGTGTTCCGTGTACGCGCAGAACATGGCCTACGGGGTGAAGCCGCCCCACCTCGCCGAGTGGATCATCAACCTCGGCGAGGCCGCAGAGTACATGTTCGACCACAACATCTTCCAGGAGAACCTGGTCGGGGTCGACTACTGCGAGAAGATGGTCCGCGAGACCAACCCCGGCGTCCTGGAGCTGGCCGAGCGCACGCCCGCCCCGCACGCCGGGGAACACGGCTTCAAGACCATCGCCGACATCATGCGCTCCCTCAACCCCCTGGAGGGCGAGTTCTACCGCGAGGCCCTCCAGGTCAGCCGGTACACGCGCGAGATGTTCTGCCTGATGGAAGGGCGCCACGTGCACCCCTCCACCCTCTACCCGGGCGGCGTCGGCACCATCGCCTCCGTCCAGCTCTTCACGGACTACATGAGCCGCCTCATGCGGTACTGCGAGTTCATGAAGCGCGTCGTCCCGCTCCACGACGACCTGTTCGACTTCTTCTACGAAGCCCTCCCCGGCTACGAGGAAGTCGGCCGCCGGCGCGTGCTGCTGGGCTGCTGGGGCGCGCTCAACGACCCCGAGCACTGCGACTTCACGTACGCCAACATGACCGACTGGGGACGGAAGATGTTCGTCACCCCGGGCGTGGTCGTGGACGGCAAACTGGTCACCAACGACCTCACCGAGATCAACCTCGGCATCCGCATCCTGCTCGGCAGCTCGTACTACGACGACTGGCAGGGCCAGGAGAAGTTCGTCACCCACGACCCGCTCGGCAACCCGGTCGACGCCCGCCACCCCTGGAACCAGCACACCATTCCCGCGCCGCAGAAGCGCGACTTCGACGACAAGTACAGCTGGGTGATGTCCCCCCGCTGGTTCGACGGCAAGGACCACCTCCCCCTCGACACCGGCGGCGGCCCCCTCGCCCGCCTGTGGTCCACCGCCCTGTCCGGCCTGGTGAACACCGACTACGTCCAGGCCACCGGCCACAGCGTGGTCATCACCCTGCCGCGCACCATGACCAAGCCCGAGACCCGCTTCGAGTGGAAGATCCCGAAGTGGAGCAACGCGCTGGAGCGCAACCGCGCCCGCACGTACTTCCAGGCGTACGCCGCAGCCATCGCGCTGCACTGCGCCGAGAAGGGCCTCGCCGAGGTCCGCGCCGGACGCACCCAGACCTGGGAGAAATTCGAGGTCCCCGACGAGGGCCTGGGCGTCGGCTTCACCGAGGCCGTGCGCGGCGTCCTCTCGCACCACATGGTGATCCGCGACGGCAAGATCGCCAACTACCACCCCTACCCGCCGACCCCGTGGAACGCCAGCACCCGCGACACCTACGGCACCCCCGGACCGTACGAGGACGCCGTGCAGAACACGCCCATCTTCGAGGAGAACACCCCGGAGAACTTCAAGGGCATCGACATCATGCGTGCCGTGCGCAGCTTCGACCCCTGTCTGCCGTGCGGCGTCCACATGTACGTCGGCGGCGGCAAGACGATCAAGCAGATGCACGTCCCCACCGGGCTGAGCGGACTGGGCGGATGAGCGCCCCCACCGACGCCCGCCGGGCGGGCCTGCGCGTCGAGGAGGTCCTCGACCGGCTCGCGGCCACCGGCGACCGCGAGGTGTGCGCGGCGGCCGAGGAACTGGTGCGCGTGCTCATGGACCTCTACGGCGCGGGGCTCGCGAGCATCACCACCCGCCTCGACGACGAGGCCCTCGCCACGCTCCTCGACGACGAGCTCGTCTCCGGGCTGCTGGCCCTGCACGACCTGCACCCCGAGGACGCGCACACCCGGATCGCCCGCGCCCTGGCGGCCGTACGGGAACCGGTGGAACTGGTCGGCTTCGACGAGAACACGGGCGTGCTGCGCCTGCGCTCCGCCCCGAGTTCCGGCTGCGGCTGCGGAGGCGGCGACGACGGCGGTCGACAGGCCGTCGAGGACGCGCTGGCCTCCTTCGCACCCGAGGTGACCGAGGTCCGGATGGAGGCGGCCGCGCCCCAGCAGCCGCTGCTGCAGATCGGCGTCCGCCCGAACACCAGCCCGGCGCGGGTCTCGTGAGCGCGTCACAGGGCTGGGCACCGCCCGCCGCACGGACCGGCGGACCGCGCGGCCTGCGCCGGTTCGCCGGACCGCGCGCCCCCCGCCCCGAGACCTGTGAACTGTGCGGGGTCGCGGTCGCCGAGGACGGCCACCGCCACCTGGTCGAGATCGAGAAGCGCGCCCTGGCGTGCGCCTGCACGGCCTGCGCCCTGCTGTTCGACCGGCCCGGCGCGGCGACCGGACGCTACCGCGCCGTCCCGAACCGGTACCTCACCGACCCCGATCACCCGCTCGAAGACGGGGTGTGGGAACAGCTCCAGATCCCGGTCAGCGTCGCGTTCTTCTTCCGCAACGCGGCACTCGACCGCCTCGTCGCGCTGTACCCCAGCCCCGCCGGCGCCACCGAGAGCGAACTCGACCCCGCCACCTGGCAGACCGCACTCGGAGGCAACCCCCTGTCCGCACTGCTCGAACCGGACGTCGAGGCGCTCCTGCTGCGGCGCGCCGAGGGCCGGACCGACTGCTACCTGGTGCCCATCGACATCTGCTACGAACTCGTCGGCCGTATGCGCCTGTTGTGGCAGGGCTTCGACGGCGGGTCCGAGGCACGCGCCGCCCTGGCGGCCTTCTTCGAACAGGTCGAGCGCCGCGCCAAGACCCCGGCGAAGGAGGTGCGGCCGTGACGGAGTTCGGCTTCACCTGCACCGGCGTACGGGCCGACCCGTACGCCGCCGGCCCCACCCTCGTCTTCCGGCTGGCCATCACCGCCACCGAACAGACCCGGATCCACGCCCTCGCCCTGCGCTGCCAGATCCGGATCGAACCGGCCCGACGCGGCTACGGACCGACCGAGGCCGAGGGCCTCGCCGACCTGTTCGGGGAACGCTCCCGGTGGGGCAACACCCTCCTGCCCGTCCAGTTCGCGCAGGTCACCCTCATGGTGCCCAGCTTCACCGGGTCCACCGAGATCGACCTGGTCGTGCCCTGCACCTACGACATGGACATCGCGGCGAGCCGCTACCTCGGCGCCCTGGAGGACGGCGAGGCACCCCTGCTCATGCTGTTCTCCGGCACCGCGTTCACCGGCGCCGGCGGCTTCCACGTCGAGCCCGTCCCGTGGGACCGCGAAGCCTCGTACCGCATGCCGGTCGCGGTCTGGCAGGAGATGATCGAGCAGCACTTCCCCGGCTGTGGATGGCTCAGACTGCCCCGCGACACCATGGACGCACTGCTCGCCTACCGCTCCCGGCACGCCCTCGCCTCCTGGGAGGCCACCGTACGGGCCCTCCTGGACGCGGCGGCGCTCCCCACCGCCGCCCCGGACGCGAAACCCTCACCGCAGGAACGCTTCCGGGCGGGCGCCCTGCCGCCGCGCCCCGCGGAGAGGACGGCCGCGCCATGACCACGACCACCGGAACGACCGTCACCACGACGACGGCCGGCGCGGCGGGAACGACCGCCCTCGAAGCCCGCTTCGCGATCGCCCGGCAGGTGGCCGACGCCGTGCTCTTCGAGGGGTACGTGCTCTACCCCTACCGGGCCTCGGCGGCCAAGAACCGGTTGCGGTGGCAGTTCGGCGTCCTCGTGCCGCCCGCCTGGGCTCCCGCGCACGAGGAGCACTGCCTCCAACAGACCGAGATCCTGATGGAGCCGAAGGGGAACGCGACGCTCGCCGTCGAGCTCCGCTTCCTGCACACCCAACGGCGGACCGTCCAACAGGCCCGACCGGACGGATCGTTCACCGAGGTGACGGAGCTGCACCTAGACGACCGGGTCCTCGTCCCCTGGGACGAGGGGACCGAAGAACGCGTCGAGATGACCGTGGACGTGGCCGACCTCGCGGGGGAGGGCGTCCGGGTCCCGGTCACCCGGCCCGCACGCGAGGAGACCGAGGACGTCCACGACGCGGACGGCCGGACCGTCGGGCGGCTGCTGCGCCGCACCGAGAACATCGACGCCGTCGTCCGACTGCGGGCGAGCGAACTCGACTGCGCCTACCGGGCGTGGAAGCTGACCGCGGTGGTGGAGAACACCAGCGCGTGGACACCCGACGAGAGCGGGGCCGACCGCGACGCCGCGCTGCCCCGTTCCCTGGTCGCCGCGCACCTCCTCCTCGGCCTCGACAAGGGCTCCTTCCTGTCGATGACCGACCCGCCCGAATGGGCCAAGGGCGCCGTCGCCGACTGCGTCAACCGACAGACCTGGCCCGTGCTGGCCGGCGAGCCCGGCCGCGCCGACGTGGTGCTCTCCTCCCCGATCATCCTGGAGGACCACCCCGGCATCGCCCCCGAGAGCATCGGCGCCATGTACGACGCCACCGAGATCGACGAGATCCTCGCGCTGCGCACCGCCGCCCTGACCGATCAGGAGAAGCGCGAGGCACGCGGCACCGACCCGAGGGCCGCCGCCGTGATCGACCTCGCCGAATCCATGCCGCCCGAGGTCCTGGAACGGCTGCACGGCGCGGTCCGGGGACTACGGGAGATCACCGACCCCGACATCCCGGTGGACGCCCCGACCGGCCTCGAACCCTTCGACAGCCAGGCCGTGTTCCGCCCCGACACCCCCTGGTGGGACCCCGCCCACGCGGACCCCGTCGACCACGCCCGGGAGCCCGTCCTCGTGGACGGCGCCCCGGTGGGCGTCGGCAGCCGCGTGCTGCTGCGCCCGGGCCTGCGGCGCAGCGACGCGCAGGACCTGTTCCTCCACGGCCGCTCCGCCCGCATCGAGGCCGTGCTGCACGACGTGGACGGGGGAGTGCACCTCGCCGTCACGGTGGAGGGCGATCCCGGCGCCGACATCCGGCGCGAACAGGGCCGCTTCCTCTACTTCCAACCCGACGAGGTGACCGCCCTGGACGAGACGGAACCCTCGGACGACGTGAGCCCCCCGGAGGACACGTGAGCGGCGGGACCCTGATCGCGGGGATCGGCAACGTGTTCCTCGGTGACGACGGATTCGGTGTCGAGGTGGTGCGCGCCCTGTCCGCGCACCACCTGCCGGACCACGTGGAGGTGGTGGACTTCGGTGTGCGCGGCGTCCACCTCGCCTACCAACTGCTCGACGGCTACGACACCCTCGTCCTGGTGGACGCCACCGCGCGCGGCGGCGAGCCCGGCACGCTGTACCTCATCGAGGTCGACGAGTGCGCCGGCGCCCCGATCGGCGGCGCCGTGCTCGACGGCCACCACATGTCGCCCGACGCGGTCCTCGCGCTGCTCGGCACCCTGTGCGCGGGCACGGGCGGCACCCCGCCCCGACGCACGCTGGTGCTCGGCTGCGAACCCGCCTCCGTGGAGGAGGGCATGGGCCTCAGCGGCCCCGTGGCCGCCGCGGTCCCGGAGGCCGTGCGGACGCTCGTGGGACTGGCCCGGGAAGACCTGGTGACAACGGAGGAGAGAACCCCATGAAGAAGGAAGTCCTCTGCGGCGTGGCCCTGGCCGCCCTGTTCACGGTGGCCGTACTGGTCGCCCCCGACATCAAGCGTTACCTGCGCATGCGCAGGATGTGACACCTTTCCGCACCCCCTCGCACGCCCCGGCGCCCGAATGGCGTACGGGGCGTGCGGCGCGTCGGCGTGCCCGCCGGTGTCATCCCCCGCCTGCCGGTCTAATGAGCCCCGGCAGGACGGAGCCCCGATGCACGAGATGTCGATCGCCATGGCCGTGGTGAGCCAGGTGGAAGAAGCAGCCCAGGCCGGCGGGGCGCGCGTGGTGACCTCGGTCCGACTCGAAGTCGGCGAGCTGGCCGGAGTGGTACCCGACGCACTCGCCTTCTGTTTCGAACTGGCCTGTGCCGGAACGGTTCTGGAGGGAGCCGAACTCGTCACCGAGCCCGTGCCGGCCCGCGCGCGCTGCCACTCCTGTACGGACGACTGGGCGGTCGGCATGCCGCCCGAGCTCTGTTGTCCCGGATGCGGCAAGGCCACGGACGTCGAACTCACCGCCGGTCGTGAGCTGCGGATCCTCTCCGTGAACTGGGAGGACTGCCCCGACCCCGCCCCCGCGCGCCACCGCCAACCGATCCCCGAGGAGCGCTGAACCATGTGCCGAGTCGTCGACCTCAAGCAGGCGGTGCTGGCCAAGAACGACGAAGCCGCCCGGGCCCTGCGCGCCGAACTCACCGCCCGCGGCACCACGGTCGTCAACCTGCTCTCCAGCCCGGGCAGCGGCAAGACGGCGTTGCTGGAACGCGAGCTGCTGCTCGCCCGTGAGCGGGGAGTGGCCGTCGCCGCCCTCACCGCCGACCTCGCCACCGAGAACGACGCGGCGCGGCTGGCCCGTTCCGGCGTCCCCGTCAAGCAGGTGCTCACCGACGGGCTGTGCCACCTGGAGGCCGGGATGCTGGGCCGACACCTGGACGGCTGGATGCCCGACGACACCCGGCTGCTGTTCGTGGAGAACGTCGGCAACCTGGTCTGCCCGGCCTCCTACGACCTCGGGGAGTCCCTGCGGGTCGTCCTCGCCTCCGTGACCGAGGGCGAGGACAAGCCGCTCAAGTACCCCACCGCCTTCGGGCTCGCCCACCTGGTGATCGTCACCAAGACCGACATCGCGAAGGCCGTCGAGTTCGACGAGGACGCCTTCCGCGCCCATGTGCAGCAGGTCAACCCGGGCGTGGAGGTGGTCCTCACGTCCGCCCGCGCGGACGAGGGCGTGGGCCTCCTGCTGGACCGGGCCCTGGCCGTCGGGGCGGGCGCGACGGTCCACGCGCCGGTCATGGCGGGACGGGACGGGGGACACCTCGACCACCACCACGGTGCGCACGACCACGATCACGGGGCCGACCACGATCACGACCACAGCCACGACCACGACCAGGACCACGGCCACGGTCACCTGCCTCCGCATCGGCACGCCGACGCGGCAACGACGCAGAGCCGCTGATGGAAGCGGTGCAACGGCGACGGGTCGTCGTCCGGGGCGTGGTCCAGGGCGTCGGATTCCGTCCGTACGTCTACACCCGGGCCATCGCGCTCGGACTGGCCGGGCACGTCACCAACACCCCGGAAGGTGTCGTCGCCGAGGTCGAGGGCGCCTCGGCGGCGGTCTCGGAGTTCTGTGAGCGGCTCGCCGCCTGCGCCCCGCCGTTGGCCGTCGTGGACGCCGTCGACCACTGCGAGGTACCCGTCGCGGGCGGCACCGGCTTCACCATCGTCGCCTCCAGGGGCGGCGGTCCCGCCCGCACGCTGGTCTCGCCCGACGTGGCGACCTGCGCGGACTGCCTCGCGGAGCTGGCCGATCCGGCCGACCGACGACACCGCCACCCCTTCATCACCTGCACGCACTGCGGGCCCCGGTTCACGATCGTCACCGGGCTGCCGTACGACCGGGCGCACACCACGATGGCCCGCTTCCCGATGTGCCCGGACTGCGCCCGGGAGTACACCGACCCCGCCGACCGCCGGTTCCACGCCCAGCCGGTCGCCTGCCCCGCCTGCGGGCCCCGGTTGCGGCTCCTCGTCGGCACACCGCCCCGCGAACCCGCCGCCGACGAACCGGCGGCCGCGGACCCGGTGGCCGCCGCGCGCCGGCTCCTGGCCGACGGGGCGATCCTCGCGGTCAAGGGACTGGGCGGATACCACCTCGCCTGCGACGCGACGCGGCCCGCGGCGGTGGCCGAACTGCGCCGCCGCAAGGGCCGGGGCGACAAGCCCTTCGCCCTGATGGCCCGCGACCTCGACGACGTCGAGGCCCACGTCCACATCGGCCCGCGGGAACGGAGCCTGCTCACCGGCGCCGTACGTCCCATCGTGCTGCTGCGCCGTCGCCCCGCCGCCGAACTCGTCGGTGTCGCCCCGGGCAACCCGGACCTCGGCGTGATGCTCCCCTACACGCCGCTGCACCACCTGCTGCTCGGGCTCCCCGGTGACCCTCCCGGCCCCCGCCTGCTCGTCATGACCAGCGGCAACCTGGCCGGCGAACCGATCGTGACCGACGACGCCGAGGCCCTGGAACGGCTCGGCCGGCTGGCCGACGCCTGGCTCACCCACGACCGCCCCATCCACGTCCCCTGCGACGACTCGGTGGTGCGGGTCCTGGACGGGGAGCCGCTGATCGTGCGGCGCTCGCGCGGGCACGCACCCCTGCCCCTGGACCTCCCGCTCCCGGTACCCGCGACGCTGGCCGTCGGGGGAGACCTGAAGAACACCTTCTGCCTCGGCGAGGGCCGGCGGGCCTGGCTGTCCGCCCACATCGGCGACATGGACGACCTCGCCACCCAGGACGCCTTCGCCGGCGCGGTGCGCCAACTGGAGGGCATCACCGGCGTCACACCCGCCCTGCTCGCGGCCGACCGGCACCCCGGCTACCGCTCGGCGCACTGGGCCGCCCGCAACGCCGCGGACCGGCCCGTGATCCGGGTCCAGCACCACCACGCGCACGTCGCCGCCACCATGGCCGAACACGGTCTGGGCGCGGACCGCCGGGTGATCGGCGTCGCGTTCGACGGCACGGGCCACGGAGACGACGGGGCCGTGTGGGGCGGGGAGTTCCTCCTCGCCGACTACGCCGGTCACACCCGGTTCGCGCACCTCGCGTACGTCCCGCTGCCCGGCGGCGACGCCGCCGTACGGCGCCCGTACCGCATGGCGCTGTCCCACCTGCGGGCGGCGGGCCTGGACCGGTCGCCGGACCTGCCATGCGTCGCGGCCTGCCCGCCGGACGAACTACACGTCCTGGAAACCCAGTTGAGGACCAACCTCAACTGCCTGCCGACCTCCTCCATGGGCCGTCTCTTCGACGCCGTCTCCTCACTGGCGGGCATCTGTCACCACGCGGGCTACGAGGCCCAGGCGGCGATCGAGCTGGAGGCGGCGGCGCGCACGGCCCGGGAGGCCGGCGTCGCGGACGAGGGGTACGCCTTCGCCCTGCGGCCCGCCGTCCCCCAGGCCGGCGCCGTTCCCGACGCCCGGGTCCACCCCGATGCCGCCGCTCACCCCGATCCCCCGATGACCGTCGACCCGGCCCCCGTGCTCGCGGCCGTGGTGGCCGACGTGCGCGCGGGAACATCGGCCTCGCTGATCGGCGCGCGCTTCCACCGCGCCGTCACGGACCTGGTGGCCGAGGTCTGCGTCGCCGCCCGGGAGCGGCACGGCCTGGACACCGTCGCCCTCACCGGCGGGGTGTTCGCCAACACCCTCCTCTCCTCGGCCTGCGCCGAGGCACTGCGGGGGCACGGCTTCACGGTACTGCGTCACCACCGAGTACCCCCGAACGACGGGGGACTGGCCCTCGGGCAACTCATGGTGGCGGCGGCCCGCACCACCGAACACCCACAGCGAGGAGAAGCCCATGTGCCTGGCGGTACCCGGCAGAGTGGTTGAGATCGCGGAGGAGAACGGCACCCGCATGGCCACCGTCGACTTCGGCGGAGTGGTCAAGGAAGTGTGCCTGGAGTACCTGCCGGACCTCCAGGTGGGCGAGTACGCCATCGTCCACGTCGGTTTCGCGCTCCAGCGCCTGGACGAGGAGTCGGCCAAGCAGACCCTGGAACTCTTCGCCCAACTCGGCATGCTGCAAGAAGAGTTCGGCGACCCCTGGGAGCAGGCGGCGGAGGCGGGCGGAGCGCCCTGGCCGTTCGAGGACGACGAGTCGGACACCGTCGCCGACCCGGCGGTCGTGGGACCGGCCGACGGTGGGCACGCATCGCAGGAGGCACGGCAGCAGTGAAGTACATCGAGGAGTTCCAGGACCCCGAGCTCGCCCGCCGGCTCCTGGACGACATCCACGCCACCGTCACCCGCCCCTGGGCGCTGATGGAGGTGTGCGGAGGGCAGACCCACACCATCATCCGGCACGGGATCGACCAACTTCTTCCCGAACAGGTCGAGTTGATTCACGGCCCCGGCTGTCCGGTGTGCGTCACCCCGCTGGAGGTCATCGACAAGGCCCTGGAGATCGCCTCCCGGCCCGACGTGATCTTCTGCTCCTTCGGGGACATGCTCCGCGTCCCCGGGACCGGCCGCGACCTCTTCCAGGTCCGCAGCGAGGGCGGCGACGTACGCGTCGTCTACTCCCCGCTCGACGCACTGAAGATCGCCCGGCAGAACCCGAACAAGGAAGTCGTCTTCTTCGGGATCGGCTTCGAGACCACCGCCCCGCCCAACGCCATGACGGTCCACCAGGCCCGCAAGCTCGGCATCCGCAACTTCAGCCTGCTCGTCTCCCACGTGCGCGTCCCCCCGGCCATCGAGGCGATCATGCAGTCGCCGAGCTGCCGCGTCCAGGGCTTCCTGGCCGCCGGGCACGTGTGCAGCGTGATGGGCATGGGGGAGTACCCCGAGCTGGCCGCCAGACACCGGGTCCCGATCGTGGTCACGGGCTTCGAGCCGCTGGACATCCTCGAAGGCGTACGGCGCGCCGTACGCCAGCTCGAACGCGGCGAACACACCGTGGACAACGCCTACGCGCGCGCGGTCCGCCCCGAGGGCAACCCGGCGGCCATCGCCATGCTGGAGGACGTCTTCGAGGTCACCGACCGCGCCTGGCGCGGCATCGGCGTCATCCCCGACAGCGGCTGGCGGCTCTCCGAGCGCTACCGGGACCACGACGCCGAACACCGCTTCTCCGTCACCGGCATCACCACCCGCGAGCCCGCGGAGTGCCGCAGCGGCGAGGTCCTCCAAGGCCTCATCAAGCCGAACCAGTGCGAGGCCTTCGGCACCACCTGCACCCCGCGCAACCCCCTCGGCGCCACCATGGTGTCCAGCGAGGGCGCCTGCGCCGCGTACTACCTCTACCGGCGCCTCGACCTCACCCCGGTGCGCGGCGCCGACCCCACAGCACGGACCACACCGCTGGAGGCGAGCCCCGTTGCCTGAGACCACCACCCTCGACGTCACCGGCTGGACCTGCCCGGCCCCCCTGCGGGACCGCCCCCGCGTGGTGATGGGCCACGGCGGCGGCGGCGCCCTCTCCGCCGAACTGGTGCAACACCTCTTCGCCCCGGCGTTCGGCGGTGAGGTGCTGGCCCAGATGGGCGACGCCGCCGCGATCACCCTCGGCGGCGCCCGACTGGCCTTCTCCACCGACTCGTACGTGGTCCGGCCGCTGTTCTTCCCCGGCGGCGACATCGGCGACCTCGCCGTCAACGGCACCGTCAACGACCTGGCGATGAGCGGCGCCCGCGCCGCGTACCTGTCCTGCGGATTCATCCTCGAAGAAGGCGTCGAGATGTCCGCGGTGGCCCGGGTGGCGCGGTCCATGGGCGCGGCCGCCCGCACCGCCGGCGTCGAGATCGCCACGGGCGACACCAAGGTCGTCGAGGCGGGCCACGGCGACGGCATCTACGTGAACACGGCCGGCATCGGCCTCATCCCGGACGGGGTGGACCTGCGCGCACAGCGCGTCGTGCCCGGCGACGTGGTCATCGTCAGCGGGGAGATCGGACTGCACGGCGTGGCCATCATGAGCGTGCGCGAGGGCCTGGAATTCGGGGTGGACATCGAGAGCGACTGCGCGGCGCTCGGCGGCCTCGTCGAGGCCATGCTCGCGGTCACCTCGGACCTGCACGTGCTCCGCGACCCCACCCGGGGCGGGGTCGCGGCCGCCCTCAACGAGATCGCCGCCGCCTCCGGGACCGGTGTGGTCCTCCAGGAGGGCAAGGTCCCGATCCCGGACCCGGTCGCCAACGCCTGCGCGATCCTCGGCCTCGACCCCCTGTACGTGGCGAACGAGGGGAAGCTGGTCGCGTTCGTACCGCGCGAGCACGCCGAAGCGGTCCTCGACGCGATGCGCGCCCACCCGCTGGGACGCCGCGCCGCGGTGATCGGGGAGGCGGTGGAGTCCCACCCCGGTCTCGTCGTCGCCCGCACGGGCCTGGGCGGGACGCGCGTGGTGGACCTGCCACTGGGGGAGCAGCTGCCGCGGATCTGCTGATCCCGGGGGAGGCCCGGTCCCCCCGTGGCGCCGGAAGAAGGGATGATGTTCGACATGACATTCGAACATCCCGCCGAGAAGAACGAGGACGGCCACGTCGGCCCGTTCGAGAAGCTGGCCGAGCTGGCTTCCAACTTCACGAGTTCGGCGGCCTTCTTCGTGGTGTGCGTGGCCCTGGTGGTCAACGTCGTGGTCGTGCACGTCCTGCACCTGTCCACGAGCTGGCAACACCTCGCGGGCGACGCCGTGGCCTCCGTCGCCCTGCTCCTGCTGGCCCTGCTCAAGAACTCCGAACGGCGGGCCGAGCACGCCATCCAGCGCAAGCTGGACGCCATCGCCGCCGCGCTGCTGGAACAGCACTCGGGCAGGCCGGGCACGGCGCACGCGGAGCTGGAGAAGGCGATCGGCATCGAGGAGCGCCAGTAGGGCCGGTCCGGTCGCCACGCGTGGGCGGCCCTCCCGGCCGCCGGACGGGAGGGGCCGCCTTCGCTCAGTCGGTCTTCGCTCAGTCGGTCGAGTCGGGCATGATCTCCCGGACCTCCTGCGCGCAGCGGCACGCGGCGGCGATCCGGGCAGCCCACTCCAGCGCGTCCCCACGCGCGGGCACATCGATGATCGAGAACCCGCCGAGAACCGCCTTGGTCTCCGGGTACGGGCCGTCGGTGACGGTCCCGTCGGGGGCCACGACGCTCGCCCGCTGACTTTCCAGCCCACCGCCGAAGACCCACACGCCGGCGTCCCGAGCCTCCCGCACCACCCTGTGCGAGGCCTCGACCAGCGCGGGCAGGTCCTCGTCGGGGAAGGTCATGGCGCCGTCGTCGAACGAGATCAGGTACCGCGGCATACGTGGCTCCCTCGGCCTTCGGCCTCCTTGGGCCGCCTCTCACCCTACGACGACGCCTCCGCTCAGGACCGGCGTTCAGCCGGCTTCCGAAGGAGAGACCTCAGGCGTCGACGCCCGAGAGCGGGTCCTCGCCCGAGGCGGAGTCGGGGGCCGCCGCGGCGGCCAGGGCGGCGTTGCGGCGACCGACGACGACGGTCGCCGCTGCCGCGCTGAGCGCGAACGCCAGCGCCAGCACGGCCGGCCGGTCGAGCCGGTGCCGGGTGAAGTGGTCGACGGAGTAGCGGCCCGGCCCGGCGAGTCCCAGTCCGGCCGCCACGTAGCCGAGGAAGGCCGGGTACTCGAAGCCCCCGCCCTGCGCGAAGAACCCCGCCGGCGCGTGCACCGACACGGCGCCCGCCATCGCGCCCGCGGCGGCGGCGCCCGCCGCCGGGGTCGCGAGCCCGAGCGCCAACAGGGCGCCACCACCCGCCTCGCCGAGCCCCGCCGCGAGCGCGCTCGGCCGCCCGGGGGCGAAGCCCATGTGTTCCATGGCCTTCGCGGTGCCGTCGAGGCCGCCACCGCCGAACCAGCCGAAGAGCTTCTGCGTGCCGTGTGCCATCAGCACCCCGCCCGCCCCCAGTCGCAGGGCGAGCAGTCCGAGGTCCTTGCGGCGGTGGATGTCCATGGGGCCGAGGCCTTTCCGTGGGCGTGACGGTGTGCGGGGGGAGCGTTCGGGATCGGTCGTACCGGGTCCCAGCTTGACGGTGGCACGGGGCCCGCGCACCCGATGCGTACGCCGGAAGAGGTCCCGGCCTCACACGGGGGCGGGCGGCCGCAGTGATTGCCGGACGGCCCAGGCCACCGACACCAGGGGCACCGCGACCACCGCGCCGACGACGCCCGCGGCGATGGCGCCGGCCACCACCGACAGGGCCACGACCACCGGATGCAGCCGCACCGCCCAACTCATCACGAGCGGATGCAGCAGATGGCCCTCGATCTGCCCGATGACCACGATCAGCGCGACCACCAGGCACGCCACCAGCGGCCCCTTCGCGGCCAGGGCGACGACGGCGGCCACCGCGAGGGCGACCGGGGAACCGATCAGCGGGATGAACGCGGCGAAGAACTCCAACAGGGCGAGCGGCACGGCGAGCGGCACCCCCAACGCGAACAGCGCGACGCCGACGAGGATGGCGTTCGTCCCGGCGACGAGCAGGATGCCGTGGGTGTAGCCGGTGAACGTCCGCCACGCCGCCCGTCCGGCGGTCGCCACCCGGTCCTCGGCGGTCGGCGGGAGCTGCGTGCAGAACCAGGCCCACTGCCGATCGCCCGAGTGGATGAAGAAGACCGAGCAGAACAGGGCCAGGGCGATCACGGTGAAGATCTCCACGAGCCGGCCGGCGCCACTGACCGCGGTGCTCAGCAGGGTCGACCGGTGGCTCGACAGGTAGGAGGTGATGCGCGCCTGCACGTCGTTCAGGGCGTGCGGGTCCAGGCGCAGCGGCGGCTGCTCCAGCCAACGCTGGATCCGACCCAGGCCGTCCTTGAACTCCGCGAGCAGATTGGTCCACTCGGAGGCGATCGTCTCGCCGACGAACGCGAACGCGCCGAGCAACAGCAGGATGCTGCCGACCAGGGCGCACGCGACGGCGAGCGGGCGGGGCATCCACCGGGCCAGGAGACCCGTCAGGGGACGGAGCACGGCGGTGACCACGAGGCCGAGGAAGACGGCCACGCCGACCTCGTGAAACCGGCCCAGGACCGCGAACACCGCGTACGTCACGGCCCCCACGGCCAGCAGCCGCCAGGAGTACGCGGCGACCGTGCGCAGCAGCGGCGAGACGTGGGGCGTGCCCGCCGGCAGCGGAGGTCGCGGACGCCGGGGGCGGCCGGTCGCGCGCGGGCGGGCCGGCCGGGGTGCCGACCGCGCCGCGGATCGTCTGGTCATGGCAGTGCCCCACCTCCGGAAGTGTTCCTCGACAGGTTCCACGGCACGCCGCGTCCCCTGCGGGCGCGACGTCACATTCGCCCGAACGAACCGGCGGATACCCCCGTTTCACCCGCGGGCGTTTGTCCGCGAGGGAGGTCGGGCAGACGGTGCGTCATGGCTGAGCTCACGGGTGGGAACCAGGGGACGATCACGACCAGCGTCCCCGCGAGACTGGACCGGCTGCCGTGGTCGCGGTGGCACTGGATGATCGTGATCGGGCTGGGGACCGTGTGGATCCTCGACGGCCTGGAAGTCACGATCGTCGGCAACATCGCCGGTCGGCTCTCCGAGGACGGCAGCGGCCTCAGCATCACGGACGCCCAGGTCACCGGTGTCGCGGCGGCCCTGTACGTGGCCGGGGCCTGCGCCGGGGCGCTGTTCTTCGGACGCCTCACCGACCTGTTCGGCCGCAAGAAGCTCTTCCTGATCACCCTCGGCGTCTACCTGGCGGCGACCGCGCTCACCGCCGTGTCCTTCTCGCCCTGGTGGTTCTTCGTCTTCCGCTTCCTCACCGGTTTCGGCATCGGCGGCGAGTACGCGGCCATCAACTCCGCGATCGACGAACTGATCCCCAGCAAATACCGCGGGCGCGTCGACCTCATCATCAACGGCAGCTTCTGGCTCGGCGCGGTCGCCGGCGCACTGCTGTCCGTCCTCGCGCTCGACACCGACATCTTCCCGGCCTGGCTCGGTTGGCGGCTCACGTTCGCGCTCGGCGTCGTCCTCGGCCTGGTGATCCTGCTCGTCCGCCGGCACGTGCCCGAAAGCCCCCGGTGGATGTTCATCCACGGCCAGGGCGAGGAGGCGGAGAAACTCGTCGCCGACGTCGAACGCCAGGTGGAGCGCGAGAAGGGCGCCCCGCTCCCCGAACCGGGGGAGGCCATCACCATCGAGCAGCGCGGCAGCATCGGATTCGGGGAGATCGCCAGGACCGTCTTCCGGTCCTACCCGCGGCGGGCCGTGCTCGGCCTCTCCCTCTTCGTCGGCCAGGCGTTCCTCTACAACGCGATCACCTTCGGCTTCGGCACGATCCTGGTCCGGTTCTTCGACGTCTCCAGCTCGGTCACCGGCTACTACTTCGCCGTCATCGCCTTCGGCAACTTCCTCGGACCGCTGTTCCTGGGCCGGTTCTTCGACACCATCGGCCGCCGGCCGATGATCGCCGGCACCTACGTCCTGTCCGGCCTGCTGCTCTTCGGCACCGCCTGGCTCTTCGGAGCCGGCATGCTCACGGCCTTCACGATGACCGCCTGCTGGTGCGTGGTGCTGTTCTTCGCCTCCGCCGGGGCGCGTTCGGCGTACCTGACCGTCAGCGAGATCTTCCCGATGGAGACACGCGCGATGGCGATCGCCTTCTTCTACGCGGTGGGCACCGCCGCCGGCGGCATCTCGGGTCCGCTGGTCTTCGCGGACCTCACCTCCAGCGGAGTGGTCGCCGACGCCGTGCTCGCGTTCTGCATCGGGGCCTCGCTGATGGTGGCGGCCGGCCTGGTCGCGGTCTTCTTCGCGGTGGCGGCGGAGGGCAAGTCCCTCGAATCGATCGCCACCCCCCTCTCCGCCCGCGCCACCGGGGAGCAGGGCGGTACCGAGGGCGGGCCGCGGGCGGCGGACCGTGCTGAGAGCCGCACCCCACTCGGGTGACGGCCGTCCCCGGCCAGGACCTCACGCCCGGGCGAACGGCCCGGGCGTGACCCGGACGGCTGTGGACAAGTCCTTCGAACACGACAGGTCCGCGCCGTGCTCGTAGCGTCGTCGGCATCAGGGGGCCTGGTGCCCCGAAGGGCGAACTCTCCTGACGGGAGGGCATGCCGATGCCGGAAGACGCTTCCGTGTCCAGCCTGCTGCGCGTCCACCGAGGCTCCGCCGAACCCGAGGAACTGGCGGCGATCGCCGTCGTGGTCGCCTGCCTCGCCGGGCGCCTGTCCCGGGCGGCGAGCCCCCCTCAGGAAGCGAGGCACCACCGCCGGCATCCGCGCCCCGGAGGGCACGGATGCTGGGCGGGGTGCTGGGCCTGCCGGTGACACCGGCAGGCCGCACGGACCTCAGTCCCGCCTGAGGACGGTCATCATGGCCGTCAGGAGCGTCTCCTGGGGGTCGGCGACCGCGTCCTCGCAGCGCCAGGCCACGAACCCGTCAGGCCGCACGAGCACCGCGCCCCCGGCGCCGATCTCGTGGACCTCCGTCCAGTCGGCGTCGGCCGGCTGGACCAGGTCGGCGTCGGCCGCGGAGCCGATCGTGTACCCGGCCAGGCGCGCGGACAGCTGCTCGGCCACCTGCGCCGCCGCCGCCCGCCACGGGGTTCCCGCCGCGCTCAGCAGCACGAAGGACCGCTCGTACAGGTCGAGCAGCGAGATGCGCTCCCCGGCCCTGCTCACCCACATGTGCGGGGCCCTGGTGCCCACGTCACCCTTCAGGCGCAACGCCTCGGGGATGATCGGCCGGCCCGGGTCACCGCCGACGACCGCGCCCTGCGGGTAGCAGTAGCCCATCGCCGTGGTCAGGACCCCGCTGCCGGGGCCCCCGCCCATGGTCGGCGGCGGGGTGTACCCCGGGTGGCTGTGTTCCGCGGAACGCGCCGAGGCCCGCAGGCTCGTGGCCCGGGCCACCGGCAGCCGCTCGGCCTCGTACGTGTCGAGCAGTTCCTGGCCGGCCGCTCCCTGGAGCACCGCCGCGATCTTCCAGGCGAGGTTGTGCGCGTCCTGGATGCCGGTGTTCGAACCGAACGCCCCGGTCGGGGACATCTCGTGGGCCGCGTCGCCGACCAGGAAGGCCCGGCCCGACGAGTACCACTCCGCCACCCGTTCGGCCGCGTGCCATGGGGCCCGGCCGCCGATCTCCACGTCCAGGTCGGGCACGCCGACCGCCGCGCGGATCTGGCGCGCGCAGCGTTCGTCCGTGAAGTCCTCCAGCGTCTCCCCGTTCTCGGGGTGCCAGGGGGCGTGGAAGACCCACTGGGTCTCGTTGTCGACCGGCAGCAGGGCCCCGTCCGCGCCCGGGCGCATCAGGTAGCACACGATGAACCGGACGTCCCCGAGGACCTCGATGAGCTGCTCGGAACGGAACGTGATGCTCACGTTGTGGAACAGTTCACCGCTGCCCGTCTGGGGGATGCGCAGCGCCTCGCGGACGGGACTGCGCGGGCCGTCCGCGGCGATGAGGAAGTCGGCGCGCACGGTGAGGTGCTCGCCCGTCTCCCGGTCCTTCACCAGGGCGGTGACGCCTTCCTCGTCCTGGTCGAAGCTCATCAGCTCGGTGGAGAACCGCACGTCCGCGCCCTGTGCGCGGCTCTGCTTGGCCAGCTCCGGCTCGATGTTGTTCTGGCTGCACAGGCACCAGCCGGTGGGGCTGAAGCGGGCGAGTGCCCCGGACGGGTCAACGCCCTTGATCAGCCAGTTGAACTCGCCCCCGACCAGGGACTGGGCTTGCAGGATGCCGTGATTCTCCTCCAGCACGGCCGCCGCGCTGCGGATCGCCGGCTCGGCCTGAGCCGTCCGGAAGAGCTCCATCGTGCGTGCGTTGATGCCACGGCCGCGCGGGTGGACGGACGTACCGGCGTGCTTCTCGACCACCATGTGCCTGACGCCGTGACGGCTCAGGAACAGGGAGGTGGACAGGCCCACGAGTGAGCCGCCCACCACAAGGACCGGTACACGGACGTCGACTTTGTCTTCGATCAACTGAGGGCTCCTGTTTCTGTGCGGGGCGGTGCACTTTCTTATGCCCCGATCAGCCGGCGGGCCCGGGCGATTCGCCACTTCTCACCCGGACGATCCTGAGATCTGGCGTTCTGCCCACTGCTGGATGACGATGAGCGACAGCGGATCCACGCATATGCCCCTCTTCGTCCACCCTGGCAAAGAGGGAAGCGGCCCGGACCGTTCCGACCGGCGCAGCGGACGCGGCGCACCCCGGGAACACGTCCCCGGCGACCACGTCCCACGACCGAGACCCTCACGAAGGAGTGAGCAGATGACAACCGCCCTGTCCGAGAGGGTGTCCCAATCGGCCTTCGACGGATCCATGCTCCGGGTCGTCCTGCTGATGGACCTGCACGAAGGCGTCCAGCAGCAGTTCTTCGACGCCTACGAGCAGCTCCGCCACGACATCGCCTCGGTTCCGGGGCACCTCGGCGACCAGCTGTGCCAGTCGTTCGAGAACCCCTCCCAATGGCTCATCACCAGTGAGTGGGAGAGCGCGCCCCAGTACCTCGCCTGGGTCAACAGCGAGCACCACGCCGAACAGGTGAAGCCGCTCGGCGCCTGCGCCCGCAGCATGCGACCGCTGAAGTTCACCGTGCTGCGGGAGACCGGCAAGCGCTACGACCGGCCCGAGCTGACGCCCTCCGTACGGCTCCAGCCCACGCCCCGCCTCGGCGCCGGGATCGTCCGCCACGCCCTGACCTTCACGGTCAAGCCGGGCAGCGAGAAGGCCGTCGCCGACCTCCTGTCCTCCTACGACTCCCCGGCGGCCGAGGTCGACGCGCACACCCGCCTGTGCCGCACCTCCCTCTTCATGCACGGCAACCGGGTGGTCCGGGCCGTCGAGGTCGAAGGCGACCTCACCGCGGCCCTGCGCCACGTGTCCGAGCAGCCGGAGGTCCGCGCCGTCGAGCAGGCCATCAACCCCTACCTCGAACAGGACCGCGACCTGGCCGACCCCGAGTCCGCCCGCCTGTTCTTCATGAAGGCGGCGCTCCCGGCCGTCCACCACGTGGCCGAGCACGGCGCCGACGACGCCCCAGTGACCCGGCACGCGCTGTTCTACCCGGCACGGGAAGGCCGCGGCGCCGAGCTCGCCGAGTTCCTGTCCCAGCAGGACGAGCGGGCCGCGGCGCGGCCCGATGGCCCGGTCCGCAGCAGCAGCATCTTCCAGCGCGACGACATCGTCGTGCGCCTCCTCGACGTGTCGCTCCCCGCGGGCGCCGAACTCGCCGCCGCCTTCGAGATCGAAGGACCGCGCGCCGAGGTGACCCTCGAACGGCTGCTCGCGGCGCCGTCCGGGGCCGACGGCCCGGCAGCTCCCCACCCCATGACCCCGGTCACCGACCGCCGGGCACCCGAACGGTCCTGAGGACCGCCCGGTATCCGCGGCCCGCCCGGGCCACCGCCACCACCACCCCGCCCCGCGCCCCTGTCGAGGCAACCCGCACGCCTGGAGGAAGTCAGTCATGAGCACACATCGCCCACGCATCGTCGACCTCAGCGAGACCCAGCCCAACCGCAGGCGCGGAGGCGACCTGAGAGCGGTGCTCACCCCGACCTCGGTCGGCTCGACCAGCGGGTTCATGGGTCTGGCCGTCATGGCCCCGGGCGAGTCGATCGCCGAGCACTACCACCCGTACTCCGAGGAGTTCGTGTACGTGGTCGCCGGCAACCTGGAGGTCGACCTCGACGGGGAGGCCCACCCGCTGCGCGTCGACCAGGGGCTGCTGGTGCCGCTGAACGTCCGCCACCGTTTCCGCAACGTCGGCGACACCGAGGCCCGCATGGTCTTCCACCTGGGCCCGCTCGCCCCCCGGCCGGAACTCGGCCATGTCGACACAGAAGAGGCCCCGCACCCGCACGAGTCCGCGTGGGACCAGCGGCCACCCGAGCACTCGGAGGTCGTCGCATGACCCGCCGACGGGTGGCCGTGACCGGGGTCGGCGTCGTCGCCCCCGGTGGCATCGGCACCCGCGCCTTCTGGGACCTGCTCTCCAACGGGCGCACCGCGACACGGGGCATCACCCTCTTCGACCCGACCGGGTTCCGCTCCCGGATAGCCGCGGAGGTCGACTTCGACCCCGCCGACCACGGGTTCACCCCCGGCGAGGCGGAGCGACACGACCGGTACATCCAGTTCGCCCTGGTCGCGGCGCGCGAGGCGGTGGCCGACGCCGGCCTCCACCTCGACTCCGACGAGGCCTGGCGCACGGGAGTCTCCCTGGGCACCGCCGTCGGCGGAACCACCCGCCTGGAGCACGACTACGTCGCCGTCAGCGACAAGGGCGCCTGGTGGGACGTCGACCACCGGCTCTCCTCACCCTTCCTGCACCGGGCGTTCACCCCCGCGACGCTGGCTTCCGCCGTCGCGGAACAGACGGGCGCCCGCGGACCCGTACAGACCGTCTCGACGGGCTGCACCTCGGGCCTCGACGCGATCGGGTACGCGGTCCACGCCATTCAGGAGGGCCGGATGGACGTGTGTATCGCCGGTGCCTCGGACTCTCCCGTCTCCCCGATCACCGTGGCCTGCTTCGACGCCATCAAGGCGACCTCGCCGAACAACGACGACCCCGCCCACGCGTCCAGGCCGTTCGACGCCGACCGCGACGGGTTCGTCCTCGGCGAGGGCGGAGCGGTCCTCGTCCTGGAGGAGCTGGAGCACGCCCGAGCCCGCGGCGCGACCGTCCACTGCGAGATCGGCGGGTACGCCACCTTCGGCAACGCCCACCACATGACCGGCCTCACCACCGAGGGGCTGGAGATGGCCCGGTCCATAGAGACCGCCCTCGGGCAGGCCCGGGTCAACGCCGCGGAGATCGACTACGTCAACGCGCACGGCTCCGGGACCAAGCAGAACGACCGGCACGAGACCGCGGCCGTCAAGCGGGTGCTCGGCGACCACGCCTACCGGACGCCGATGACCTCCATCAAGTCGATGGTCGGCCACTCGCTCGGTGCCATCGGTGCCATCGAACTCGCCGCCTGCGTGCTCGCGATGACCCATCACGTGGTGCCGCCGACGGCGAACTACGAGACCCCCGACCCGGAGTGCGACCTGGACTACGTGCCGAAGACGGCCCGCAGCCACACCCTGCGCAGCGTGCTCTCCGTCGGCAGCGGATTCGGCGGATTCCAGTCCGCCGTCGTCATGACCCAGCCGAAGGAGGTGCGCGCGTGAACAGTCGCTCCGAGGGAGCCTCGGTCATCACCGGCATCGGGGTGGTCGCGCCCAACGGGATCGGGATCGAAGCCTTCTGGAAGGCGACCCAGGCCGGCGACAGCGTCCTGGACCGCGTCAGCCGACAGGGCTGCGAGCACCTCCCGCTGCGCATCGCGGGGGAGGTGCGGGGCTTCGACCCCGGCACCCTGGTCGAGGACCGCTTCCTCGTACAGACCGACCGGTTCAGCCACTACGCGCTCGGCGCCGCCGACCTCGCCCTGGAGGACGCGCGGCTCGCGCAGGCCGACTACGCCGACGACGCCTTCTCGGTCGGGGTCGTCACGGCGGCCGGCTCGGGCGGCGGCGAGTTCGGGCAGCGCGAACTGCAACGGCTGTGGGGGCAGGGCCCCCGCTACGTCGGCCCGTACCAGTCGATCGCCTGGTTCTACGCCGCCAGCACCGGACAGATCTCCATCCGACGCGGGCTCAAGGGCCCGTGCGGGGTGGTCTGCGGGGACGAGGCCGGCGGGCTGGACGCCTTCGCCCACGCCGCCCGGGCCATCCGGCAGGGCAGCCGGGCGATGCTGGTCGGCGCGACGGAGGCACCGCTCGCCCCCTACTCGGTCGTCTGCCAGCTGGGCTACGAGGGTCTGAGCACCGACGACGACCCCGAGCGGGCCTACCGCCCCTTCACCGCGAAGGCGTCGGGCTTCGTACCCGCCGAAGGCGGCGCGATGTTCGTCGTCGAGGACGCCGAGTCCGCCGAACGACGCGGTGCGACGGTCCGCGCCGTCGTGGCGGGTCACTGCGCGACGTTCACCGGACCGCACCGCTGGGAGGAGTCGGGCGAGGGCCTGTCCCGCGCCATCCGAGGCGCCCTCCGCGAGGCGGACTGCGCCCCCGAGGAGATCGACGTGGTCTTCGCCGACGCCCTCGGGATCCCCGCCGCCGACACGGCCGAGGCGTGGGCCATCACCGACGCCCTCGGGAGTCGCGCGAGCCGGGTGCCCGTCACGGCGCCCAAGACCGGGACCGGGCGGGCCTACTGCGCCGCCGGCACCCTCGACGTGGCCGCGGCCGTGATGGCACTGGAACACGGCGTCGTCCCTCCGACGCCGAACGTCTTCGAGGTCTGCCACGACCTCGATGTGGTCACCGGCGGCGCGCGCACCGCACGGTTGCGGACCGCGCTCGTGCTCAGCCGGGGCCAGATGGGCTCGAACTCGGCCCTCGTCCTCCGCAGAGGACCGGAATCCGCCGTGTAGGGCGCGCCACGCCGGCGCCGCCGGCCCACCCGCCCTCGTAGGAAGAGAGAAGGCACCATGTCCGACCGCCTCACGATGGAAGAGCTGGCGTCCCTGATGAAGGGCGCCGGCATCACCGTCGACCCCGTCGAGCTGACGAGTCGCCCGGAATCCCGGTTCGACGAGTACGGCCTCGACTCGCTGGGCCTGCTCGGCATCGTCGGTGAGCTGGAGAACCGGCGCGGCCGGGCACTGCCCACCGACGCCGACCGCTGCGCGAGCCCGCGCGAGTTCCTCGACCTCGTCAACAACAGCCTCATGACAGGAGCCTGACATGCCCGGCCACACCGACAACGAGATCACCGTCAACGCACCCGTCGACGTGGTGTGGGAGGTGACCAACGACCTCCAGAACTGGCCGCAGCTCTTCAGCGAGTACGCCTCGATCGAGATCCTCGACCGCGTCGGGGACACCACGAAGTTCCGGCTGGCCATGCACCCCGACGAGAACGGCGTGGTGTGGAGCTGGGTGTCGGAGCGGACCGTCGACCGCGAGGGCCTCACGGTCAAGGCGCGCCGGGTCGAGACCGGCCCGTTCGCCCACATGAACATCCACTGGGAGTACCACCCGGTCTCCGGCGGCGGCACCCGGATGCGCTGGATCCAGGACTTCGCGATGAAGCCCGACGCGCCGGTCGACGACGCTTGGATGACCGACAACATCAACCGCAACTCCCGCACCCAGATGGCCCTCATCCGGGACAAGATCGAACAGCTGGAGCGGGAGAGCCGCGAGCCCGTGACCAGTCAGCGCTGACGGACGAAAGGCACAGCACCATGCACCAGGCTCTCATCGTGGCCCGCATGGCCCCCGGTTCCGCGCCCGACATCGCCGGCCTGTTCGCCGCGTCGGACGCGGGCGAACTGCCCCACCTGGTCGGGGTCAAGAGCCGCAGTCTCTTCCAGTTCGGGGACGTGTACCTCCACCTGATCGAGTCCGACAAGCCACCGGCCCCGGCGATCGCCCAGGTGACCGACCACCCGGAGTTCCGGGACCTCAGTGACCGGCTCTCCGTGTTCATCAGTCCCCACGACCCGCAGACCTGGCGGAGCCCGAAGGACGCCATGGCCCAGCAGTTCTACCGCTGGGAGCGCTCGGCCGGCCGGTAGCCGACCCGGCGTCCACGCCACGGACACCCGCCACACCGCGACGGCTCTGCCCCGTTCCCAGGGGGCAGAGCCGTCGGTGCGCACACCCGGCCGATCAGCCGAGGCCCGCCCGGTCGGCGGCCGCCACGACGTGGTCGCGCGAGGCCCGCGCCTCCTCCCGCAGCGCGGACAGGTCGACGTCGAGGAGCCGGCCGTCCCACTTGCGGACCTGCCCCGCCACGAACACGGCATCGAGGTTGCGCGCGTCCGCACCCAGCACGACGGTCCCCACCGCGTCGTTGAGCGGCATGTTGTTGACGTCCTCGCCGCGGATGACCAACACGTCCGCCTGCTTGCCCACCGTCAGCGAACCGGTCACGTCCGCCAGCCCGTTGGTCCGCGCGCCCTGGAGGGTCGCGAAGTCCAGGACGTCGAGCGTGCCGATCCGCGACGGCTCCCGGTCCGTGCCGTACACCGCGGCCACGGCGCGCATGCGTTGGATCGCGTGCAAGGTCCGCATCTGCGTGAACATGTCGCCGGCCAGCGCCACCTCCACGTCGATGCTCAGGCCCGGCCGGACCCCGGCCCCGAGCGCCTCGTCGACCGCGGGGACGGCGCTCTCCAGGCCGATCTGCGCGTCCGAGGTCGGGGCCAGCGCCACGGTTGTCCCGCTCGCACCGATGGCCCGCCAGGCGTCGGGGGTCAGGCCCGTCGCGTGGATCAGCGTGACCTCCGGCCCCAGCAGTCCGGCACGTTCCCACCGCGACACGGCCCGCGAGGAGGCCGCGCCGAACACCGCGTCCACGCTCACACCCACACCCAAATCCCCTGCGGTGCGCGCCAGTTCCGGACCGTAGGCAAGCCACGGCCCGGCGATCTCGTCCGTTGCCAGGGCGGCGAGCCGGAAGGTCAGCAGGTCGCTTCCGTACGTGTCACGAAGCCGACCGAGGTCGGCCGGCCACTGCTCGTCCCAGTCGCCGAAGTGCGGACCCATGGCCGCGTGCACCCCGCGGATGCCCGTGTCGATCAACGCGCGCACGGCGCTGTCCGAGTGCTCCGCGCTGCGGGAGTTGTGCGAGAAGTCGAGCATCGTCGTGATCCCGCAGTCCAGCGCCGACAGCGCCGCCAGCCTGGTGCCGACGTACATGTCGTGCGGCCGGTAGACCGGCGCGTACCCCGCCAGGGTGGTCCGTACGTAGGCTCCCAGGTCGTCCACGTCGGGCATCACCCGGCGCAACTGGCCCTGCCAGGCGTGCCGGTGGGTGTCCACGAAGCCGGGAGTCAGCACGCAACCGGTCGCGTCGACGACCACGGCGTCGACGGCCGCGCCCCGAGCGGCGAGGTCCCGGCCGACGGCTGCGATCACCTTCCCCTCGATCAGGAGGTCGCCCACGGGCAGGACACCGGTACGGGGATCCATCGTCACCACGGTCGCGCCGGTGAGCAGGACACGGCGCCGCGCGTCGGGCACGCGCAACCGGTCGAGCAGGGCCGCGCGGGTGGCGTCGTTCAGGTACATGGGGGAGCGGTCCGATCGGGGGAGGAGAGGCCGTCTCGGTCGAGCCGGCCCACTCATCGTGTGACCGCCCCCGCCTCCGAACCAGGCTCCACCGCACCGGGCCCCACCGAGCCCGGGTGCGCCACACCCCGGGATGCGGGCCACCGTTGTGCCGCACCACCAGGCCCGTCAGGATCGTCAGGAGCCCGCGTCCCAGGGGAACCATTCGCCCCTATGGTGCGTGTCTGGAGGAAAGCACCCTGACACCACGGGAAAGGACGCCCCTTGAACACCACCACATCGACGGCTTCGGGCTCGCGTCGACGCGCGATCCTCGCGCTCGGGGCGGGGGCGGCACTGACCGCGGCCCTCCCGATGGGCGGGACTGCGTACGCCTCGGACCCGGAAGGCGACCTCGTGGCACGCCGGTTCGGGGAACTGGAGCGACAGCACTCGGCCCGCGTCGGCGTGTTCGCCCTCGACACCGCCACCGGCCGGACCGTGAGCCACCGGGCCGACGAACTCTTTCCGATGTGCTCGCTGTTCAAGACGCTCGCCGCGGGAGCCGTCCTGCGCGACCTCGACCGCCGCGGGGAGTTCCTCGCCAAGCGCATTCACTACACCGAGAAGGACGTCAAGGAGGCCGGACACACGCCGATCACCTCCAAGCCCGAGAACCTCGCCCACGGCATGACCGTCGAGGAACTGTGTTCGGCGACGATCGCCTTCAGCGACAACGCCGCCGGCAACCTCCTGCTGCGCGAACTCGGCGGGCCGACCGCCATCACCCGGTTCTGCCGCTCCCTCGGGGACGGGACGACCCGGCTCGACCGCTGGGAGCCCGAACTCAACTCGGCCGAACCCGACCGGATCACCGACACCACCACCCCCCGTGCCATCGCGCACACCTACGCACGCCTCACCCTCGGCGGCGCGCTCACCGCCCCCGACCGTGAACGGCTCACCGGCTGGATGCTGGCCAACACGACCAGCTCCAAGCGGTTCCGCGCCGGGCTTCCCCCGGAATGGACGATCGCGGACAAGACGGGAGGCGGGCAGTACGCGACCAACAACGACGCGGGCATCGCCTGGCCGCCCGGCCGTCCCCCGATCGTCCTCGCGGTGCTGACGACCAAACATGATCCCGATGCCCCGGCCGACGACCCGCTCGTCGCCGAATCGGCCGCGCTGGCGGCGTCCGCCCTCGGCCACCCGAGGTAGCCCCGGACCCGCCCGTCCCCCGCACCACCGACCGGCCGAACCCCAAGTCGAGCCGGTCGGCAGCGCGGTCGGCACCGACCGGCTCGGGGCGAAGCACGCCGTGCCCCGGCGGTCAGGTGCGGGTGGCGCGATCGGTCAGGAGTTCCCGTGCGGCGCGCGTGCCCGAGGCCATGGCCCCCTGTACGGAACCCGTCGCGCGGTGGTCGCCGCACACGTACACACCGTCCTCCACCCTCGTGGTCCGGCTGAGGGGCCAGGGCGGCGGCATCGCGGGCAGCGCGCCGGGCACCGTGACGGCGGCCACGGCCTGCCACCGGGTCGCGTCCGTCCCGTACACCTCGGACAGGACGGACACCAGCGCCGAGCGTCCCGCGGGGGTGTCGTCCCCGAGCACCGAGGTCGACACCAGGGCGCGGCCGTCGACGGCGTAACCGGGGACCACCTCCGTCAGCACGCACGTGTTGAGGAACCGCCGCCGGCTGTCGACCAGCAGGGTCGGTTCGCGCAGCGGCGAGAGGGGGGTCGCGTGGTAGTAGGTGGTGACCGTGCGCGTCGGGCCGGGCTCGCCCAGTGCCGGTACGAGCGCGGACGCGCACGCCGTGTCGGTGGCGACCACGACGCCGGTGGCCTCCAGGGCGGTACCGTCCGCGAGGACCACTCCGGCGCCGGACACGGCGGAAACACGCGCCTCCAGCTCCAGGGAGCCCTCGGGCAGGCCGCCCGCCAACTGCTCGGGCACCGCCCCGATCCCGTTGGAGGGCAGGGTGAGGGTTCCCCGGATCATGCTGCGCCAGGTCAGGTGGAACATCCGGCTCGACGTCTCCAGCTCGTCCTCCAGAAAGACGCCCGCGAGGAACGGACGCATGAAGGCGTCGACGAGGGCGTCGTCCACCCCCCAACGCGCCAGTTCCCGCCGGGTCGTACGTTCCGGAAGCCGCCGCAGTGCCCGAACGGGCGCCAAGGTGTCCACCGCGGTCAGCGCGCCGAGTCCGGCCAGTCCGCGGAGCGGGGTGCGTCGACCGGTGAGCAGCGCGGCCGCGTCGCCCGGGCGCCTGGTCGGGTCCCCGAACCGCACCCGACCGCCGTCCGGCATGTGGCTCAGGACTCCCGGGGTGAAGGGGCGCAGTCGCAGGTCGCGCAGGTTCACACGGCGCTTGACCTGCGGGTAGGCGGTGTTGAACACCTGGAACCCGCGATCCAGTACGAACCCGTCCCGAAGGTCGCTGCGCATCCTTCCGCCGACCCCGTCGGACGCCTCCAGCACGCGCACCCGTACCCCCGCCCGTGCCAGGTCGAGCGCGCAGGTGAGACCGGCGAGCCCGGCCCCCACGACGATCACATTGCCCTGCCGGTCACGACTGCTCACGGGTACCTCCTGGTGGCGGCTTCACCCACTGTTTCGCCGGCCGGGACCGGATCGGATGCGGTGGACCGTCGCCACGCGTCGATTACGGGAATCGGGTGATCATTCGATCCGGGCCGTCACGGGCGTCCGCTGTCGGTCGGCCCCGCCGCCACGGGGGACACCGCCGAGGGCCAGGTGAGGGCCCACGACCGGCCCCGCACCTGGTGGGGCCGGCGTTCGCGGAGGAGGATGGCGTCATGAACCAGCCCGCGCCGTCGAGACGCGGTCCACGGGAGCGACTCGGCGCCGGCCTCTTCGCCCGCGTGGCCGGACCCGAGGGCCGGGCGAACCGCGCCCGCATCCACGGCGCCCCCGGACCCCGCTGGTTCGGGCCCGAGCGTCCCATCCGCACCGTGCACGGGGACGCCTCGATGTTCGTCGGCGGCCTCAGCGCCCTCCTGCTCCAATCGCTCCACCCGCTGGCGATGGCCGCCGTCGCGGCGCACTCCGGATTCCGCGGCGACCCGTGGGGGCGGCTCCAACGCACCAGCACCTTCCTCGCGGTGACCACCTACGGCACCGCCGAGGACGCGCAGCAGGCGGTCGACCGGGTACGGGCCGTACACGAACGGGTCCGCGGCCGGACGTCCGACGGTCAGGCCTACCACGCGGCGGATCCGCACCTGCTGGGCTGGGTCCACGCGGCGGAGGTCGACAGCTTCCTCCGCGCCCACCAGCGCTTCGGCGCGCATCCCCTCGACCCCGCCGGCTGCGACGCGTACCTCGCGGACACCGCCCGGGTGGCCCGCGCGCTCGGGGTACAGGACCCGCCCCGAAGCCGGGCGGAGCTGGCCCGCCTGCTCGCGGAGTACCGACCGGAACTCCGCGCCACGCCCCAGGCCCGGGAGGCGGCGCGCTTCGTCCTGCGCCACCCGCCCCTGCCCAGGGCGGCCCGCGGACCCTATGCCGTGCTCGCCGCGAACGCGGTCGCCCTGCTGCCGCCGTGGGCCCCGGGACTGCTGGGGCTGTCCGGGGCGCGGGGCGGCGTGAGCGGTGGCCTCGTACGACTCTCCGGACACGCCCTGACCGGCTCCATCAGGTGGGCGATGGCCCCGCCGCCGCCCGGACCACCGGGGTGACCACCGGACCTGCCCCCAGGACCCTCACACCGGAGGACTACCGATGACCGGATGGATCGTCGCCCCCGACGCCGGGCGCGTCGAAGAGGTGAGCTGCGGACATCTCGACCAGGCCCCCGACGAGGAGCCGCCCGCGCCCGTACGTGGCTGCGAGGAGTGCCTCGCGGCCGGCGGTACATGGGTCCACCTGCGGAAATGCCTGATCTGCGGGCACGTCGGCTGCTGCGACAGCTCCCCGGGTCGGCACGCCTGGGCGCACGCCGACACCACCGACCACGCGCTGGCGCGCTCGTTCGAGAAGGGCGAGGCCTGGGCCTGGTGCTACCAGGACTCGCTGTTCCTGCTCCCCGAACCGACCTGAGCGTCAAGGCCGGCCGCGAAGTCACGGGCCCCGCCGCCCCCTCCGTCTCAGGTGAGCGGGCGCAACCGCGACGGGGTGTGGCCCACCGCCGACGCCCGCGGCACGGCCGGCCCCAGCGAGGGTTCGGTCGCGCCGGCCAGTGCGCTGCCGGCCTGCCAGGCCGACCAGTCGAGGTTCCAGTCGCCGAAGCCGTTGTCGAACGGCGTCATCCGCTCGCCGCCGCTGTTCACCACCTCCACGATGTCCCCCTCCCGTACCAGGTCGAAGAACCAGGCGGCGTCGGCGGTGCTCATGCCCGTGCAGCCGTGGCTGACGTTCTCCTCGCCCTGCGCCTCCACCGACCAGGGGGCGGCGTGCACATACTCGCCGCTCCAGGTCACCCGGGTCGCGTAGAGCACCGGCAGGTCGTAGAACTCGGTCGTGCCGCGCTTGATGCCGACGGTGTCCCCACGCATCCGCACCTTGGCCTCCTTGCCGAGGACCACCTTGACGCCACTGCGGGTCAGGAACCCGGCCTTCCCGGTGGTGACCGGGATCGAGCGCAGGACCCGGTCGTTGCGGCGGACCGTCATCCGGTGGGCGGCGGAGTCGGTCACCGCCTCGACGCGTTCCCCGATGGTGAGGTGCGAGGGCTCCGACGGGCCGCCGTGCAGGTCGCCGATCTCGACCCCGTCGAGGCCGCTGTGCACGCGTACCTCGGTGTGGGCCGGCCAGTAACCGCGCGGCCGGTAGTGCAGGGTCGAGTCGTCGACCCAGTGCCAGGAGCCCTCGACGGCGGGTTCCGAGGTCACCTGGAGCGCCCCTTCGAGGCGGGCCCTGGCCGTCCGGTCCCCGGCCGGGACGGGGTGGCTCAGTGAGGCCGTCACGATCTGGCCCGCCCCGTACGTCCCCGATCGCGGGCCGAACTCGACGGTCAGCCGGTCGTGTTCGCGCGGCGGCGCCGTGCGGAACGCCATCGTGACCCCGACCGGGGTGCCGGCGGCGTCCTGCGCCGCCACGCGCACGGTGTAGTGCTCGCCGGCCCGCAGCGGCTCGGTGTTGGTCCAGCGGTGGTCCGCCGCGCCGAGTGCGCCGCCGACATGACGGCCGTGCCCGTCCCGGACGGTCACGTGCGTCAACCGGCCCGGTTCGGCGAGGGAGATCTCCAGCGGGCCGCCCGCGTCCGTGGGCAGCGAGACGGCCTTCGCCCCGCCGTCCGGACCCGAGGCCGTCGCGTCGCGTACGACCGACCCGGCCCCGTGCGCCGTGGCCAGGACCCGCTGGCGCTGCAACGCGCCGCACAGGCCCGCCCGGAACGCCTTGCCCCCGCAGCGCTCGTCCCCGTGCTCGTCGCCCTCGTCGCGCTCGCCGGTGTCGAGGATCCGGCCCACCAACAGGGCGAGGGAGGCGTCCGGTCCGTCGGCGCCGGGACGCGCGGGAACGGGCGCGGGGGCCGCGGCGGCCACGAGGGCGGTTCCGACCACCGCACCGCCGACCAGGCTCCACACCTTGTTCCGGCGTCGTCCTCGCGCACGGTGTGTCGATGACGTCGTCATGCAGCCCTCCCATTTCACCCACGGCCGGATGACAGCATCAGAACGATTTCAAGGCAGGATGATGATCATGACTCGGGCATGTGAGGCCGAACGGGGTGAAAAGTGAACCCGTGCGGAGCAGCCCGACTGGCGCCCGTCGTCCCGTGCCCGTACAGGGTGGCGCCGCCCGTGAACGGTCCGAAGCGGAACGCGGGCCGAGTGGGGATCGCCGGAGGGTGACGCCCGGACATGGCCGGAAATCGCCTTCCGAACCCGGGGCTGTGGCCCTTCTCGTGGCTGTCTCCAGCCAAGATCTTTCGTAGGCTCAGAGCCGTTGCCGGTCAGGGAGGTTGACCCCCTCCCGCGGCACGTCCGTCTTCGCATGCCCGCATGCCCGCTTTCCCATCACGAACGAGTCGAGGAACCCGTGCGCCTGCCCCTTGATCGACGCCTGACCATCAGTGCCGCCCTGCTTGCCGTCGTGGCGGGTCTGGCGCCCGCGGCCACCGCCCACGCGGCCCCGTCGGCACCGGCCGTCCCGGCCGCGCGCCCCGCCGCACAGCCGCCGGCGCCCGACCTGGCGGGCCTGGAGCAGGTGTTGCGCAACACCCTGGCCGCCGGCGCACCCGGCGCGATGACCCGTTTCACCGGTCCGGCCGGTGTGGTGAACAGGGTGGCGGGCGTCCAGGACCGGACCACCGGGGCGGCCATGGACCCCGCGGCCCGCTTCCGGATCGGCAGCGTCACGAAGACGTTCTCCACCGTCGTGCTCCTCCAACTGGTGAACGAGGGACGGATCGGCCTGGACGACCCGGTCAACCGCCACCTGCCGGGCCTGCTCCCCGACGACCGGATCACGGTGCGTCACCTGCTCACCCACCGCAGCGGGTTGTCGGACTACACGAACGTCATGTTCGCGAACACCGTGCCGGGCTTCGAGTCCGTCCGGAACAAGGTGTTCGGGTACAAGGAGCTGGTCGACCTCTCCCTCGCCGAGCCCAGGACGACCGAACCGGGCGTCTCGTACAAGTACTCCAACACGAACTTCGTCGTGGTCGGGATGCTCATCGAGAAGGCCACCGGACAGCCGGTGGCCAAGGAGTACCAGCGCCGCATCATCAAGCCGCTGGGGCTCCGCAACACCTCCTACGTCCACCCCGCCACGGTGATCAAGGGCGCCCACGCCCACGGATACCTCCACCCGGACCAGGAGGGGGCCCCGCTGGTCGACTCCACCGAGCAGACGGTGTCCTGGGCGCAGACCGCCGGCGCGATGATCTCGAACCAGGCCGACCTGAGCACCTTCATGTCCGCCCTGCTGCGCGGCAAGCTGGTGCCGGCGCCCCTGCTGGACACCATGATCACCATGACGCCGACCGACACCACCAACACCCGCTTCTACGGGCTGGGCCTGCGCCGCTACGACCTCACGTGCGGGACCTCCGTGTACGGCCACACCGGCACCGTGCAGGGCTTCTACACCTACGCCTTCACCACCCGGGACGGCAGCCGCAGCCTCTCCGCGATGGCGAACACCTCGAACAGGGGCGCCGCCAACACCGCGCTGGGCGGCACGCTCGAAGCCGCGTTCTGCGGAAAGCCGGCCACCGCGCCGCCCGCCAAGGCGCGCGGTCTCGCGATGACTCCGGCCGAGGCGGACCTGCCCGAGCGCCGCTGACCCCGGCCGGGCGCGGTACCGCGACGAACCCCGTTCTCCGCGGTACCGCGCCCGGGACACCGACCGTGTCCGGTGCCCGCTCAGGTGTCGGCGACGACGGCGTGCGGGTCCAGATCACGCAGGATCAACTCGTGCGCCACCCGGCCGGCGCGCTGGCCCCGACGGGCACTGTAGGTGTGCAGCGCCTGGCGCGCCTCGTGCGGGGCGAGGGAACCGGCGGCGGCGAGCATCACGGCCGCGGTGTCGACGGCGGCCTTCGTGGCGAGGGCGGCCTGTGTGTTGGTGACCACGTCGGCCGGGCGCGGCGGATTCGCCCGCCAGATGGCCACCGCGTGGAGCGTGACGTCGGCCATGGCCTGGAGCAGCGCGACGTCCGACTCGGTCAGCGCAGTGGTGTCGCGCGTCAACAGGTGCAACGCGCCCACCTTCTGGCCCCGCACGCGCAACGGCAGTCCGTGGGCTCCCCGATACCCGGCCCTCCGGGCCAGCGGTGTCACCTCCGGCCAGGTCTCGGCGTCGACGTCGAGATCGGGCGCGTGAACGGCCGCTCCCAGACGGAAACTGTCGGCGCAGGGACCCTGTGCCGGGTGGAGGTGGAAGAGCTCGGTCGCCTCGACCCCGTCGTCGGTGACGGCCGCCGCGCGCAACCGGCCGCGTACGTTGGCGAGTATCACGGCCGCGGCGTCGACCGGGGTCAGCGCCACGCAGTTCCGGACGAGCCGGTCCAGCAGGGTCAGCGGGTCGACGTCGTCGGCGAGGGTGTCGCCCAGGCCGACGAAGGCCTCGGCGAGCTGCTGGTCGCGGGTCATGCCGATGTCACCGTTCCCTCGTACGGCCCGTCACCGGGCCTGGTCATGAGACCTGATGCGTCCCGCCATGGCCTCGCGGGCCCCGACGATCATCCTTGCGTACGATCACGTCACAGGCCGGGTGCCACTCGCGGGCCGCGGCGAAGGGGTGTGCGTGTCGTCGCCCGGTGCGCCGTCGGTCGCCGGATCAGGGACCCGACACTCCGGGTCGAGACGGCGGGAGCGCGGTACGAGGCGCACGCCCCTGCCAGGGAGCATTCCGGCGGGACCGCGTCAGCGCCGCAGCACCTTGCGCGACAGCAGGTTGCCGAGCAACTGCGCCGACTGGACCAGCACGATCAGCACGAGCACCGTCACGACCATCACCGAGGTGTCGAAGCGCAGGTAGCCGTACGTCATCGCCAGATTGCCCACCCCGCCCCCGCCGACGGTCCCGCCCACCGCCGAGAAGTCGATCAGGGCGACCAGCATGAAGGTCAGGCCGAGGACGAGCGGCCCCAGGGCTTCCGGTACGAGGACCGTGAGCAGGATGCGCAGGGGGCTCGCGCCCATGGACCGGGCCGCCTCGATCACCCCGGGCTCGACGGAGAGCAGGTTGGACTCCACGATCCGCGCGACCCCGAACGTCGCGACCACCGTCATCGGGAAGATCGCCGCGTTCGTGCCGATCATCGTGCCGACCACCTCCCGGGTGACCGGCGCGAGGGCGACGATCGCGATGATGAACGGAACCGGCCGACGCAGCGGGTAGAGCACGTTGCCGAGGACGGCGCGGGAGCGGAAGAGGTTGAACTGCTGGAAGATCATGCCGATGTCCCGTCGGATGGGGCGCAGTCGGCGCTCCCCGAGGGTGGCGAGGTCCTGGCCGTCCACCAGCACGCTGCCGGACGTGGGCTCTTCCAGGCCGTTGACCAGCCGCAACAGGGTGGACTTGCCCGCCCCGCTGTGCCCGACCACCCCGAACACGGCGCCGGCCTCGACCGACAGGCTCACGCCGTCGACGGCGCGCGTCCCACTGGGGAACTCCTTGTGCACGTCGCGCAGTTCCACGCCGGCGGTTATCGCTTGAGCTGCTTCTGGATCCGGGCGAGGGGGTGAAACGAACGTGCCTCCGAATCGTAGATCGTTTGCGAGTTCATCTCGATGGATGAAAGGTGGTGTTCATGATCATGCAATGAATATAAGGTTTCGCGCTCTTCTCTTCGCCTTGCGTACGCGGACCGGTGAACCGCCCGCCGCTCGGCGGATCCCCGGATGCCCACCTCCTTTGACCGGCCGGCCGCGTACCGTGGCGAAGAGACCGCTGGAGGAACCGTGAGCGCACAGCCCGAGTACGTGTCCGTCCCACCGCCCCCACCGGCCGCGGCCGCCCAACTCCTCGCCCGGATCCGCGCCGACCACCGGGCACAACGGTGGGAGCCGGCCTTCGAACGGGACTGGGCCAAGGCGCTGGAGGACTCCCGCCACAGCTACACCCTCACCCCGCTGCACGATGTCGTGCGCGCCTGGCGCAGCCGGCTCGACTCGGCCCCGGCCGTCGACGCCTTCATCGCGTCCGGCATGGACGACTCCGACCACATCGCGCTCGAAGACGTCATCGGAGCCCGACCGTGATCGGTGCGCCATGGCCGGCCCGGCTCTCCCCGCAGGCGGCGACGGTGCTCGCCGGACTGCCCTCCCACGCCCGCGAGATGGCGCGCGACGTGCTGGACATCGCCGCCCGAACCCCTTGGGGCTGGCCGCAGTGGGACGCGGGGGATCCCGCGGGGGAAGACGTCCGGTCCGCCTCCATCGGACGGTTGAGCGTCATCTACCGGATCAACCGGGAAGCCGGACGCCTCTCGGTCCTGGACCTCGTCTGGTTCGGATAGACGCCCGCCGCGCGCCCGTCCTGTGCCCGTCGTGTTGAGCTTCCGGTCGCGACGTCGAAGACGAACCCGCGGATGTTCTCCTTGTGCACGACGAACGGATCGGCCTCGATCCGACCCACCGACTGCCGCACGTCCACGTCGAGGTCGGTGAACGCCTCACTGGCCCGCGCGTCCATGCAGGCGACCACGGTCACGTGCTTGGCCGGAGGCAGCGGGAGCGGGCCGGTGAAGTTCCCCGCGTAGACGGCGTTGTTGGCGAGCAGCTGATCGTGACGGACATGTTCGGATCCTTGTCGTGCCGAGGGGGGGACCCACCCGGGCCACCGCGTGAACCGGGCGGGTTCGGACGCGGAACGGCCACGCACGCGGACGGGAACACGCGCGCGTGACCTACCGACAAGCCTCGTCGAACAGGCGGACACGGCGAGTCGGCCAGAAGGCCTCGATCGACGTCGTGCTCGTGTCCATGGGAGACGGTGAACTCACCCGACCGGCCTGCGCGCAAGGCAACAACCGTTCGAAGGGGGTCGGTGGACGGCCCTCGCGATGCCCGGTGGGCCGCCCCGGTCGGCTCGCCCCGTTGCTCCGTGCGAGGGAGGGGGTGTCACGGGGCGGGTGGCCGTTCGTTGCCCATGCATGACAGATCTCATGGTGAAGATTCCGGCCGACTGGCTGGCCCGGGTGTTCCTCTCGCTGCGCCGGGGCTCCTCGCCGGACGCGCAGACCCTCGCTTCCGAACTGGCGCCGTTCACGGAGAAGCCCGGACAGCGGATCCCGATCCCGCGCGCGACCGTCCTGCGGACCGAACAGGCGTTGCGGGGAGAACTCGAACGCGCCGGGACGGACGAGCGGCGGGCGCGGCTGGCGGAAGAGGCCGACTACCTGATCGGCGTCCGGGGCGGCGGCCGGATCCCCTAGTGCTGTGACCGGAAAGGTTCACCGTGTCACGGCGCCCGGCACGGCACCTCGCCGCGTTGTCGAACCGCCCGAGTACGTCCAGTACAAGCGGCAGTCCTCCGCCTTGCGATGCACCGCACCGGACACCGCGACCCGGCAAACCTTTCCGGCCACAGCACTAGATCCCCTGGCTCGCGCCGCCGGGCCCCCGGGTCCGCCCGCCCCGTGTTCTCGCGGGGCGGGCGGACCGGCTCGGGGTCAGGTCAGGGCGGGTCGGTGCTGCCTCCGCGGCCCGGCCGTACGGTCGAGGTGTGGTGCGAGGGCGGTACGACGTCGACGCCGCTGCCGACCGGGCTCCCCTCGCAGCAGGAGGACGGCGAGGAGCATCGGGGTGACGGTCAGGAGTATGAACGTCACCGCGGTGTCGCTTCCCCCGCGGGGCCTGGTCGGTCCGGCGGGCCGGAGGGTGCCGCGCGCTCCGCGCCGTCCCCCGGTTTCCGGCGGAGGCCGCCGTACGGGGAGGGCACCGCCGGTCCCGTCGCCGCCGCCGCGGCCAGGAGGCGTTGTACGGCCTTGGACTGGTTCACCATCCTCAGGCGACGCCCGTGCCTGCACCACTCGTCCAGGACGCGCAGGAGACCGGAGTCGGCGAAGGTGACGCGGGAGGTGTCCAGGACGAGCCCGGTGTAGCCGTGGGCGGCGGCCAGGGCGAGCGTCACGCGCAGGGGCCGGGCGGTGTGGTGATCGATCTCGCCCGTCGGGGCGATGGTCAGGACGTTGCCCCGGGAGTGGACCGTTATGGCGCAGGGCGCACTGTCGGCGCCGGCGTCGTGGGGGGTCGTGTGGGCCAGTATCGGGCTGCTCGTTGCTGTACTCACGAACCGACAACGGTCCGGCCCCCCGGGGAGGCAACGCGTCCGGAGGGTGCTTCACCCCTCGTCGGGGTCAAGATCCCCGGTGTGGGCGAAAACGGTCCCCCGTTCGGGGCAGACCCGCACGCGGCCGGTCGGATGGACGGATGGTCATCCGACCTGAGGTTCGCCGGCGCTTCGTCGAGCGACTGCCGCCGGTACGCGCTGCCGGGGAGCGGTGGTGCTCAGACGAGGATGAGTACCCGCGCTCACGACGCGGGCCCCACCGCGGCCGACCATGGAAGCACCGCAAGAAGCCCACGTGAAAGGCACCAGCGTGCTCAGTCGCCTCGCCTCCGCCGTCGTGCCCGTGTTCGGACGCCTGACCGTCACGGCCGACGTTCCGTCGCTGCCTGCCGGGGGAGCGGTGATCGTCGCCAACCACACCAGCCTGGCCGACCCCGCCGTCGTCATGGCGGCCCTGCGCCGCCTGGGCACCGAACCGGTGGTGCTCGCCACGGCGGGCCTGTGGCGGATCCCGCTGCTCGGCTGGTCGCTGACGCGCGAGGGACACGTACCCGTACGCCGGGGCACGGCGCGGGCCTCGGAGGCCCTGGAAGCGGCGGTCGAGGCACTGCGCGCCGGCCGGCACGTCCTGGTCTACGGGGAAGGCCGCCTGCCGCTGCGCCCGGACTCGGGGGAGGAGCCGCCGGAAGGCTTCCGCAGCGGCCCGGCCCGCCTGGCGCGAGCCGCCGGGGTGCCGCTCGTCCCGCTCGGCCAGGCCGGAGCCCGCCGGATCACTTCGGGCAGCACCGGCAAACAACTGGCCGGCCTGCTGACCGCGCCGGTCCGCCGACCCCGCCTGCACGTCCACGTCGGCACCCCGCGAAGCCTTCCCGCCGACACCGGCGAGGCCACCGCCCACGCCCGACACGCCGTCACGGCCGCCTGGGAAGTGGCGACGCGCGCCCTCTGCGAGGTCTGACCCCGGGATGGCGGGGGTCCGGCCCGCGGACGTAACCGCCCGCGAACAAGGCCTGCCGAAGCGGGGTCGGCGCATCCCGGACCCGCCCGGACCGGAGCCCTCACGGGTCCGTCAGCTCGCCCCGATGCGGGAGAGCTGTTCGGTGATGGTGTCCGCCGGCGGGAAGCTGGCGCCGACCGCGGTGACGTGCTTCCAGTGCAGGGTGCCGTCGGGGGCAACGATGAACACGGCCCGGCGCAGGCCGATGAGGGGTGCGGTGATCCCGAAGGCGCGGGCGACGGTCCGGTCGGTGTCGGCCAACAGGGGCAGGCGCAGTCCGCGGGAGCGCGCGAAGTCCTCGTGGCTGTCGACGCTTTGGGGGCTGATGCCCCAGACCTTGGCCCCGCCGGCTCCCAGGGATTCCAGTCCGTCGGAGTAGGAACACAACTGGGTCGTGCACACGGGGGTGTTGTCGCCGGGATAGAAGGCCAGGACGACCGGGCTCCCTCGGTGGCCGCCCAAGGAGTACTCGGTGCGGACGAACTCCTCCCCGGTCAGTTCACCTCCCGGCAGCCGGAAGTCGTCCACCACTTGGCCCACGGCTGGGGATCGGCCCACGATCGCTGTCCTCTCGGTTGCGGAAGGTGCGAGTGACGGCACCCGGAACCCGGAGCGCGGCCCCGTGCCGGGCGGCCGCCGCCGGATCCGCATCGTACGTGGCGTCCTCGTGGCGTCCTACTCCCAAGTCTCGGTGACCCAGTACTGGCGTGCGCACCGGAGCGGGTCCCCGCTGTTGTACCCGAGGGTGAACGCGGCCGTCCGCCGTCAGGGCGGCGAGGACCCCCACACAGCGGGCACCGAAGCCGCGGGCACCGAAGCGATCGCGAACGCCCATGATCGTCTCCCCGGGAGCACCCCCACCTCCCACGGTCGCCCGCGCCGGACCGTCGGCTCGCACGTGAGGGCGCGGGGGACCGGTGGCCTTCGGGTGTCGTGGTGCGGCGGGTCATCATGTCCGGATGACAAGGGGAGAATCGAACAGGCCGGTGCCGTGCCCGGGGTGCGGGACGTCGGAGCACGTGCCGGTCGAGCGGGCGCGCACGGACCGGAGCGGGCGGCGCGAGGACCTGGCGACGAGGCTCGCGTCGGCACCGGAGCACACGGGCGAGGGCTGTACGCACCTCGCGGAGGGCATCGTCATCGCCGGGATGGCCGCCGCGGCCGGCGCGTACGCGGCCGACGACCGGAACCTGCCGTGGCTCACGGCCGTGGGCGCCGTCGCCGCGGTGCTGATCCTCGCGGCGACCATCGCGATCGTCCGCGGCGAGAACCGGGACGCGCGCAGGGTGCTGGCGGGCGCCGCCGGGGCGGCCGAGCTCACCGACGACGCGCGCTACTGCCCCACCTGCCGGGGCGTGTTCTCGGCCTCCGGAGACCCGTGGCCGCACCCGGTGTCACCGGAGCGGTTCCGCCGGCACGTCTGGACGGCTGCCGGGTACGGCGACCTGCTCGAAGCGAAGGCGAAGGCCTCCGAACCGCCGTCGCCCTGATCGGCCGCGGATCACGGCCGGCCGGCCGCCGACGCCCGCGCGGCGGGGCTACTTCTCCGCGCCGCGGGGCTACTTCTCCGAGCAGCGGTCGGCCCCCGCGGAACTCGCCCGGTCGCCGTCCGCGGACTTCACCTGTATCGACTCGGAGGACAGCGAGAAGTTCAGCTCCAGCCCCGAGGCGGTCGGCCGGGCGGCGGTGAGACGGGCTCCCGCCGGCAGGTCGTCGATGTCGATGGTCCGGGGGGCGAGCCGTTCGGCGATCCGGTCCACGAGGCCCCCCGCGACGGGCAGCGAGCCCAGGGTGTCGACGGGCAGGTCGCGCCCCAGGACGGAGACCGTGGTCGGCGTCAGGGTCAGGCTGGTCGCCGTGGTGGCGAGCCGCGTGTGAACGGTGACCGGGAGGCCGAGGTCCCCGACACTGCCGGTGAGGGTGAGACCGTTCGCGTCGCCGCCCACCTTCATGCCCGCCTCCGTGGACGCGAGGCGCTTCTGGAGGGTCCCGTACGAGACGCGCGCCGTGGCGCGGCCGCCGCCGACGGCCCCGTCGGTCGTGACGTCGTAGAGGTCGGCCTCGACGTCCATCTCGGTGTCCGCGCGGTGTACGCCCCGGGCCGAGACGTGGACCGCCCCCACGTCGCCGGTCAGCGAGCGCAGACCCGCGAACGAGTCCGTCAGCTCCGCGCTGACGGCCCCGTCGGCCTGGAGCCGGCACGCCGCCTTCTCCTCGATGCGCTGCTGCGCGGAGTGCTTCACGACGGCGTTGGCCGTTCCGGTCGCCGCGGCGAGGACCACGGTGAGTCCGGCGGTGACGAGGACTGGGGTGCGGCGGAGCTTCATGAAGCGGCGGTTCCGATCTGTTTCAGCATCCCGAAGGCCTGGAGCAGGAGAGGGGAGGGAGGGGTCGGGGCGACGGCGTCGCTCTGGCGCCGCCTGCGTTGGGTGCGCAGGACGGCGCGCACGGTGGACATGGCCGCGCCGGCGATCACGGCGGCGCGCAGGTCGGCGTCCGGCGTGCCGTCGGGGAGCCGTCGGAGCACGAGGAGCGTCAGCCGGTCCTCGAACTCGGTGAACGCCTGCACGAGCCGGGCGGCCACCAGCACCTCGGCGCCCTCGATGGAGTGGGTCAGGGCGGTGAGGCTTGAGGCCGCGAACGGGGCCACCGCCGAGAGCAGCGCGTTGAACACCGCGTCCAGCGGCTCCTCGTCCGCGGGGCGGGCGGTCAGTTCCGACTCGACGTGACGGAACAGGTCGGCGCTGTCGGGCAGGAGCAGGGCCTCCTTGCTGTCGAAGTACCGGAAGAAGGTCCGCTCGGAGACGTTCGCGTGGGCGGCGATGTCCGCGACGGTCGTCCCCGCGAAGCCGTGGGCGGCGAACAGGGTGGCGGCGCCCTCGCGCAACAGGCGGCGGGTCTGTTCCTTCTTGCGCTCGCGCAGTCCGGACTCGTCGGGGTCTTGAGGCATGTATGAAGCCTAGCAATGACGGCACCCCTGTCAATTGTCAGCTCTGCCACTTGGTACAAGGTTGGTTCGTGTCAGTCCTGCCACTTCTCTCTTGGAGTCGATGTGCAGTTCCCCCGGCGTCCCCGGCCCCGAGCCCGCTCCTCCCGCCCGGGCGCGCTCGGTGCCTTCTGCGCCCGTCACCCGGTGTGGGTGATCGCCGCCTGGCTCGTACTGCTGGCCGGCCGCGTCGTCCTCGGCGCCCGCGGGCTGACACCGGACGCCCGCCACGGGGCCGGAAACCGTCGTCGCCGGCTGGCGGTCCGCGGTCCGTGGTCCGCGGTCGGCGGCGGGGCGGCGCGGCGGCCGGATCCTCATCCGGTCTTCGCGCCGCCCACGTCGATCTCCACACCGGACGCCCGCGGGCGGTCCAGCATGACCTCGATGAGCAACGCCGTGACCGAGCTGATCACCATCAGCGGCATCAGCGTGGCCGCGTCCTTGCCGAGCAGGGCGGCGGCCAGCACGACGCCGGTGACCGGCAGGCGGGTGGCCGCGACTCCCGCGGCGCAGATGCCGGCGGCCAGGGCGGGGGCCATGCCGAAGCCGGCAAGGCTGCCGCATGCGATACCGACCGCGGCCCCGATGGTGATGGCCGGGAAGATGGGACCGCCGCGGAGGCTGCCCAGCGCGATGCCCCAGCCGATCAGCTTGAACACGGCCAGGGCCACCAGCGAGCCCACCGCCCAGGCCCCCGGGTCGGCCGCCAGCGCACCGATCACGATCTGGCCGGACAGCGCCACCTCGCCCGGGGAACGCCCGGTGGCCAGGGCGTAGGCGGTGATGGAGACGCCGACGGCCAGGGCGCACAGAATGATCCGGACCGCGGAGGCACCCACCCATCGGTGGGTCCGCAGACCGAGGAGCTTCCCGGCGGCGACGAGCGCTCCGATCAGGGCGGCCATGGGGATGCCCCACAGAAAGTCGGCGGCGTCCAGCAGCCCCGTGGGCGGCTTGTACGGGAGGGCCAGCGAACCGATGCTGAGCCCGGTCCAGTGCCCGAATCCGGTGAACACCAGGGCGCCGACGCCGCTGGCGACCAGGGCGGGCAGGATCAGTACGACCAGCCGTACGCCGCCGAGCCCGGCGGCCTCCAGCACCATCACGGCCGGGATGAGCGGGCTGCCGAAGATGGTGCTGATGGCGGCGGTGGAACCCGCCATGCCGAGCACCGCCGTCAATTGGGGCTGGGCGGCGCGCTGTGTGGCACGGATGCAGATCAGCGCGATGCCGCTGCCCAGTGCCATGAGGGGGGCCTCGGGTCCGAGGATCACACCGAGGGGGAGGCAGACCAGCGCGGCCAGGGCGACGCTCGGCAGCTCGCGGGGCGTGGTCGTCGCCCCGCCGATTCCGAAGACGGGTACGTGACCACCCGCGCCGGCCATCCTGGTGATGACGGGCGCGGCCAGCAGTCCGGCGAGGGCCAGCGTGGGCAGGCCCCACCACCACGGTGACACGACATAGCCGAGTGCCTCGGGCGCGGACTCCCACACCCAGTGCTGGAGCTTGTGTTCGAGGCTGATGAAGCCGAAGGCGATCAGCGAGACGGGGATGCCGACGAGCGCGGACGCCAGGAGCAGTCGTATCGTCCCCGGTGCGGTGAGGGCCTGACGGAGGGTCGGTTGTCGCTGCGACTCTGTCAAGACTGCCGAGCCCCCTCCGTGTAGCCACTGCCGGTGACGGTCCTCATCAGGTTCGGTCCACCCGACGGCATCCGCAGGGCAGGCGGGCCGGACGGGTGAGGCTCACCGGCCCACCGACCGGCCCACCCGCCTCGTGCCTGCTCCGCCGGCGCGCCACCGTACACATCCCTAAGCTCCCGGTGCTCCCGGTGCCTCCGCCGGTCCCGCCGGCCCCGCAGGTCCCGTCCGTCCCGCCGCCTCGCGATGCGCGGGGGACACCGGCCTCGTGTCGAGGAACTCGATCACCGTGATGGCGAACAGGACCGCCAGGACGATGCCGACGACGACCCATCCGGTGGGATAGGACCACAAGGCGAGCGTCAGGGCGCCCACCGCCAGGACCGCCTGGACCAGCCGGCGCTTCCAGCGGTGTACGAAGGGCCCGACCGGGCCCAGCCGCATCCCCATCTGTTCGGCGGCTCCCCGCGTGGCGTCGATCCCCGCCGACCACAGGTGGCGCACCTGGGCGGCGCGGCGACCGGGGCCGCTGAGCCAGGCCCCCAGGGCGACCGCCACACCGAGCACGGCGACCGACCGCACGGCGGTCCGCAGGAAGCGCACGAGCTGGTCGAACACGGCGGCCGCCGCGTCGGCGGAGACCCCCGCGGGCAGCTTGTCCAGGTACAGGGCCCGGGCGATCACCAGGCCCAGGCCCAGCAGCAGCGCGCCGGCGGCGATCAGCAGCGCGACGGTCGTCAGCGCCCGCCGACGGCGCCGGGCCAGCCACACGGCCAGGGCGGCGATCAGCACCACGACCACGGCCAGCCAGGTACCGAGGATCTGCAGCAGCCGGAAGCCGGTCTGGGCCTTCTTGACGTCCTTCGACTGGACGACGGTGAAATCGGTGTGGATCTCCGGGACCTTCGCCGCGACGCCGAGACCGGCGTCGACCAGTCGCTGCTTCAGCTGGTCGATCACCGGGGCGAGGTCGATGGTCACGGCGTCGTCGGTCACCTTCACGGCGCCGCCGCCCTGTCCCGTGAGCGCCTTGACCATGGCGGCGTGGATGCGCCGGTTGGCGTCCGTCCAGAAGGTCTGGAACCAGGAACTGGCGACGACGTTCGTGGCCTCCTTGCCGACGAAACTCGCCACGGCGCCCTCGATCGGCGACCCCAGTTTGCCCAGGGCCTTCGAGAGCATCGGCCGGTCCTCCGGCGCCGCCTCCTGAAGCAGCGTGTCCAGGTCCAGGTGCTTGGTCACGGCCTGCGCCGCGCGAGCGCCCACGGCCTCCTGGACGGCCCGGTCGTCGACGAGCGGGCCCATGGTGGCGACATAGCGGTCGGTGTCGCCCAGCAGTGAGGACGTCCACGAGGCGACGACGGCCAGGGGAGTGAGGACGAGGACGAGCACCATGAGGATGGCGGACAGGGCGGAACGCAGTTTCCGGTGCGGACGGGACAACTCCGCCACCTGGGCCCGCAAGCGGGCGACTTCCGCGTCCTGGGCGTGCGTCACGGACTTCTCCGATCGGTCGTGAGAAAGCGATTCAGCGGCGGCTCCTGCGCCAGGACCGCGCCGATGGTCAAGGCGAACGTGACGGCGGCGCAGATCGCGATGAGCCAGGACAGGAGGGTCAGCACCAGTCCGAGGGAGCCGTACTCGTTCAGCGCCCGGTTCAGGGCGGCCGGCATGTACAGGGTGGCGCTCAGCGACAGCACGGTCGTGGCGATCGAGGCGAGTACGGCGCCGGGCGGCAGGGCCGTCCAGCCGATCCGGCCGGCGAGGAACAGGTGCTGGGTCCACATCCCCACGCCGACGCCGAGGAGGAAGGTCAGGGGGATGCCGATCCACAGGCCCGCCCCGAACCCCTCGCGAATCGGGCCCTCCATGAAGACCACGAGCAGCAGGGCGAGGAGCCAGGCGAACCAGCGCCAGGCGGCGATCCGGGTACGCGACTTCGGCAGTTGCCAGGCGCGTTCGCAGACCCTGGCCATGGCCCGGCTGAAACTGGTGGCCGAGATCAGGGCCATCAGCAGGCCGACGACGCCCGTGGTCTCGCGCAGGTTGTTGCCGGTGGAGGAGCCCAACACCTGCTGGAGTTGCGCGTCGGCCTGGCCGGTCAGGCCGAACATGGTCCGCAACGACGCCCGCAACTGATCGCGTACGCCCTGGGGTGCGAAGGCGGCACGGCGAACAGGAGCGGCACGGACGCCAGGAAGGCCCGGGAAGCGAGCCGGGTCGCCCCGTCCAGGAGGTTCGTCGACAGGAGGCGGCCCGTCAGTTCGGTGACGACGGGGAACCGTCCCTCGATCCGGACGTGCAGGCCACGCAGTCGTTCCTTCCACGACATGACACCTCCCATCACGCCGCAGGACGAGCCGACCCCGACAGCCAGTCAAGCGCCGGCAGCGGGGGAGGGCGCGCTCTGCTGGGCCGAATGAGTGGCCCGTCGGGTCGGCGGCACGAGGCCGGCGCACCATCCGGGGTACCTCCCCGTGCAAAGCGAGCCGGACGGAACATACTTGACCGATCATTTCAGAATGATCTAGGCTCCCCGACGTGGCCAGAACCAAGGAATTCGATCCGGACGTCGCGTTGCAGGCAGCCCTGGAGCTGTTCTGGCGGCGCGGCTACGAGGCGACGTCGATGGCGGACCTCGTCGAACACCTCGGCGTCGGGCGGGCCAGCATCTACGCCACCTTCGGGAACAAGCGCACCCTGTACATGAAGGCGTTGGATCGGTACGCGGAGCACCGTGACCCGGGGCTCCTGAGCGAACTGTCCCAGCCGGGACCGGCCTTGCCGGCCGTGCGCGCGGTCGTACGCCGCTTCGCCGACGAGGCCGGTTCCGACGACGGACGCCTCGACGGATGCTTCATCACCAATACCGCCGCCGAGTTGGGGGCGCACGACGCGGGAGCCGCCCGCCGGGTCGAGGCGAGCTGGAGCCACGTCGAGACCCTGCTGCACTCGGCACTCACGCGGGCCCGCGCCCAGGGCGAGCTGCCCGAGGGACGTGACCCGCGCGCGCTCGCGCGGATGCTGCTGGTGCTGATGCAGGGCCTGCGCGTCGTCGGCAAGGCCTCCGGCGATCCCGCGCGGGTGCGCGACGCGGCCGAGCAGGCGCTGGAGTTGCTCGACTGAGCGCCCCCCGGGCGGGGTTTCCCCTTGCCCTCATTCTGGAACGTTTGGTCAAATAACAGCCATCCGATCACTCGACAAGGAGTCTCACTCCCATGTCCACACGCTTCACCGGCAAGACCGTGCTCGTCACCGGCGCCGGTTCCGGCATAGGCCGGACCGTCGCCCTCGCCTTCGCCACCGAAGGGGCCGCCGTGGTCGCGGCCGGCCGCACGGCCGCCTCGTTGGAGGAGACGGTCGCGCTCATCGAGAAGGAGGGGGGCACCGCTGTCGCGGTCACCGCGGACGTGACCCGCTCCGAGGACGTACGGGCCCTGGTCGACCGTGCGGTCGAACGCTTCGGCGGCCTCGACGTGGCCGTCAACAACGCGGGCGTCTTCCGGGGCGGCGCGCCCGTCGCCGACCTGCCCGAGGAGGAGTGGCGCACGATGCTCGACGTGAATGTGACCGGTGTGCTGCTCGGCCTCCAGGCCGAGGTCGCGCAGATGCGTCGTCAGCCCACCGGCGGGGCGATCGTCAACATCTCCTCCAACCTGGGCGCACACACCCGCATCCAGGGAGCGGCGGGCTACATCGCGACCAAGGCCGCCGTCTCCGCCCTGACCCGTGCCGCCGCGCTGGACCACATCGCCGACGGGGTGCGCGTCAACGCGGTCAGTCCCGGCCCGTCGGCCACCGGGATGTCCCTGCGGCCGGGTGAGAGCGACGAGGGCCGCGCGCTGCGCATGGAGGACGAGTCGCCCCTGGGCCGGGTGTCCTCCACCGAGGTTATCGCGGCAGCCGTGCTGTACCTGGCCTCGCCGGACGCCGCCACCGTAGTCGGCGCCGACCTGGTGATCGACGGCGGCGCCTCCGCCTGAGCTGCGCAGAGCCCCGCCGGGTGGGGTGCTTCGTACCTGGCGGGGCGGTTGGGGGAGTGCGCGCGACGGGGTCAGTCCACGTCGAGGTGGTACACACCCGCCTTGGCGTCGGCGAAGAGGGTGAACCGCACCTCGGGAGCCGCGTCGCCGCCCCGGGAGAGGCCCGAGTCCGAGGAGTCGGCGGAGTACGAGAAGTCGGTGAGGTCCGTGAGGTCCGTGAGGTCCACCTCCACGGGTTCGGCGTCGACCAGGACGAACTCGCCGTAGGCGTCGAAGTCGCCCGGTGCGTCCGCCACGCCGACGTGGATCGGGGTGTCGTCGGGGAGTCCCGCGAGAACGGACCGGAGGCGCCCGGCGGTCCAGACCTGAGGTGTGTGCTCGAAGGTGTCTGCCATGAGCCGAGGGTAGTGGCGCTGCCGCGGCGCCCCCGGTACCGCCGCGCCGAGCCCTCCGGGCGGTGCGCCCTCCCGGTCGGGCGGGCGCACCACGGTGGCGGGCGTACGACTCACCCGGCCCCGGGAGTGGCCGCCGCACCCCGGACGACCGCCCGGGTACGGGGGGTCGCGAGGGGGTTCACGACCACCGGGCAGGAGTTCCACAGGTCCACGCCGGCGGCCAGGAGTTCCCGTACCGCCCGTTCCTCTTCGGGGGTCCACGTGGAGCACTGGCCCGCGAACAACTTCTCGTAGGCGTTGTCGTGGGTCGCCTCCTGCCGGGGCAGTCGAGCGGTGGCGGCCAGGCCGCGGGCCAGATCCTCGAAGAAGTTCCACGCCTCCAACACCGCACCCGGCGGCACCGCGCGACCCACCGGATCGTCCAGCCAGTGCTGGACCCTGGCCAGGTCCAGCAGACCGACCTCGTGGGCGGCGAGCCCGCGCCCCCGCCGATCCGCGTACGTCCTCGCCCGCCGGGCGGTCACGAACACCGGCAGACAGCGGTGTCCGACCGCCGGCAGCGCGAACACCCGGTCGGGCGCGTCGCCCCGCCCGCCGACCCACAGCACCACCGCGCCGCGTTCACGTCCACGCACCCGGTACGCGTACAGCCGTTCGCCCCCGCCCCGGCCGTCCCCGCCACCCTGCCCGACCGGGCCCGGCCCGCCACCCTCGATCTCCGTCACCCGCCCACCCTCGCAGGATCCGCCGGGCGACGGCACGGCAGGTCCCCAGGCGGCGGCCGGCCGCTCCCTGCCCGTACGATTCGTTCGCGGACCGTGCGCGACCAGGGCGTTTCCAGGCGGAATGCGCCCGTTCGGGTGCGCGCCCACACTGTGAGGATGAGGCGTACTCGGACGGTATTGCTCTCCCTCGCCGGCCTGCTCGCCGCGGTCGTTCCGGCCGGGACCGCCACCTCGGTCCCCACCGCGCCGCAGGGCTGCGCCGCCTCGCCGGGCCCCGCCCAGGGCCAAGCACGCCAGGTCCTCGACATCGCCGAACAGGCACGGCGGGAGTTCGACCTGAACTCGGTGATCCTGAGCGTCGCCTCCGGCGACAAGGACGTGCTCACCACGGCCCTCGGCGAGTCGATGACGGGCGTCCCCGCCCGCCCGTCGATGCACTTCCGCACGGGATCCGTGGGCATCGCCTACATGGCGACCGTCCTGCTCCAACTCGTCGAGCAGGGCAGAGTCGGACTGGACGATCCGGTCTCCCGGTGGTTGCCCGACCTTCCGCACGGCTCGGAGATCACCCTGCGGATGCTCGGCGCCTCCACGTCGGGCCTCCACGACTACGTCACCGACCCGAAGTTCCTCGCCGCCCTCGAAGCCGCCCCCTTCCGCGAGTGGACGGCGAACGACGTGAACGCGTACGCCACCTCACAGCCCCTCCTCTACAAGCCCGGCACCAACTGGAGCTACTCCCACGCCAACTTCCAGCTCCTCGGCGCCGCACTGGAGAAGATCAGCGGCATGCCGTTGCAACGACTGCTCACCGAACGCGTCTTCGGCCCGCTCGGCCTGAACCACACCAGCAACCAGTACACCCCCGATATCCCGGCCCCCGTCCTGCACGCCTTCACCTCCGAACGCGGCAAGTACGAGGAATCCACGTTCTGGAACCCGTCCTGGACCACCGCCCGCGGCGCCGTCCTCACCGGCGACATCTGCGACCTGACCCGCTCCGCCCGCGGCCTCGGCACCGGCGCGCTGCTGTCCGCGCAGTCCTTCAAGACCCAGCTCGACCCGGGCACGGTCGGCCTGGGCCACGCCACGGCCGACTGCCCGGCCACGGTCTGCCTGACGAACACCCCCGCCACACACTTCGGATTCGGCGTCCTCGTCATCAACGGCTGGATCCTGACGAACCCGTCCTTCTCGGGCTACGCGGCGATCCAGGCCTACCTGCCGGCCGAACAGATCTCCCTCGCCGTCTCGACGACGAAGGGCCCCAAGAGCCCCGAGGGCAACCAGGCCGAGAAGATCGCCGAGCGCATCGCCGCAGCCCTCACCCCCGCCCACCCCCTCAAGGCCAACTGACACGAGAACGTGCCGCCCGGGGCTTCTACGGGGCGTCGAGGGGGTCGGGGCCGAGGAGTTGGAGCCCCGTGTCCTCGCCGAAGAGGCCCTCCACCCAGTTGGTCTGGTAGATCGTGTCGAGGTAGCGCTCGCCGAGGTCCGGGGCGATGGCGACCGCGGTCAGGCCCGTGGTGTCGTGCCGGGCCAGCCACTGCGTCGCGCCGCCGACCACCGTGCCGGTCGAGCCGCCGAACAGGAAACCCCGTCGGGCGAGGAGACGGCAGGTGCGGATGGTTTCCTTCTCCTCGACGCACACCGCCTCGTCCACGAAGGACTCGTCGAGCAGCGGAGGGCGAACGCTCATGCCCAGGCCGGGGATCATGCGGCGCCCCGGCGCTCCGCCGAACGTCACGGATCCGACGCTGTCCACGGCGACGACGGTCACCGCACGGTGCCACTGGCTGAACCAGCGGGCACAGCCCATGAGGGTGCCGGTGGTTCCGGCCCCCACGAACAGGACGTCCAGCCGGGGGAAGGCGCGGGCGATGGCCGGAGCCGTACGGTTGTAGTGGGCACGCCAGTTGGCCGGATTGGTGTACTGGCTGAGCCACACGTACCGCGGGTCCTCCGCGCACAGCCGGCGTACGTAGTCGAGCCGTGCCGTGAGGAAGCTGCCGTTGTCCTCGTGGCCGGTGATGACGTGGACCTCACTGCCCAGCGCCTCCATCATCAACCGGGTCGCCAGATTGCAGCGCGAGTCGGTCACACAGACGAACCGGTAACCCTTGCTCGCCGCGATCACGCTCAGCGCCACGCCCAGGTTTCCGGACGAGGACTCCACGAGGGTCGAACCGGGGGTCAGGACTCCTTCTCGCTCGGCGGTTTCCACCATCTCGGCAGCGGCCTTCAATTTGACCGAGCCGGCGAAGTTGAAGCCCTCGCACTTCAGCCTCGATCCACCGCGTGATCTTTGATCACGCGGTGTGATTGCTTTTGTGGTGGGTTTCCGGATTCGGGCAGGCCGGTATCCCGGGTGGCCGTCCCGGTGGCGGGTTCTCCGAGGTTCTTTCTGGTCG
>NZ_JAPNLK010000019.1:56442-109556 GCF_026627505.1 Streptomyces sp. H27-H5 | reverse complement strand
CCCGAACCGCCGAAGCTCCCCATGGCCGCCTGGATCAACAAGCCCGACGACCCCAGGCCCGACGATCAAACGATCCCGGCACAGCGATAGAACACTTCACCTGCCTTGATCACGTTGACAGGCTCCGCAGTGCGCACACAACGCGTTGCAGGGCTCGCAGATCTGGATGAGCGCCTTCCGATGGGGGGCGTCCACCGTCGTCCGGAAGTAGCAGGACACTGCCTGCCCCTTCGTGATGATCGCGCGACCGGTCACAGATGACCTCCTGGGTCAATGGGTGCGGGATGGCCCGCCCCGGCCGCGCGCCAACACAGCGCGACCGAGGGCGGGAGTCTCAAACCGAGGCACTGCCTCGGAGGTGGTGAGCACGCACCAGCGCCTCCAAGCGCACGATGCACGGCTCACAGCAGTAGAAAGGGGCATCGCCCGCGTCCTGGCTCTGGACCGGACCGAGCCACAGCACCGGCACGTCCGTCTCATCGCAGCGCCAACAGTCGCCGTCAACGAACCTGTTCACGACCGCTACCCCCGGCAGATGCCGTAGGCCAGGGTCACGATGAGCACGCCGAGGGCCAGGACGTAGAGGATCGGCCCGTAGCGCTCAAGCACTGGACTTCTCCCGGTCCACGGCCAGATCGGCCCACACGCGTTTCCCCCACCGCAACGGATCCACGCCCCACCGGCCGTCACTGAGAGCCGCGACGAGGGCCAGGCCCCGCCCGGACTCGTCGTCCTCGACCGCCGGCCGCGGCAGGGGGAGCCGATGAGACATGTCCACCACGGCCAGGCGCACGACCAGCAGGTCCGCGCGACGCGTCACCGTGACCCGGATCGACCCGGACCGGGCGTGCGCGACCGCGTTGGACACCAGCTCGCTCATGACGAGGAGCGCGGCATCCTCGACACCGCCGAGGGACCACCGGTCCAGCGCGCCGGACACCAGCAGGCGCGCGGGCCGCGCGGACTCAGGCAGCCGCGGCAGGGTCCGTGTGTAGGAGGGAGCTCCGGGAACTGCTGACTCGAACATCGACATGCGGACGCCGATCCTCTGGGCTCGGCGGACGACGCCACCGGCCACGCTCAAGGCCTCGCGGGACGTCACGTCCTGCGCGGGCCAGGACAGGGCCTCGGTCACTCCAGCTCACCGCCCGACGGAACGAACCGACGTCGGCCGAGGCAGGCGAGGGAGGCTAGCAGGGCAGGCGGGCACAGCTCCCCGGGCCCTTCAAGGGGGAGAACCCACCAGGGCCGGTCACCGACCGGCTCACACCGATCCGGGGCCGGCACCAGGAGCAGCGCGCGCGGCGCATGCAGCGTCGTGGACGGCACATTCCAAATCGTCGCCGCGCTCGCGGGCAGCAGGACCACGTACGCGCCATCGGCGCGGAACGCCCCGGGGTCGTAGAACACCGGCCCGTCCAACGCCTCTTGCAGCGCCGGCGCGCACTCCTCCGGGCTGTCCACGCCCGTCGCCGCGTGGACGATCGAGGCCGGGACGAGCACAGCCGTGAACAGGGGCGACGGCTGGAGCCAGGTCTCCCCGGTCTCCTTCCACGCCGCGTTGGCCGCACTGACCGACGGTGCCGCAGCGAGCAGCCAATGCCCCGAGGCCAGCCGGCGTTCCGATCGGGTCGTTAACGCACCGGTGAGCGGCGCCTCCTGACCCTCCGTATCAACATCCATTCAATGCCCCCAAGCGGCATTCGTCCGAGGTGTGACGCAGCTCATGTAACCGGCGCTACCGTGGCAGAGACAGCACCGGTCAACGCCCGATGCGTTTACCGGGTTTAACGCCCTGCTTGGGAGGGTGCACACACCGTGACAACTTCGCGTGCCCGAAACGAAAGCCTCCGACTCGCCCTGGAGCAGACAGGTCTGACGTACGACCAGTTCGCCGCAGACATCCGCCGCATCGCGGCCGAAGCCGGCGAAACCCTCCGCACCAACCGGTCCGCCGTTGCCCACTGGGTCGCCGGCCGACCGCCCTCCCCGGAGACCGGCGCCTACATTGCGGAAAGCCTGTCCCGCCGCCTCGGGCGGCACGTCACCCCCGCCGAGTTCGGCTGGAAGGTGCCCGGACATGGCAACGGGCCCGACGCCCGGCTTGGGTTGGGCATCGGACCCGATCCAGTGGACATCGTACGGCGAATCGGGGAGGCCGACATCAACCGCCGAAAGATCCTTACGGGAGCCGCCTACAGCGTCGCCGCCGCCGCCTTGCCTCTCGGCCTCGTCCAAGCGGCGGAAGCACAGGAGCGCGCGACGGGCGCAGGGCGCATGGTCGGGGTGGGCGACATCGACGCAGTGCGCTCCATGCTCAAGGCGTTCACCGCCATCGACGAGCGGCAGGGAGGACTCCACGGCCGCTCCGCCGTGGTCCAGTACCTGCGGACCGACGTCGTCGGCCTCACCCGGGCACGGTGTGCCACGGAGGCCCTACGCGGGGACGCCCTCACCGCCGCGGCCGCCTTCGCGTTCCTCGCCGGCTGGAAGGCATACGACGCCGGCGAACACGGCCTCGCCCAGCGCTACTACCTCCAGAGCCTGGGCCTGACCAGGGAGGCCGACAACCCCCTCCACGAGGCATGGGTGCTGCGGATCATGGCCCACAACGGCATGGACATCGCCCGCCCCGAACACACGCTGGACCTGGCCGACGCCGCCCTGTCCCTGGCCACCGGCCGCGCCGACCCCGGGATGCTGTCCATGTTCGTCGTCTGCCGGGCCCGCGCGCTCGCGGTCGCCGGCCGCGGCGCGGAGGCAGTCACCGAGGTACGCCGGGCACAAGACCTAGCCATCCGGGGCGAGGACGACGTGATGCCGTACTGGCTCACCCTGTCCGGCTCCCCCCGCGCCGCCGTGGCCTCCCACTCCGCCAAGGTGTTCCGCGCACTCAAGGACCACCCCAACGCCGCCAAGCAGTACGCCGCCGCCGGCCGCAGCTACGGCAGCGCCGCCCATGGCGGCCTGTCCCGCATCACGGCCCTGTCCCTCGCCTCCCTGGGCAAGGAACAGGCCGCCCAGGGTCACCTGGAGCAGGCATGCGGCACATGGGGCCAAGCCCTCACCCACTTCACCGGGGTGTACTCCGACCGCGCGGTGAAGCAGGTCGGCTCCATCCGCCGGCAGCTCACGGTCTTCGAGCGACGAGGGGTCGGCGCGGCCTCCCTCCTCGATGAGCAAGCCCGCTCCTGGCAGCTCGCCCACGCCTGACCCCGGACACAAAGGAGCCCCGCTCATGGTGAGCGGGGCTCCTCCGTCGGGTCCGAGAAGCTGGCAGCAACAGCTTTGAATGGACAAGTCCCCACCATACGCCCTGTGTCCGACATCAGGCCGTATGCGCGAAAGCCCGGCCGCGCTGGGGGAGGTAGCGCGACCGGGCTTGCTCGGGGGGTGCACCACGCCAAGGGGCGGTGCGGACCACCAGCATCCCCCACCAGCATGATCTAAAGCAGGTAAACCACCGAAAGCGGGGTGTCCCGCTCCCGGAGCCGTGGGAGCGGGACACCCCAGCCTCAACCCCCCGAAGGCGGGTCGAGGCAGATCCTGGCCAGGCACGCGTTCGCCCGGTCGACGGCATCCCTCAGCGACTGCCCGTCGTTGGGGTGCAACTCGTGGTCCACCCGGGCCAGCCGCGCCTCGATCTCCCCGACGCGCTCCAGCACCCCTGGGCGGGCAGGCACGCCGGCCCGGGGCGGCTCCCCGTACCAGTCGTCCATGAACTGATCCATGCGCCCGGCCGTACGGACCAGCCCTCGGAGAAGGCGCCACAGCACACCGACCACGCCCGCGATGACGGTGAACGCGCCGGCCCAGACGAGCACCGTGTCCATGACGCCCCCTAGCCGACGACGTCGAAGCCGTGCTTGCGGGCCAGGACCCCCAGCGTGAACGCCCCCGGCACCCCGTCGGCAGGCTCACCCGGCCGCCGCCCCCAGTACCCCAAAGACTCCTGCCAAGCGCTGTACGCGGACCTGGTCGACCAGCCGTAGTGACCGTCCAGGAACCGCTTCTGCAACAGCCCCTCGTCCACGAGGGCCACCTCCAGCACGCGGACGCCCGCGTACGACACGGGCGTGCCCTCCCGACCGGGGTCGGTCTTGGCCGCCCGGATCAGCTCGGACAGGTCCACGACCGGGCGGGTCGGCCGCGGCGGGGGCGGCAGCACGGGAAGCTGAAGACGCCCGGCAACACGGGCCCGCATGGAGGCCATGGTGAAACCCCTCGGGTCCGGCTTCCCCGGCTGCCACTCCAGGTGACCCAGGACCGAACCCGCACCCCACCCGTGCACCCGGCACAGAGCCGCGCTCGCCCGCTCGATGGCCTCCAACTGCACCGCCGGCCACGGGTCGACCCCATCGCCCAAGTTCTCGCACTCGAACCCGTAGAACGCCCGGTTGCCGTCGACCGTGGCCTCATCGTCCACCGGCAGCGCGCGCTCTGCGATCACGGCGGACAACACGTCCGGGTCCCCGAGACCGGCATGGTTCGCCCGCCCGTACCCGACCAGGTAGACCACGCCGTTCTTCGCGATCACCCCGTGACACAAGGGCCCCGGAAGCTCGCTGTGCCCGTCCCGGCACAGGTCCACCGCGTACTGCGTGCCTTGGGTGACGGTGTGATGGATCATCACGCCGTGGACCGGCCCCCACGGGCCGTGTCCCTCCCGGTTGTGGGTCTGCCAGGCACCCACCTCCACCACGACCAGGCCCTCCGCGCGCAGCGCCCCCAGAAAGCCGGCGGCCGTCACAGGCGCAGCCATCAGACACGCTCCGGCCAGTGCCAGGACCCGGGACGAACCTCGTCCGGCGACAGCTCGCACCCCTCCCCGTCCGGCTGATACAGGAAGCACCCGCCCTCCGACAGCGGACGGAAATGCAGCCCGGTCGGGTTGGTGACGGCCAGACCGACCTGGTACGGCTCCTCGACGTTGACCTCCGTCACGGTGGCCGCCCGACACTTCGCGGAGTACACCTGACTGCCATCCGGGAGCAGCGGCGTGCCATGGCTGACGTAGTGGACGGCGCGGCCCACGGTGGGCGCTGCTTGGGCCATGAGGGACCTCCAGGACAGGGGGCCGGACAGGGTGTCCGGGGTTGGGCGGACAGGGCCGGACAGGGTGTCCGGACAACGACCATCGCGCGGAGCCGCAGCGCCATGACCTGCGCGGACACTGCCCGGACAGGATGTCCGCAAGGTGTCCGCACCGGGGTGTCCGCAAGGGGTGCGGACAGGGTGTCCGCAAGGCGGGCGGACAGGGTGTCCGGGGTGTCCGGACGGGGTGGCAGGTCAGCCGGACAACTCCACGTCACGATCCCGCGCGCGACCCGAGGACCCCCGCCGACATCGCCGGCGCCCTCGCTCCTCCAGCCGACGCCCCATCAACGAGCCTTCGTCCGCCGCCCCGTGGCAGCCGGCTCCGGCTCCTTGACGACATGCCCGGACAGGCGGGCGGCGGTCGCGGCCGGGAGCCCCGCCTCAATGAGGGCGTCATGGTCGGCGCGCCGGCCGTCGAGGAGAGCGACACTCTCCGCCTCCCGCCGGGCCTCCGTCCCCGCGACCACGGCCGCAGACCCCGCCTCGTACTCGGCCTCCGTGATCTCGACCGCGCCCTCCGGAGGGGACACCTGCCCGTGATTCCCCGAGATCGACCGCATGCCGAACGCACCGGTATCCGGGTATCGGTAATAGAAAGTCGGCACGATATCCCCTTTACGCGAGGTTGAAGATGAAAGCCTGAATCCACGTCTGGACCCGGTTGTACGTGGCCCCACCCGTACCGCGACTCATCGTCACGCGCATCGGTGCGGCCTGAACTCCACCCGCCGGGACGATCGTTGACACAACCTTGGTGTGCTGGGAATGCACGTCGTTCTGGAAGGTGGTCCCGTTGTTGAATCGGTACACCATGGCGTCCGTGCCGATGCCCCAGTCCGCCGACGAACCCACCGGCATGTCAACGCTCACCTCGACCTCCTGCTCGATGAGCACGAACGCATCGCGGCAAGGATCGGGGTTGATGATGTTGATGGACTGCATCTCGATCTGCACGTTCAGCCCCGCCGGCACGAGGACGTCCGGGTATGCGGTCTGAGTCTGCTGCACGAACCGGGAGAACCCGCCCGGCGGCACCGCCCGCAACCGGCCCGTGGTGTCGCAGTACAGATCCCCGCCCTCCGTGTCGATGTCACACGGGAACGGCCACACACCCACGGGGATGGTGAGCGGCGACCCGCCCGAACCGTCCCCGGAAATACCACAGTCGACGCTCACCGTCGCCGCGCCGCTCGGCACGAACAGCCCGTTGTCGCCACCGATCGCGATGTTGTTCCCCGCGTCGCCGGAAAGCCTCGCGCGAATGATCCCGGTGACCGGATCGTAGAGAATGCCCGGCCCCTGGGAAAGACATCCCCGCACCGTCGGGCAATCCGTGGTCGCGTAGATACCACCGTCACCACCGATCGACGCATTGTTGCCCGCGTCGCCGGAAATCCGCGCCGAGATCACACCACTACCGGCGCTGTACGTGATCCCGTCACCCTGGGAAAGACACGGCCGGACATCATCGCAACTCGCCGTCGCCGACACCACGAAAGGATTCGCGAGGCTCCCGCTACCGGTGACCGTCGTGCCCGTACCGGCGGTGACAGAGCAGTTGCACTGTGAGCCGCCACACCCGCACCGCGCCACGCCGACCAACCCCTACCCACAGAAGGATTCGGCCCGGCCCAAAACCAGCGACACCGCGAGTCTAGCCCGCCACAGTCCTGCCACCCCGGGTCAGCCGTACAGGTCCACCACCACGACCCCCACGCCCCCGGGATGCCCGTCATACGCCGTCCCGTACGACAGGGACCCGCCCCCGCCGCCACCGAACCCGCGCGGCGCACCACCCACACCCTGGAACCCTCGCGAGAAGCCCCCGTTGCCCAGGCGGGAGTCCCCGCCGCGGCCGGACGTCGCCACCGTCCCGGACACCCTCAACGCGCCGTCGCTGCCTCCGCCGCCGGTGGCCAGTTGCCCGGTTCCGCCCGGCGCCCCGGTCGATCCGTTCGCGGACGCCGGCGACGTCCCGCTCACCATCGTCGCCGTGCCGCCGTCGCCACCGAACGCGGACAGGAACCCGCCGAACGAACTCGTTCCGCCGGCCGTGCCCGCCGTGTTCCCGATACCGGCCGCGCCGGCCGCGCCCACGACGATGGCCTCCGACACCCCCAGCGAGGCGACCTGGATCAACGACCGGGCCCAGCCCCCGCCGCCGCCCCCCGACCGCGCGATGCACTCTCCGGGGTCCGCGTCCGCGCCGGCGGACCCTCCGCCACCGCCCTGCACCTGCACGTCGATCCGGGCCAGCCACGGATACGAGGCCTTCGTGAAGTTGTACATGCCGGCTGGGGAGTAGACGATCCGCTGCCGTAGCCCCTGCTGGCCCGGGATGAGGCACAGCACCCCGTCGTCGTCCGTCTCGAAGTAGTCGTCGCACACGCACGCCGTATTGGCCACGGGGTCATCCTCCACACCGCAGAAGCGCCCGGCCCAAAACCAGCGGCCCGCCGAGCCTACCGACCCGGCAGGTCAGCCGTCCGTGCCCGGGGGGAGCCGTACCGCCGTCAGGTGGACCCGCACCCCAGGACCGGCCGGCCGGACCTCGCCGCGGCCGACCAGCCACACCCGTACCCGCACCTGGTCCACCTCCACCGCCTCCAGCACCACAGTGGGCGCCTCCCGCCCGTCGCCGGGGTCCGGGTCCACCACCGCCACCGTAACCACCGGCGGCCGGGAGAACGGCCGCGGCAACGTCCAGGCGGCTCGCCCGTCCTCGTCGCTGACCACAACCGCCGCGACGGGCACCGACCAGGTGGGCGGCTTCCACCCGACCGCCGGCACCGGCGCCTGCTCCCCCTCCGCAGCCGCGGCCTGCCCCCGGGGTCTCATCACCCGCGACTGCCTCGCCAGGTCCCGCAGCACCCCCGCCACAGGGTTCCCCGGCACCCTCCGCGCCGGCCCTCCGCGTACCGCCACCGCTCACACCCCCGACCCGAAACCGGTCGGCCCCAACTGGACCTGGATCTTCTCGCTGTCGCCGTTCTCCACGACCTTCACCCCGAGGACCTTCAGGCGTTGGGCGAGGTTCCGGCACGCCAGCACGCTCGTGATGTCCAGGCACCAACCAGGCACCAGCAGCGGGACGTCAATGTTGGCGTCGGGCGACAGGGTCACCTGGTCACTGTCCATGAAGATCGGCACCGGGTACGACGTCCGCAACCGCGACAGGGCCGCGCTCGCCGCCGACGCGTTGTCCTTGATGGACGTCTCCTCGGCGGCCCGCTCCAGCAACCCGTAATAGGCGTCGACCCCGCCCGCGACGCCCTTGATCCCGGTCTCCTCGTCGCCGTGGACGACCCACCGTGTGGCGAGGGCCGCGCCGTCCTCCGCGATGACCAGGCCGTCCGGCAGGTCGACGTCCGACAGGCTCCCGATGCTCACCGCGAAGTCGTCCGGGAGGAGCAGGATCGTGGACCCGATCGCGGTGTAGTCGAGGCCGGTGCCGGCCAGGTCCCGGAGGTGGTCGCCGGTCTGCTCGACGTCCGTCTCGTACGTCCGGTCCCCGGTCACCCCCGACTTCCCCACGATCTGCACGGTGTGCCCTGGGTCATCCGGAGCGAACCCGTCATCGATGAGGGCCTCGGCGATCTCAGTCAGGTCCCGGCCGGTGAACGTCATGTCGGAGTGAGGCACCCGCCGATCCAGCCAGGCCAGCACGTCGCCGGCGAACAGCTCGACCGTGCCGATCCCCCATGAGGCTTGGATGATCGGCCCCTCGAACACCGGCTTCTGGTCCCGCCAGATCACCAGCCGGTGCCTCCACGACCGGACCGCGCCCAACTTCTCGCAGCAGTCGCCATCCGGGTGGATCAGCACGCGCGCCGTCCCGGTGTCGTTGAGCACGCGGTTCCACTCGACCTCGATCAGGGTGTCGGCCGTGGTGACGACCAGGCCCTGACGGTCGATGACCTGCGCCCGGTGCGTCCCGCACCCCGCGACCGCCATCAGAGCCCCCGCCCCGACACACCGATCGTCAGCATCGCCGTCGCGTGCGGCGGATCAAGGGCGTCCGTCTCGATGCACACGCAGTACGTGGCGCAGTCGATAGGCTTGTACGACGCCGGCCCGCCCTCCGCCCCGAAGATGTACGGCGACGTCTCGCAGAGCGGCGCGCACTCCACCAGCGCCCGGCTGACCTGTCCGTCGATGACGACCGCAGTACCTGCCGGGACGAACGCGGCGGTGTAGACGCTGTGCGGGTCGCACCGCTCGTAGTCGGCGATCTCCTCGCACGTGAACGTGCCGTGCGCGGGCGTCCGTTCGTAGAACGAGATCGTGACGTCCCGCAGGTCGTAGCTGCCGGCGCGCAGCGTGATCACCGGGACATCGACCGACCAGCCCGGACGCGTCGTCAAGTCCAGCTCGAAGCACTGCCGTTCGGCCGCGATGGGCAGGCAGTAACAGGTGTCCGGCGCCCGGGGCGCGGGAGGAGGCGTGTCGAGCATGCACGTCACGGACTGCGAGGACACCACCGGGTCCGAGCACGATCCCAGCCGGCAGCACGCACACCCGTCGGGAGCCTCCTCCCCCCGCGTGACAAGGCACCACTCCGGGCAGTCCCCGGCACCGGGCGGCCGGAGAGGCATCTCCAGCACAGGCATGACGTCGGCCCACAGCCAGGGCGTGCCCGCGACGAGGACGAACTCGACGGTGAGCAGGTCCGCGCCGAGGGTGCATTCCCCCGACCGGCACCCGTTGCCCGTACGCTCCAGCACCTTCGGGCCCTCGGCCAGGACGACCCGGCGCAGCGTCCGCCGGTACCGGTCCGTGAACTGCTGCGGTGTCAAGTCCTCGTCCCCCGGGCAGCACGAGAACACCTCCAGACAGTCCCCGTCGCAGGACCCCCCGCTACACCCCGCCAACGCCTCCGACAGGAACTGCAACCCGTACTGCACCCCGCAGCACGTGGAACCGAGGAGGACCCCCGTCACGGTGATCGTGCGGCCCTGCACCCGGGACGGCCCCAGCGACGCGCCCCCCGATACCGCCGTGGTGGTCTGCCGGGTCACCGGGAAGTCGTCCATGCCCTCCACGCTCAGAACCATGAACCCCGCGAACTCCGCAGACTCCGGGACATCCACGTCGTACCACGGCGCCTCGTCGTCCACGGGGTTCGTGTACGGGCCGTCCTCCCCGAGGACTTCCGGTGTCAGCGTCGGACAGCCGCAGTTGCCGTAGTCCGTCAGGGGGGAGCCCACGGACTCCAGGTACGCCGCCAGGCGGGTCGAGTTCGCGATCTCGATCCCGCCGATCCTGAGGTAGTCGGAGTACACCGTCAGCCCTCCATCCGGGGCCGCAGCCCACCCGCACGACCACGCCCGAGGTCTCGGGCGTGCGACCGGTACCGCGCCGGCCCGCTCACAAGCCGGCCATGAGCGTCATGCGCGTCAGCACCCGCCTGGCGGTCGCCTCCGCGTCCCCGACCTCGTTCAACGTCCAGTAGTTGTTGATCACCCCGGCCGACGGGGCGGGCCCTCGGCCGGGCTTGCGGGGGCCGCCCGCGAGGACGTCCAGGAGCCCGGACTCCTCGGCCAGGCGGCGCGCCCTCGTGGGCCGGGTGAGCGGGATCACGACCTCGGTGCCGGCCTCGCCGATCAGGGCCGCCGTCGGAGAGGTGACGACCCCGCCGTCCGCCAGAGGCAGCAGTCCACGCAAGGACCCGGGCAGGCCTGACTTCAACTGCTTCAGCACGTCCGCGCTCACGGACCCCAGCGACGCGGTGATGAGCGCGGGCAGGACCGCGAACGCACCGGCCACGCCCTCCGCGACCTGCTCGGCCGCGGCAACCGCCTGCTTCTGGAGAGCCAGGATGCGGTCCACGAACCCGATCTCCAGGCCCTCGCCGGTCAAGTCACCGATGTCCCGGAAGACCTGCGACGGGCTCTTGATCTTCAACGCGGTGCGGATCGCCACCTGCATGCCCTTGGCGATGCCGACCATCAAATCCTGGATGGCCTTCTGCTGACCCTTGAGCCCCTCCAGGAACCCCTTGCCGGCCAGCTTCCCGGCGTCGAACAGGATGTCCGCGCTCGTGTTGCCCAACCCCTGCGAGGCCGTCACGAGCTGCCCTTGCAGGGTGTTGATCTGGGCCAGCGCACCCTTGCCCGAGTTCGCGAGAGCGCTCGCGATGGCGGCGCCCTGCTCCGGCCCGAGCCCAACGATCTGCTCCAGCAGGTCCTTGCGCAGGCCTCGGGCGGCAAGCCCCCTGATCTGGTTCGCGAATGTCTTGATGTCGAAGATCGTTTGCTTCAGGCCCTCGGCGAGAGTCTCCGTTGTCACCGGCCCCTCGCCCCGCGACAGGTTCGACAGAGACCCGGACTTGAGCACGTTCGCGGCCGTGTCCGCCGCGAACTTCTGGGCGTCCACGATGCGCTGCGTGATGACCTCGCGCTGCTTTGCCAACGTCTGGAGCTTCGCGTTGCCGGCGTCGACCAGCCGCACGAGCACGTCGTCAATGCTGGTCTTGCGGCCCTCGAAGGCGTTGATGATGTCCTTCGCGAGGCGGTCCGTGGTCTCCTTGATCTGCGACGAGGACCCGGTAGCGCCCTCGATGAAGCCGCGGCCGACGTCCTGCCCGATCTTGACGACCCCGGCGGCGACCTTCTGCATGGCCTTGCGGATCTCCGAGGCCGTCCCCGTGATCCCGATCGCGTATCCCTTGCCGGTGTCCTCGCCGATCCCGATGAAGACCTTCGACGGGCTGCCGATCTTCAGCACGTTCTTGGCCGCGTCGATCGCGCCCTTGACGACCGACTTGGCCGCGCTCGCGACTGCCTTGGCGGCGTTCTTGATGCCGTTGATTAGGCCGTTGACCAGATCTTTTCCGATCGAGACCAGGAGGGTGCCAGCTCCCTTCAGCGCGGCGAGGGCCTTGCCCGGGAGTTCGCGCAGGAACCGGATCGCGTCCGATACGAAGCCGGACACGGCCGTCAGCGCGCTGGTGGCCATGCGCTTGAAGAACCCGACGACCGTCGACACCAGCGAGCTGATCGCGGATCCGATCTTGCCTGGCAAGCCGGCGAAGAACCCGATGATTCCGTTGATCAGGTCCGGGATGATCGAGTTCCCGATCAGCGTGTCGTACAGGTATTGGAACCCCTCGATCGCCAGGTCCACGAACTCCGTGAGGAAGTTCACCACGCTGGTCAAGCCGTCGATCAGGCCACCCAACCCGGCCACGATCAACTTGATCAGCGGGACGATCAGCTCGATCGCCACCGCCTTCACGATCACCGCGACGAACTCGGCCAGCGGGGCCAGCAGCTCCACCACCTTGGCCGCCAACGGGCCAAGCGCGGCGAGCAGGTCGCCGATCGGCGCGACCAGGGGCACGACGGCGGCGACGATGGCGTCGAAGGCCTCCAGCAGGGGCGGCAAAACGGGCAGCAGCGCGTCGACCAGCGTCTCGACAAACGGGACAAAAGCGGCGGCCACCTTCGTCACCGCGTCGCCGATGCTGGTCAGCGCCGGGCCGAGGATCGTCACCGCCTGGCTGAACGCGCCGCCGAGCGCCTCGCCCAGCGGGAGCAAGGCCGCGACGAGCGTGCTGAACGCGAGGGTGATCGGCGGCAGGATCGGAAGGAGAGCGTCGACCAGCGAGGAGATCAGCGGACTGACGGCCGCGAAGATCGTTTGAAACGCCGGCGCCAAGACCTGAAGAATCAGATTTCCGACAGCGCCGATCGCCGGTAGCAGCGGCGCCAACCCCGTTGCGAGACTCGCGATCACCTCCCCGACCGCGCCCAGCGCACCACCCGCCGTCAGCGCCGACAGCCCCTGCGCCAAGGCCCCCGTCACCGTCACCAGGGCCGGCGCAATCGCCGTCAGGGCCGGAGCCAGGGACGTGATCAGGCTGGTGATCGCCGGCCCCAGCGTCCCGAAGATCGGAGCCAACGCCGGGGCAATCGCACCGATCTGCGTCACCAGCGCGCCGAGAATCGGGCCGAGCTGCGCAGCGATGACACCGACCGTGGAGAAAATCGCCCCGATGGACTCCTGACCCTCAGCCGACTTCGCGAACGCGGCGAACGAGCCGGTGATCTCCTGGAGCGTCGAGAGGAACGATCCTCCGGACTCCTGCCCAGCGCGGAAGACCGACGCGATGACGGAGCCGACGTTCCCGAGGACGCTCCCCAACTGCTTGATCGTCGCAACCGCGTTGCTCACCAGCGTGACCGCGCGGCCCGATTCCGCAAGCCCGGTCAGGAACCCGCCGAGTCGCTCGGTCAGGCTCTCCACCCCCGCGCCCGCCTGCGCCCCGAACGCGGTCGCGACCGCGGCCGAGACGTCCAGCAGGCCCTTCACGAGAGGCCCGATCCCCCCGACCAGGCCGCCCACGGCCGCCGTGGTCCCCTTGATCAGGGCCCCGATGCTCCCCACCGACTCGGTGGTCGTGGCCGCCTTCAGGCCCTCCGAGGCGACAGCCCCGAAGTTCGCCGCCAGGTTCTTGAGGTTGGCCTGCAACGGCGACAAGGCCGATACGGCCCCCTTCACCTGCCCGGAGAACTGACTGAACAGCGACTGCTGGAGCGACTGCTGAAGCTCACGGAGCGGCCCCGCCACGCCCCGGGCCGCCTCCTGGGCGGCCGGCGCAAGCTTCATCAGCTCCTTCTCGAACTTGCCGACGTCCCCCGACACGGCCGCGCCGATGGTGCCGCTTACCCCCTGTAGCGCCAGGTCCAGCGTGCTCGCGGCCACCTTCGCGCCGAGGAACACGGCCGGGAGCGCAGCCACGATCCCGCTCGCCGACGCCAACGCGACACTGAGACCACCGATCGCGGACGCCGCGCCGGCCGCGGCGATCCCGATACCCCCGAACTTCAGGGCCCCGGCGATTCCCTTGCCGACCGTCGCCGCAATACCGCCGAGCCGGGTCAGCGCGGACCCCGCCCGGTCCACATCGACGTTCGCCTCGACGTCGACACCCGGCGCCCGGTGCGCCCGCACCGCCGCGTCGAAGCCAGAGAAGTCCGGACTGACCGGGATCTCGATCTCCGACAGCCCCCGCAGGCCGGCGAGGAGCCGAGCCTCGAACCGGCGCAGGTCGGGGATGATCGGGATCTCGATCCCGTCCAGGTCCGACAGCCCGGCCACCAGCCCGCGCCCGAACCGGCGGACGTCGGGGATGACCGGGACCCGCAGCTCGATCCCCTGCACCGCCCGCGCCAACGCGGTCCGGAACCGGGAGACATCCGGGGAGACCGGGATCTCCACGGCGGACAGGCCGCGCAGCCCCCGCGTCAGGAGGCTCCGGAACCGGGTGAGGTCCGGGGTGACGGGTACCTCGACCGCCGTCAGCCGCCGCAACTCAACGGCCAACGCGGTCCGGAACCGGGAGACGTCCGGCGTCACCGGGACGGCGACGGCCGCGAGCCCCCGCAACTCGGCGGCCAACGCGGTCCGGAACCGGGAGACGTCCGGGGTGACGCGGACGGACACCGGGTCCAGACGCCGCAGCTCCGCCGCCAACTCGGCGCGGAACCGGGAGACGTCCGGGGTGACGGTGATCTTCGGGCGGGCGGACCGCAACGCCCGCTCGATGTCCCGGCGGATCGTCTGGCCGACGCCGCTGGTGCCGGTCTCCAGCGCCCGCTTCAGGCGCAGGGCGAGGGCACGGGCGTCGGCGACGGCGCCGGCGTCATCGATCTCGACGGTAATACGGGCAGACCCGTATTCGATCTCGTCGGCCATCGGGCAACCTCACGAACCGCGAAGGTTGCCCGGCCTAACACCAGCGGCCAGACCAGACTATCCGGAGCGACCGCCCGTCAGGCGTGCGTCCTCCGCCGCGACCTGCGCCGCGAGCCGAGACGCCGCAGCCCTGGACATGGCCACACCCGGCACCGGCCGGCCACGCGCCGGCCTGTGCCCCCGGGGCGGGGCGTACAGCCTCGCCCGGTTACGTGCCCGCTCCGCCTCGTCCTCGGCGTTCTGGTCCATCTGCGCCTCGGCCGCGTTGATCAGACGGCAGAACGGCCACGCGCGGGGGTCGATGCCTTGGAGCGCGAGGCTGCCGTCCCACGACTCCCAGGACTCCGAGACGGAGTGGGCGAGTCGCTGGACAACGTAGAAGGGCGGCGCCCGTAGACCTCCGTCACGAACTCCATGAGGTCCATGAGGATCCGGTCCGGCAGCCGCATGCCCGCGAAGGCCTCGGCGGAGGCGGGGAGCATGAACTTCGTGAGGAACACGCGCAGACTGCCGGTCACCTGCCGGAGCTGGGCGGCGTCGATGCTCGTGAGGTCGCTCGTGTCGATCTTCGCCTCGCGATAGACGGCCTGGAGCTCCTCATACGCGTCGAGGAAAAGATCAGACTCGACCTCGGGTAGGAACTCCAACTCCTCCGCGCCGATCTCGGCGACGTGGGGCTCCGTATTCAGGGCAAAGCTCTTGCGTGCCATCGGGGCGGCTCCTGTGTCCCGCGCCATCACCCGGCCCACAACCAGCGGCGTACGCGTACCGGGAAGGGTAGCGGGACCGCTCAGCCGGGCCACGGATCGCACACCTCTGCGTCTCCTCAAATGAGGGTAGACACGGGGGCCGGTGCGGAATGCTGCCCGCATGACCCAGCGATACCGGCACAACCAGCCGCCCCAGTCCCACGCCCGCCGCCCCCGGCCCGCGACCACCGGCTACCGGGCTCCCTACGCCGTCTACGACGAGGCGACCGCGAGCCCCGACCCCGCCCTCTCGGACAGCGGGACGTCCTCCTCGTCGGACAGCGGGACGCCGTGCTCGTCGGACAGCGGCGGCGGGGGGTGCGAGTAGCCCGCCCTCGTCGCCGCGGCTGTACCCGTCCGTGTCCAGATCGACAGGGCGAACTTGATACCAGGGCGCTGCTCCGGTCACCCACGGAGGAGCAGCGCGCCGTATGGAGGGTGCGCCAGCCCCCTCTGCAACTGATCTGCTGCGGGTTGGGCGCGGACCAGGTCTCAAGTCCTGATCGGCCGGTGCCAGGCGCCCCGCCCGGCCCGGAGCCGGGCGGCGAGCCCACGGCCACCCTAGCCCGATGTCCGGCTATCGGCCGAGGAGCAGCGCCTTTGTCAGGAAGTCATTCGCCTGACTGCCAGGGTGGTTGACCTGCTTGCGGAACAAGGTCGTGCCTCCCACGTCGAACTTCAGGTACTTCGCCCGGCGCGCGCGGATCACGTGCGGACGGGTGCCCTCGATCACGTAGCGCGTCGCCGGGTGCGTCGAGGTGATGACCCCGGAGAGCCCCTTGGGTACCCGCTCGATCCGGGTCTCGATCCCGTCGCCCATGCTCCCCGGCGCCAACTGCGCGGCGACGGCCGCCACCCGCTCGGTGCGCGCGCGGAGCCGGCGCTCCACGAACCCTCCTCGCGCCTTCAGCGCCCGCGCCAGACGGCCCGGTTCGAGACGTACCTCCACGCTCATGGCGTCTCCTCTCCAGGACACGGGTAGCAGGCGTGCACCCCGACCGTCACCCGCTGCTCCAGGCCCACACAACCGCCCTCCGGCCCGATGACCCGGGACCCGCCCAGGACCCAGCGGCGGCGGCGAGGAACCGGCGTCGTGTCCGGCAGGCAGCACAGCAGGGCGTTGTAGACCGTGGCCAGGTCCACGTGCAGGACCCTCGAAGCCGCGTTCAGGTCCTCGCACGAGGGCGGGCACCCGTCCTCCGTCGGCCCCGGCGCGCACCGCAGCAGCGTCACGGCCAGCTCGACCGCCAAGAGCGTTGGCGGCGCGCAGTTCTTCAAGCCTCGAACCGTCCGGTCCTCGGTGGGGAACTCGGTGGACGGGAACACCCGGAGCACGTTCACGGTGAGCTGCCCGCCGGCCCTCACCGGGGTGGCCCCACACGGGTCATCGCACGTGTCCCAGGCCGGGCTACCTGGGACGAGGCAGGTCCGGCAGTCCGGGCACCCGGGCTGCCCGGGGACGTCGACGGCGGCCTGTTCCAGGGCGACGCACACGCACGACAGGACGTCCTGGGCGAGGTCGTGCACCATCAGCGGCCGTACGGCCATCACAGCCCCCCGGGGCGATCAGTGGTGGTCACGGGGCCCGCTGGATGCGCGGACGCCGGAGGTCGGGACTGTAGACCCGCGACGCGGATGTCAACCGGTAGGGGTTGACGGCAGCAAGCCAAAGGTCACAGAGGGGGAGGCCGGTACGCCCCTCCGAATAGATCAAGGTGGGATCCGCCATCTCCAACTGCAAGCCCTGGCGCGTGACCTTGTTGACGTTGCGCCCGGCCGCGGCGCAACCGCACGACCCGCCGCACCCCTTCAGGAGGTGGCACGTCAGCTCGGAGACGGCGGCGGTCGCCGATTCATCGAGCTGGAGCCCGGTCCGGTAGGTGACCGCGAGAGTGTCCGGCTCCCCGATCGCCGCGGCCATGTCCTGGCACGAGGGCCAGCACGCGCCATCGAGGCGGACCAGGTCCCCGCTGTTGTCGACCCGGTACGCCGTCGCCGGCAGGACGACCGCCCCCTCCTGCACCGACACGACGTCGTACACCGGGCCCGGGAGGTAGATCTCGCACAGCTCCCCACACGAGCAGTCCCCCGAGCACCCACAGACCGACGCGTTACGCCACGCGCCGTCAGTGCCGATGTACGGGATCCACGGACCGGCCGTGCCCCACGACACCAGGTAACGCGGCAGCAGGTCCAGGCAGGCCCTGCGGCAGGGCCTCACGGTCACCGGGCACGACGGCCCCCACCGCCGCCCGGACAGACGCCACAGAAGCTGTGAGGCCACCGCCTGCCACCGGGCGATCAAGGCCGGCTCGATGCCGTCCGGTAGATCGCAGCACAGATCAACGGGCCACGGGGAGCAGACATCAGGTTGCAGCGGCATGACTCGCCCCTCTCTCGTGGCCGCAGCCGCAGGGCCCGAAGACCCTGCGGCTGTGTGCCGGTACCTGGCGTCCGTTACGGAGCACAGACACCAGTCAGCGGGACGGCCTGGTAGTCGCAGGTGACGGCCGGCGGGGCGATCGTCGTGATCATCGTGCGCCGGTGACAGTTCGAGCCGAGCGGGGTAAGGAGCGGCCCCGGCACCTGGGCAAGGTTGGACGCCTGGACGTTGTACGGACCCACACCCCACCTGGAGTTCGCCCGGGTGGACCCGGTGAGGGTCAAGTTCACGGCCTCGCTGCCGATCTCCAGGTCACCGAGCTGGCCGTTCGTCACCCACGGGAGCAGGAAGTAAATCCAAGCCCCATCGGTGTCGGCTTCGTCCGGGCACACGTCCTCGCCGATGACCTGCGCCCACAGCTCGATCGCGAACCCGCTGTCGCACTGGATCGAGCAGTCGTCGTAACCGATCAACTCTCCGTCGAAACCGGCGTAGGTCGGCTGACCAGTGGTCAACTCGATGAACTCGGGGCTCACGCCGAAGAACGACAGCTCGATGTCGAAACCACGGAAGGAGGGGCAGCCCCGCTTGAAACCGCAGACACGCCCGTTGGCGGCCTTGTACTCGACGTCCTCGCCATCCTCCGTGTTGCGGTTCATGGCCAGAGTGGCAAAGCAATCGAACGTGTACGCGTTGTCGGGACCACAGACGACGCGACCACAGGAGTCGACGCGGGTGACACGCGCCACCTCTGCGTTTGCGATCAGGGGACAGGACACGAGGGCCTCCAACAGATGAGGTTGGTGGCCCGGCCTAGCACCAGCAGCGCACGGCAAGTCTAGCCGCGCACCGCTTCACGCCGTAGGGACCGGCCGCGTACCGGGCCCTGTGGGGCCGGCGTGCGCCCGCGCGGCCCCGGGGGGCAGGGCTCTCGATCGGGACCCGCACGCGCCCGTACAGACGGCGTCAACGGGTGAACGGGCATAACCCCAACCTGTTCAGGGGAGTTGCCGGGGCATGAGCGATGACCCGTTCCCCCCGCTGATCATTCGCGACACGGATTGCCCTACCTGCCGGGGCCTCCAAGACGCCTGCACCCTGTGTTTGGGGACCGGTAGCGTGCGAGCGCCGATCGCCCGCCGCGTCCGCGTCGGCGGCGTGACGGCGTACGTATCCGTATCGAGAAGAGAGCAGGCCGCACATGTCGAGCAGCAGCGAGAAGCAGATCGTTCGCGACTGGCAGACCCCGGAGGGGTTCCAGTCCAGCAACGATGGGTCCAGCTGTGGCGCCGTGCGCACGTACGCCGATGGCTCGGTGGACCTGAAGTCGACCATTGACCCGGCCGGCAACGTCGTGCCGCTGAACGCCGGCGAGTGGGCGGCGTTCAAAGCCGCCATCAAGGCCGGGCAATACGACTTCTGATGATCTCCCGCCCGGGTCATAGGGCGGGCCGGGGCCGGGTGGAACGTGAGGCGACCGTTCCGCTCGGCCCTCACACATTCCCGGCCCGGCGCCGGGTCAGGTCTGGCCGACCTCGACCGCCATGCAGTGGACCGTGACGCCGGCCGCCGGGATCGGGACCTGGAGCACGGAGATACCGAGGATGACCACGGCCGGGGAGCGGCGGACGTTGAACGTGACGGAGGCCGCAGTGAGGGCCGATACCCGGCACTCGGTCACGTCGGTGATCGCCGTCTGCACGGCGTGAGTCACCACCGGGACGGCCGCGAAGTTGGGCGTGAAATTGAACGTGACGTTCCCCGACGCGTCGCTTACGCCCGACCCGGCGAACACCCGGCGGGCGGTGCCGGCCGGGAGGACGATCCACCGGGTGCCGTCGGACTGAACGCGCTTGGTCTGGCCCCGGCCGATGCTGATCGTCGAGGAGTTCACCCCGTTCTCCGTGAAGGGGGTCGCGCCGATCGAGGACCAGACCACGGTCAAGGCGCCACTGTTCGTCAGGTCGTGTGTACGGGCCGCCACGGTCGTCGGGTCCGGCAGGGCCTCGGCGGCCGTGCCGGTCTCGATGACCAGCGCGTCTGTGTCGTGCGTGCTCATTGGGTCCGCCTCAGATCATGTCGCTTGTAGGGTGACTCTTATGTCTCCTGCGAAACCAGGGGAGCCGCGTCGGTGGCTCTTGAACGCCGTCGCCAACTGCGACCGCTCCGAGTGCTGGCTGTGGCCCTTCGGCAAGATCAGGAGGGGATACGGCATGTTGGAAGGCAAGCGGCTGGCAACCCACGTCGCCCTTGAAGTAGATGGCCGTCCCCGGCCCGGCAACCTCCACGCACTGCACTCCTGCGACACCCCGTCCTGTGTGAACCCCGCCCATCTGCGGTGGGGGACCAACGCCGACAACGTGAAGGACCGCGGCCGGAGGGGCCGGTTCGTCTGCAATGCAGCACCGCAATCCAATCCGGGCGAGCAGAACGGCCGTGCCAAGCTGAGCGAGGACGACATCAGGGACATCCGCGCCCGGTACGTCAAGGGCCACAAGTCGCGCCCCGGGGTTGGCACAGCAGCAGCTTTGGCCAAGGAGTTCGCAGTCTCCGCGGCTCACATCCACGCCATCGCCAGCCATAAGACCTGGGGTCACACGACGTCCGAGTAGCTCTTATCACGCAGCCGGTTGACGTTTGCGGCCGTGAGAGTCGTGACGGCAGCGAGGCTGACCTCCGTGTCGAAGTGGACGAACGCCCCGGTGTTGAGCGTCGCTCCGCCCGCGACCCGGCACCGCTGCACACAACCGCCGGCGGGGATGTTGAGCGTGGCCCCCTGCTCCACGGTGACGTTCCGGATCGGCTGGCCGACGACGCGGGCGCCGGCCACGGTCATGAGGGACTGCCCCCGCAGGCTGATCCCGAACACGTCCCCCAGGCCGCCACCCGCGCCGCCCGTGATCCCGGTCAGCGTCAGCGTGCTCTGTCCCTCGATCCGAATGTTCCTGAGCTGCTTCGCGGTGGCGTCGCCGGTCGTGTAGGTGAGGGTCGACCCGGCGTCCAGGTGGAGGTCATGCAGGGCCGTGGCCCCGGACAGGCCGGCGACGGCGTCGGTGACGGTGAGGATCCCGCCGAGGATCTCGCAGGCGTCCATGAACGCCCCGTCGGTCGTGCCGTCGATACGCACCACGCCGTGCCCGACGACGGAGGAGCCACGGACCCGGGACCGGGCCAACGTGTTCCCGCCGCTCCCGGCCGTGGTCGCGAAGGTGACTTGCGCTCCCGGCTCGACGTGCGTCCCGTCGAGCCGGTCACCGATCGAGGGGACCGTGGTGGGGGTCGTGCCGGACTCGGTCACCGTGGCCGCGGATTCGACGACCGAGGCGGCCAGGAGCGACAGGCTACGGACTGCGGTCACGATGACCGACCCGCCCGCGAGAGTCGAGTTCACCACCGAGACGTCACCGGTCGACCCCGTGGCGAGGCGGACCAGCGACCCGGTGGTGCAGTGGGAGGAGTTCACGCCCATGATGCCGGTGCCCTGGTGGTCGAACGTCGTCCCCACGGCCCGGCCGCTGGTGAAGTCGAACCGGCCGGCCGTGGCGCTGCGGGTCACGTTGCAGGCCCTCATGTCGGCGTCGGTCACGCTGACGGTGATGCCGGCCGCGCCGTCCAGGCTCCACACCAACCCCGAACCGAACTCGATCACCGAACGCGACACGGTCAGGGCAGAGCTACCCAGGAGGACCAGGGCGTTCGTCCCGCCACGGCTGGAGAGCGTGGATTGGGTGATCGTCCCGGCGACGGCGGCGGCACCTTGTCCGCGTAGGACGCAGCCGGCTTGGAGGACGCTGCCGGTCAGCGACCACGTCTTTGCCGACCCCACGTCGTTGATGACCGAGGAGTTGCCCTCGACCACGCCGTTCGACACGGTGATGGAGCCGGTAGCCGCGCCGGTCAGTGTGGACAGGCCGGTGACGATGGCCCGGGTCAGGCTCATGTTCCCGCCGGTCGTGACCGTGCTGCCCTCAATGCGCGACGTCGTGAACGCGCCTGTCGTCCAGCCGGTCATGTCGACCGTGCTGTTCGTGATCGTGTTCCCCGTGACCGCGCGGGCGGTGGCCGGCGCGGTGAGGGTGACCGAGTCGAGATAGTTCTCCGACCACCCGGCGGTACCCCACGGGAAGACACCGACGATCGCCCCGGTGGTCGTGTCCCGAACGGTGTTGTTCAGGTTGTCCCGCAGCTCGATCATCACGCCGACCGTGCCCCGGTCGATGTCGTAGACGCCCAGCCACGCCACGTTGTCGTACGGCGTGAAGACCTTCGCCTCCATGCTCAGAGCGTTCGGGCTGACGGCGTGCAGCTCGACCAGGTTCGGGCCGGGCAGCGTCGTGCCTTGAACGAAGTCGGATACCACGTAGTGACAGTCGACCCGCAGCTGTCCGGAGTCGCGCAGGGCTACGACCTGATCGCGGGTCATTGGCTGCGTGGGGCACGGGTCGTCAGCGGCCGGGGTGAAGCTGCCCGACGTGCTCATGCGGTTCTCCTCAGGGCAGGCATACGGCGTCAAGGAAATCGAGGCGCCACGTGATCGGCTGATCCGCGACGGAGACGTTCGACCGGTGCAGGCCGATCCCCGAGCGGGCCGGGACGCCGCAGAGCGTTTCGAAGAACGGGGCGTTCGCGTTCGAGGGCCCCGACAGGTACGTGAACACGGCATAGCGGCCGGTCGGTAGGACGTCGCTCATGACCCGCTCGCCGGGCAGCATGCGGCCGTTGCCTCTCGCCGGCCACCGGATGATGCCGCCGAGCTGGGCGGAGGACAACGACAGCTCGACGCCGCCCACCGTGGCCGCGGTCAGGCCGTTGCCGAACTCCATGCCGATACCGGTCATGGGGGCCGTCCAGTCCAGGACGAGGTCCCGGCCGCCGCAGCCGACCGAAACCGGGGCAGCGGCCGACACGTGGTAGTAAACGCCGCTCTGGACGGTGCCCGTGCCGAGCGTGGCCGGAGGCGTGGTGAACGCGCCGATGTACTCGTCCGACGCGCCACCGGACGCCGGGGAGTCGAAGGCCTTGCCGAGTAGGTGGAGGTCGGACACCTCGAAGGGCCCGGGGCCGAGCTGCTTGTATACGCCGCCGGTGCCCATCAGCTGGCCCCCTCGAAGAAGTCGACCCGGAACACGAGCGGATAGTCGGTGGTGGACACGCTCCCGCTGTGGACTCCGATGGCCTGTGCGTAGGGGAGGCACCCGGCCGGCGAGACGAACGGGGCGTTCGTGTTCGACGGGCCGGAGACGTGTTGGAGGATCGCGAACCGGTTCCCGGGCAGTACCTCGCTGATGACCCGTTCACCGGGCAGGAGACGGCCCGTGGACATGGCGGCGGACCAGGAGATGATCCCGCCCAGGGACGGCGCGGAGAGCGCCAGCCAGGCCCCGGCGATGGGCGTTGCCGGGTGGGTCAGGTTCCCGTACGAGAACGTCAGCGACTGGATCGGGGTCCCCGTCCAGGCGAACGAGACGTTCCGGCCGCCGCCGCACGGCACGCCGCTTGTGGGCGCGGTCGGCCCCGGGTAGTACATGCCGCCGACGCCCAGGGTCGTCCCCACGCCGAGGCCGACCGGCGCGACGCTGAACGCCCCAAGCTCCTTGTGCTGGGCGTCCCCCGCCTCGATCGAGGTGAAGGCGTAGCCGGTCAGCGTCAGGTCTGTGACGCCGGCCGGGGACGGCCCGAAGCATGGCGGCTTCGGGGTCGCCGATCCCTCGGTACTCACCAGCCCCTCACCTTGAAGTCCAGGTCACGTAGATCCGGCCGCCGACGGAGGCGATCGAGGTAGGCGGGGTGAGGGTGTTCTCGTCCTGCGCCTCCCACGTAGTCGACAGGCCGGCGGGCAGGGTCGCGATCACGGTTCCGTCGGCGTCCGTGACAGTGCCGGTGCCGGACAAGATCGAATAGGTGATTGAGGTAAGCACGCCGGTCGTGTTGTTCGCCGGCACCCACGGGTTCCCGGGGACCACGTCCTTGTGCTGGCTGTTGAGCGTGGCCGGGGTCTGACTGGCGTTGCAGATGCCGGCTGTGCCGACGACGACGTACGGCGTCGTCCCGTTCAGGGTGGTGTCCGTCGCGGAGACGAACGCGCCGGTGGCCTCGTCGTAGGTGTACCGGCGCAGGAACGCGACACCCGTAGGCAGGTCGCACAGAACCTGGATCTCGGGGTCACGCTCGACGGTGACCGCAGGGGCGCAGATACCGGCGGTGCCGACGACGGCATACGGGGTCGTCCCGTTCAGGGTCGTGTCCGTCGCGGAGACGAACGCCCCGGTGGCCTCGTCGTAGGTGTACCGGCGCAGGAACGCGACACCCGTAGGCAGGTCGCACAGAACCTGGATCTCGGGGTCACGCTCGACGGTGACCGCAGGGGTGCAGATGCCGGCGGTGCCGACGACGACGTACGGGGTCGTCCCGTTCAGGGTCGTGTCCGTCGCGGAGACGAACGCGCCGGTCGTCTCGTCGTAGGTGTAGCGGCGCAGGAACGCGACGCCGGAGGGCAGGTCGCACAGGACTTGGTCCTCGACGTCCACGTCCGCCGGGCAGGCGACGATGGTCGCGCCCAGGGCGCTGGACGTCTCGCCGGTCTCCAGGTCGGTCAGGGACGTCGTCCCGTCGCAGTTCTGCACCCGCGCGGCCCGCGAGACGGTCGCGGCCGGGACGATCTCGTCGAACGTGATCGTGGACTGCCGGATCCCGGACCCGGGCGGCCCGGCGAGGATGTCGTAGGTGATCGTCTGGACCGGGCCGGCGAACGTGAGGACGATCGTTCCGTCCCCGGCTGGTCCGCCGTCCACGCCCGTGTTCCCGAGGACCGCCACCCCGTTACCGGTGACGCTGTCGAACGGAGGGCTGATGTTGCGGAGCCGCTCAGTGGAGGCCGAGCCGAACACGTCGAGCTGGATGGTGGCGTTCAGTCGCGGCGCGCCGAGGTCGATCGTCACGCCGGTCTGACCGTTGGCGGGCGTCGCGGTCTCGATCGAGTTCGCGATCAGCACCGAGGTGCCGATGATCTCCTGCGTGACGGTGATCCCGGCTCCGGCGAAGGCCGAGTTCGTCCACAGGTCCCCGCCGGCCACCGGGTTGGATGTGGCGCCCGCCCAGTTGTCGGCGCGCGCCGTCCCGGCCTCGGCCGCCTGGTAGCAGACCTCCCCGAGGGTGAACGGCTGGCAGTCACACCGGCCGGCCGGGCCGATGACGAGGTACGGGGCGCCGTCCAAAGTCTCGTCGTACTGCGTCACCGACCCGAGTGCATTGAGCGTGTAGACCCGCCGGAACGGGGCGTCGTCGGCGCCGCCGTCGCAGAGGACTTCCTCCCAGAGGACGTTGGGCGCCTGGCAGACGACCACGCCCGTGGTGTTCGGCCACGGGAGGCCCGTCGCGGCATTGATGTACGCCACGGTCCCGTCACAGGCCTGCACGGCGGAGGCAGGCAAGGTCAGGCCGGGGAAGTCGGTCGAGGCGATGCAGACCTCGCCGAGGACGAGGGGCGTGCAGTCGCAGCGCACGACGGCGCCGACGGGTACGTACGGGGCGCCGGCGAGGGTCAGGTTCACGACGGCCGTGACGGCGCCCTGGGCGTTCTGTAGCAGCTTGCGGATGAACGGCCCGTTGTCGTCGCAGAGGATGAACTCGCCGACGATCGGGGAGTCTCCGGAGCAGTCGCCGGGCTGCCAGGTGTCGGGGGTGACCGGGCCACCGTCGGTGTCGATGAAGCTGTCGGCGATGATGCCACCGGACTGGTCGGAGACCACGACCCGGGACATGGTCCGCGTCTCGCCGTTCAGCGTGCCGCAGACCAGGTACGTGTGCACCAGGTTCCCGACGGAGGAGGACCCACCGTCCGACGTGCCGGTGCAGCAGGTGGGGGCGGGGACCTGCGCCCAGAACTGGGCGTTCGTCAAGTCCTCGCCGTCGGCCACGTTGTACCAGCCGACGATCTCGCCGTTGGAGCAGCGCGGCGCCCAGAACTCGCAGACCGTGGATGTCTCCGAGGTGGGCACGACACAGGTGTCATCGTCGTTCGTGAAGTTCTGGATCGTGTTCGGGGAGTCCTGGAATACCCGCATGTCGGTGAACAGACCACCGAAGGCGTTGCCGCCTGTTCCCGCAGGCTTCTGCGGGCCGGTGAACGCGAGGGTGTAGACGCCGGCCGTGAGCGGCACGGTCTGGTTGAAGGTGGTCCACGGGCCGGCCGTGCCGCTCCCGTCGTTCAGCCCGGCCGGGCTCTGCGTGGTGACCTGCCCGGCGTTGACGGATGTATTGATGATGTCGCCGATACCGGCGTCGTCGACATCCCCCGTGGACAGCTTGATCGCGATGTTCTCGACCGAGGCCCGGCCGCCGACCACGACCCGGACGGTGAAGTTTCCGCCCGCCGGGACCGTGAACGTCTGCCAGATCGTGTTGGGGTCGTTGCCGAACCCGGGGTCTTCGGTCTGCGCGCCGGAGCCGTAGGAGTTGATTTCCTGAACGACCGTCCCGCGAGGCGGGGGCGTTGTGGCGGCCAGCACGTTCTGCGTGCTGGACGGCGGTCCCCACGTCTCGAACGACTGGTTGATGTCGTTCGTTTCCCAGCCCCTGTTGGCGACGTTCGTGCACAGCACGTCGCCCGTGGCGACGCCGCTGACGCCGTCCTGCCGCTTCAGGAACGCGAACTGCCCCGTGTCCGGGACGCTCAGGAACGCCGGGTTGATGATCAGGTCTCGGCCGCCGTTGTACCGGAACTGGAGCAGGTTCGGCGGGTCCTGGTCGAGGCGTAGGCACTCGATGTGGACAGCGAAGTCGGCCGCACCGCCGGCGCACGGGTCGACGGCGCCGGGGGTGACGGTGACGGTCTGCCCCGGGAACTGGCTCTGTAGCGCGGCCTGGAGATCGGCGGCGAACGCGGTGCCGTCCGGGTCGGTGACCTCCCACACGATGTTGAGCGGGGTGTCCACCAGGTCATTGATGAGGCTCTGCACGGCGAAGCCCTGCGCGATGGTCAGGGTCGTGTCGTACATCCGGCCGGGCTGGTCGACCTGCCCGGTGGAGTTGAAACAGAACTGGACCGGGGCCCCGCAGGCGACGTCACCGGGGCATGGCTGTAGGACGCCCTGCGCGACGTACGGGGCGCCGGTGACCGGGTCAACGAACGTCGGAGGGCCGACGGCGGTCCCGAACTCGTCGTACTCGTAGACCGCGATGGCCGACCCGGCCACCGTGCCATCAGGCAGCACGTCGCAGAGCAGGAGCTGTTCCACGTCGGCTCCCGCGTCACCGGCGCCACCGGAGCCGCAGGGAAGGGGCTGGATCGGCATAGGGTCAGTCCTCGGTCTCTGTGGCGTGCGCCGTGCGACGGTGCGTCTTCAGGCCCCGCGCGCTGCCGAACGTCCGGTCACAGTCCGGGCACGCGGTGTCTGACGGGATGGTGTCCGGGCTGTCGTCCGCCGGTCGACCGGCCGGCTCGTCGGCGGGCGGGGGGTGCGGCGGCTCCTCCTCGCCGTCCGCGAGGACCAGGTCGAGCGGGACGGCGCCCTCCGGGTAGCCGGAGACGGGGAGCGGGGGCAGGCGGCCGTCGCATTCCTCCGAGCACCCGGACACGGCAGTCGCGGCCCCCGGCTCCTCCGGGTCGGGGCCAGCCGGCACGTACTCGTGCCCGTCCACCGTCGAGCCGAGGAGCAACTCCTCAGGCACGTGCGTGAACAGCGCGGCCGCGACGGCGAACTCTTGCGCCCCTGATGTACGCACCTTGGGGTCCTGGGCCACGCCCCAGCGGGCGAAGGCCTGGCGCAGCGCGGGCGCCGGCTGGACGTAGACGAGGTTCAAGGGTTGTCCCTCCGGGGTGACCGGCCGCGGTTCACGGGCAGACGGTGACATTGATGGCGCAGACCGCGCACGTCGTGCCGACCACATAGGTCCGCTCCGCGAGGACGCGCCGGTCGTTGGTGCGGATGTTGACCGAGGCGTTCCGGTCCGGGATGACATCGACCGGGCCACGGCGGATCACGAGCGGCCCCGTGGCGTACAGCCATGCCGTACCCGGGTCTGCCGGGAGTCCGTCCGGGCCGATGTTCAGGGCCGAGTAGCCGGCCCCGATGACGACGCAGTTCCCGGTGAGGGTGCGCAGCGCCCCTGTGGCCGGGTCCTCGTGCGCGATGTTGCAGCAGCCCAGGAGGGCCGCCGCTCCGGTGGGAATGTGGAGGGTGCCGGCGCCGCCGTATCGCTCCCCGAGGCAGCCTTCCAGCGCGGCCACGCCCTGGGCCACGGATACGGGCCCCTCGGCGGGGGTGAGGTCGTCGGCGTTGGGGGCGAGGAAGGTACGCATGAACGCGGCCTCGACGCCGGCCTGTTCCCCGAGCGCCAGGTTGGCGAGAGCGTGCTCGACGGCCTCCTCGTACGTCCACCCCGGGGCGGAGCACTCCGCGCCGGTGTAGACGGTGAGGGGGGCGGCGGCCTCGGTCTCCGGCCGGTCGAACTCCTTCGGTGCCACGGCCGGCGGCGGGTTCCCGGGCGGGCACCAGTCGGTGTCACGGACCGGGTTGCAGCCGAGGGCGAGCCACTCGACCCCGAGGAGGTCGTGCGGGTCGGTGACGTCGGTCACCGTGGAGCAGGCGCCGAGGATCCCGTGAGGCAACGGGGTGCCGGGGATTGCCTCCACGCTGCGCCGTAGTCCTGCGGACGGCATGGCCTACCTCCGTTCGGGGCTGGTGGCGGGCCCGGCTGAGGTCGGGCCCGCCACGTCGCGGGGGGTGGGGGCAGGTCAGGCTGCGGGGCACGTCATGACGGTCTGTGCGCCGGTGGCGCCGGACGGGCAGACGGGCACGGTGACGATGCGCGTGTCCACGGAGCGGTCCACGAGGGTCACGCACTCCTCAGAGAACAGAGCGGTGTAGTCGTTCGTGACGAACTTCGAACTGTCGTGGATCACCCCCAGGTTCACTTCTTCGCCGCGGCCGATCTGGAGCTGGCCGGAGGGGTAGATGAGGAAGTTGACCGCTGCCGGCCAGTCGGCGGCGGGGACCAGGCCGCCGATGTCGGTGGGGACGGCCGGGGCCAGGCCGCGTGCCCACTGGATGCGGACGCCGAGGGGGGTGAACAGGTCCTGGACCATGGCCGTGCTGACCTGGTCCAGGCCGACGCCGTTGCGGCGGGCGAGGTCGGCGAGGAACAGGTTCCTGGACCACCAGGGGAAGACGACTTCCAGGCTGATGGACTCACACAGGCTGTGGCGTTCGATCATGTCGGCGGCCTGGAGGGCGACGGCGGCGAACACGGGGGCCAGGGCGCCGAACGTCGCGGTGAGGACCACGGGGGTGGCTGTGGCGACGGCCGCGGCGAACAGGACCGACCGAAGGCGGATCTCGTGCGCGACCATGGCGTTGCGCACGTACCAGGACGTCAGTTCCGGGAAGTGGCGCTGGGTGAGGATGCCGGATTCCAGGCAGACGCCGACCGCTTCACAGCGTGCCTCGACGGGGTCCGGGCAGGGGATCTTGAAGCAGGGCTTTTCGTTGCCGGCGATGTCGTCGGCCTCGGTGTGGACCCAGGTGAGGGCGGCGACGTCCAGCGACGGCGTCTTGAAGTAGCGCAGACCGCCGCGCGCGAGCTGGATTTCGGGGGCGTCCCACAGCATGTCCGGGCAGGCGATGTCCGTGATGTCGTACACGGTCTCGGACGGGGCGCACCAGCCGCCGGAGGCGACGAGGTCGCCGTGGGGCAGGCGTCGCTGGTTCGCGGCGTGCATGGCCACGGTGGTGCCCTCGGGTGCCGAGGAGGAGTCCGTGACGATCATGTCCTGCGGGTACGGGTGCCGGTAGGAGATGACCTGGCCCACGCCGCCGCCCGCTGTCTTCAGGGCGTTGGCGCGGGAGATGATGCCGGCCGTGATGGCGCCGAATTCGAGTGGCTGGCCGGGGGTGTAGCCGGGAACGTCGACGGCCGCCGTGATGGAGGTCGTCGGGGCCGGCGGTTCGGGGAGGACGCTCGGCTGACGGCGGCGGACCCCGGAGAGGTTGAGGGCCGGGCGCGTCACGAGGGAGGCGGTCGCGGCCGGGGCGGCCGGTGCCGGTGCCGGAGTCGGGGCGGGGGCCGGCTCGGCGGCGGCGGTCGGCTCCTCGGCGGGCTCGGCCGGGGTGCCGGCCGGCTCGTTGCCTCGGACCTGGGCGGCCAGGGCGTCGATCTCGGCGGCGGCCTGGGTGGCTGCCTCGACTCGGGCGGCCTGCTCGGTGCGGATGGAGTCCACCCCGGCGGCGAGGGACCGGAGTTCGGCGAGGTCGTTCGGTGTGACGGAGCTGGAGGTCGACCGGGCGTCGAACGCGGCGACCGCGCCGGACAGGAGCGCGGACAGCTCCTCGTCGTTCAGTGCCGTGATGTCGTCGGGGAGTTCGAACGGGTCCATTGGGCTGCTCCAGATACGTTCCTTCATGGAGTGCCCGGCCCAGAACCAGCAGCGATGCCCCACAGCATAGAGCCATGGGGCATCGCGGGGCCTTGCGGACTCGGGTCAGGCCCTCACCCGGAGGACTGGGCCGGGGCCGGGGTGATGCTGACGGGGGCCGGTTGCCGGGTGGCAGGCGCGGCCGGGAGGGTCTTGGCCGCCGCGGCCGGGGGCGTTGTGCCCGCGTCACCCCGGGCCTTGACCTCGCTGTTGGGGTAGCGGCCGGCGACGGTGTCAGCGGTGGCCTTGTTGCCGGACGTGAACACGACCCGGCCGTTCTCGGCGATGACCTCGAACTGTTGCCGGCCCTTGTTCTTGTTGCACGCGCATCCCATCAGGACGCTCCCTTCATGACGGTGTCGGCGAGGCCGGCAACGACCTCTTCGCGAGCCGGGGCCAGGGACGCGGACAGGGCCTGGATCTCCGCGAGCGCGGCGGCTCGTTCCCGGGCGTGGCGTTCCAGGGCGTCCGTGAACTGGTCGAGGAACACGGGAGAGGTGAGCAGCGCGGTCACGACCTCGGCGACCTCCCCGGCGCCCTGTCCGGACAGGGTGTCCGCGTGCTGTCCGCGCTGGTCAGCGGGGGCGGTCACCTGGAGGGCGGACACGGTGTCCGCCGGGTGTGCGGACAGGGCGGACACGGTGTCCGCCGGCTGTCCGGGAAGGGCGGACACGGTGTCCGCAGCGGCGGCGGCCGACGCGGCGAGGGCAAGGTTCGAGCGTTCCGCGACAGAGGCCAGGAGCGGCGAGGAGTGCCCGGGGACAGGCACCGACAGCACCGCGCGGAGCTGCCACCTGCCGCCCGGTCCCTGCTTCATGTGGTAGCTGGGCTGGCAGCCCATGACCACGGTCCGGTCCCACTCCGCGAGCCAGGGAGCCGCGGCGCCGGAGAACCACATACCGCGCTTGTTGATGCCGACCGTGACGATCGCCGCGACGGTGCGCGTGTCATCGAACTGACAGGTGGACGTTTCGCATTCCGCGCCGTCCCTGTGGTGGCCGACGTTCATGGTGAAGGCGCCGGCCCGCACGAAGGCCCCGTTGTCCAGCTTGAACCGGGCCCGCAGGAAGTGGCTCAAGTCCACGTCGCCGAGGCTCTCGATCGTCAGGTTCCGGCCGGGCATTCCGGCGTGAGGCTCGCCGGCCTGGGCTACCCACCCGTACATGCGGCCGTCCGCGTAGTGCACGCCGCCGCTGCCGGGCGGCAGCTCCTCGACGGTGGGCTCCTGGAACCATGCGGCCGGCAGCGGGGGCGCGTCACGCATCGCCGTCCAGGCGGAGGCGACCAGCTCGGTCAGGCCGGGGTCCTCGCCATCGATGGCTGCGGCCGTGACGGGCTCCGGGCCTTCCGGGATGGTGGAGGCCCCGACGTACTGGCCGGGGGCCAGGCGCACGAGGCGGCCGGCTGCTGCTGCGCGGGACAGGTGCCCGCGCGCGGAGTCCATGGTGATGCCGAGGGCGGTGGCCACCTGCCGGGCGCCGACGGGGACGGGCGAGGCGGCCACGAACCGGACCACCTCCAGGTGCAGATCGCTGGGGGCCGCGGCTGTCACCGCTTCCTCGGCCCCGGTGTCGTCCTCGTCGGCGATGGGGTCCAGGACGATCCGGGCCTTGCTGTAGGCGGGCATGGCCACGAGGGTGGCGCCCCTGAGGCGGGCCCGGGTGATGCGCAGCAGGTAGTCCCCGGTGCGTTCGCTGTGGACGACGACGCCGCCCTCCGGGTCGTCCGCGTCGCCGGCTGCTGCGGTGAGCACGCCGGTGGTCGTGAACGCGGTCCGGAGGGCGTCGGCGGACACCAGGCCGCCGGGGCCGGTGATGAGCTGGACCGTGTGCTGTGCGCGGGACAGGACGGCGCCGGACGCGGTCCACTCGGGGGTCGTCGTCGCTGTGATCATCCATGCGTCGTCGGGGAGACGAAGGACGCTCATGGCGGGGAGGGACGCGGACAGCATGATCAGGTCGCCGTCGTCCTCCTCGCCCATGGTGCGGTCCACGAACTCGACGTCGACGTCGTCCAGGTCGACGGACACCCCCAGGGGGGCGCCCTCGTCCAGGAGCATCGCGGCGTCGGCGCCGGCGGGCCGGCTGGTGTACAGCACGCCGTTGCCGGTGATGCGGTCGCCGTCGCGGGTGACGGAGTTGATGGCCCCGGCGAGTTCCGCACCCTCGTGGCCCATGAGCATCTCGTCGGCGTACTGGAGGGGGGCCGGGTCCCGGTCCCAGTACAGGGAGCCGGGGGCGAAGATCCGCCCGTCGCCCGTCTCCTCGTTCTCGTAGGCCAGGGCGGTGTCGTCGGGGTTGGACCAGGAGCGCGTCGGCATCCCGGCCGCCGTGGCGTCGTCGGGTTCCATGGGGGCCTCCGTGGGGCCGATGGGGATATCGGTGTACTCACCGGCGAACGCGACGCGCAGCCGGTCGAATGTGACCGGGCCGAGCCGCTTCTCCAGGGCGGCCAGCAGGCCCGGTTCGTCGCTGTACGCGGCACAGATATGGGGCTGCCAGGGGGAGTGCTGGGTGGGGATGTCCGGGCCGTGGCGGTCTTCGAGGGCGTAGGTGGCAGCCCAGCGGGCGGCTTCCAGGGTGGGGGCGCCGGCCGGGCGGTCGCGGTCGTCGCCGAGGGCCCACACCCAGGACGGGCTGTCGGAACCGGCGTTCCAGTGGTTGGCGCCGAAGGCCTGGGCGTGGACCTGGTCGTCCGGGAGGCCGTGTTCCTGGGCCTGGGTGCGGAGGTTGGCGATCAGCTCGTTGCGCTGGTCTTCCGTCCAGTCCGCGCCTTCGCCGAGGTAGTACAGGGTCAGGTGCAGTTCTTCGGCCGCCTCGCCGGTGTCGAGGGCCAGACGTTGGGCGTCTGCCTCGGTGGGGATGAGGGCGATCATGGCGCCCGTGTGTGGGCTGCCGTCAGCCGCGGCCGTCACGAGGTCGGGCACGATCGGCTCCTTCCGTAGATTCTCAAGTTGGCTCCCGGCGGCCGTCTGAGATTCCAAGGCGGCAGTCCGGTCAGCTCTTGCGACTGCCAGGCGGCAGCGGCAATTGATCACCAGCTCGGGCGGGGCGGTGGGGTCGCCGGGGGCGGACATGGCCACGCCCGCGACGGTGAACGGCTCATCCAGCAGGCGGAGCTGCCCGTCCACGTCGTCGTGGGCGTCGCGGACGAGCGGGTCATGGCGTGTCAGCCACTGCTTGACCAGGGGGCGTTCCGGGCCGGTGAGGGCCTGGGCAGCGGCGAGGGTGGCCGAGTTCCAGGCGCGCGCGGACTCCGTACGGGCGATGCGTTCCTCCCGTACCCGGCCGAGCTGGACGCCCTCGCGCGCGAAGGCCCCCCGCAGGCGGGCCCGCAGCTGCTCGATGTCCTCCCCTGCCTCCACCCCCTCCGCGAGCTCCCTCACGGCGACGTCGGCGAGCCTGTCCCCGACCGCGCGCAACAGGTGCTCGGTCTGCTGGACGTAACCGGCCAGCTCCGTGGGCAGGGTGTCCGCGTCGTACCGGCCCGGGAGGTCGTCCCACCCGTCCGGCAGGGGCACGTCCACGGCCGCGCTGGTCTGGTCGGCGGCGGTCTCCGCGACGCCGAGGAGCCGGCGCACGAGGGCCGGCACGCGGGCCTGCCACATGCGGGCGATACGGGAGACGGAGAACCGGGCCGCCACGAGTTCCGTCGCGTCGGCCAGGGCGGTCGCGTACTCGGCCGCGACGTCGGCCAGGGCCTCGCCGACAGCCGCGGCGACGTCTTCCTCCCCGGCGTCCATGAGGGCCAGGAGCTGCTCCTCATCCACGCGGTGCCTCCCGGAGGGTGCAGTCAGCCACGGGTCCGTTCCTCTCGCCGGTCGCGGGGGTCCTCGCAGATCTCGCACCAGGTCCACGTCCCGATACGGGACACCCCGCCGGGGGCGAGGATCAGCAGGTCGCCGGCCAGGCGGGTGTACGCCTTGCACGCCGTGCACCACTCCTCCGTGGGGGTGCCGACCGCCACGGTCAGGACAAGGTCGGTGGGCGGGGCGCCGATGCGCCCGGGGCTGCTCATGCCGCGATCCCGACCGTGCACCGGCCGATCGCGGCCGGCACCACGGCGAAGTCATGGACCACCCCGGCCGCGATCAGCTCCCGGCAGTAGGCGTCAAGGCTGGCCGTCAGACACTCCGGGTCCATGCCGTAGCGGGTGGCGATCTCCGGCACGCGGGTCCATGCGCCGTCCAGCAGGCGCCACTGGTCGACCTCGTCGGCGTTGACCGTCAGCAGGGTGTGGAGAGCGGCGGCCTGTACCTCCCGGGCGCGGCCTCGTTCACTGCGCGGGCAGGCCGGGGTGCGGCGCAGCTTCTCGCCGGCGGAGGACAGGGCCGCCCAGATCAGCCCGTCGGCAGCGGCCAGCGCGCCGGCTGTCGGGGAGCAGGCCGCGGCCGGGACGACGGCCGCCGCCGGGAGGGTGTCGGGTGCGCGGGGAGCCTCGTCCACGGGCAGCTCCTCGCCACTGTCGGCCGGCTGCTCCACAGGTACGGGAGCCTGGCGTTCCTGGCCGGTGGGGGCGTCGGCCTCATCGAACCCGGTCTCCCGGCGCAGCGCGCGGCTGCTGATGGCCCCCAGCTCGTAGAGGCGTAGCGCGGTCTCGGAGCGGTTGGTGCGCACGCGCAGCGCCGAGGAGTCCGCGAACACGGACCATTCCTCGCCGTTCCGGACGCGCTCGTTCTCCAGCATGGGGCGGAGGTAGTGGTTCGTGTAGGCGTGGGCCACGATGTCCAGGCGCGGCACGATGCCCAGGCGGATGGCCTCCGCCGTCAGCTCCCAGGCTCCCCAGTGGTTGACGTCGCCCAGGCCGAGGAGGAACTCGGCCGGGATGTCGGCGGCGGTGGCGAACCGCTTGATGTTCTCCTCACGCAACCGGATGGCGAGTTCATCGAAGTCGCTCTCGAAGGTCAGGCGCTGGATGTGGCCGACCATCTCGGCCGGTACCTCCAGGATGATCGGGACGGTGGCGGCGGCACTGGCTGGGTCCCGGATGGCGGTCTCCGCGACCGTCATGAAGACGTCGATCAGGTCGTCCTCCGCGTCTCCCTGGGCGGGGGAGGAGGGGAACCGGGTGCCCTTGGGGACGACGAGGATGCCGCGGCCGGTGAGCCTGGACAGGGTGACGGCGCGGACGGCGGCGCCGAGGAGGCGCAGTTCCTCAAGCTCGTTGAGGCTGCCCAGGACCGGGGAGTCGGCCTCAAGGTGCTTCTCCGGGCTCGGGTCCCATACGCGGATGGCCGCCGGGTCCAGCGAAGTGGCGTCGTCTTCGGCGCCTTCGGCGAGGGCGGGGATGGTGACCGGGGCGCCGTCGATCTGCGCCTCCAGGCCCTTGCCCCTGCTGGTCATCTCCAGGACGGACACCACGTGCCAGGTCGGCAGGGCGTTCTCCCGGGGGCAGATGACGGTCCAGGCCTCGCCGGCGACGGCCAGGTGACGGCCGTACTCCCGCAGGAGTTGGGACTGCCCGTTGGGGCCGCCCGCGATGTCGGCGACGATCTGGGCGGCCGGGTGGTCGTCGGGGGCCGGGATGATGGCGTCGCCGGGGCCGAGCCGGCCCGCGTACAGGCGGGCCCCGCTCATGGCGTTGCCAATCCAGTTCGCGAAGGAGCGCACCTCGGGGGTGCGGTAGAACGACCAGGCCCGTTCCTGGTCGCTCCGGGCCGGGTTCTGCGCGGAGGTCTTCGCGGTCCGCAGGCTGTAGCGGGCAGCGGACGCGGTGATCTCGCGGCGGGTCTGTGTCATCAGCCGATACGGCCCATCGTGTCGTCCGCGCGGTTGATGAGCACGGCGGCGCCGGCGACGGCCAGCCACTCGATGCCGTGGATGAGCAGCGGCACGCCGGTGAACCGGTCGGTGAGCAGCAGGTATGTGGCGAGGAGCGCCCCGGAGATCCACCAGCCCATGCAGTACACGCAGGAGATGAGGCTGATCACGGTCTCGCGGACGGTGGAGGCGGGGCGCTTGTCGTGCCAGGAGTGGAGGCGGTCGCGGACGGGGTCCAGGATCGTGTCGTGGACGGCGAGCTGAGTCGCGCGGTACCCGGCGAAGCCGAGTAGGGCGAGTTCGGGCAGGTTGATCATGGTCGCCCCCTGGTGGAATGCTGGCGTCCGGTTGTCGGCGGAGCATCATAGGGCACGCGCCGGCGGGCGCCACCGGATGTAAGTGCCCAGGTCAGGACGGCAATTCAGATCACACGGGCTTGGGTGCCCGCAGGTCGTCCACGCGGCTGACGCCCTGGCGGCGGACCCAACTGCCCAGCAGTCGGGCGCCGGCCCAGGTCTCCCGCTCGGAGTCGTTGCGCTTGGCCGCCTCCAGTTCACGCAGCGCGGACCAACTGTCCAGGTCGTGAGCAGCCGCGGCGCCGAGGCGCACCCGCTCTCCGCTGATGGACAGTGGCCGGCTCAGCAGGTCGGTACGGATCACCTCCCACGTCTCCCCGACGCCCCAGCCCAACGGCAGCACCCCGGTCTGCGCGACAGTGCGCAGCAGCCGGTTGGCGGACCTGGTTGCCTGCCCCTCCCGGTGGTGCACGAGCCGGCGGGCGGCGTCGAGGACCACCTGTCGCGGGTGCCTGTTCAGCTCCGCAGCCACCTCCTCCACGATGCCGTCCATCCACTCCCGGTCCCGGGCCAGGTAGCGGTCCGGTCGAGCCCGGTTGAGGCGGCTGTCCACCAGGAGGTTCAGCTCGGCCTCGTCGTCCGCCTCGCCCTCGGCCCATGCTTCTTCGTCCGGCTCGTGCATCCCTGGTCAGCCGTTCTGTGCGTCGGTGAAGATGCGGTCCAGAGCCGCACGGTGGGTGTCTTGCAGGCCGGACAGGATGGCGTCCGCGTAGGGCGTGCCAGCCTGCTCCCGGATGGTCTGGACGGCTCCCCAGTGGGCGACGACCTGGCCGACACTGGCCTGTGCCCGCCGGATGGAGGCGGCCCGCTCCTCCTCCCACTGCTGGGCGAGGGTCAAGGCCTCGGCCCACGTCACCGCGCCGTCCTCGGCGCGCTCCGCGAAGCTGGGCCCCGGTGAGCCCTCGGCGTCCCGGATCTCGTCCACCCGCTCTACGGCCGCGCGCAGCTCGGCCTCTCGCCGCCGTTCCTCCAGCAGCTTCCGCGCGCCGTCGAGCGTGAGCCGCTCCTCGATCACCTGGTCGGCCAGGTCGGCGGCCTCCGCGCGCAGGAGCGTCATGGCGGACTCGGCGGATTGGGCGGCGCGCTTGCGCTCACGGGCGATCTCATACGCCTTGGACAGCACGGCGGATCCCTCGATCACAGATCTGACCAGGTCGGGAGCATGCCTGCGGACCGCGCGTGCCTGGACGACGTAGGAGCCGTCCACGTCGGCCAGGGCGCCGGCTTCCCGGGTGCTGAATTTTTCAGCACTCGCCACGAGCATGGCCCGCTGCCCTTTGGTGAGGTGCCGGCGGGCAATGTTCACCGTGAGGGCGTAGCCGTCCGGGTCGTCGCCCTCGTAGGTGGTGAACGTCGGCTCGACGCTGGCCAGCTCACAGGCCGCGTACCGGTTGCGGCCGTCAAGGATGCGTCCCTCGGGGTCGAGGACGATGGGGTGAAGGAGCCCGCGTGCGGCGATGTCGTGGGCCAGTTCCTTCAGCTCGTCGTCCGGGACCATGGGGAACAGGTCGGCGACCGGGTGGGCGTCGAGCCCTCTACGGGTTGCGCTGCCCTCCGCCTGGGAGGGGCCGGCGAGGTCACGTGTTTCGATCATGGTTGTCCCCTGGTGCGATGCGGTCGCCCGGTTGTGAGCGGGGAATCATAGGGCACGCGCCAACGGGCGCCCGGGGGCGTAAGAGCCCAGGTCAGCCCGCCAATTCAGATCTTGGGGTGGGGGTAAGGTGCGCCTCCTGGGGGCGCCGCGGCTGTGCCGATACAGCGTCCGGACGGCGCGGGGTCACGCAACCTGTAGCCGGCGGCGGTCCCCGGAGCCCGGAGGTGCGGCCGGGCTGGCGGGCCCTCGGGGGTGGCTCCCCCCGGGGGCTCGACCGTAGAGGGCGCCTCATGGTCGGCCCTTCCCCGTGCAACGGTGCGCTGACGCAAAGCCCTGTTGAACGGGCGGCCTGTGCCCGTACCGTGGCGGTATGTCTGATCTTCCGGGTTTGGATGGCGGCGAGACCCTGTCCATGGTGGAGCTGGAGACCGACGAGGGCCGGGAGGGCATCGTCTACGGTCCCGGCCCTGAGTTCGCCATCATCGGCGACCTGTTCATACCGGCCGCGCTCCTGGACGAGGAGCTGTGACGGCTCCGGTCGGGTCGAGCGCGACCGGTCACCGAGACGGCCGTCTTGAGGCTCCGTTGCCGACGCCGAGGGTGCGCCCGTAGCGGGACGCTGCCCGGGTGCTGCCGGTCGCGTTGGCGGGGGAAGCGATGGTCGAGGACGCGAGGTTCTCGGCCCAGAACGCCATACAGACCGCGTCGCCCTTGTCGGGGGAGCGGCCGAGGCGGGTGACGACGTCCTCCTTCCGCTCCACCTGGATCTTCGGCGGCACGCCTGTGGTCACGTCCCACGTGGGCAGGGTGAGATCCGCGATCATCTCGTCGTCCGGCGGCAGGGCCAATGTGGCGCCGAACGCCGGGTCCAGGAGTTCCCGGACACGCCAGTACGCCGCGCTCCTGGTGTTGGTGAACCCCCACTCCCCGTCACGGGTTCTGATCCGGGTGCGCGCTGCTCCCGTGTAAGCGAGGACGGGCACCCGCAGTTCGCGGAGGCGGTCCACGACGCCGCCACCGACGCCGATGCTGTCGACCACGGGCACCAGCCCGGCCGGCTCCTCGCCGTCGGGGCCAGGGTCGCCGACGGCGGCCTGTACCCGGGCGGTGGTCTGCATGGTGTCCTCGCGGTGGTGGGCTTCCAGGCGGCTGATGAGCAGCCCGTGGCGGTAGGCCAGGATGGTGGAGTCCCCGCCGGTGCGGGCGACGTCCACGCCGAGGACGCGCCGGCCGCCCTCGGGGGTGGGGCGTCCGGCCTGGTCCCACTCGTGCCAGCGCTCGACGGCCGCCTCCACCCAGGCCAGTGGGATGACAGAGTCCTCGTCCGAGGCGTGGAACTCGCCCAACACACGGTTGGCATACATCGCGCTGTCGACGCCCCACTGTCGGGCGCGCTGGTTCGCCCATTGCTCGCTGATGCGGCCGGCGGCGATGGCCTCGTCCAGGCGGACGTGCCGGACGTACCAGTCCTCCAGGCCGGGCGCGTGTTTGTGGATGTCGTAGAAGCGCCCGGCCGGGGGGCCGGGGGTGGAGATGGCGAACGCGAAGGCCTCCGGCAGCGTCCCGGGCGGGCCGTCCGTACGGCCACCTGAGAACGCGCCCTCAATGGCATCCCACGTGCCATCCGGGACGATCTTGGCCTCATCGATCAGGTACAGGAGGCTGTCGGCGTGCGCGCCCTCGATCAGCTCGGGCTTGTGTGAGGCCACGGGGGTGGCGGCGCCGTTGGTGAGCTTGAGGTTCAGGGCCAGCAGCTCCGTGCGCTCCGAGAACGGCGGGCGGCCCAGCACATCCCACCGGATGCGCTTGGCCCACTTGCGTACCTCCGGGACGAGGAAGACGGACAGGTGCCTCCAGGCGGAGGCGGTCATGATCACCTTCCAGTCGATGCCGGCCGCTTCCCTCGTGGTCGCGAACCACAGCACGGTGATGGCGGCCTGGGCGGTCTTGCCCAGGCCGTGGGGTCCTCGGACGGCCACGCGCCGGCGGACGGGCAGCGCGGCCAGGATGTCGGCCTGGTACGGGGTCAGTCCCTCGCCGGCCTCCCAGGTCACGCAGTCCCGCGCCCACCCCACGGGGTCGTACATGTAGCGCAGGATCACGCGGGACTGTTCGCTGGTGCGCTGGGCGCGGACGCGGTCCCGGAGCGCGCGGAGGGCCTGGACGTCCCCCGCGCGCACGAGCGCCGTCACCTGCCGCTCAATGTCCTCGGCCGTCGTCATCCGGTGCTCCCTCGGCGTCGCCGGCCTCGCTGTGGATCAGCGCCATGATCTCGTCACCGAGGCGTTGGGCGTCCACGTTCATGCGGACCGGGGCCTCGGTCCCCTCGATCCGGGACCGACCCGCGATGATCTTGATGACGACCTCGGCGGCTTTCGCGTCGCCCTTGAGGGCCTTGCTCCAGAACGCGGCCTGTAGCCGGTCGTACCGCAGCACCGTCATGGCCTTGAGGGCTTCGACCTCTTCGGCCTCTGCCTTGCGCGCCGCGGCCAGGGCACGGCGTACGTCCTTGCAGGCCGTGTTCCGGTCCCGGTAGCCGAGCTGCTCGGTGATGGTCTGCCAGTCCACGCCGGCCAGGCGCATGGACACGGCTTTCCTGCGGCGCTCGGACGTGGCGGCCTGCACGGCCTTTGAAGCGGGCACGGGGTGACCTCCCGTCGGGGACAGGTGGGAAGGGGGGCCAAGGACGTGTCCGGTATGGGGACGTGTCCTTGTGGCCCGGGGGCGGGTTCAGTGATCCATGAGGCGGTGGAGCTCGGCGCGGGCGTCCCGGTCGACGCGCCAGGCCCCTGTGTAGCTGCTGGTGACCATGACCGATCCGGGCTTGCGGGCCCCTCGGTGGGCCAGGCAGCCGTGTTCGGAGCGGATGACGCACGCGGCGGCGACGGGCCGGAGGTGGGTGTCCAGGGCGGTGGCGACCTGCCGGGTGAGCTGTTCCTGTGTCTGGAGGCGGCGGGCGTAGACGTCCAGGACGCGGGGGAGCTTGGACAGGCCGGCGACGGGGTCCCCGGGGCGAGGCTGGTACGCGATGTCCGCGTGCCCGGTGAACACCAGCATGTGGTGCTCACAGAGGCTGGCGAAGGGCACGCCCGTGACGATGATGGGGCCGCCGTCGTGGTCCACGGGGAAGGTGCGGGCGAGGTGCACGCCCGCGTCCTCGTGGTAGCCGGCGGTCATCTCCGCGAGGGCGCGCAGGACGCGGGCGGGGGTGTCGGTGAGGGCGGGGCTGTCCGGGTCGAGGCCGGTGGCGGTCATCCAGGCGCGGATGCCCCGGGTGTAGGCCTGGGCGGCCTGGTCGTGGTCGCCGGCGCGCACGGTGTCGGCCGCGGCGGTGTCGGTGGTGATCATCATCGGCCCTTCTCGTCGCCCCAGATAGCGACGTGCAAGCGGTTGCTGACGTTGAAGCCGGCCAGGATGGCGGGGTCGGCGATCTCGGCCATGCGGGCGGACAGGGTGGGGACGTCGGTGCCCTCGGGCATGACCCAGACGCGCGCGGGGTCGAGGTCGTGGGCTTCCGTGAACCGGGTGACCTCGGCGACGTCGGCCGCGGCCTGGCACACAAACTTGAACGCGGCCTTCCCCGTCTCGGCCAGCGCGCGCAGGGCCTCGGGGCGGATCCGCTTGGAGGCCGGGTCCCCGGCGTGGGCCAGCTTGGGGGAGACGTTGAAGCGGGTGACGAGCATCGTGGTGTGGGCGTTGGGGGCCTGGGTGCCGTTGGTTTCGACCTCCACCTCCACGAGTGCGCCCCGGAGGGCGGCCAGCAGGGACAGCCATCCGTCCTGCTGCTGGTGGAGCAGCGGTTCCCCGCCGGTGATGACGATCAGGTCCGGGTCCCCCTCCAGGGCGCGGGTGACGATGTCCCTGACGGTGCGGCGGGTGAGGGTGGCCCGGAGGTCGAAGCGGGAGGCGTCCCAGGTCTCCGGGGTGTCGCACCAGTTGCATGTCAGGTTGCAGCCGCCGAGGCGCACGAACCCGCACCGGCGGCCGGTGGAGGGTCCCTCTCCTTGAATGGTGGGGCCGAACGTCTCTCGGGTGACGAGGGTGTGGTCCAGGGAGACGGTGAGGTCGGTCATGAGGCCGTCCAGGTGGCGGCGTTGACGTGCGTCTCGCTGATCTTGACGTGGGTGACGCGGGCCTGGGGGGCGTGGACGAGGTCGAAGAGGGCGTCGGAGGCGACGCGGGCCAGGAGCGCGGCCACGTTCTCGACGGTGGGCCAGCCGGGGACCTGGTGGATCTTCATGCCGTAGGGGGCGAGGACGGGCAGGAGGGGGTCCTCGGGGCCGAGCATGAGGCCGTGGTCCAGGTGCTCATCGATCCAGCGGCGTAGCTGGTGCTTGAACGGGCCGAACTCCACGACGAGGCCGGAGGCGAGGGCCGGTGCTTCCACGGTGACCTCGGCCCACCAGGAGTGGCCGTGCAGGGACTGGCATTTGCCGGGGAGGTGCGGGAGGCGGTGCCCCGTCTCGAAGTTGTGCCGGACCGTTACGCCGTGCGTCATGACTGGCCTCCGTGGGTGCGGGCGACGGTGTAGCGGGTGGTGCTGTTGTCGTGGCCGATGTCGTCGTGGACGCCGATGACGTCCAGGTGGACGGCGCGAAGGCTGTACTGGCCGCCCCAGGGCTCCCACTCGGGGGCCACGTAGCCGTCCAGGTGGGCGAACAGGCGGTCGGTGATGTCCTCGTTGGTGGCGTCCTTGAACACGCGGCGGGTCAGCTCGTGGATGCGGGCCTCCAACGCGGCGTTGGTGGCCTCGAAACTGGGGTACCCGTGGCGGCCGACGGTGTCGTAGACCACGGTGACGGCGCCGGTGTGGCTGTGGGCGCGCAGTCCCATGGCCTTGTTGACGTTGGTGAAGTAGATGCTGAACGGGCCGACGTCCACGGTGCGGGTGAGGGCCGGCGCCGCGGCCGGGGTGGTGGTCATGTGGTGCTCGCTTCCTGCCGGGCGGCCTGGACGCCGGCCGCGGCACGGTAGAGGGGGGTGAGGGAGGCCGCTGCCAGGTACAGGTGCAGGCCCGGCGTGGCGGTGCGGCCTGCTCGCGCGACGGGGTCGCGGGGGCCGGGGGGGATGGTGATGGGGCCGTGGCGGGCCCGGATGTACTCCTCCGCGCGGCGCCACGTGAGGCAGGCCAGGCGGGTCACTTGCGGGTATTTGCTGATCGCTTTGGTGGGGAGCGATGCGGGGTCGGTGTGGTGGGCGCGGATCAGGTCCCGGTAGCGGAGCAGCGCGGCCCGGTCGTTCATCATGAAGCGGGGGGTCCAGGTGCCGCTGTTCGGGTCGAACAGCTTGAGGACGCCGAAGCGGGCGGACTGGCCCCAGGTGGAGGAGTCCACGGAGTAGAACGGGAACTCCCGCAGGGCGGCCCACAGGGTCATGCCGAAGCCGTGGAAGACCGCGCGGCCCTGGGCGAGGCGGAAGGCCTTGGCCATCCAGGGGAGGACTTCCCGGACGGGGTTGCCCAGGAGCTTGCCGAGGGCGATGTAGGTGTAGCCCTCGTCCAGGTAGCGCTCCAGCCAGGACCACGGGTCGCCGGTGTGGAACACGGGGATGGGGTGAAGGCCGTGGGACTCCAGTTCCTGCTGGTTGCGCCACGTGGTTTCGGGGCCGCCGATGACGTCGAGGTTGGCGTACAGGGTCAGTTCCTCGTCCCACTTCCGGCACCAGGCGGCGTAGTCGTCCAGGGTCAGGTGGATGCCCAGGGTGCGGGCGGAGTGGGCCCCGGAGTCCCCGAAGATCATGTTCGTGGGGGTGGCCAGCTTGCCGACGAAGCCGCGCATGGACGTCTTGTGCCAGTACGCGTAGGAGGTGAGGGCTTTGAACGGCTGGTCCAGGCCTGTATAGGCGGTCACGGGGTGCTCGCCTCCTGCCGGGCTTTCTGAACGCCGGCGGCGGCGCGGTACAGGTTGGTGGTGGTGGCTTCCGCGAGGTACAGGTGCAGGCCGGGGGGCGCCGGCCTGGGGCCGCCTCGGGTGACGGGGTTGTGGGGGCCGGGGGGGATGTTGACCGGTCCGTGGCGGGCGCGGATGAACTCCTCGGCCCGGCGCCATGCGATGGCGGCCAGCACGGTGGCGTCGGTGCGGCTGTAGGTGGCCCGGGTGGCGAGGGACATGGGGTTGATGTGGTGGGCGCGCACGAGTTCCCTGTGCTGGAGCAGCGCGGCACGGTCGCGCATCATGAGGTTGGTCCAGGTGCCGGCGGCCGGGTCGAACAGTTTGATCACGCCGAAGCGGAAGCCGCTGCCCCAGGTGGAGGAGTCCACGGAGTAGAACGGGAACTCGCGCAGGGCTCGCCACACGGTGAGTCCGAAGCCGTGGAACACGGCCCGTCCGGCGGCCACCTTGAAGGCCTTCGCGATCCAGGGCAGCACCTCCCGGACGGGGTTGCCCAGCAGCTTGCCGAGGGCGATGTAGGTGTATCCCTCCTCGATGTAGCGCTCAAGCCAGTGCCAGGGGTCGCCGGTGTGGAAGACGGGGATGGGCTCCAGGCCGTGGACCAGCTCCAGTTCCTTCTGGTTGCGCCACGTGGCCTCCGGGCCGCCGATGACGTCCAGGTTGGCGTACAGGGTGAGCTGCCGGTCCCACTTCTGGCACCAGGCGGCGTAATCCTCCAGGGTCAGGTGGATGCCCATGGTGCGGGCGGAGTGGGCACCGGAGTCCCCGAAGATCATGTTCGCGGGGGTGGCCAGCTTGTCGGTGAAGTCGGCCATGTTCTTCGTCCGCCAGAACGCGAAGGAGCACAGGGCCTTGAAGTCCTGGTCCAGGCCGAGGTGGACGGCCGGGGTCATGCCGCGGCCTGCTCGCGGGCGATGTCGATCTCGTCCAGCAGGGCGCCCAACTTGACCTCGTCGTCCCGGCCGGTGTGGGCGTCCAGCGCGAGGCGCCACCGGTCGAACATCTCCGGGGACACGGACATGTTGATCTTGGGTCGGAAAACCTCCTCGTTGGGCTCGCCGTGGTGGTCCATGATCGGGACGGCCTCGTCCGGCGGAGCGGTGAGCAGCGCGGTGATGTCCTCCACGTCGCGGGTGGAGTAGCCGGTGCCTTCCAGGTCGTCCAGGCCGGCGAGGAGATCGGACAGGGCCTCGAAGTCGTACGTCCCCAGGTCTGAGGCCCGGTTGTCCACGATGTTCACGCGGCGTGCGGTGTCCTCGTCGCAGGTGACGACCTCGCAGCGGGGGGCCGGCTCCCAGGTGGGATCGTTGGCGCAGATGCCGCAGGGGCGGGAGCCGCGGCCGGCCTTGACGGTGGCGCCGCAGTTGCCGGGGCCGTGGGCGGTGAACGCCTGCATGGTGTGGTTGCCGGCGAGCACGATGAGCGGCCCGTTCTGGATCTCCCGCACCACCAGGGAGCGGTACTGCCCGTTGCGGCGCAGGCTCTCCACGATGGCCTCCACGTTGCCCCTCTTGGCGTTGCCGGGGAACGGGGTGAGCTGGTCCAGGGGGATGCGGTCCGTGCGGACGTAGGTGGCCTGGGCGGTCATGGGCGGGGGCTCCCTTGTGGGTGGACGAGCGGACTCAAGGACGGAGGGACCAGGACGGCGCGGGCCCGGTCCAGGAGGTGGCGGAAGCGGGCGGTGTCGTCGCCGGGGTTGGGGCCGTCGGCGGTGAGGTCGTAGAACAGGTCCCGGTCCTCGGGGGGCACGGTGAACCGCAGCACCGGCCAGAGGTCTTCGTCGTCCGGGTCGCGGTAGGTGTCGGCCAGTTCCTCCAGTGACGGGGGCGGGGCGAGCAGCCGCTCGACGTCGGCGTCCTGGTAGCCGGTGCCGCCGTAGTCCTCGTCCAGGAAGGACAGCAGCTCGGCCAAGGCGTCCGCGTCGTAGGAGCCCAGGTCGGCCGACCGGTTGTCGATCAGGTTCACGCGGCGGGCGGTGTCCTCGTCGCAGGCCACGACCTCGCAGCGGGCGGCCGGGGTCCAGGCCGGATCGTTGGCGCACACCCCGCACGCCTGGTGCCCGCAGTCGCCGCTGCCGTGGCGGTGGAGGGCCTGGGCGGTGTGGTTGCCGGCGAGGACGACGAGGGGGGCACCGGGTAGCTCGCGGGCGACCAGGGAGCGGTACTGCCCGTTGCGGCGCAGGCTGGTCAGGATGGTGTCGACGTCGCCGCGCTTGGCGTTGCCGGGGAACGGCGTGAGGTCGGACAGCGGGATGAGCGCTGTCCGGAGGTAGGTGGCCTGGGCCATTCCGGTCTCCTCGGGGCGGGTGGCAGCGCAAGAGGATAAGCGGAGGTCGTGTTCGGCCCTCGGGGGCGAGGCTCCGGCACTGATCAGAACGGGAGTTGACGGTCCGTGGGGCGGTAAGCGGAACGGGTGCCGCCGGTGCGGGGCGGGTGGGCCCGTGGCGGGGGTCAGCGGGTGCGTGCCGCCCGTTTGGTGTCCCGCTCGACCTGCCACTCCCGGAAGGTGCGGCCGGCCATGCGGCGCCGGAACTGGGGGATGTTGTTGGCGGGGATGCCGACGGGGGCCGGGCCGAGGACGGCCAGGAGGTCGGACGCGTCCTGGGAGTGGTAGCCGGCGGACAGGATGGCGGCCTCGTCCGGGAAGACGTCCGCGACGCGGTCGCCGGGGCGGATGAGGTGGTCCTCGTTGCCGCCGTACGAGAACACCCAGCGCAGATTTCGAGGTGGGGCGGGGCGGACCATGCGGTTCCAGCGGTCGACTTCCTTGGTGTAGCAGTAGAAGTTCACGGCCGGACGGAACGCGATGAGTCTCAGCCACATGGCCAGGTATCGGTCGCTGAAGAAATCGCCGGCGTCGTGGATACGGATCCAGCCGCCTCGGTGGCGGGGGTGGGCCAGTTCGGCGGCCATCTGGCGTTGCCACCCGGCCGGGTCGTCCAGCACGTAGGCCAGGTTCTCCTGGTGGCGCTGGATGACGCCGGGGAAGTTGTAGGTTCCATTCCTCGCGTAGCAGGCCTGGGCACAGACCCCGGCCGCCGGACAGGTCTTGATCACCCGTCCGTCCCACAGGCGGGTGGCCAGGGCCGGGATGGTCCAGTTCCAGATGTTCTCTCCGCGCAGCTCGCTGTTCTGGGTGAGGAGCCGTTGCGGCCGGCGAGGTCGACGGCGTACGGGCGGGGTCTCCAGGGCGAGGGCGGTCACGGGCGGTCGACCCCGGCGGCCTTGAGGAGCGCGGAGACGGTCACCACCCCGTCGTGGCTGTGGCGGGAGTCGAGGAGCGCGGCCAGGGCGCGGAGCGCGCGGAGCACGATCTCCGGGGCTCCCTCGGTGGGGAACAGTTCCCGGGCGGCGACCACCAGGCGGGCGGCCTCGTCGCGGTCGGGGGGCAGGTAGGTCAAGGTCATCAGCACGTGGCCGGGCGGGGGTGGCAGCGGCGGCGAGGGGTCACCGGCCGCGGCAGGGGCGGCGGTGGTGTCCGGGGCGCCGGGGGTGGTGTCCGGGGCGGCGGGCTGTTCCTCGGGGGGCGGCTCCTCCTCGGCGGTGGCCTCATCGATGGCGGTCAGCAGGTCGGCGAGGTCCTCGTCGCTGTAGCCGGTGCCGCCGAGGTCGTCGTCCAGGCCGGCGATGAGTTCGGCGAGGGCGGTCTCATCCCAGGTGCCGAGCTCTGAGCTGCGGTTGTCGACCAGGTTGATGCGGCGGGCGGTGTCCTCGTCGCAGTGGACGACCTCACAGCGCGCGGTCGGCTCCCACGGCTGGTTGCCGCACACCCCGCAGGGGCGTTCCTCTGCGCCGACCTGGACGGTCATGCCGCAGTCGCCGGGACCGTGGGCGGCGATGGCCTGGGTGGTGTGGTTGCCGGCGAGGACGACGTAGTGGCCGGGGTCGGTCTCCTGGACGACGAGGGAGCGGTACTGCCCGTTGCGGGTGAGGCTGGTGAGGATGGTGCCGACGTCGCCGCGTTTGGCGTTGCCGGGGAACGGGGTGAGCTGGGCGAGCGGGATGGTGTCGGTACGGACGTAGGTGGCCTGGGTCATGGGCTGTTTCCCCTGGTCGCGGCGGACGGCGGCGCAGAAGGATAGGGCAGGCGCGCGCCTGCCGGGTCGGCAGCGGCCGGGGGACCTGGGGGCCGGGGAGACAGCAGAAGGCCCGCACGCGCGCGAGGGCGGTGCGGGCCGGTGTCCCGGAGGGTCAGGCCAGGGCGGTCACCGCGTCGAGGAGCGGCCGGACGTCGCCGAAGAGGACTTCCACGCTCTGGAGGTGGTCCCCGTCCTGGTCGCTGGGGTGCCGGATGAACGGTCCGGTGGTCAGGACCCGGCCGTCCTCGCGGACTTCCGCGCGGGCGCCGGTCGACCGGGGCTGTCCGCCCTCCTTCTCCCAGCGCTGGTAGGCGGGGTGGTCGGCGATCTGTCGGAGGGCGGCCAGGAACGCGGACACGGGGGCGGCCGGGGTGGCGAATGTGTCCGGGGCCAGGGTGACCCAGGCCGCGGCGCGCTCCTCGTTGGTGTACGCGGCCTCCAGCTCCTCGTCGGTGAGGTCGCCGTCGGACTCCTCGCGGATGCGGTACCAGCCGTGCAGGTAGGTGGTCGCGGTCAGCTCGGCGTAGCCGCTGCCCAGGGCGAGGCCCTCGCTGATCTCGACGTTGTACCAGGGGGCCATTTCGGCGGTCGGGGTGAGGCAGGCGCCCATGAGGGTGCTCCTTTGGGGTGCGGTAGCGGCAGGTGAACGGGCGGGGGCGGCCGGTGGGCCGCGCCCCGAGGGGTGGCTACTTGGCGGGGTCGAAGAAGTCGTTGAGGAACGCTTCCAGGTCCATGGGCTCTTCGGTGGCCGGCTCCTCGATGGCGGGGGGCTGTACGGAGGCGAGCAGGGAGGCCAGGAAGTTGCCGGGGCCCATCAGGGGGCGGGGCTCCTCGACCACGGGCGCCGGCGCGGTGGCGTTGGGGTTGATGAACTCGTGGCAGTCCGCGAACTGGGCGTCGGTGGGGTCCAGGTCGAACTTCACCGGGGGGTGGGGGCGGGCCATGGCCGCGAAGTTGGGGAAGGTGGGGGCCTCGAACTTGCGCTTCTCGATCTGGGCGACCGCGCGGTTCGCGTCGAAGGCGGCGCGCTGGTCCGGGCCGCTGTTGTGGCCGCGCGCCTTCTCGTCGGCGGCGCGGGCGGTGCGCTTGGCGGCGGCCAGGGCGCGGGCCTTGTTGGCGTCGTGCAGCTCTTCCAGGGTGGCGCGGACAGCGCGGGTATGGGCGGTCTCCATCTGACGGACGGTACCGGTGCGTTCGGTGCGCACGGTGCGGCGGACGCCGTAGATGGTGACGGTGGTTTCGCGGTAGTCCATGGCGCTGCTCCCTGGCCTGGTGGTGCGGGTTCCAACCCCCACATAGTTGCAACACGATGTTGCAAAGTCAAGTTGCGTGGACTGGTGGTGGGGGGCGTGTCGGGGACGAGGAAGCCCGCACCGGCGCGGGGCGCGGTGCGGGCGCGGGGGGCGAGGGTCAGCGGCGGGTGTACGGGGGGAGGGCGCGGTCGGCCGCGGCGACCAGGTCGGCGGCGCGTCGCTGGGCGGGGATCCGGGCGGCCTCCCGCAGTACGGCCGGCAGTACCTCGGCCGGGACGATGCGTACTCCGCCGAGGGCCAGTTCGGTAGCCGGCCTTCCGTGGGGGCCCACGAGGGGGGCGTGCTCGATGGCGACGATCGGGGTGACCGGCACGCCGAGGGCGCGGGACACGGCTTCGGCCTCGCGCCGGGTGCTCGTGACGCGCGCGGTGACGTCGCGGTCGCCGTGCCAGAGCCGGCCCACCCGCACGGTGACGGGGTAGCGGCTTGCCATCATCTTGGGGTCGAGCACGAACACGTGCCCGTTGGGGGAGATGGCGAGCGCGTCCACGTTGGCGGTGCCTTCGCCGGGCGGGAGGGCCAGGTCGTAACGCAGGGTCCAGCCCTGTTGGGTGAGCTGGGCCAGGCGGGCGGCGGCGCGCTTCTCGCCGATGGCGCCGGCCTTCCAGTTGCGTGCCTGGCGGCCGGCCCGGGTGTCGATGCCGAGGGCGTCGGCGAGGCGGACGAGGGGGGTGCGGAGCTGTCGGGCGCGGGCTTCGGCGGAGGCGCCGGGGCCGGTGCCGGGGCGGGTCTGGCGGTGGTAGATCCACCATGCGGCGGCCATGGCCAGGATGATCGGGAGGGCCACTGTCGGGTTCCTTTCGCGCGGGGCCCGGACAGGGTGTCCGGGCCGGGAGGACAGGGGGCGGACACGGTGTCCGGGGTGGGGCGGACAAGGTGTGGACGGGGTGTCCGCCTGGGGGTGTTCTGGCTGGTGGGGCGGGGCGGACAGTGTCCGGACAGGGGTGTCCGGGTGGGGTTGTCCGGGAGTTGTCCGCAGTTGTTCGCGGACAACTCCCGGACAGGCGGGGCGGACAGCGTCCGGGGGCTGTCCGCCCTGTCCGGGGTCAGTTGTCCGGGGTGTCCTCGACGTGCTGGCAGCGCAGCGCGCGGACCTCTTCCCAGCCGTAGCGGTCCGTCCAGGAGTAGCCCGTGGTCACGCTCACGCTCTTGCCGTTGGCGCGGACCACGGTGCGCCACTGGCCCCGGATCTTGACCAGGTCGTCGCGGTGGACGTTGTTCTTGGAGTACCGGCCGAACCTGCCGGCCTCGGCCGCGGCGTCGAGGACGGCGCGGTCGCCGGCGATCCGCTCGTCCAGGACTTTCAGCTGTCCCTCGTACTGGCGGTGGAGGTCGGCGGAACGGGCCGAGGGGTACCGGTTGAAGGACTCCATGCGGCGTACGAGGCTGCGCCGTTCGGCCTCCAGCCGCTCGACGCGGCGCGCGGTGACGTCCGGGCGCTCCCCGTAGGCCTCGGCGCGGCGGGACCCCTCGACCAGGGCGGGCACCCGGCGTGCCTCCTCGGCGGTGAGGGCGGAGCGGATGGCGGTGTTGATGCTGCGGTCCAGGAGGTTGCGGTGCGCGCGGCCCCGGGCGCCGGGGCCGACCGGCTGGCCTAGGGGGATGTGTTCCACCATGGCGTTCGACGCCCGGTACAGGGAGTCCGCCTGCCGGGCCAGCTTCTCGCCCTTGGCTGTGAGGGCGTCGCGGCGGTCCTCCAGCCGCTCGTGCTTGTCGGCGCGCACCACGTCGTTGGGGCGCACCTCGTCGTCCACCTTGACGGTCACCGTGTGGCCGGCGGCGCGCAGCTCCTCGGCCGCGGCTTCCATGGCCACGATGCGGGGTGCGCGGTCGCGGCTGTTGGGGTGGCCGTACTGGCGCAGGGAGCGGAACCAGCGGAAGGCGTGCCGCTTGAGGATGTCGCCGGTGCCGTCGCCCTTCTCGGTGTCGCCGTCCACGAGGGTGCCCTTTGCCGGGGTGTGGCTGATCGTGATGGTGGCCATGCGTCGCGCCTTTCGTCGGTGGTGCTGGTGCTCGGGCGGGTGACCGGGCCTGTTCGTCCGGCGGGGGCGGACAGGCCCGGACACGGTCCGGACAAGGGGTCAGGCGGGCAGGTCGGCCACGAGGGCGGTCGCGTTGTCCGGGCGCTTGCCGCCCCACGCGACGGCGGTCTCCACCAGGTTGACGGCGGCGGTCGCCGGGGGGCCGGCGAGGTACGTGGCCAGGTCGGCGCCGTTGTCCTCGATCGGCTCATAGGCCCCGTCCGACACCAGCACCAGGCGGCCGGGGGCGGCCGGGACGGTGGCGGCTTCCATGGCGGGGTGGTTGGCGTAGGCCATGGCGTCCTCGTCGGTCCGCCAGGACCCGAGGCAGGCCGTGATGCGGTGGCGGTTGCCGCCTTCGGGGTACACGTCGGTGGGCGGGTAGACGCGGCGGAGGTTGTGGTCGTTGGTCAGGCGCCGGAGGGTGCCGTCCTGGAGCAGGTAGGCGCGGGAGTCCCCGCTCCAGGCCACGCTGTACGGGCGGCCGGGGGCCGTGACGACCACCACGGCGGCGGCCTTCTCGGTGTAGTCCCGGGTGTAGCGGTCGGCGTTGGCCGGGCGGGCGCGGTACATGGCGTACAGCTCGCGCAGGGCGGTCTCCGCGTCGCCGAGGCGGGCGGCGTGGCGGGCGAGGCGGCCGGCTGCTTCCCGCGTCCATGTCTGGACGCTCTCCGAGTCCCCGATCCCGTCCAGGAGTACGTACGCGCTGGTGCCGGCGGGGGTGGTGTGGACGGCGGTGGCGTCGCACTGCATCTCGCGTCCGCCGATGTTCTGTGCGGTGGCGTAGTTGCGCATGGTCTTGCCCCGTTCTCTGGTGGCCCGGGTGGGCGAAGGCTGTGGTGGGGGCGGGCTGTGGGCCCTCCCTCACGCCACATATGGTTGCACGCTCGCATTGCAACGTCAAGTTGCAACGCTGGTCATGGGTGTACGGGAGGGAGGGCCAGGGTGATCAGGTGTCAGGCGGTCGCGCGCGTCGGCGGGGCCAGGTGCTCCGTGACGAACTGGGCGGTCATCGCCCGGCGGTGCTCGCGGGTGAGGCGGCGTGCCTCGTCACGGGTCCCGCCGAGCGCCCCGTTCAACTGCCCGCACGAGCACACGGCCCAGCTTGATCCGTCCCGGAGCATCCCGGCCCGACCGCCGGGGCGGTTGAGGCCGGCCGATCCGTACGGGTCGCCGGCGGACGGCCGGCGGAAGCCCTCCGGCTCGGTGGTGCGGGTGCGGTGCGTCTGGGCCAGGAGTCCCAGGCGGGCCGTCAGGGACAGGCGGACCCGGTCCCCGTCCTCGACCACCAGCGTCCGGGCGCGGAGGCGTGCGGTGGCGAAGGCGGGGATCCGCCACATGGGGCCTGCGATGACGCGGCGCCCGTCTTCCTCGGCGTAGTGGGCGTGGCGGTCGCCGCCGATCAAGGCCAGGTCGTCGCGGGTGGGGCCGGACAGGGCCCCGACCGGGGTGAAGGGCTCCAGGCTGATCGAGCGGGTGGCCAGGACGACCGCGCCGTCCGTGGCGCCGAACAGGTGGCGGGTCCAGGTGATGAGCGCGCCCCCGGCGGGGGTGGCCTCCACGGTGTAGCCGCGGCGGACGGCGGTGGCAAGGAGCATCCGGGCGGCCGGCTCACTGGCCGTTCCCTCGGTGACGCCTCCGGCGTGCTGCTGGGTCTGCTTGAACACGGGGGCCTCCTGGTGGGGTGGGGGGGTGGGGCGGCGGGGGGGTGTCGGGGCGCTGCCGGGGCCCGGGTGCGGGCCGGGGCGCGGGCCGGGGTGCG
>NZ_JAPNLK010000019.1:0-56358 GCF_026627505.1 Streptomyces sp. H27-H5 | reverse complement strand
CATAACCGCCCCCGCCGGGCGCCCACCCCGGGCGCCCGGCGGGGGAGGTTAGGTGCGATCAGGCTCTGTCCCACGGCGATCACGGCGTCCTTCGGGGTGGCGCCGTTGCCGACCCACCGGTCGTACGCGGTGCGGATCGTGTCCAGGACCGTGTCCGAGGTGATGATCCGGCCGACCGTCTCCAGGTCGTGGCCCTCGTGCCCTCCCTTCACGATCACGCGGGTCGTAAGGGCGGCGATCTCCACGACGGCGTCCTCCGTGGTGCGAATCCGGATCGTGCGGCTCATGACCGTTCCCCTTCCTGGTCGGGCTGTCTGCCCTCCCTGACACCTCGATACTTGCATCATTACGTTGCAACGTCAAGTTGCAACAAGGCGAGGTGTGGGGCGTGTCGGGGTGGGGCCTGGCCTGGTCCCGGTCGGCGGGGTCAGTCGGCGGCGCGGGCCAGGGCGGCGAACGTCAGGGCGGCGTCCACCCCCTCGCGCCATGCGGCGCCGGTGGACTGCTCGCTCCAGGCACCGGCCACGTGCGCCGGCACGGGCACGCCCCGGTACGCCTGGGGCGCGGTGCGGGCGCACGGCAGGGGGGCCGGGGCGGGCTTGATGAATCCGGCCGTCTCCCCGCCCCGGGCCAGCCTCAGCTCTCCCTCGCACCAGTGGTGGGTAACCCCGGACTGGAGCCGCGCGGCCAGGAATCGGGTCGCCTCGGCCCTGGTCTGGAGCGGGGCCCAGTCCCCGGGGCCGCCGATCACGTGGAACACGTCCACGTCCCGGAGCCCCACGTCGTCCAGGAGGCGGGCCGCGACCTCCAGCAGGTGGGCGCCCTCCGCCTCGTCGGTGCACGGCAGGGTCTCAAATCCGGTCAGGGGGGCGCGCTGCTTGCACACCCAGCAGCGGAAGACGTGCTCGGTGCCGGGGGCGCCGATCGCCTCGCGGGTGATCGCGATCCGGTGGGCGCCGGCGTCCAGGCCCGGCCGCGGCTTCTCGGTCGGCGCCTTGTCCGCGACCTCCGGGGCCGGTGCCTCCTTGACCGGTGTGGGCTCGACCTCGACCGGGTCAGGGGCGTGCCGGAGGGTGGCCACCTGGTAGTCGTTGTGGAACAGGCGCATCTCACCGGCGTACCAACGGTGGGTGGCCCCCAGGATCAGCAGGCGGGCGACCCGGTCGACGGCTTCCGCGCGGGTGCACGGGAACTCGTCGGTGGACAGGGCGTACGTGAACACGTACGCGGGGGCGTCCCGGAGGATCACGTCGTCCAGGAGGCGGCCGGCGCGGTGGAGCGCTTCGGCCTGTTCGGCCTGGGGGGTGCACTTGAGGGAGTCGAACTCGACCAGCGGGGCCAGGGTCTGGCACTGGTGGCAGCGGAACAGGTAGGCGGTACCGGCGCCGTGGGGCTCGCCCTGTCCGGTGTTGGTGACCCTGTGGGCTCCGGCCTCCATCCCGGCCGGGGGGATTGCCGGGTCGGGCTGGTCCTCGACGGGCGCGGGCTCCTCGAACGCGGCTCCCGGGGTGCACCTGCCCTCGTGTCCGATCTCCAGGTGGCAGGTGTACGGGAACGTCTGGCGCCCGAGGTCGGCGCCGCAGTAGAAGAACTCCGGTTCCTCGACGGTCGGCTCCTCGGCGGCGGGGGCCTCCTCGACCTCGACGGGGGCGGGCTCGACGGCCGGGGGCTCCTCGGCGGGGGCCGGCTCGACGTCGGCGGACAGGGTCAGGCCCTCCGCGCGCAGCGCTTCGAGGACGGCGGGCAGGCGCTCGGCGCCGGCCTCGGCGCGGGTGCCGGGCAGGAACCAGTAGGCGTTCGCTCGGTGCCACTTGAACCCCTGGGCCTTGAGGACGGGGGCGGCGCCGTCTCCTCGGGTGGTGCCGGTGGCCGTGATCCCTTCGGTGTCCGTGTGCTGGACGCGCACCCCGTCGGTGGACGCGGGGGCCGGGGTGGTGGCGGCCGGGACGGCGGCCGGCGCCTGCGCGGCGGCGGGCGGGTGGGCGGCGGCCCAGCGGCGGGGCAGGATCACGCGGAGGGCGATGCTCAGGACCTGGTTTACGCCCCAGCTGCCGGCGATGAACTCGCCCTCGACGTTGAAGCCGCCGTTCTGGCCCTGCGTGCTGGCGTCCTCGCCGTTGGCGGCGTGCCACAGGGCCAGGGCCTCGGCCTTGACCTCGTCGGACACTTCCTGTCGCAGGTGGATGCTGTCCACGACGGGCCGGCCGGTGACGCGCTTGCCGTCGATGGTGACCGTCACCGTGTTGTCCAGGTCCTCGTACCGCTCGTCGTACCCGTTCCAGCGCGACCCCTGCATCGGGTTGCTGATCTCGGCGACGTCGCCGTCTGTCGGGCCGTCGGTCCACGTCACGTCGATGCCGGTGCTACCGGTGCCGCGTCCGCGCACTACGGAGAACTTCACGCCCGGAAACGCGGTCTTCAGGCGGCGCTTCAGCTCTGCGGCTACGTGCTTGGCGTCGATGTAGGTCGTCATGGCGCTGTTCCTCTCCTGGGGGCACGTCCCCCGTTGGCACACATGGTTGCACCCTCATGTTGCAATGTCAATTAGCAACATGAGGGTGCGTGTCGGGTGGGTCGGGCGGAGGGGACGCCCCACCCGGGACGGGTCAGTCGGTGGGGGTGGCGCTCATGTCCACAAGGACGTCGTCCTGGCCCTCGTAGGCGGCGGCGTAAGCGGCCAGCAGATCCGGCACGTCCTGGATGTCGGGGGTGGAGTCGAAGCGCAGCAGCGCGGAGCGCATGCCGTTCACGATCCGGACGGCGCTCACGGAGTACAGGGCGGCAACCATGGTTGGTCCTCTCGGGGGTGGAGCGGGGGCGGGATGGTGGGGTCGGTCAGGAGGCGGCGAGGGCCGAGCGGACGCCCAGGCGCCACCCGTCCCCGAGCGGGGTGGCCCAGGCCCCGCGCACGAGGGCCGGCACGGTGACCGTGCAGTACGTGGCGGGGACGGCGGTCAGGAGGCTGTCGCACTGGCCGCACAGGGTCAGGCCGCGGCCCTGTGCCTGGTGCTCCGGCGTGACCTCCTGGCCCCGGTACGTCTCCGGTCGGCCGGTGAGGGCCGGGCATGCGGCGTCCGGGTGGTAGGCGGTGCGGTGGGTGCCGATCCGCACGTGGACGGTGCGCGCGGGGACCTCCGGTACGGGCGGGGCGGCGATGTGGGCCGCGGCTTCCTGTGGGCCGCTCACCCCGAGCCCGTGCTCGACGCCGGGGCCGACGAGGCGCCATCCCCAGCGGGCGCCCATGTAGGTCAGCTCCCAGCCGGCGCCCTTGTGCTGGACGGTGTGGGTCACCCGGGTACCGGGCTTGACCGGGCCCAGCTCCAGGCCGGCCGCGGCGAGGGTGGCGGCGAGGGCCTCCAGGGTGGGGGCGGGAATGGTGCGGGGGAGGTACGACATCGGGGTGTCTCCGTTCCTGGGGGGCCGGGCGCGGTGGGCGCCCGGCCGGGGTGGGGTGGGGTGGATCAGGCGGCCAGGTCGGCGACCAGGAGGGCGGTCGCGTCGCACTTGAAAGTCGTGCGGGTTGCCTTGCGCGGGGGCATCGCGCCCCGGGCCGCGTAGTCGACGGCTACCTGCGTGCTGTCCAGGACGCTCCGGCCGGGGGTCCGGGTGATGATCACCCGTCCGTACACGCCCACCGGCAGGGTCCGCAGCCAGGACTTGACGGCGTCGGCCTGCTTGGTCAGGTTCTTGGCCCGCTGGTCCAGGTCGGTGAACTGGGCGGCGCGGTTCTCGATCTCCTCGACGGCCGGGATCTCCTCGGCGGTCAGGACCCGGTCCAGCTCCGCTGCCGGGGTGAGGCTGGTCTCCCCGAGGCGGTGAGCGATGCGTTCCACCGTGCGGGCGGCGCTGGTGGCGGCGCGGCGGCCGAGGGCGTCCAGGCGGCGGGTGGCGGTGCGGGCGGCACGGCGGGCGGCGGCGGCCTCCGCCTTGGCGGTGCGGGCGGCGTCCACCAGGCCGGCGAGCTTGTCTTCCAGGCGGGTCACGCGGCGGGCGGCGGGGGCCTGGCCGTTGCCGGTGCGGGTGGCGGTGCGCAGGTCGCGGCGGGCGGTGGCCAGGGCGGTGCGGGTGGCGGTGACGCGGGCGGCGGCGCGGGTGGCCTTGCCGGCGGTGGCGGTCTCCTCGCGGCCGGCGGTCTTGGCGGTGGTCTCGGCGGTGGCGAGGCGGGTCATCAACTGCGCGGTCTTGGCGGTGGTGTTCATCGCGTCGTCCCTCCGGTGGTGGTCCAGGCCCCTCGCCCTTCCCGATACCCATAGTGTTGCAACATCGCGATGCAACGTCAAGTTGCAAAGGGGGGGTGCGGGACCTTTCACCCGGTCGGGTCATCCGGCCCAAGGGCGGGCTACGTGTTCCCCGTGTTCACCGGTGTTCAACGGGCGGCGCTGAACACCCCTGAACGGCCGGGCGCCCCGTCCTCGGCGGGCGAGGCGGGGCGTCCAGGGCGGGGCGGTCGAGGGTGGATCAGGCGGTCGGGGCGACCCAGTACTTCGTAGCCGTGCCCCACAGGTGGCACTTGCGGCCGGTCGCGTCCTCGGCGTAGCGGGTGCCGGTCTCCGTCCAGGAGCGGGTGATGAGCAGCGGCTCGCCGGTGCACTGCTTGCGGTTGTTGGCGGGGGCGAACCCGTCGGCGGTGTCCTCGCCGTACAGGAGGAACGGGGCCTCCATGCCCTTGAGGGTGCGCCACTCCGGGCCGGCGGCCGGGGTCGGCTCCTCGACCACGGGCGCCGGGGCCTCCTCGACCGGGACCGGGATCTCCTCGACCGTGGGCGCCGGCTCCTCGACCACGGGGGCCGGGGCCTCCTGGACCACGGGGGCGGGGGCGGTCTCCTCGACCGTCGCCGCGGCCGGGGTGTTCCAGTTGCGGGCGGCGGTGCGGTTGTCGATCACCCGCTGGACCTCCTTGCGGCGGCGCAGGACCCGCGTGGCGGCCAGTACGGCGGCCATGTCCACGGCGCCGGCCTCGGCGGGGGCGTCCTCCTGGATGGGGGTGCCGGTGAAGTCCACGCGGATCGGGGCGGCTTCCCCTCGGACCCACACCCGCTCGCCCGCGCTGTCCCGGGCGACGATCACGGCCACCTTGTTGACCGTGAACCGGGCCTGGGCCGCGTTCCAGCGAGGCATGCGGCGCATCTTGGTCACGGTCTCCAGGACGGCGCCGGCGTCCAGGGTCAGGACCCGGTCGTCGTTGTCTTGGCCGTTGGCGTGGAGTGCCTCCACGGCGGCGGTGTACGCGGTCACCCGGACCGGCTCCCCGTCTGCGGGCCGGACGTCGTCCACCTCCGGGGCGTCCTCCACCTGGGCCGGCTCCTCGGCCTGGACGACCTCGGCGGCGGCGGGCTGGTTGTCGTCCACCTGCGGGGCGTCCTCCTCGACGGCCGGCTCCTCGACCTGCGGGGCCTCCTCGACGACCGGCTCCTCGGTCACCTGGGCGGCGGGGGCCTCCTCGACGGGGGCCGGTGCCTCGGGGGTCTCCGCGTCCACGGTCACGGCCAGGGTCTTGACGCACCTCTTGCATTCCTTGGCCATCTTGAGGGCCTCGGCGCCGGTCAGGGTGCGCTCCACCTCAAGGCCACACAGGGTGTCCATGTTGTATTCCTCTACGTTGACGTAGTGGACGGTGCGGCCCTTGCCGACCTGGGCCGGGGCGACGGTGCCGGTGGTGATGGCGGCGGCGGTGGCGGTGTTGGTCATGGTGTCCTCCGTGGTCCGGGGGGCTTCCCGCCCCTCTCGATATGCATAGTGTTGCAACATGAGGTTGCAAAGTCAAGTGGCAATGGACCCGCCCGTCCACGATCACCCGGTCGGGTCATCGGGCCCCTGGCCGCAACGACCGGACGCCCCGGTCCTCGTGCGAGGCGGGGCGTCCTGGGCCTGTAGGGGCAGGGGTCAGCGCGTGGCGGCCGGTGCCGGCGCGGCGTCGTGGACGTGTTCCGCGCCCAGGCCGTACGTCTCGGCGTGGCGCATGGCGCGCTCCAGGTGGTGGAACCGGGGGCACGTGTCGGCGTCCCGTCCGATGGCCACGGCGTACCGGGCGGACGGCGCCCCCAGCGTCTCCCGTACGGCGGCGGCGGCCTCGAAGGTCACCCGGGCCAGCGGGCCACGGACCCCGGTGCGGTAGACGCGCGTACCGGTGGCCTGTCCCTCCTCGGCCAGCCGGTCGGCGGCGGCCTCCACCTCTTCCCGGGTGGCGCCGGTCTCCTCGGCCAGGTCGGCCACGCTCGGGGGCCAGGCCTCCACGATGGCGTCCAGGGCCGGGGCGGGGGCGGTGAAGAACCCGGGGGTGGGCTGGAACGGGGACCACGTGGCGTACCGGCCCCGGCTCATCTTCGGGCCCTCGTCCCAGATCACGCCCAGCGTGTCCGCGCCGCGCTCGACCGTCCACTTCCCGCGCCCGTCCCGGCGGACCTTGACCTGGTCGTGGCGTACGACGTCGGCCGGGCTGGTGGCAGCGGCGGGCGGCGCCTCGCCGGCGGCGTGGTGGACGCCCTCCTCGGCCCAGGAGCGGGCCGGGAGCGTCGCGGTCGGGGCCATGGCGTGCGTGGTGGTGATCCATCCGTACAGGGCGGTGGGGCGGTCCGTGCGGCGGTAGGTCCAGCCGGTCACGATGTCCGTTCCGTGGGCGGTCACGGGCTGGAAGTCGCAGGCGCCGGGGTGGACGCGGCGGGTCGCCGCCTCGGCGGCGGCCTGCTCGATGGCCGGCGCCTCGGTGTCCTCGCCGTGGGCCTCGGTCAGGGCCTCCGCGAGGGGCAGGCGGCCGGCGTCGGTGGGGCGGGGGCGGCCGGTGAGGTGGGTGTAGAGGGCCCACCCGAGGGGGCTGAGGAAGTAGGCGGCGCGGCCGCGCTCGTCGCGCCCCTCGGCGATCAGGCCGCGGCGGTGGATGGCTCCGTGGGTGCCGCCACCCTGGCCCAGGTTCACGCGGGCCGCGCTGCCCTGGGGGTTGCGGTCGCCGAAGAAGATGAGGGCCTCGGTCATGCGGGGGGTCATGCCTTGTGCGATCCGGTCGAGCGTGGACATGGGTCCTCCGTGGTGTCGGGGGGCGGGGTGCACCCCCGTCCCGATACCCATAATGTTGCAACATTAGGATGCAATGTCAAGTTGCGTCACGCGGGGAAGCCGGCCCCCGTGGGGGCCGGCGGGTTCGAAGGTCGAGCGGGCGAGGATCAGCCCTGACGCTGGTCCTGGGGGACGTGGGCGAACAGGCAGTGAGCGGACCGGCCCATGCGCTCCGTCTCCCAGCCGCGCGTCTTCATCCGGTACTCCAGGCAGTCCAGGGCCGCGCCGTCCAGGGGGGTGTCCCGGCGGATCGCCTTGCCCCGCTCCAGCCAGTACACGGTCACCCGTCCGTCACCGCGCGGCTTGACCACGTAGCCGCGCGTCTGCTGCTCCTCCTCGGTCGGTGCGCTGATGTCGTGGCGGTCGGTGAGGCGGGCGAAGGCCATGCCGTCCAGCGCGCCGCGCGCGGCGAGGACGTCCGGGTGCTGGACGTGCTTGGGGAAGCATCCGTCCGTGGCTCCGTCGTGCTGGACGACCACCCCCTCCAGGACGCGGGGGGCCGGGAGCTGCTGCGCGGGCGCCTCGCCGGCGGCGGGGAGGGCCAGGGGGGCGGCCTCGCGGGCGGCGATGCGCGCGGCGACGAGCGGGGGCACCGGCGCTCCGTAGCGGCGTGCCTCCTCGGCGGTCCGGTCGTCCATCCTGGCCCGGTACTCGGCGGTACGGGCCACGGCCTCGGTGGCTCGCCGTGCCAGGCGAGAGCCTTCGCTCTCCTGCGCGAGGGCGCGGCGCCGGGCCTGCCGCTCGTCGTCCATCACGGCCATGGGGAGCAGGGCCTCCGCGCCCGAGCGGTACGCCTCCAGGCCCCGGGCGAACGTGCCGGACGGGGTGATCCACCCGAACCGCGCGGTGCTCTGGGGGGTGGACTGCCAGGTGTACCCGAGGAACTCGCCGGCCTCGGTGTAGGCGGGCTGGAAGTCCTGGGCCTCGGGGAACGTGCCGTTCACGATGCCGCGTGCCTGGTCGGGCATGAGGCGGGGGAGGGGGGAGGGGGTGACCCAGGCGCGGAACATGCTCGGTCCGCCGTAGGTCTCCATGCCTGTGATCGTCCAGCCCAGGGCCTCCAGCGTGCGGGCGGCGTTGCGGCCGGGCCCGTACGGCAGCTCCTTGTCGAGCACGGGCACGGGGTCGCCTTCCATGGTCACCGTGATGCGCTGGACGGGCTCCTCACCGCTGGTGTCGGTCACGTAGTCCGCGAGGAAGCGGAGCGCGACCGGCGGGGCGATGCGGTCCAGGGCCGGGGCCGGGTCCGTCGGCTCCGGGGCGTCCTCCAGGTCCATGTGGATCCGGAGGCCGGTCAGGGTGGTGTGCGTGGTGCCGGCGCTGCCGCTGAACAGCTCCCGGATCTCTCCCCGCTTGTACGCCTCTCGGAGTTGCTCGATCTCCGCCTCCCCCTCGGCCTGGGTCAGGTAGGTGGTGGTGCCGTTCTCGGTGCGCCGGTACCGCTTGGTGGTGGCCGGCGCCTTGACGGCGCGCTCGGGGGCGCGGCCGACCCAGTCCGCGCGCCGGATGCGGGCGGTGGCGCCGAGCTGGTTGCCGTCGCAGGTCACCGTGACCGTCTTGTCCGTGACCTGGGTGACGGTGCCGGTTCGCCAGAACAGGCCCGCGCCGGTGCGGCCGGTGTCGCGGGTCAGGAAGCGGATGCCGTCGCCCTTGGCGAAGTCCTTGAAGTCGGCGGGCCGGTAGTCGGTGGTCTCGGTCATGGATGCCTCCGTGGTGCGGGGTGGGCTGTGCGCCCTTCCAATACGCACAGTGTTGCACCTCTCAGTTGCAACGTCAAGTTGCAACTCGGTGGGGATGTTGGGGCGCGATCGGCGGTACCGCGTTGCAACCTGATGTGGCACACTGCCCCCATGGCGACCCACACCCCCGAACAAAGCGCGCTGGCAGAGCTTGACCGGCTGACTCGCACATTCACCCAGGCCACCACTCGCCTGGACGAGGCGCGCGAGGCCCTCCACGAAGGCATCGTGCGCCATCTCAGGGCGCGCAGCGCACCCCCCGGCAAGCTGGCCGACCACACCCCCTACGACCGAAACCACGTCGGACGCCTCGCGAAGGGCGCCGGAATCCCCCCGCTCCGGGGCCCGAACGCGGGACCGGCGCCGGAGTACGACGAACAGGTCGAGGCGGCGGCTCTGGCCGAGCTGGACAAGCTCACGGCCGCGTTCACACGCGCGGAGGCCAAGGTCGAGGCCGCGCGCGCGCCGCTCCAGGAGGCCATCGTCCGGCACTACGCGGAGCGCACCCTCACCCCCGGCGTGATCTCCGCTCACGTCCCCTACGACCGGAACCATGTCGGACGCCTCGTGCGCGCCGCCGGTGTGCCGCCCGTGCGGGGCGGCTGACCACCGGACGGAGGTACGCGAAGGGGCCGCGCGGTGGAATGCGCGGCCCCTTCGGCGTGTCTCGGGTCAAGGTCGCCGCGGCTGCTCCGGGGTGCCGGAGTGCGCCCGGATGCGGGCGATGTCCACCTTTGCTCGCGCGATGACGGTGACGACCGCCACCCCGCACCCGCCGAGGAGTACCGCCACGAACGCGCTCGTACCCGCCATGTCTCCGCCTCTCGGTCCCGCACAGTGCGCCGGGGAGCGTACCCCTACGGGAACGCGGCGAGGGCCGCACGCGGGGAGACGTGCGGCCCTCGGGGGAGTGTCCGGCCCGGCTCGGGGGCGGGTCGGAGGTCTACCCGTGCCGGTACAGGATCAGGATGAAGATCACGGCGAACATGATTCCCCCGCCGACCCACTGGTTGCGCGGGATGTCGGCGAGGTCGGCGAGGCGGAACGGGGCCGGCTCCGGCTCGGCGTTCGCCCGCGCGCAGCAGCAGCACTGCCCCGGGTGCGCGTCCTTGTCGTGGCTCATGTCCCCTCCCGTGAATCAGATCACCCCCATCATGGCGTACCTCCGTGATCCACTGCTACACCCCGGGGCCGGGCGGGCACCCTGTGTCAAGGGCCGGTCCACTGTTCGATCTTCGACGCGGACGGTCCACGGGTGGGATCCGGGACGCACCGGAATCCCCGCTGGATCTCCTCCGGGGTCCATGTCCCGCTCTCTTCGTCCGCTCTCCGGGGGGCGGGGAGAGGAGTGGAGAGTGCGGAGATCTTCGCAGGTGGGGAGGGGTGGAGAGTGGGCGGAGAGTGGTCCGGAGAGTCCTCCTGGGCGGCCCCCGGGGAGGGGGTCAGTGCGGGGTCTGTTCGGTGCACTCCGGACCGCCCCGCGACACCCCGCGCGCGGAAGGTACGGGTGGGGTCGAAGCCCGCTGCGAGGAGGTGCTCGCGGAGCTCTTTGTCGGTGGCCTGGGAGAGGGCGGGGAGGCCCTCCCGCATGAGGGGCCGGAGGACCGCCAGGTGCACCCCGTTCTCACCCCCGATCGCCTTCCGGATGAGGGCGGTCAGGGGGTCCTCGCGGGGGGCCTCGGGGGCCTCCTCCTCGACCGGTTCGGGGAGCTGTTCGGGGGTGTCCTCGGGGGGGTCGGCGGGAGCCGCGGCCGGGAGGTTGGCGGGGGCGCCGACGGGGGTGCCGGTGGGGGTGTCGGTGGAGGATGCCTGGCGGCGGAACAGGCGGGCGGCCCAGCGGGGGGTGTCGGGGGTCGGGTCCTTGGACACCTCGGGGGCCGGCTGGGCGGGTGTCGTGGGGGTCTTGTCGGCCGCGGCGGCCTTGCCCTGGGCGGGGACCTTGGCGTCCTTCTCCTTGACTCCCTTGCCCTTCTCCTCGCCCTTCTTCGCGGGGTTGCTATCCGGAACCTGGATGTGCCCGCCGGCGGCCATGGCGAAGATCAGGATCGTGATCGCGATGGTGACGTAGGGGGCCGCCGGGAACTGCTGGCAGAGCTTGGCCACGCAGAACACGCAGAACGCGGCGCCGATGAACCGGACGCCCAGACCCCCCTTCCCGAAGCGCCCGCACAGCCATCCGGTGATCAGGACGAGGATCACGCCGATGCCCCGGCAGTACCAGGCGATCATGCGGCCGGCCTTCCTGATGCCCTGGCCGAGGGCGCGGAACAGCGGGGGGCCGGCGGTCTTTCCGGCCTGGACGGCAAGGGGGCCCAGGGTCCGGCCGGCTTCCACGGCGAGAGGGCCGAGGGCGGCCAGGGGGCGAGGGTCGACGTACGGGAGGAGGTTGGGGAGGGTCATGCAGCGGCCGGCCGCGGCGTCCTCGAACTCCCCCGCCTCCTCGTCCAGGCCCTCGTCCTCGTCGTCCTCCTCCCCCGGCTCCTCGTCGTCGGGATCGTGGTCCTGGACGTCGTTGTCGTCGGACTCTCCGGGCTTGTGGCCTGGGGGTTCTGCGGGGAACAGGTCGGCGAGGGTGGGGACCAGGACGGGCCGGTCCCCCGGCGCCGGTGCCTCGTCGGGCTCGGGCTCGGGGTCGGGGACGGCGCGGAGGTGGGCGGCGGGGCTCATCCGGCGAGGCCGTTCATGAGGTTGGCGATCCTGTCGGCGAGGACCGAGAACGCGCCTCCGGAGCCCTGCGCCACGTAGAAGTACACGATGCCGACAACGGCGACCTCTCGTGTCGACAGCTTCTTGTACAGGATGTAGCCGGTCAGGAACAGGCCGATGCCCGCCATGGTGGTCTTCGCGACGACTTCGCCGAAGAGGCCCAGGAGCATCTGGATGAAGTCCGACACGTAGGTGAACGGGACGCCGGCGGCGTTGTAGGCGGCTCCGGCGACGAGGGCCAACAGGAGGGTCCACCACCACCCGAGGGGCTTGACCTTTCCGCCGGTCTCGGTGCCGAAGTAGAGGAAGCCGGTCAGGCCGATGGCGAGCCCGGGTGCGCCGAATGTGGGGAGGAGGTCCATGCTGCTCTGCTGCTTCCGGTCGAGGAGGAGGGTGGTCAGGTGCCCGGGGTGCCGTAGTAGAGGACGCCGATGATCATGGAGACGAGCGGTACGCGCGCGGCCCAGGCGAACAGGGGGAACCAGTGGCGCGCCTTGTAGTCGAAGACGAAGCACCCGAGGGCGACGCCGTACCAGATGACGACGTAGGACGTCGTCCAGGAGTGGTAGGTGTCGACCAGGAAGGCGACCTCGGCGGTCCAGAACTGGGGGACGCCGATGTAGAGGCCGGCGCCGAGGGCGCTGCCGTTGTAGAGCAGGTGCCGCGTCTTGGGCGGCATGCCCTTGATCGAGTCGTACAGGGACTGCTTCGGGGTGTCCGAGTCCCGGGCGTAGACGGGGCGCCGGTAGTTCTTCTCACCGTTGCCTCGCAGGCCCCAGCGGCGGCGGACGGCGGCCGGGACCTGGCCGGCGGGCTGGCCGTCCTTGCCGTCCTCTCCCCCGTCGGCCTCCTCGGCGACGTCGTCCAGCTCGTCATAGTCGTCGGGGACCGGGAGCTGGGTCTGGCAGTCCGCGCACCAGAAAGCGACGAGCTGGTTGGTGGGCTGTGCCCGGACCTCGTGCGGGGTGCGGTGCAGGCACCCGGAGCCGGCCGGAGGGGGCGTGCCCTGGGGGCTGTGGTTCCAGGGGGGCGCGGGGGTGGGGGCAGGCTCCGGGGTGGGGAACAGGTCGGTCTTGCAGTCCGGGCACCAGTGGGGGACGACCTCGCCGGTCTCCTGAATCTTGAAGGTGTACGGCCTCGGGTGCCGGCATGAGGGGGAGGCCACGGCGGTGAGGGCGTCGAGGTCGAGAGGCCCCTCCCACCAGTTCGGGACGCGGTGCCCGTCCGGCCGGGCGTCCCGGCCCACGAGGGGGGCCGGGACGGGGGCCTGGGCGGGGATGAGCGGGGGGGCCTCGGGCATGGGAGGGGTCTCCGGCTCGTCGTGTTCCGGCTCCTCCTCGTCCCCGTCCTCGTCCTCGTGCTCGGCCGGGTCGGGTTCGGGGCGACGGAACTGGAAGACGTCGCGGATGCGGAACGGCTCCTCGGTGGTCTCCTCCTCGGTGTCGCTCACCAGGACCCCCAGTCCCAGAGGGCGGCGACGAGGGCGAGGGCGGCGATGAGGCCGCCCAGGAAGCGGATGTGTTCCGTGCGGGCGCACAGTGCGGCCATGAGGCCGACGAGGCCGGCGGCGAGGTTGAGGTAGGGGTAGATGATCATGACGCCTTCTTGTCGCGGAGCTTGGCCTCGATCCGCCGGCGGGTCCGGGGGACGGTCGTCTTGTTCGCCGGGTCCTCGCCGTGCGCGGCGACCACGAGCTGGATCAGGGCCTCATCGGTGATGTCGGGTTGCGCGGCCAGGGCGGCGCGGATGGTGTCGGACTTGAAGGGGCCGCCCACGGCGTGGAGCGCGGGGCTCTGGGGGGCGGTCGCCGGCGGAACGGGAGCGGTGGCCGCGGCGGGCGTGGCGGCCGGAGCCGGGGCGGCGGGGACGGGCTGCTCGAAGGTCTGGACGGTCACGGCAGGGACCGGAGGGACCGGCGTCGCCAACACCTGCGCGGGCGCCGGGGTATGGACCACGGGAGCCGGGGCCGGGACAGCCGGCGCCGCGGCCGGGGCCGACACCTGGACGACGGGCGCGGCCGCGACCGGGGCGACGGGGGCCGCGGCCGGGGTGGTCGAGGTCTGAACGACCGGCGCCGCGGCCTGGGTGGGCAGGCTGTGTCGCGCGGCTTCCGTGCCCGACAGGATCGCGTCGGCTGCCTGGTACTCCGCTCCCCCGACCGCCCGCTGGTACGCGGCACGGCGGTTCAGGCGCCGGACCCGGGCGGAGAGGAGCGCACGCCCGGCAAGCTTCTGTTCCTGCTCCTGCACCCAGTGGGCGACGCCCGCGTCGAGCGGGACGGCGTACTCGCGCAGGAGCAGCCACCACGAACCCTTGGCGATGAGGTCGATGCTCGCGCCGAAGCCTCCCGCCCATGGCTGCTTGAGCGTGTGCCCGTACGCGAGGACGGCCGCCATGCTGAGGAGCAGGAAGAACCAGCCGGCGAACTTCGCGGGGCGGCCCCGCTCGGGCACGGTGCGGTTGCGCCACTCGATGGCCGTGCAGAACAGCCAGGCGACGGCGAAGCAGGAGCCCATGCCATAGGCGAAGACGGCGGGAACCATCGGCTTGAGGAGGCCCCCGATGCTGGCCGTTCCGCCGCCCATGGCCACGACGGTGAAGCCGACCGCGACCCAGGTGACGCCGCGAAGGGCCACCTCGTCCCAGTCACGCGGCGGGACCGGCTCCCAACCGACGTACTCCACAACGCGGGTGGAGGGGACGCCGTCGATCTCGGTCGTCTCCAGGCGCTGCAAGGTGACCCTGCGGAACTCCACGCCGTCAACGCGCGGCTTCTGGTCGGGCTGGTCCATGGGGGTGGTGCCTCTCTCATCGCGAGACGGGGATGGGCCGGCCCACCCCCCGGGGAAGTAGGGGGCGGGCCGGCCTGAGGGCCGCCGCTATCGGGTGCGGCGGCGCTCCTCGACCTCCCACGCCTCACCGGCGCGGGCGGCCTCGGCGACGCCTTGGGCGCGCCGCTTGCGGGTCTTCGCCTGCTCCTTGCGCGCCTTGCGCTCGGTCGCAGACTCCTGGCCGCTGTAGGTGGTGGATGCGGTCTGGCGGTCGTTGCCGCCTCGAAGCCACTTCATCGGATCGGGTTCCCGCCGTTGGCGGGGGTGGTCGAGGCGCCCAGACCCGGGCGGTCGGCCGCCCAGTCCTGCCGGTCGGCCTGCGCGCGCTCCAAGACCTCGGCCGCCGTTGCGGTCGCGTCCTGGTCCACGGGGGTCTTATCGGTCATCAGACCCTCGCCTTCCGCGCGTCGACGGCGGCCTTCGCGGCCTTCGCCTCGGCGGCGGCGATGGCCTGCGGGTCCCGCTGGGGCGCGCCGGCCGCGTACGTCTTCCGGGCCTCGGCGAGGAGCTGCGCGGCGGTCTCGGATGCCATCAGACCGTCACCTCCCCGGCCGCGGCGGGCACGAGCGCGGCACGGGCGGTCTGGTTGTAGCCCTTGCACTTCCCGCACACCCACTGGCCGCCGTCGCGGCGCATGGCGCGCCCGCAACAGGTCGGCGCCGCCGACTTGTCCGGCCCCGGCTGGGTCGGGATGGACGGCCTCTTACCGGGCGTCGGCTCCGTACGAGGACCCGGGATCCCGGTGATGCGGGGGATGGCCGGGTCGTTCGGGCCACTCGGCCAGTCGTGGCCGGCCTCCACGACGACGTTCCGGATGTGGAGCACGTACTCACCCCGCGAGATACCGGCGTACGCCGCCGGCATGACGGCCATCGCCACCCGCGCGAGGGCCGGAGCGTCCCGCGCCTCCCGCCGCTCCACCAGGTGGTACGCCTCGGCGGTCACGCGAACCAGAAGGTTCGCGGTCGCCACGGCGTCGGCCGGGTTCACCGTGCGGAAGTGCTCCCCCACGGCGACCAGGACGGCGGCTACGAACGCGTCCGGGCGGGCCGGGGGCGTCGCGGGAATCTGATCAGTACAGTTCATGCGTCAGCTCCTGTTAGTGGCAGGTCTGGCGGCCCGGTACGTGTGCGACCACGTCCGGGGTTGAAGGCGGTGCCCGGAGTGCGACCTCCGGGCACCGCCCGTTTCAGCAGCCCCGGCTTACTGTGTGCGACCACATCAGCCGGGGCTTTCTGCTGATGTTGAGAGACTAGCGACTAATTTGCGTGAACGCAAATAAGTTGGAAGGATGGGTGTCATGTCCGACTCCCCCGAGGGGGCTCCACGCGTTGAGGAGCAGCCGACATTGGTGTCCATCCCGGAGATGCCCGCCCACCTGAAAGCGGCCGGGCTCAAGAGCGTTGGCGCGGCCCGGATCAGACAGCTCGCCAAGGAGGCTGGGTTCCCGGGCCCGGTGTACGAGCGCGGCCGGCTTCGGCTCTGGGACCTGGCCGCCGTGCTTCGGTTCTTCGAAGACCGGACGCTGCGTCAAGGGGAGCGGACAGACCTCAAGGCCAAGACGTCTCAGGAGGATCTGCCCCGTGACCACAGAGATTCAGGACGGCCCGCCGGCGCGTAGCGAGGAGCGGCGCGCGGCGGTCTACCGGCTGTACGGCGCCGACGGCGCGCTGCTCTACATCGGTTCGGCGTACGTCCCGGCCGAACGCTGCAAGCGCCATCGAGATGCCTCGTGGCGGCCCCAGGCCGTACGGCGGGTTGAATGTGTCTGTAAGCACTTGAGCCGGCACCGGGATACGGAGTTCTTTTGGGGTCTGGCCCAAGTTGTGTGAGACGGCTACCCGTTGTAGTCGTTGATCTTGCTTGGGATGGCGTGAAGGTCGCCCGGATTTCGCTCCTCGTATGGCCGACGTGCTCGACATTCGGTCGCCGTGAGCGAAGATCTCTCTGCGGTGCAAGAGCTGCTGTTTCCCTCGAACGCGATGATCGTGATCACGTCCGTCGAGACAGACGGCGAGGAGATACGTGTCGAGGCACGGTGCACCGCGAGCGGTGCCTGCTGCCCGACGTGCGGGGACTGGTCGGCTCAGATCCACGCTGCCTACCAGCGTTTCCCCACGGATCTGGCCTGTGGTGGGCGGCCGTGTGTGGTGGTGCTGAGAGTCCGCCGGTTCGTCTGCGCGACCTCGACCTGTCCGCGGCGTACGTTCGTCGAGCAGGTACCGGGGCTGACCAGGCGCCATGGCCGGACCACCGAGCGTCTGCGCTCCACGATGAGCAAGGTCGGGCTCGCGCTCGCCGGGCGGGCAGGTGCACGCCTCGCCGCGCATCTGGGCATCGTGACCAGCCGCAATACGCTGTTACGGCGGGTGATGGACTTGCCCGACCCGGCACCGACCAAGCCCCGCGCCGTCGGCGTCGATGACTTCGCCCTGCGACGCGGCCACGTCTACGGAACGGTCGTGATCGACGCCGAGACCCACCAGGTCCTCGACCTCCTGCCCGAACGCGACGCCGCTACCCTCGCCCCCTGGCTCGCAGCCCACCCCGGGATCGAAGTCATCTGCCGCGACCGGGCCGGCGCCTACGCCGAGGCGGCCAGCACCGCCGCACCGCAGGCCCTCCAGGTCGCCGACCGGTTCCACCTCTGGCAGAACCTTGCCTCCGCTGTCGAGAAGACGGTGGCTGCCCACCGTGCCGGCCTGCGTGACCTGCCACAGCCTGCCCCCGAGCCGGAACCGGTCTGGGAAACACCGAGCGGAGAAACTGCTGTTCAGAACGGTGAAATGGACGCGCCGACCGGCAAGTTCGCCGAGCGGGCCCGCATGCACCACGCTCTCGTCCACGAACTCCTTGCCCAGGGCATGAGCCTGCGGGCCGTTGCCGAGCATCTGGGCTGGGGCCGGCACACCGTCCAGCGATACGCCCGCGCCGCGTCCTGGCAGAACATGGTCAAGGGTCGCAAGCGGCAGCTTCCCAGCAAGCTCGATCCGTTCAAGCCCTACCTGGCCGCACGCTGGGCCGAGACCGGTGGACGAGTGACCGTCCTCGCTCTCTTCCGGGAGATCCGCGCCCGGGGATTCCGTGGCCACTACTCCATCGTCTGCGACTGGATCCGCCGCGACCTTCCCCAGCGGGGAGGCTTCACCCCGGCTCCGCCACCACCATCGGTACGGCAGGTCACCGGCTGGCTCACCCGGCACCCGGCTACCCTGACCGAGGAGGACAAACTCCATCGCAAGGCAGTCCTCGACCGCATCCCGGAACTGGCCTCCGCCGCCGAGCTGACCAGCTCGTTCGCGGAGATGCTCACGACGCTCGACGGCTTGCGCCTGCCCGAGTGGATCACTGCGGCGACGACGTCGGGCCTGCCCGGGATCAGCACCTTCGCAGCCGGTCTGGAGGGCGACTTCGACGCGGTGACCGCCGGGCTGACCACTGACTGGAATTCCGGCCCGGTCGAAGGAACAGTCAACCGGATCAAGATGCTCAAACGGCAGATGTTCGGCCGCGCTGGGTTCCCGCTTCTCCGGAAACGAGTCCTCCTCGCGTGACTCAGCGTCACCGTCTCACACAACTTGGGCCAGACCCCCAAACAAGTGCTTACAAACAGGTTGATGAATGGCAGGGCTCGCGAGCTCACGCCTACCACGCCGAGATGGCGGCGATCGAGGACGAGGCTCCGCTTCACAACGCCCTTGGAACCCCGGCCTATCGGGACGAGTGCCGTCGCCGGGCCCGTGAAGAACCGATGCACCGCGCGCGCATCATGGCCGGCGTAGCAGCGGCCAACGGCGCGCCGAGGAGCGTGGTCGACGCCGTCCTACGGGGCGAGGTGAAGTCCTACGGGCGGCGGTCGGGCGTAGTCCTGTTCGACTGACTTGACGGTGGCCACGGCCGGGGGGCGTGGACGTCCCCCCGGCCGCTACGGGCCCAACCGTGCGCGGGAGAGTACAGCACCAGCCCTCCACCGGGATGTCGGTGGAGGGCTGGTGTGCGTTCCGGGGTGGGTGGGTCAGTCGCGGCCGGGGGCGGCGATGGCCGCGGCGAGGGTGATGCAGCCCTTGTGCCACGCCTGGTCGAGGAGGGCGCCGGCGCGGTGGTCGTTGGTGAGCCATCCGGTTTTACCGATGCGGTGGGCGGCGCGGACGAGGGTGGGGGCCTGGTCGGTGGTGTTGGTCCAGTGGCCGGCGCAGCGATCTGCGGCGTAGTGGGTGGCGGCTGAGAGGGCGAGTGCGGCGGCGGCGCGGGCGGGGTGGAGGCGTAGGTCGAGGTAGCGGTTCGCGGTGTAGAGGGCCGCGGCCTGGGTGAGCGTGTAGGTGGAGACGTGGCGGAGGCAGGCGGTGGCGCCTTCGCGGCCGGGCTTGCCCTTGGTCTGGGCGTCGGTGTCGCTCTGGATGATGTAGTCGGCGACCTCGTGGGCGCCGGTGAGCAGGGCGTATGTGGCGGCGAAGCGGGCAGCGCGGGACATGGCTTCTCCTGGTGGGGTGGGCCGGCGGGGCGCCGGCCGACTCAAGGGTGGCGGGGTGCCGGGCGGTGAAGTGTCCGGTACTGGGCGGTACGCGTGTGCGGTGCGTCACAGGGTGTGCGCGGAGCGTGTCCGGATATGGGTGTGCCCCGCCCGGGGGGCCGGGCGGGGCACTGGGGCGCTGTCCCACGGTGGGGAGCGTAGCCCGTGGTGGTGATCAGTTGTGGCGTTTGGGGGGTGGTCCGTAGGGGCTGGCCCAGGCGGGGCGGTCGCAGGGGTTGCCGGTGGTGAGGCGGTGGGCGGCGTGGGCGAGGGCGCGGGTGAGGTCGGCCATGGTGCGGGCGGCGGTTTCGATGATGGGGCGTAGGGCCTCGATCACGGCGCGGGCGGGGGTGAGGGTCTCGGTGAGGAGGTGGGCGACTTCGAGGGTGACGAGGTGGGTGTGGGGGCCGACTTCGCCTCGGAGGGCCTGGTCGACGGCGCGGGCGGCTTCATGGGCGGTGAGGTCGCGGTGCGTGACGAGGCGAACGAGGAGGACGCGCATGGCGAGGGCCTCGGTGTGGGCGGGGGTGTCGGTGATGGGGGTCATGCGGGGTCCGTTCGTTGGGGGACGTCGAAGGCGCCGGCGATGGCGGCGGCGCTCTGGGCGCGGCGGGTGGCGGGGGTGCGGGCAGGGGGCGGGGTGTCCGCCTGGGGTGTCCGGCCGGTGTCCGGGCTGTGCTGCCTGGTCTCGCGGGCGATGTGGGCGAAGGCTTCCGCGACGGCGGCGCCGAGCTGGTGGCGGGGGACGCGTGCCCGGTACTCGATGCGGACACCCTGTCCGGTGTCCGTGTCCGCCCTTGCCCGGGAGGTGTCCGGTGTCCGGGGGGTGTCCGTGTCCGGGGGTGTCCGGCCGGTGTCCGGGGTGTCCGGGGTCCGGGGTGTCCGCCGGACAGGGGAGGGCAGGGCGCCGGGGGGTGTCCGCCTGGTGTCCGCGCTGGTGGGAGGCTGGGGCTTGGGGTGGAGCCTCATTGGGGGGTCCCTTCGTGGAGGATGCGGGGGGTGGGGTGGTCCGTGGTTTTCGCGTCCTCGAGGTGGTCGTCCGCCGGGGGTGCGTCGTGGCGGTGGCGGATGTTGAGTACGGCCAGGAGGGCGCCGGCCATGTGCTCGGCGCATGCGGGGGACAGGTCCAGGGCCCACCCGGCGTGGGATGCCTCCAGGAGGCGGGCCAGGGTGTCGGGGGTGACGTCGTGCGGGGCCGGGCCGGTGGGCGGGGCGACCGCTTCGTCCCAGCAGTAGTCACAGCGCCAGCACTGCCGCTCCAGCCGCTCCCCCTTGACGGACGGCATGAACGTCTGGCGGTCCTGGGTGCTGTGCTCGCCGCGCCGGCGGTAGCGGGTGATCGCCGTGTCGTGGGCGCACTTCGGGCAGGGGGTCTCCTCGCCGGTGTACGAGGGGAACCGGTCGTCCGCGCGGGGCGGGGTGGGCGGGAGGAGGCCGAGGACAGCCGCGGCGAGGGCGGCGCAGTGGCCGGCGGGGTCGGTGTTGATGTTCTGCTCGACGCGCTCGTGCCAGGTGGTGAGCAGGGCTTCGGTCAGGCGGTCCAGGAGGGCGGTTTCGTGGTCCGTCATGTGGGGGTGTCCGTTTCTCGGGTGGGCCGGTGCGGGTCACGGGCCGGGGTCGGGGGTGGGGGGTGTTCCTCGTGCCAGGAGCGGCGGTTGGCGGCGGAGCGGCGCGGGTGGAGCGTCCACACGGTGATCCAGGCCAGGAGGATGACGGGGGCGGCGGCCCAGAAGGCGGGGGAGGTGCCGGCCTCTTTGGTGACGGTGTCCTGGGCGCAGGACAGGAGCCGGGCGGCGGGCCTGGTCCGTCCGGCCGCGTAGCCGGTGAGGGCGGCGGCGGACAGGGCGAGGGCGGGCAGGATCGGGAAGTTCACCGGGGGTTGTCTTTCTCGCTCCACCCGAACGGGCTCTCGCCCTGGTCGGTGTCCACGACGACGGCGGCCAGGGCCTGGAGGCGGGTCGTGTCTGCCGCGGCCGGGTTGGTGATGCCGTGGCGGGCGAAGGCCCGGACGGTGGGCGGGTCGGTGAGGAAGTGGTCGAGGGAGTCCAGTTCGGTGTCCCAGTCCTCTTCCTGGAGGGTGGCGATCAGGTCGGCGAGGATGTCCTCGCGCTGGTCTGCGGGGGTGCCGGCCGCGATGAGTGCGCGGGCGACGGGGTCGAAGATGCGGTGTCCGGCGGAGCCCCAGCCCATGTCAGCTCTCCTCGTGGTCGTGGACGGGGCCGGCGGTGAGGCAGGCCCAGGTGTGGAAGTTGCCGAGGGTGGTCCACCACAGGTGGCAGTCACACATGGAGTCCAGCTCGGCGCGCATGATCGCTTCGGTGTCGCTGGGGAAGGTGTGGGGGCGGGGTCGGCGGTCGCGCATGGCGGTGGCCTGGGCGCGGGCGTTGTGGAGGATCTCCCGGCCGGCCGCGGCGAGGAGGAGCAGGGCGGCGGCGTAGAGCGCGAGGGCCTGGCCGGGGGTGTTGTGGTCGAGGGCGCGGGCGGCCAGGTACGTGACCCATCCGAAGGCGGTGATGTAGAGCGCGGTGAGGCAGAGCGCGGGGCGGGTCACCTGGACCGTCCCCCGTTGCCGTGCTTGGCGAGTTCCAGGGTGGAGATGACGGCCATGTCGTACAGGGCGGCGGTGGCCGCGCCGAGGTCGTCGTTCTCCTCGCGGAGGCAGCGTTCCGCGAACGCGTCGAACAGGGCGTAGGCGGCGGGCCGGTCGCCGTTGGCCTGGGCGGCGAGGAACTGGGCGGCGAACCGGATCGGGGGCGGCAGGTCGTCGGCGGACCCCTGCTTTCCGGTGTGGATGTCGGAGACGGACAGGCCGAAGAAGTGGCGTTCCGGGTGGTGTTCGCGGGAGGGCAGGGACGCGACCTCGGCGAGCACCGACAGGACGGCGACCATCATGAGGGGGGACTCGCAGATGAGCGGCTGGAGGTCGGTGAGGCCGCCCTCCCGGTCGCCCCTGACGCCCTTGGCGATGGCCTGGGTGGTGGTGGTGTAGGGGGCGGTCATGGGGTGGGGGGCTCCTTGCCGGTGTCGGTGATCCAGGTGCCGAGGGCTTCGGCGTAGGCGGTCTGTGCGGCGGTGGCGGCCGTCTTGAGGCGGTCGGCTTCCGCGCGGAGGTCGGCGAGGTGCGGGGCGTGGGTGTCGACCTGGCCCTGGAGCCACGGCGGCATGATGGCGACCAGCTCGGGCAGGGTCCGGCCAGCGCGGCCGGATCCGGGGTCCAGGCACAGGGCGAGGAACGCGCGGGCCTGGGCGGCGGTGTCGAGTCGGAGCATCAACGGGTCCTCCGGTAGGGGCCGCCCCGCACGGGGGGCGGGGCGGCCGGGGGGTGGTCAGGCGTGGTGTCGGGGGTTGAGGTCCAGGGACACGGTGGTGATGGCCATGCCGGTGCTCGGGTCGATCAGGGGGAGGAGGCCGGCGGCGACCGCCGCGCGGAGCCAGTCCCGGCCCTCGCGGATGCGGGCGTCCGGGTGGTCCTTGCCCAGGACCAGCCAGTCGGTGCGGGTCTTGCCGGTCGCGAGGCGCCAGTAGGCCTCTGCCATGCGGCGGGCGCGGTTGTCGGTGTAGTGGACCTGGGCGGCGTCGAGGTCGCGGAACGGGCGGGCGGCGTCGGCGTCCTGGCGGGGCGGCCGGATGTACTCGGTGGCAGCGTTCGCGGCCGGGTCGATGAGGTCGATGAAGTCCCGGGCCAGACAGGCCGAGCAGCCGTCACAGGCGCAGTCGAAGCCGTAGCCCTCGGACAGCAGGTGCGCGCGCTGCTGTGCGGCGAGTTCGCGGGCGTGCTTGGTCAGCAGGTCGGCGGCCCACTGGCGGGCGGCGCTGGTGCGGCACCCTGCGTCCTCGTAGACCTCGGTCAGCTCCTGGAAGGCACTCTGTCCGGCGGCGTCGTGGACGGCCGGCTCGTGGACCCGCCACCGCTGGGTGACCACGGGCACGGACACGACGCGGGTCGCGGTGACGGTGTCGCCGTCCCAGCCGTGGGCGTGGGGGCCGGGGCCGGTCTCGTAGTTTCCGGCGTCCACGGGGGCCTCGTACAGGACGGAGTACGTCAGCCCGTCGTCGGCGAGGAAGACGGCCCGCCGCTGCTGGCTGTACTTGAGGGTCTGCACGTGCTCGTCGGCCAGCAGGGTCTCGGACCCTTGGACGTCCTGGGGGCTGTCCGGGGGCACCTGGTAGGCGGCGAGTTCGGCGGGGGTGAACGTACGGGTGGTGGGCACGGTGGGCCTTCCGGGTCAGAGGGTGAGGAGGTCGACGGCGGCGAGGGCGAGGGACTGGCCCTCGGGGCACATGTCCGGCACCTGGGCGGCCGGGGTGCAGCGGCTGCAGCCCGTGCTGATGTGGGCGTTGGCGGCCCGGAGCGCGGTGAGCGCGGCGTCCAGGGCGGCCGGGGCCGGCACGGTGAGCGTCAGGTCCAAGGGGGTGGGGTCCTTTACGCGAGGGGTGCGGGGGCGGCCCGCCCGGGAGCGGGGCGGGCCGCCGGGAGGTCAGGTGCGGTTGTGGATCTCGCGGGCGACGTCGACGCCGGGCCAGTTGTCCAGGCCGGCGGCCTCCAGAGAGGCCAGCCAGGCGGCCCGCTCTTCCAGGTCGGTGACGTGGGCGGGGTCGAGCTGCCCTGCCGCGGCCAGGCACGCGGCGATCACCACCGGGTTCGGGACCCTGCTGGAGAAGGTGACGGTGGCGGCGTCGGGCACGTCCAGGTCACAGCCGCCGGCCTCCGTGGTGATCTCCCACACGGCGCCGGACGGGTGCTTGAGCAGGTGGCCGAGGCGTCCGGCGGTGCCGGTCCAGCCGGCGGCTTCCAGGGCTTCGGTGACGGCGCGGCGGTGTTCGAGGGTCATCGCGTACTCCAGGTCTGCGGGCGCGGGGCCCGCTGTGGGTGGGGTTGTGGCAGGGTTCCGGGTGCGGCCCGCCCACCTCTTATGGGCGGGCCGCGTCCGGGTCAGAAGCAGCCGTCACAGGTGCAGTGGGTGCGGAACAGGCGCTCGGTGCCCTGCTCGTCCCGGCGGAACGAGGAGCCGCAGCGCGGCGAGGGCCAGTGGTCGACGGGGGTGCCCCGGACGCAGGACGGGCAGGCAGCCGGCCGCGGCTGGACCCGGTCCTGTTCGCCGACCTCGGCGCGGGTGAGGGCCGGGACCTCGTACGTGTCGCTCATTCGGTGATCTCCAGTTCTGCGAGCGGGAGTCCGCTGTCGATGTGGGAGTGGAGTTGGCGGAGTCGGGCCAGGGCGTGGCTGTCCACGCGGTTGAGGGCGCGGGCCGCTGCCGGGGTGAGCTGGGCCCAGCAGGCGGGGCACAGGTACATGCGGGAGGGCTTCGGGGTGCGGCAGGCGCGGCACGGGGTGGCCGTGTACGCGCCGCGCGGGAGGGACCTGCCGGTCATCGGGGGCCGTCCTCGGTCGTGGCGAGCTGGGCAACGTGGGCGCGTCCGACTGCCGGAGTGCAGAACCGGGCCAGGACTGCCGGGTCCATGCCGGCCCTGCACTCCGGGCCGATCCCGTACGTCTTCGACGTCTCGTCGCGGAGCGCCCGGCCGCAGGACCAGCAGCGGATGGAGAAGGTCGAGAAGCGGCGGCGGGCGTCGTCCAGCTCGGCGAGGATCGCGTCGATGATCTTCGTCATGTAGACGCGGCGGCTCTCGGACCAGGCCGCGACAAAGCGGTCGCGTTCCGCCCGGTCCTCGGGGGCATCGGCGCGGAGGGGGATCGCGGGGCCGAACCACGCCTTCGCGGGCCACGCCTTGAGGCCGTTGGTCTTCGGGGTGATCGCGCGGCGCCAGTACGTCATCGTTGTGGAGTCGTCCGGGTCCGGGATGGCGTAGTAGCCCTCCGGGATCGGGTTCATGTCGGGCCAGATGGTCATCAGGTGGTCTCCAGGGTCGGGGGTCAGCCGGTGGCTCGTGCAGCGCGCTTCTGGTCGCGCTTGCAGGCCAGGCAGTACGGGGCGCCGGCGGTCTCGTACCGGCCGTGGACGGCCTGGTCGTGGCCCTGCTGGCAGTGGGCGGGCGGGGCGGGCAGGCCGCGCAGGGCGCGGATCTGGGAGCGGATGAGCATGCGTCCGGGCGCGTCGTCCACGTGGGCCGGGGCCATGCACCCGGGGTAATCGCATTCGGCGCGGACCGCGCCGACTGGTGCCCGGCCCGTGCGCTGGGTGAAGGCGATCCCGGCCGGGGTGACGGACCGTTCGCGGAACCGCATGACCGGCGTCCTGGAGGGTCCGCCGCGCTCCCCCAGCCATTCCAGGTGGCCGCCGTCGACCTCGCGGACGAGGGACTTCCACTTGTCCAGCGCGGTGGCGAACACCGGGGCCACGTAGGTGATGCCGGCCTCGGCGCGGATCCGGCGGACGGCGGCCGGGTCGGCGTGGAGGAGCCGGGCGATCTCCTCGCTGGAGTGGTCCGCGAGCAGGGCCCGGATCGCCGCGTCCTTCGGGTGACCGCCCTTCCAACGGGTCGTGGTCGCCGGGATGGTGGACGGGCCGATGCCTCGTTCCTCGCGGACCCGGGCCACGGTGGCGACGTCGGCGCCGGTACGCCGGGCGATCTCCGCGTTGCCGTACCCCTCGTGCAGCAGCACCCGAATGGTGTGCGCCTTCGGGTGGGCGGGGTACGCCCAGTTGGCGCGCGGCACCGGCGGGATACCGGCCGCGGCACGGATACGGGCAACGGAGCTGGCCCCGACGTTCAGGCGCCGGTGGATCTCGGCGTTGGTCAGGCCCTGGCCCAGGAGCTGCCGGATCTCGGCGTCCTTCGGGTGGGGGCGGAAGTTGGTCACGGTCGTCTCCTCCTAGAACGGGGCGGGGGTCTTCGCGGCCTTGGCCGCGCGGGCGGCCCGGTACGCGCTGCTGGGGCCGGCCTTGCAGTGCTCGGGCTCCGGCTCGGCCGGGGCCTCGGGCTCGGGGGTGCCGTTGATGTGGGCGGCGCCCCGGTCCAGCTCGACCTGGCAGTCGGAACACACCCGCGTGTCGGGGACGTCGTCGGGGAACGGGTGGTCACACACCACGCACTCCTCGACGTCGCGGTACAGCCGCGGCGGGCGATGCCGGGGTACCGGCTTGCCGGCGATCCGGTCCGCGCGCCGCTGCTCGACGCGGGTCACGCACGCCTCACAGACGGCGCCGGTGTGGATGTTGGTCCCGTCCTCGCACCAGTCCTCGGGGCAGTACGGGGTCCGGCGTAGCAGCTCCTCGACCACGCCCAGCGGCGAGCGGAGGCCACCGTCGTGGTGGTCGCGGTCGTACCCGTACGAGATCCAGCGGCGGGCGGCACGCTCCCCCAACTGCGCCGGCGACCGGAGCATCAGCGACTCCGCGATCACCTGCCGGTTCGCGTTCGGGAGGTGCCCGTACGGGAACTTCACGGCCAGGACGGCGCGCAGCTCGGGCGGCAACAGGCGCTCGGTGGCGTAGATCGCTTCCCGGAGCTCCGGCGGGAACGGGCTCGGCTTCCGGGCACCCGTGCCCCCTGCCGGCGCCTGCTTCCCGCCTGCCGGTCGCTGCGCCGGAATCGAGGCTCCCACCCCACCCGACCGCTGCCGACCCCGCACGCCCCCGCCTGCCGGTTCCTCACCAACCACATCAGCAACAGGACCAGTCGGGTCCGACGCGGCGTAGCCGCTGCTCGACTCGTCGCGCGCGCTACTACCTGCACTAGTCCTACGGACGTCACCAGCGCTACGCGCCGAAGGCGCTGGGGTTTGTTGTTCCTTGTTCTTGTTAGGAGTTGTTGTTGTTACTGACCCGGATTCGGGTTCCACGCCTACCCCCGATTGAGGGCACACGGCGCCACCTGCGATAACGCCGGCAGCGGCCTCCGTCAGCCCCTCCGCCGTGGAGTAGATCTGCGACATGAGGAGGTGCCCCGTGAATCCTGGAGGCGGGTTGCGCCGGAGCCGGTAGACGTTCCGCTGCTCGGGACCGGTCCCGTTGGGGACCTTGATCACGACCAGCGCCTCCACCTCGATCAACAGGTTCGCGAACGGGCTGATCTTGTCGGCGCGGGAGTACCCCATGAGCGCGGCCAGGGTGTCTCTCGTCGGCCAGACGTACCGGTCGTCACGGCTCATGGACAGGTGCATGGCCAGGAAGTTGTAGAGCGCGATGGCGCTGGCCTTCGTTGCTGGCCGGGGTCCATCGAGGGCTGCAATAGCCAGGGGGACCCAGTGGGGGATCTGGACGAACGGCAGCTCGTCCAGGGCCTCCAGCTCGAACGGGTCGTCCGGGTTGGGGTCGGCAGCGCGGGCAGCGGCGACCACGGCGGCGATGCCACGGGCCCGGTCGTACGCCTTCAACGGGACCCCCCGACGGTGAGGCGTGAGTGCGTGTGCGTCACGGGCGCCTCGTCTCTCTACTGGGGCATGGGTGGGGGGAGAGTCAGGAGCCGGTGGACTGAGGCATGCGCCGCCGTTGGCGATCTTGACTCTCGGCTCGAACTGTACAACACGACGCAATGCCATGTGCGCGTTCCCGTCGGACATGCACGTTCGGCGGGTCGTCATGTACGCTCGATCTATGAGTCAGTCGCAGGAAGTCCAAGTTGGCGTTTCCGACGCCCGTGCGAATCTCACTGAGGTCATTGCTCGCGTCCGCCTTGTCGGGGAACGCATCCTGCTCACGCGCCGCGAGAAGACGCAGGCCGTCCTTGTGTCTGAGGGCTTCTACCGCCAAGCCCTGGAAGACCGGCGCACCGTGGCCGCCCTTCGCGGACGGACGCCGGTCGAGGAGCAGCAGGCCAGCTGATCCACGGCTCACGCGAGGCCGTCCCCACCCGGGGCGGTCTCTTCGGCGTGCGCGATCATCGCGGCGTAGGCCTCGGCCTGCCGGTCCCGGTAGACGGCCTCCTCCAGCAACCTCCACCGTTGGTCCAGGCGTGCCCGTTCCTCCGGGGAGCGCACCACGGCCCGGGTGAAGACGGACGTGACCCGGGCCGCCGGCGCGCACCAGGTCGGGAAGTAGTCCTCGGTGGACCGCTCGACGTCGCCGACGAGCTCCACGACGTACAGGTCCCCGGCGGCGAGGGACGAGTAGAAGCGGGCGTACCCCCGGTCCGAGGTGACGTACACGCGGTCCGGCCGGCCGGTCGGCGGCTCCAGGCTGCTCTGCCCGGAGGCCAGATGGCGCTTGCCCTGCTCGCGCGCGGCGCATGTCGGGCACCCGTCCACGGTCCGGTTGTGGCCGGGCTCGATGAGGTCGCCCAACTGGAGGCCGGCGGCGCCCCCGTGGAAGAGGCGCGGCAGGGTGGCGGGGTCGATGGGCACGAGGGCTCCGTACGGTCGGGCGCGGGCGAGGGCGCGGGCGTGGGGGGTGGGGCCCGGGGCTGGTGGGCCCCGGGCCGGAGGTGGGTCAGTCGTCGCAGAGGTCGAAGTCGCGGTGCCCGGTCTTCTTGCTCTTGCTGGGGGTGGGGGTGTGGGGCTGTTGCACGGCCGGCGCTTCGAGGACCGGGGCGGCGGCGGTGGGGCCTGCCGCGGCCGGTGCCTTGACGGCCGGGACCTTCGGGAGGGTCGGCGCCTTGTCCAGGGACGGGGCCTTGACGGCCGGCGCCGCCGGACGCGGCGGTGAGGCCGGGCGGGCGGCGGCGGACAGCGCGGACAGTCCGCACGGTCCGTCCTCGTCCTCGTCGCCGGCGGCCGTGCAGGCGTCCAGGACGAGGAAGAGCAGCGCGACCGTGACGGCCACGATGATCGCGCCGGTGACGGCCTGGACGATCCGCTCTCGTCCCGCGTTCACTGGCCCGCCACGGTGGCAGCGCGGGCGGCGGAACGCGCCCCGCCCCGGCCCCGGAGCTTGACGTCCGCCTCCAGGAGCATCTTCCGGGCGGTGCCGTACGACAGGTCCCCCGCGAGAGCCACCGCCCGGATCGAGGCGCCGTCCCGGTAGGCCTGGGCAATGTCCGCCCGCAGTTCGGCGCGCTTCTCCCCGGACAGTCGAGACCGGTACCGGCTCAACGGGCGGGCGGCGGAGATGGTGCTCATGGGTGTTCCTCTCGATCGGTGAGTCGTTCGTTCTCGTACGCCTCGGCCTGGTCGGCGATCTGCTGCCGGATCGCCGCCTCGGCGCACAACTTGTGCGCGGGGTGACGGGCGGAGTCCCGGAGGTTGGTCGGCCGGCCGCAGTACCGGCACGGCAATTCGCGCTCGGACCAGTGCCGGCCGTCCCTCCAGTTCAGGACCCCGGTCGGGGGGCGGGTCAAGCTGCTGCTGCGGCCGGCGCCCCGACATCGGCCGCCTCCTCGACGTCCGTCGACTCCTGGGCCCGACGACGCAGGAGCAGCCGCTCCCGCTCCCCCTCGTCCAGACCGCCCCACACCCCCCACTGCTCGCCGCGCTCCAGCGCCTCGACCAGGCACGGATGGATGACCGGGCAGGTACGGCAGATCCGCTTGGCCTCGGCGGTGTCCTCCAGGACGGCGTCCTTCTCGCCCTCGGGGAAGAACACCAACGGGTTGCCGAGGCGGCATGCCGCGTCTTGATCCCAGTGCGGCGGGCGGGGGTTGGGCGCGTGGCGGGTGTCGGGCCAGTAGCGACCGGGACGGGGCATCAGCGGGCTCCTCTCTCCTCGTGTCCGGACAGCCCCGGACAGGTGTCCTCGGACCTGTCCGGGCACGTGTCCGCGCAGGTCAGGTGTGATGGCGTGTCCAGGGGCGGACAGGTGCCCGCCCCCCGGCGGGCAGCGGTGAGGACACCTGTCCGCCGTGTCCGCCGGACTGTCCGCCGGGGTGTCCGCCCTTGTGTCCGGGGCGGGGCGGGGGGCCGGAGGTGCCGCCACAGGGCGACCGCCCCGACGGCGGCGAGGACCGGGCCCCACCAGGGGGCCGAGACCAGGAGGGCCTCCACCACGGCCGCGACGCCCACCAGCAGCTCAAGCAGCCACATCGCAGGGCCCGGCCTCCTGCCGCTGCTCCGGCACGGGCTCGACGCGCCACAGGCGGATCAGGCAGCCGGGGGAGTCCAGGACGTCCGGCACCCGACCGTGATCGCTCGTGTACCACTTCCCGACCCGACCGAAGTCCACGATCAGCGCGTCATCCCCGTACACACCGGCGGTCGTCAGGGCGTCCTCGGTCGCCCGGACCAACTTCGACAGGTCCGGCTTGACGTGCGGGCGCAGGGGCGCCGAAGGGCGGACGAGGCCGGCGTTCCGGCCGGTCCCCATGTGCCCCTTCGGCCGGTCCAGGCAGAACACCATGTCCACGCGCAACGGCCCGTCCAGCTTGATGAAGCCGGCGACCGCCTCACGTGCCTCGACCGCCGCCGCCACCACGTCCGCGCGCCACGGCTTGACCTTCTTCGAGGACTCGATCATCCGACCGTTGCCGACGTGGCGCTTACTGCCCTGGGGGCCGGGCAGCCCGCGAACGGCGAACACGAGCACGGGAGTCGACGCGGCCGCCTGCTCCTCGAAGGGGACGGCCTCCAGGACCGCGACGGCGGCCGGGACCACCTCCACGCCGGACAGGTCGAAGAGAGGGACGTCGCCCATCACGCGTCACCGCCGGTCGGGGCGTCGTCCACGCGCCCCGCCTCGACGGCGGGCACGGACTGGTCCTCGACCCCGGCGGCCGGCGTCTGGAACACCATGGCGCCCAGCGGGACCACCAGCGGCACCGCCGTCTCGACCACCAGGGCCGGCGCCTCCACCACGGGGGCGGGGACCTGAACCCACACGATCGGGGCCGGCTCCTCGACCGCAGGGGCCGGGACGGGCGCCGGCTCCTCGACGGCCGGGACCCGGTAGACGGCCTGGACCGGGACAACGGGCGGGGCCTGGTCGACGGCCGGCACCTGGTCGACGGCCGGGGCCGGGGCGGCTTCCTCGACCACGGGGACCGGTTCCTCGACCGGACCGGCCGCGGCGGGAGCGACCCACTGGGGCGGCAGCGGCGGCGCCACCGTGACCCGCGTAAGCACCAGGTCAGCAGCGGCACGGGCAACAGCACAGTTCGCCTCGGCCTCCAGGTGCCGGCCCACGAGTTCAGCCGGCTGGAGACCGGTCTCCACGACAAGCTGATCCAGGAGGACGTCCACCCCGTCCGTGAGACTCCAGGCGACCACGATTACCCGCGCGGACCGGGCTGCGGCGTCCACCATCTCCACGTGCACCGGCGTCCGGTAGCGAGGCTGGTCCCGCCCCTCCAGGTACCAGGCCCCCGGACGGGTCAGCCGCGGCCGGGACTCCTGGAACACCACGTACCGGAAGTCCATCAACTGGTGGACCTGCTCGGCCATGTCGTGCGACGCCGTACCGGCCGCGACGGCGCGGAGCACCGCCTCCACCCGAGGGGCGAGGGGCTCGGTGGTGGCGTGCATCGTCGCCCAGTACCGGGCCGCCTGCCAGGACCCCGTGCACGGGCACTTCGCCACGAGCCCCCGGGACGTCTTCGGGGTGTGGTCCTCGCACCGCTGGAGGGTGGCACGCCCCCTCTCACACAAGGCCATGGAGCAGCACGAGCACTCCGGGCACAGCCGCGGTTCCGGTTTCACGCACTCCGGGGTGAGGGTCTCAGTCATGATCGGTCGTCTCCAACAGTCGTGGTGTGCCCGCAGGTCCAGCAGTCCCGGGACCCGTCCGCGTGGACCGCGTGAGGTCGGGGCCGCCGCTCGGCGGGACAGGGGAAGAAGTCACAGGCGTCGGCCTGGTCGAGGAGGTGGGCCGCGAGTGCCGGCGTCAGGGCCAGAGACCCGACCCGACCGACCACGGCGAGGCGAGGGCCGACAAGGCGCCGCCACCAGCGGACGAGGGGCCGCCTCACGACGCGGTCCACGCGGGAATCAGGGGCCACTCCAGGCGCACCCCGGCAGCCCACGCCTCCTTGCCCTCCGTCCGGGCGAAGTAGTCCCGAAGGCCAGCGTTCTGCTCGCGCGCCCACTCGATCTGTGCGCCGTGCAGCTCACCCAACTCCGACCGCTGCAACGCCCGGTACCGGTTGGCGATCTTCCACGTCACGGCGCATGCGGCGATGGCGTCGGCCTGGGCGTCGTGCGCGTTGTCGAGCTGGACCACGTAGTGCCCACACAGGTCCGTCAAGGTCCGCCCGCCCTTGCGGTACCTGTCCACCTTCCTGTCCAGGACACGAGGGTCCAGCACGTAGGGCGACACCCGGTCCATCAACGGGACGACGCCGTGACGGCGCGCCTCACGGTCCAACATCGTCAGGTCGAACTGCGCGTTCATAGCCACGATCGGAAGGCCGCCGGTCACCGCGTCGGCGAGCGCCGTGGTCACCTCCTCGACCACCGCCGCGGCCGGCCGGCCAACCTCCCGGGCGTGGGCCGTCGTCACGCCGTGAATGCCCGTCGCCCCCTCCGGGATCTCCACCCCGGGGTCAGCCAGCCAGGACCGGCCGACAGTGACCGCCCCGCCGCCGTAGCGCACGACGCACACCGTCACGATCCGGTCCGTCTCCGGGTCCACGCCCGTACTCTCGATGTCGAAGCCACACAGGGGCTTCCGGTGCCAAGTCATGCCGTACTCACCTTCCGGTGGGGGGATGAGACCGGCGCCGCCCCGACGACCCGCAAAGGGGACCGCCGAGGCGACGCCGTACCCCCGCCCCCAGCGGGGGCGGGGAGGGTCAATCAGCGAGGTCCGCCGCGCCGCCTCTTCGGCTTCGACCGGCCGGACCGGCCCTTGACGGGCAGGGCCACCGACCCCGGCCGGGCCGGGTCCTGGGTGGCCTCGGCCGCACGGTGCGCCCGCTCGGCGTCCGTCACGAGGCCGGCGTCCTCCGGGCCGGGGGCCAGGAGGATCTGAACCTGCCCGGCCTCCCCGGCGTCCTCGACCTCATCCAGCGCACGCGCCCCCGGCGTCGTCTTCACGTACTTCGCCAGACGCCGGATCGAGGACTTGAGCCACATGTCCAGAAAGTGCGTGTGCCAGAAGCTGTCACGCTTCCCGGACTCCTCGGCACGCTGGTACGCGACGCTGTACTGATCGCGGATCTCCTCGGCGTCCTCCCGGTTGAGGAGGATCACCGTGGACCGGCTACCGCCCCGCTTACGGGCGAAGGCGTACGCGAGGATCGGCGCCCCCCGCTGCTCCTCCGACAGGTCCGGCCGCGCCTTGTGCGTGAAATCCAGCGGGAACGGCGCGGACGGCTCGTAGGACCATTCCTCGTTGGCGTAGATGAAGCCCACGATCACGTCGACATCGGGCCGGTCCATCTGGTGGATGTAGCCCCGGTAGGTCGGGATGAACGTGGCCTGCGGGCCGTCACCCCGGAATACGGCCAGCTTGCCGTCCGGCGCCAGACCGAACCGGGCCGCCGTCAGGATGGCCTGGAGCTTGCTGGCTGGCGAGCACCGCGCGACCGACGGCAACGCCGACCGGACGGCGCCCAGGAAAGGGGCCAGCTCCATGTGCGCGGGCAGGGCCTCCCGGATGTGCTCCTCGTACCGGCGGAGCCACTTCATGTCACCCTCGGAGGTGTCCGGCTCGTGCCCGGCCGGGGTCTCCTCCTGGCCGTCCGCCGCCCGGTCGTGCCGGACGTCCTCCAGGGCCGGGCCGCTCACGCTGGTGCCCCGGTCCGTGGCCGCCTTCACGCGGTCCTTGAGACTTGTCATGGTCACAGCTCCTTCGTGGGCACGCGCAGCACGCGGGCCCGGAACGAGGCGTACAGGTCGGGGTGCTTCTCCTTGAGCTGGTCGACGTCCAGCTCCTCGACCAGCCGGGTCAGCTCGGCGGCCAGTTCGGGGTGTGCCTCCCGGAAGCGCTTCGCCGGGAAAGTCCCGTTCTGCTTCCAGGACCAGGCCACCGAGTTCCCGCACTTCGCGACCTCAGCAGGCCCGTTGACCAAGCGCATCTCGTTCTCGACCTCGGTGAGCGCGGTCTCAAGGGCCTTGATCTGGGCCCTGAGGTCGCCACGCCGGGCGCGCAGGTCGCGGGCCAGGTCGGGATCGACGCTCACGATGTCGTCGGCCTTCGCGGTCCACAGGCGGCCGAGGAGTTCCTTCGTGGCCTCCAGGCCATCAGCCGGCGGCGGGAACCCCTCCACGATGTGCCTCTGATACCAGGAGCCGCAGTGCTCCGTCAGGTAGCCGATCAGCTCCTCATCCCGCTCCAGCCGGTGGTACTTCAACCGGTTACCGCCGATGAGCGCGACGACCCAGGCGTAGTCCCACCCGCCCACGGCCATGTACCAATGGGCCTGGATCGCCGGGGAGTCGGGTACGCCGTCCTCCCAGTCGTCCGCCTGATATTCGCTGCGGTTCTTGCACTCGACCGGGGCGACGACGGCACCGCCGGCGTCCAGCGCGTACCGGTCGACGTTGGCGAGCATCCACGCCCGCTCGGTGTGAACGAGGGTGCCGGGCGGGGTGCTGATCGCGATGCCGGAGCGACGGGAGAAGGTCCGCGCGATGACGTCCTCCAGCTCCCGGCCGAACTCCATCGCCTCGTTGTCGCCGTCGGTGTCCCGGCCGTGCTTGGCCTCGAAGACGTGCCGCGGCCCCCTGTACTTGTCCAAGCCGAGGATCGCCGCGACGTCGGACCCGCCGATCCCGGACCGGCGTACCGCGTGCCACTCCTCCTCGGTCGCGGAGGACGGGAGCAGCAGGCGGGCGGTCGGAGCGTCGGTACGAGGCTGGATCGGCATGGCCAGATCGAACAGCGGGGGCGTGATCATGACGGTCATCGAGAGTCCTTCCGGACGGCACGGTGGACGGCGGCCTTGCATGCGTCACACCGGCAGGAACTGGGGTGGTGCAGAGCGCGGAGGCGGCGCACGCCGGCCAGGAGTACCGGGTCGGCGGCCGTCCATCCGGCGGTGGCCCGGTCGTTCAGGCCGTGACGGGTGATGTCGTCCACCAGGCCCCCGACCAGCCGGAGGAAACGCGCCGGCTGGTCGGAGGAGGCCACACGCTCCCGAGCGACGTCGGTAACGGCGTTGCTGCTACTCACCGGGCACCCCCGGCGTGGAGGTAGTGAGCGGCGGCCTTCGCGGACATGTGGCCCTTGCGCGCCGCCATCTCCGTACGGATCACCTCGGCCGCCTCGGGCATCCCGAGGTCGTGCAGGAGGCGGGCGGCCTGGGCGGCGTGCATCCCCCGCCGCTCCTCGGCCGCGGCCAGGACAATCCCGGCCGGACTGCCCGGGGCCGGCGGTGCCGCGATCGGCAGGGCCGCCGGGGGCCGCTCCGCGACCGGCTGAGGCACCGGACGAGTCCGGGCCTCCCGCAGCACGGACGCGTAAAGGTCCATGTGGCCGCAGGGGTTGGTCCACTTATCGGCCGTGTACCACTCCCCGTCCTCGGGGAAGCGGATCGGGGCCACGGTGTCCCAGCCCCGGGGCCCGCCACACTGCGGGCAGCGGGCGGCCACGGTCACCGTGATGATGCCGACCCCGGAGTAACCCGGGCCGTCGCCACGGGAGGTGACCCGCACCGTCATGGCGTCGGGGAGGGCGGGCACCGGCTCGTCGCCGGCGACCCACCGCACCCACAGCGCCCACCCGTCCGCGTGGGAGGCGACGTAGGCCTCGAACGCGCCGGCAGGGCCGTACGCCCGGAGTCCCTCGGCGCGACGCACGCGCTTCGCGGCGCCGGCAGCGGACTCCCGGGCCGGGTACAGGGCGGCAGGGACCCACACACCCCGCTGCGCGCGCGCCTCGGCGGCAGCGGCGACGTGATCCGGCTTCGACCTGTAGATGCTGCGCGACTTCACGCCTGCTCACCCCGCTGCCGGGGCACGTACACACGACCGACAAGGCCGGGCGGGATGGCGAGATCGGCGCAGTGACGGCAGTTGAAGCCCTCGTGCTCGGTGCTCTCCGTGCGCTCGTGACGCTCGGGGCTCCCCGCGCCCTCGGCTTCCAGGTCCGCCGCGTCGACACGCGCCAGGATCACGGACACCGGCACGGTCATGCCGAGGGTGATCATCAGGGCCAGTACGAAGTTGCTCATGCGCTCGCCTCGTTGTCCGTCGACGTGCGCGGACGGATCAGGGCAGAGGCCAGGGCCCGGCGGACCTTGAGGTTCGACGGGTGGCGCAGGGGCGCACACCTGGGGCACTTACGCGGGTTGTGCGTGGCACTAGGCTTCGTGCTCACGGTTCCTCGATTCGCTAGGGGTTGAGGTTCCGGCGACGCTGGGGGCGGCGATCAAGGCCGGGCATGGCCCGTCGTCCCCCGGCGGCGTCGATCAGGAGGCGCGCTGCTGGACCGTCTCGGCCAGCGGGCGTACGGCCGTCATGAGGCTGATCTCGCAGATGTCCCGGCCGGTGTAGGTCACCCGGGCCCCGCCTTCGTTGAAAGGGATCTCCCTCGCGTACGCCTTGCGCTTGAGCTGGAGCGCGGACCACGGCAGGAACCAGCTCGCTTCCTCCGGGGTGTAGTGGAAGAAGGCGCCTTCCGGGGTGCCGGGGTACGGCACCCTCCGCCGCGTCACGGTCCTGGACCGCGTCAGCGGCTCGGTGGTGGCCACGCCCGGGGGCACCTCTTCCCCGGCCGCCCAGGTCGGAGGCTCCACAAGGGACGGCGGATCGTCGTCCTCGTCGGGCCGGACGGGGACCACTTCCTTGGTCGACATGGCATCTCCTCGCTTGATGTCGTCCACGGACACGCCAAGGGCCTCCGCAAGGCGATGGAGCAGCTCCTCGCCCGCGCCGGCTTTCCCCGTTTCGATGCGGGAGAGCTGTCCGGCGGAGGTTTGCGCCATATGCGCCAGGCCTCGCAGGCTCAGAGAACGGACCTGCCGCAGGGCCTTGATTGCCGTGCCGTTCGGTGTCACGTTCAGAGACTAGACATGCACTGGGCACGCTTGCAAGACGTCTCAGGTACTTCTGCGTGCGATTAATGAACATTCACCCATCTGGCCGCGCCCGCTGGATGCACACTTTTGAGACACCGCCCCCAACGTGTGCGCCCATTTGCGCTGCTCGCGCGCCCCCGCTGTTGCATGGATGTGCGGCATCATTGGGTCCATGAGCAGAGACTGGGTCCGCCTCGGCGACACGCTGAGGGCGGCGCGGGCCGCATGTGGCCTGGAGCAGCAAGACGTCGCGGAGTCGATCGGAGTGAAGCGCGGTGCGCTCCACAACATCGAGCGGGGTGCCATCGCGAGAGTGACCCCCACGGTCATCGCGTACGCGCGCCTCGTCGGCTGGACGGATCAGTCCATCGAGCTGGTGCTCAACGGCGACAGCCCCGCCCTCCGCGACGAGCGGGCACACCCGGCCGCGGCCGAGAGGCCCCCGGAGCCGCCGGCCTCGGACCTGTCGGTGCTCGTGCAGCAGTCACTACGGGAGGGCCCACTCCTGGACTCGCGCATCGCCGAAGTGACGACACCGACCGGCAAGGTGCGGGCGACCATCGTCATCCGGGGCGAGGACGGTACGTCCGATGAGGACCTGCTCGCCGCCCTCCGGTCACTCAAGATCGACGTCACGACCGAGGGCTGAGGGCTGAGGGCTAATCAAACACGCAAGCGGACTGGCCCACTGGCGGGTGTTTTTGCCTTACTTGTGAGGAACTCCTGACTTCCCTTTGTTGCGCGGGGGTTAAATGTGCCGATGGGGTGACGACCCACCCGTTTTCGGCTGGGAGTACGAATGGCGTCAGAGCCTTGCCGTCGCGCGCGCCGCGTATCAGGAGCCCCTCAGGGCGTCGTTGCCTGGATCGACCACGATCAACACGACACCCTGCTCCTCCTGAACGCCGACCGCTTCACGGCCCAGGAAGAAGAGGCGATCACCGAGGCCCTCAGGCAGGGGAGTTACTCCGCCCGCGAGGTAATCGACGCCTTCGTGAGAAGAGGCTGAAAGTGGCGTACGCAGAGAAACGTCTCGCCCGAGGCAAGACCTACTACCGGGCCTGCTACCAGCGCCCGGACCGCAAGGCACAAGGCTACGTCGTGGACCAGGACGGCCGGGCCGTCCGCTACCCCACGAAGACCACGGCACAGAAAGCCGCCGAGAAGGCCGAGGTGGAGGCGTTCGAGGCCGCGAAGAAGGGCCGTTGGGTCGCCCCGGAGCAGGCCGCCGCCTCCGCCCAGGTGACTTTCGCGAAGTTCGCCCAGGAGCAGATGGACGCCCTCGCCCTTGCGGACTCCACCATGCAGAACTACCCCCGGTCCCTGGCCCACCTGTTACCGGCGTTCGGCGACAAGCCGATCCGGGAGATCACCGAGGCCATGGTCAACGAGTGGGAGAAGGAGCAGCTCCAGCAGTTCGCCGCGAGCAGTGTTCGCACCTACCGCTCCCTCCTTCACCGACTCCTCGCCGATGCCGTGGACGCAGGGCACGCCGAGAAGAACACGGCAGAGCGCCGGCGCGGCCGAGGTCGCCGGCACGGCCGCGGCCGGAGCCGCGGCCCGGAGAAGCAGATCACCACCATGCTCGGCTCCCTGCTCATCGCAGAACGCGCCTCCCTGCTGTCCGGCCGGGACGACGAGTTCGTGGCCCACATCCACAAGACGTACACCGGCATGCGCTGGGGTGAGCTGGTCGGGCTGGAGACGCAGTTCGCCCGCGCCGACGCCCGCTCCTTCGCCGTGGAGTGGCAGCTGTACGAGCTGGACACGGGGGAGCTGTCGCGCTGCCCGCCCAAGGACGACAGCTACCGCGTCATCGACTCCCCGGCGTTCCTGTCCCGCCTGGTCGGCGACCACGTCGCCCGCACACAGCCCACCCCATGCACCTGCCACGGCTTCACGTACGTCTACAGCGGCCGGGGCACCGGAGGCACCCGCGCCCCGGGGCCCACCCTGCGACAGGTCGCCGAGCTTGCCGGGGTGTCCACCGGCACTGTGTCCAACGTCCTCAACCGCCCGGACATGGTGAAGCCGGCGACCCGGGCCCGGGTGGAGAAGGCGGTCGCCGAGGTCGGATTCGTTCGGCAGGCCGGCCCGTCCAGGGAGGCCGCACACTGGAGGCGGTCCGGCCACGCGCAATGGATCTTCACCCCGGCCGCCACCGGCTGGTACCCGCCCAAGGCGCCGGCCCCCACGCACCCCGTCCCGGTCACGGGCGAACCCTGGCCAGGCGTCCCTGTGCGGGGGCGGGGCGCGTCCGGGCGGGCCGAAGCGTGCTGGGTGCCCATCAAGGACCGCCTGACCCGGCACGGGCTCAGGCACGGGCACCGCACGCTCATGGAGGAACTCGGTACCCCCAAGGTCCTGATGGACGAGCGGATGGGCCACGAGGACGGATCGATGGGCGCGCGGTACAGCCACGTCACGGACACCATGCGGGCCACGCTCATGGACCAGCTCACCGAGGTATGGGAGGAAGCGCTGGACGCGCGGCTCCTGCTCGCCCCGCGCTCCTCGGTGCCCGTCCTGGACCGGCTGTTGCAGCAGCGCGCCGCCACCGCGTGAAACACCGGATCAAGATCACACCCAGCTGACACCCCACACCCGGATACAACGCAGTCAGGGCCGGTCTCCCACGAGGGGAAACCGGCCCTGACCTGGTACTACAGCGTCGGGGTGGCGGGATTTGAACCCACGACCTCTTCGTCCCGAACGAAGCGCGCTGCCAAGCTGCGCTACACCCCGATGCCGCCTTGCAGGCTTGCTGCCTGGCGACATCGATTACTTTAGCGGACCGTCGGCCGGAGACGAAATCCGGTTTTCGCGGGAGGCCCGGCCCCTACCGGGCCCGGGCGCGACCCCCACCGTCGCGGCCAGGGCGATCAGGGCGCGGAACGCGACGGTGACGAGGATGCCGGGTGCGGCGCGGCTCACGCCTTGGGGGTCAGCGTCAACAGGGTGGCCTCGGGCGGGCAGGCGAAGCGCACGGGCGTGAACTTGTTGGTTCCGCAGCCCGCCGAGACGTGCAGGTACGCGCGGTTCCCGCCGGTCTCGTGCGTGGACAGGCCCTTCACCCGCTTCGTGTCGAGGTCGCAGTTGGTGACCAGTGCCCCGTAGAAGGGGACGCACAGCTGCCCGCCGTGCGTGTGACCGGCCAGGATCAGCGGGTAGCCGTCGGTGGTGAAGGACTCCAGGGTGCGCAGGTACGGGGCGTGCACCACGGCCATCGAGAAGTCCGCGTCCGCCTCGGGGCCGCCCGCGACCATCTCGTACCTGTCCCGCTTGATGTGCGGGTCGTCCAGTCCGGTGAAGGCCAGCTCCAGGCCGTCCAGCTTCAGCCGGCCCCGCGTGTTGGTGAGGTTCTGCCAGCCCGCCGCGTCGAAGGCGTCCCGCAGTTCCTCCCACGGGTTGTGGACGGCGCCGACGACCGGCTTGTTGCCGTTCAGCCCGTGCCGGCCCTGGAGCTTCTCGATCAGGTAGAGCCCGGGGTTGCGCAGCCGGGGCCCGTAGTAGTCGTTCGACCCGAAGACGTACACGCCGGGGAAGTCCATCAGCGGGCCGAGCGCGTCCAGCACCTCGGGGATGCCCTCCGTGTCGGAGAGGTTGTCGCCGGTGTTCACGACGAAGTCGGGGCGCAGACCCGCGAGGGACTGCAGCCAGGCACGCTTCTTGCGCTGCCCGCCGACCATGTGGATGTCCGACACCTGTAGGACGCGCAGGGGCCGCATCCCGCGGGGCAGGACGGGGACCGTCACCCGACGCAGGCGGAACGACCTCGCCTCGAAGCCGGCGGCATAAGCCACACCCGCGGCCCCCACGGCCGCGACTGCGGCCGTGACCTTCAGTGGTACTCCGTAACGCGCACGCATGCCCCCATCGTCGCACCCTCGACGCCTCCCGAGGAAAACCGGCGGGCGCCGACGCCCCCACACCTGGCAGACTCATGTGCATGACCACGCTCAAGGCCAAGCTCCAGGAAGACCTCACCGCAGCCATCAGGGCGCGCGACGAACTCGCTTCGTCCACGCTGCGCCTGACCCTCTCCGCCATCACCAACGCGGAGGTCGCGGGCAAGGAAGCACGCGTGCTCTCCGACGACGAGGTCCTCAAGGTGATCGCCAAGGAGGCGAAGAAGCGCCGCGAGGCCGCGGAGGCGTTCGCCGCGGGCGGTCGTGCCGAGTCGGCCGCGCGGGAGACGCTGGAGGGCGAGTTCCTCGACAAGTACCTGCCCAAGCAGCTCTCCGACGACGAGCTGACCGCGATCGTGTCGCAGGCGGTCGAGGAGGCCAAGGCGGCGGGCGCCGAGGGGCCGCGGGCCATGGGCGCGGTCATGAAGATCGTGAACCCGAAGGTCGCGGGCCTGGCGGAGGGCGGCCGCGTCGCCGCCACCGTGAAGAAGCTCCTCTCCTAGTAGACGGACGCCCGGTACACGGACGACCGGTACACGTAAGGACAAGAAGGACAAGAGGGAGGGCCCCCAGCCGCATCCGGCCGGGGGCCCTCCCTCTTGTCCGTACGGTGCCGCGCGGGCGGTCAGCGGGGTTCGGGTCCGCCGATCAGACCGGGGGGAAAGCTGAACCCGCCGGTCCTGCCGCCGTTGTCGCCCCCGTTGGTGCCGCCCTGGTTGCCGCCGGTGGCGCCGGCGGCCGTCTGTCCGCCGGGCCGACCGTCGCCGGGCTTGTTGTCACCGCCGGGCCGGTTCGGCTTGCCGGGTCGGTTCGGCGTGGCGGGCGGGTTCGGCTTGTTGCCGCGCGGTCCGCCGGCCGGGGAGGAGGTCTCCGGGATGGACACCGTGGAGAAGCTCAGCGACTCGCGGCCCGAGAGGGCGCCGGAGACCGCCTGCTTCCAGATCGGGCCGGGCAGGCCACCGCCGTAGACCTTGTCGTAGTACTCGCCGCCGATGGAGATGTTCTCCATCTGCACCTGCTTGGCCCCGCCCGATCCGACCCAGGTGGCGCCGGACATGTTGGGGGTGTAGCCGACGAACCAGGCGTTCCAGCGGTTCTCGGTGGTACCGGTCTTGCCCGCGCTCTGCCGGTCGGTCAGACCGGCCGCGGCACCGGTACCGCCGGTGTCGACCACGCCGAGCAGCAGCGTGTTGATGGTGTCGGCGGTCTTCTCCGACATCACGCGCTCGCACTTCGACTTCGGCACCGCGAGCGCCTTGCCGTGCGAGTCGGTGATCGACTCGATGGCGACCGAGGTGCAGTGGACGCCCCGGTTGGCGAAGGTGGCGTACGCGTTGGCCATGGTCAGCGGCGACATGCCCTCGGTACCGAGCGCGATGGCCGGGACCTCGGGAAGCTTGGTGCCGTCGGCCGGCTTCACGCCGAGCTTGCCGGTCATCTCGGTGATCGGGCAGAGCCCGGCCTCCGAGATCATCTCCACGAAGTAGGTGTTGATGGACTTGGCCATCGCCTCCTTCATGGCGTAGGGGCCTACCTCGCTCTCCGACTCGTTCTCCACCCTGGCCTTCTCGGTGTTGACCCAGGGCTTGTCGCCGCAGGTCTGCACCGGGCTCGGGTACTCCATCTCGTAGGGGGAGGCGTAGGTCTTGGTCGGCGGGACGCCGCCCTCGATGGCCGCCGCCGCCACGAACGGCTTGAACGTCGAGCCGGTCGGGAAGCCGAAGTTGGAGCCGCCCAGCCGCTTGTCGACCGAGAAGTTGATCTGGGTCTCGTTCTTGCCGAAGCCGTACGGCTTCGACTGGCCCATGCCGAGGACCCGACCCGTGCCGGGCTGTACCAGCGTCACGGCCGTCGCGACCTTGTCCTCCTGGTCGACGTGGTCCTTGATCGACTCGTTGACCGAGTCCTGCGACTGCGGGTCCAGCGTCGTACGGACCGTCAGGCCGCCCTGGTTCCAGACCTTCGCCCGCTCCGCGCGCGTCTTGCCGAAGACCGGGTCGGTCAGGAAGCTGTTGCGGACGTAGTCACAGAAGAAGCCCGCGCCCTTGACGGCCGTGATGCAGCCGTTCTTGGGCCGGGTCACCTTCAGCGTGACGGGCTTCAGCTTCGCCTGGTCCGCCTCCGCCTGCGAGACGTCCTTCATGTCGGCCATCCGCTGGAGGACGATGTTGCGGCGCTTCATCGCCTCCGTCGAGTCGTTCACCGGGTCGAACCGGGTCGGCGACTGCACGACGCCGGCCAGCAGCGCGGACTGCTCCAGGGTGAGGTCCTTGGCCGGCTTGCTGAAGTACCGCTGGGCGGCCGACTCGATTCCGTAGGCCTGCTGCCCGAAGTACGTGATGTTCAGGTAGTTCTCGAGGATCTTCTTCTTGCCCAGTTCCTCTTCGACCTGGATCGCGTACTTCAGCTCGCGGATCTTGCGCCCGAGGCTCTTCTCCTGCGCCTCGCGCACCTTCGTCTCGTCGTCGCCGGCCTCCTCGACGAACACGTTCTTCACGTACTGCTGGGTAAGGGTGGAGGCGCCCTGTGCGGCGCCGCCTTCCTGTGCGTTGCGGTTGACCGCGCGCAGGATGCCCTTGAGGTCGACCGCGCCGTGTTCGTAGAAACGCGAGTCCTCGATCGCGACGATCGCCTTCTGCATGTACGGCGAGATGGCCGTCAGGGGTACCACCTGACGGTCGCGTGAATAGACGGTGGCGATCAGGCCACCCTCAGCGTCCAAAATCGTGGTGCGCTGGCTCAACGGAGGTGTCTTGAGATTGGCCGGGATCTCATCGAAACCCTCGACCGTTCCCTTGGCCGCGAGACCCAGGGCGCCGGCGCCCGGGATCGCGATTCCGGCCAGTACGACTCCGGAGAGGACAGACACACCGAGGAACTTGGCGGCCTGCTGTGGCCCCGTGAGCCCGCCGCCCGAGCGCTTCTTTCCCATGGAGGGCAGCCTACGTTCTCATTCGCCGGACACGCGCGAATGCCTTGGCCTAAGCTGTCCCCAACTGTCACAGCAGTGCGGCACGACATCAACCCTTCGGCTTGAATTTCACCCTTCCCGAATGGGGTGGACAGATGTCCGAATCCCGCCGTTCGCTCTGATGGTCCGCCGCCGATTTCACCCAGATCGCCGGAATGGTCGGGCATGTCGTGCGATCACTCCGTCGGGTGATCTGCCGCTTACCCATAGTCCGTTCGGACCATTCAAGATTGGGCCCGACGGGGGTGTTGCACTGTGCCCGCCTTCCGTAACGTCCTCAACTGGCAGCGGTGAATATGCCGCTACCGCCGTGGGGGAGCCTCGATTCGGGAGAGGACGGCGCCGGGATGGGCTGGGTTACCGACTGGAGTGCGCAGGCAGCCTGCCGCACTACCGATCCGGATGAACTGTTCGTTCAAGGAGCGGCACAGAACAGGGCCAAGGCGGTGTGCACCGGATGTCCGGTGCGGACCGAGTGCCTGGCCGACGCGCTCGACAATCGTGTCGAGTTCGGAGTATGGGGCGGAATGACCGAGCGGGAACGACGCGCACTGTTGCGCCGGCGTCCCACCGTCACCTCGTGGCGACGGCTGCTCGAAACCGCTCGGACGGAATACGAGCGCAGTACGGGCATCCTCACCATGGATGTGGACGCGGAGATCGACGTTCCGTACGAGACGTACGCGGCTGCCGGGTAGATCACCCGGGCGGTCCCGCGCACGGGCTCCCCTCGGGGAGTCGCGTACGAGACGCCTACGCTCCGGCCGGCACCCCGGCCGCGAGCCGCTCTCCGATGGCCCGCAGCCCGGCGAGGTCGTGTACATCGCCGGGCAGGGCGGCCACTTCGGCCACCGCCACCTCGGGGTGGAGTGAGGTGAAACGATCGTGCGTGCGTCGTTCGCGCGCGATCACCTGCATGCGTTCGGCGTGCAGGCGCAACAGACCCGCGGTGATCGCGTCCACGTCGGCGTCGTCATCGCCGTTACCGTCATCGTCCTTGCCGTCGCCATCGGCGTCGGGTGTGACAGCGGCGTCCCGGTCGATGCCGTGCCGGTTCGGATCATGTCGGTCCGTGCCGTCCTGGTGCGTCGTGGGTCGGTCCGTGCCGTGCTCGTCGGTCGTGTGCCGGTCCGTGCCGTGCTCGGTCGTGCCGGCGCTGGGGGAGCCGGTTTCGGGAGCCCCCGAGTCGGGGGCGGCGGCCTCCGCGGCCGCGTCACGAAGTCCAGCTTTCCCGGACTCCTGATCGACAATGCCACCGTCTTCAAGATTCTCTGCGGCGGCCAACGCCCGCTCCGCGGACAGCCGGTCGGCTCCGCTCACGTGCACCCGGTTCAGTACCAGGCCGGCCAGCGGCATGCGGTCCGCGGCCAGCCGCTCCACGAAGTAGGCGGCCTCGCGCAGGGCGTCCGGTTCGGGTGCGGCGACCACGAGGAAGGCCGTACCGGGAGCCTGGAGCAGCCGGAAGGTGGCGTCCGCGCGGGTGCGGAAACCGCCGAACATCGTGTCCATCGCGGCCACGAAGGTCTGTACGTCCTTGAGGAGCGAGGCACCCATCAGCTTGCTCAGCGTGCCCGTCATCATCGACATGCCGACATTCAGGAACTTCATCCCGGCTCGGCCGCCGACCTTCGCCGGGGCCATCAGGACCCGGATGAACCTCCCGTCCAGGAAGGACCCCAGACGCTTCGGCGCGTCCAGGAAGTCCAACGCGGACCGGCTCGGCGGGGTGTCGACGACGATCAGGTCCCAGTCGTCCTTGGCCCGCAGCTGGCCCAGCTTCTCCATCGCCATGTACTCCTGCGTGCCGGCGAAGCCGGCCGACAGGGACTGGTAGAACGGGTTCGCCAGGATGGCCTGGGCCCGCTCGCCGTCCGCGTGCGCCTCGACGATCTCGTCGAAGGTCCGCTTCATGTCCAGCATCATGGCGTGCAGTTCGCCGCCGTCCCCGTCCCCGTCACCGCCCTCGTCGCCGGAGCCCACGCCCTTGACGCGGCGCGGGGTGTTGTCCAGCGAGTCGATGCCCATCGACTGGGCCAGCCTGCGCGCCGGGTCGATGGTGAGCACGACGACCTTCCGGCCGCGCTCCGCCGCCCGCACGCCCAGCGCCGCGGCCGTGGTGGTCTTGCCGACCCCGCCCGCGCCGCAGCACACGATGATCCGGGTCTTCGGATCGTCCAACAGCGCGTCGACCGCCAGTCGCGGCGGCGTGTTCATGCCCGTGCTCGCGCCCATGGCCTCGCTCATTCGTCGCCCGCCTGCTTCCGCAGCTCCGTCGCCAGCTCGTAGAGCCCGGCCAGGTCCATCCCCCCGCCGAGCAGCGGGAGTTCGTACGTCGGCACGGGCAGCCCCTCCAACACGGTGCGCTGCTCGCGCTCCAGCTCCACCCTGCTCGCGTGCTCGGCGGCCTGCGTGAGCAGCGGGTCCACCAGCCGCTCGGCCAGTCCGCCGCGCCGCGCGCCGCCCAGACCGGCCCGGGACAGCGCCTTCGCCACGTCGGCGCGGTGCTCGCCGGCCGCCGCGCGCAGGGTGTCCTCGTCCAGGTGGTGCGGCCGGACCATGTTCACGACGACCCGGCCGACCGGGAGACCCGCCGCGACCAGCTCCGCGATCCCGTCCGCGGTCTCCTGGACGGGCATCTCCTCCAGGAGGGTGACCAGGTGGACCGCCGTGTCCGGTGACTTGAGCACCTTCATGACGGCCTGAGCCTGGTTGTGGATCGGCCCGAACCGGGCCAGCCCCGCCACCTCGTCGTTGACGTTCAGGAAGCGGGTGATGCGCCCGGTCGGCGGCGCGTCCATGATCACGTGGTCGTAGACGAACCGGCCGGCCTTGTCCTTGCGCCGGACCGCCTCGCAGGCCTTGCCCGTCAGCAGGACGTCCCGCAGGCCCGGCGCGATGGTCGTCGCGAAGTCGATCGCGCCCAGCTTCTTCAGGGCGCGGCCGGCCGAACCGAGCTTGTAGAACATCTGGAGGTAGTCCAGCAGCGCGCGTTCGGCGTCGATGGCGAGCGCGTACACCTCGCCACCCCCCCTGCCGGGTGCGACCGCGATCTTCCGCTCCTCGTACGGGAGCGCCTCCGCGCCGAAGAGCTGCGCGATGCCTTGCCTGCCCTCGACCTCCACGAGAAGAGTCCGCCTGCCCTCGCGTGCGAGGGCGAGCGCGAGTGCCGCGGCGACCGTGGTCTTGCCGGTGCCGCCCTTGCCGCTGACCACCTGGAGCCTGCTCACAGCGCCCGAGCCTAATTCCTTCGGCCCGCGTGCGGGGGTGCCGGGTGGCCTCGTGGACGCGTTCGCGCCGTGAGGTCCGTTACGGTCGGGCGCCGAGCCGGGCCGGCGGGGCCCGCGGCGGGGCCGCGCGGACCGGCCCGTTCGACCGCGGTGGCGGCGGCTCGACGGGGACCGGACGCGGGACCCGGAGTTCCCGGTCGGGCATCGCAACGGAGCGGCGGTCCCGGGCGTCCTCCTGGACGTCACCACCACACACCTTGATCACTCGTTGGAGTGGTGACGCGAGCCCGCCCGCACGGTGGTCCCTCGATGCGCCCGAGCCCTCCGGGTTCCGTGCACCGACGTCCGGAGTGAGCGTGCCGCGCGGCCCGCACCTGCTCGTGACCAGCGCGAACACCCGTGACCCCGGGGAGGGAACACCTTGATCTACTGCGGAATCGACTGGGCGGACAAGACCCACGACGTCGCCCTCGTCGATGCCGGCGGCCGGCTCCTGGCCGCACGCCGCATCACCGACGACGCGGCCGGTTACCAGCGCCTGCTCCACCTGCTCGCCGAGTACGGAGACACCCGGGACGCCCCGATCCCGGTCGCCATCGAGACCTCCCGGGGCCTGCTCGTCGCCGTCCTGCGCACCGGCGTGCGGCAGGTCTTCGCCGTCGACCCGACGGCCGCGGCCCGCCACCGCCACCGGCACGGGGTCGACGAGAAGACCGACCACGGTGACGCTCTCGTCCTGGCGCACATCCTGCGCACCGACATGCACGCCCTGCGGCCGCTGTCGACGGACTCCGACGAGGCCCGCGCCGTCGCCGTCCTCGCCCGCGCACAGCAGGACGCCACCTGGCACCGCCAGCAGATCTCCCATCAGCTCCGGTCCTTGCTGCGCGAGTACTACCCCGCCGCCCTGGCCGCCGCCGCGTACGGCCCGAACGGCATCTTCCGGCCCGAGGCGCGCGAACTCCTCAAGGCGGCCCCGACCCCGGCCAAGGCCGCCCGGCTGACCCGGACCCAGATCACCGCCGCGCTCAAACGGGCCGGTCGCAGGCGGGGGATCGAAGCCGAGGTGGAACGGCTCCGCGCTGTCTTCCGCGTCGAGCGGGCCCACCAGCCACCGCCGGTCGAAGAGGCCCTCGGTCGGCAGACGCTCGCCCTCCTGCTCCAACTGGCGGCCGCGTGCACGGCCGCCGACGACCTCGCCCAAGCCCTGGCCAAAGCCGTCGCCCAGCAGGCGGACGCCCCGGCCGACCCCGGCGGGGCGGTCGTGGCGGGCGGCCCGTCGGCGCCCGCGCCCCGGGCGGCGGGCCGCTAGGTCCTGTCGGGCACGGACGGGAGGAGGGGGCGGGACCACGCGCGATCCGGGGCGCGCGTGAGTCCCGCGCGACAGGCACTACGCTCGCTCCCATGACCAAGAAGTTCGAATACGCGACCGTCCCGCTGCTGGTCCACGCCACCAAGCAGATCCTGGACACCTGGGGCGAGGACGGCTGGGAGCTCGTCCAGGTCGTGCCCGGGCCGAACAACCCCGAGCAGCTCGTGGCCTACCTGAAGCGGGAGAAGTCGGCATGAGCGGGATCGTCGACGCGAGGCTGGCCGAGCTGGGCCTGACCCTGCCCGAGGTGGTTCCGCCGCTGGCCACGTACCAGCCGGCCGTCCGGTCGGGCGTGTACGTGTACACCGCGGGCCAGCTCCCGATGGTCAAGGGCAGCCTGCCGGTCACCGGCAAGGTCGGCGCCGAGGTCTCGGCGGAGCAGGCCAAGGAACTGGCCGCCACGTGCGCGCTGAACGCCCTGGCCGCCGTCAAGTCGGTGGTCGGCGACCTCGACAAGATCGCGCGCGTCGTCAAGGTCGTCGGGTTCATCGCCTCGGCGCCCGACTTCACCGCCCAGCCGGGCGTGCTGAACGGTGCGAGCGAGCTGCTGGGCGCCGTCCTCGGCGACAAGGGCGTGCACGCCCGCAGCGCCGTCGGTGTGGCGGTCCTGCCGCTGGACGCGCCGGTCGAGGTCGAGATCCAGGTCGAGCTCACCCCCGACGCCTGATCCCTCCGGGTGGCGGGGCCCCGCGACGGAGCCCCGCCCCACCCGCCGGCCGACCCCGGGGTTCCCGGGCGCGGGCGGCGGCTCTCGAACATCGGGCCGGATCCCCGTAGCATCCCGCCATGCCGAACGGTGAGCACGGACAGCAGACCACCCCCACCGGCCCCACCCCCGCCGGAGGCCAGTGGTACCCGCCCGAGTGGCCCGACCGCATCCGCGCGCTCGCGGACGGCGCCCTCACGCCCGTGGCGCCCAAACGCGCGGCCACGGTCATGCTGCTGCGGGACACCGACGGCGGCCCCGCCGTGCACATGCTCCGCCGCCGCACCTCGATGGCCTTCGCGGGCGGGGCGTACGCCTACCCCGGCGGGGGAGTGGACCCCCGCGACGAGGAGCACCTCGTCGGCTGGGCCGGGCCGAGCCTCGCGGACTGGTCGGCGCGGCTGGGCACCGACCCCCGTACCGCCCAGGCGATCGTCTGCGGAGCGGTGCGCGAGACGTTCGAGGAGGCCGGCGTCCTGCTGGCGGGCGAGACCTCGGACAGCGTCGTCGGCGACACCACGGCCGACGACTGGGAGGCCGACCGGCTGGCCCTGGTCGCCCGCGAGCTGTCCTTCGCCGAGTTCCTGGACCGCCGGGGCCTCCTCCTGCGGTCCGACCTGCTCGGCGCGTGGGCCCGCTGGATCACCCCGGAGTTCGAGCCCCGCCGCTACGACACCTGGTTCTTCGTCGCGGCTCTCCCCGAGGGCCAGCGCACCCGCAACGCCTCGACCGAGGCCGACCGGACCGTGTGGATCCGGCCCGCCGACGCCGCCGCCGGCTACGACAAGGGCGAGCTGCTCATGATGCCGCCGACGATCTCCACCCTGCGCTCCCTGGAGCCGTACGACAGCCCCGCGCACGCCCTCGCGGCCGCCGCGGGCCAGGACCTGGCCCCGGTGCTCGCGCAGGCCACCCTGGAGAACGGCGAGCTGGTGCTCAGCTGGCCCGGCCACGACGAGTTCACCAAGCGCGTCCGACCCGGAAACCCCGGAGGAGCCACCGCATGACCGACGCCGCCGCACTGCCCGGCCAGCCCCGCGGAATGGTCGTCTCCGGCCCCGCGACCGCCCGGGCGGTCAACATCCTGGCCCCCAACCCGTCCGCCATGACCCTGGACGGCACCAACACCTGGCTCGTCTCCGAACCGGACTCCGACCTCGCCGTCGTCATCGACCCCGGCCCGCTGGACGAGGCTCACCTGAAGGCCGTCGTCGACGTCGCCGAGAAGGCCGGCAAGCGGGTCGCGCTGACCCTGCTCACCCACGGCCACCCCGACCACGCCGAGGGCGCGGGCCGGTTCGCGGAGCTGACCGGCACGAAGGTGCGGGCGCTCGACCCCGCGCTGCGGCTGGGCGACGAGGGGCTCGCCGCCGGGGACGTGATCCGGGTCGGCGGCCTGGAGCTGCGGGTGGTCCCGACCCCGGGCCACACTTCGGACTCGCTCTGCTTCCACCTTCCCGCCGATCGCGCCGTCCTGACCGGCGACACCATCCTGGGCCGGGGCACGACCGTCGTCGCGCATCCCGACGGCCGGCTCGGCGACTACCTGGACTCCCTGCGCCGGCTGCGTTCCCTCACCGTCGACGAAGGGGTCCACACGGTGCTCCCCGGCCACGGTCCGGTGCTGGACGACGCGCAGGGCGCGGTGGAGTTCTACCTGGCGCACCGGGCGCATCGTCTCGCGCAGGTCGAGACGGCCGTGGAGAACGGTTTCCGCACTCCCGAGGCGGTCGTGGCCCGGGTCTACGCGGATGTGGACCCGTCCCTGTGGCCCGCCGCGGAATGGTCCGTTCGAGCGCAGCTGGAGTACCTTCAAGATCACGGACTGATCTCTGGGGGACCCGAATGAACACGCTGTTCCTGCTGCTCGCGCTGATCGTCGCGGCCGCGTGGATCACCTCGACGGTCACACTGCGGATGAAGGCCCTCGAACGCCGGGCAGACGGCCTGGAACGCCGCCTGGGCCTGGTCCTGGACCACTTCGGGATCGAGGAGCCGGAGCCGGCCGGGCTGGACGAGGTACGGGCGTTGGTCCGCGAGGGCCGCATGGTCGAGGCGATCCGCGTCTACCGGCGCATCACCGGCGCCGACCTGTTGACGGCCAAGCAGGCGGTCGAGTCCCTCACCGACCGGCAGGCCTGAGCCACGCGCGGATCGGCACGCCGCCGCCCGCCCGAGCCGCGCGGATCAGCCGATCGAGTCCGCCGACGTCCGCGGATGCCCACCGGTCAGCCGGTCGGGCGCGGCGTCCTCGTCCCGTGCCGGGCGGTGTACTCTGCGGCGAGCCACGGTCCGAGGTCGTCGACGTACGCCGTCAGGACCGCCGGATCCCCGACCGGTTCCAGCGCCACCGCCGCCGCGGCTTTCATCTGCGCCGCCCGCTCCGGGTAGTAGCGGCCGAAGATCTCCGCGGACTCGGCGAGGTCGCTGGTCCAGCCGCCCCAGCGGGGCATGACCAGCATGAGACCGGTCCGCACCAGATGACGGGCGAAGGACCGGCTCAGCCTCCGGTACTCCTGCGGGGTCGAGGCCGCCCGGATCCTGGAGCGCCAGCCGGGGAGCAGGTCGGCCAGCCCGCCGTTGGTCTCCCGGGCGAGGACCCCGTCGGGCCGGTAGCGGGGCAGGTGCTCGGCCAGGTCGGCGCCCAGCAGCGGGGTGCACAGGCAGGCGAGGAACCAGCCCAGGTCGTGCCGTTCCGGCTCGCTGAGCAGGGTGTCCTTGCCGTACAGCAGGACACCGACCCCGTCGATCTGCGGGAAGTCCTCGTCGAGCCCCCGACCGAGCACCTCGGCGATGTCCCGGTCCTCGTCGCCGGGCTCCCGGTGCAGGGCGAGCAGCAGGTCCAGGTCCGACCGTCCGGGGCGGGCCGTGCCGCGCGGCACTGACCCGTACAGGTAGGCGCTGTGCAGCCGCCCGCCGTACGCCTCGGGGATCCGCTCGCGCGCGGCCGCGACGACCGGCGCGAACGCCGCCGGGACGCGGCTGAGCGAGCCCTCGCGCACGAAGCAGCCGTACGGGTCGAGCCCTCTGTGTTCCCCGCCTTCGTGCTCCATGTGATCCACTCTGCCTCCACGGGCGCCGCAAAGGCGAGGAGGGGCCCCGCCCGACCGGGCAGGACCCCTCCATCGAGGAAACCGTGTGCGTCAGCGCGAGCGCTTGGCCAGTCGCTCCACGTCGAGCAGGATCACCGCGCGTGCCTCCAGGCGCAGCCACCCGCGGCCCGCGAAGTCGGCCAGCGCCTTGTTCACGGTCTCGCGCGACGCGCCGACGAGCTGGGCCAGCTCCTCCTGCGTGAGGTCGTGCACGACGTGGATGCCCTCCTCGGACTGCACGCCGAAGCGGCGCGACAGGTCGAGGAGCGCCCGGGCGACACGCCCCGGCACGTCGGAGAAGACCAGGTCGGACATCTGGTCGTTGGTCTTGCGCAGGCGCCGGGCGACGGCGCGCAGCAGGGCCGTGGCCACCTCGGGCCGGGCGTTCAGCCACGGCTGGAGGTCACCGTGCCCCAGACCCAGCAGCTTGACCTCGGTCAGGGCGGTGGCGGTGGCGGTGCGCGGGCCCGGGTCGAACAGCGACAGCTCGCCGATCAGCTCACCGGGGCCGAGGACGGCCAGCATGTTCTCGCGGCCGTCAGGGGAGGTGCGGTGCAGCTTCACCTTGCCCTCGGTGACGACATAGAGCCGATCACCGGGGTCGCCCTCGTGGAACAGGGCGTCACCGCGCGCGAGGGTCACCTCGCCCATGGAGGCGCGGAGCTCCGCGGCCTGCTCGTCATCGAGCGCCGCGAAGAGCGGGGCACGCCGCAGTACGTCGTCCACGAGTCTCTCTCCTATGTCGACCGGCTCAGGGGACCGTCTTCCCCCCATTTTGCCGGACGGCTCAAACAGTGCGATCAATCACGTTCCTCACAAGGATGCCGGACGTACGGGTGTGCTGTGCGGCGAGAAACCAATCAGGGTGGTGTTACCTGAGGTCCGGACGGGTGTCGGCGGTCGGCCTTAGGCTGGCCGGGTGTCCAATAAGCCGGTGAGAGCACAGGCCAAGGGGTCCGCGGCAGTGACCGAGACCCAGAATTCAGCCGTGGGCGAACATGCCCCCATGAAGGTGCCCCCGAAGGCCCCGCCGCGCCCCCAGGGCAAAGCTTCGGTCAAGAAACCGGAGGCCCCGAAGAAGGCGCCGAAGGCTCCGCGACCGGAATCGCACCTCGCCATGGTCCGCCGGGCCCGGCGCATCAACCGGGAACTGGCCGAGGTCTACCCGTACGCCCATCCGGAGCTCGACTTCCGCAACCCGTTCGAGCTGCTGGTCGCCACCGTCCTGTCCGCGCAGACCACCGACCTGCGCGTGAACCAGACGACCCCGGCCCTCTTCGCCGCCTACCCGACCCCCGAGGACATGGCCGCGGCGGCCCCCGAGGATCTGGAGGAGCTGATCCGGCCGACCGGGTTCTTCCGGGCGAAGTCACGCTCGCTCCTCGGCCTCTCGCAGGCCCTGCGCGACAACTTCGGCGGCGAGGTCCCGTCCCGGATCGAGGACCTCGTGACGCTGCCCGGCGTGGGCCGCAAGACGGCCAACGTGGTCCTCGGCAACGTCTTCGGCGTCCCCGGGATCACCGTCGACACCCACTTCGGCCGGCTCGTCCGCCGCTGGAAGTGGACCGAACAGGAGGACCCGGAGAAGGTCGAGGCGGAGATCTGCGCGATCTTCCCCAAGAGCGAGTGGACGATGCTGTCCCACCGCGTCGTCTTCCACGGGCGCCGGATCTGCCACTCCCGCAAGCCCGCCTGCGGCGCCTGCCCCATCGCGCCCCTCTGCCCGGCGTACGGGGAGGGCGAGACCGACCCGGAGAAGGCGAAGAAGCTGCTGAAGTACGAGAAGGGCGGCCAACCGGGGCAGCGGCTGAGCCCGCCGCCGGACTACCCGGGCCTCCCGGCACCTCCCCTGGGCGTCGCCGCGCCCTGAGGACACGGCAGTGCGGCAGTAGGGCCCGGGCCCCGCACGGCGGCCCGCGGTGGAACCAATCCGGCCTCGGGGCGCGTTGTGTCGAGTATCGCCGGGGCCGGCAACGGCAGGGAGCAGGGTCGCCTATGACGCGGGGTACGAAGGACGAGAGCGTGACGGGCCTGCCGGCCGGTACGCCCCAGGCCGGGCCCGTGGAGCCGTACGCCGACCCGCGCGGCGACGTCACCGTCAGCACCCGGGGCCTGCCCGCGTGGCTGGACCCGGTGGTCGAGGCCGTGCGCACGGTCCGCCCCGAGCAGTGGAGCCGCTTCCTGCCCCCCGAGGACGGGCGGGGTCGCCAGTCGGCGGTGCTGATCCTCTTCGGCGAGGGGCCGCGCGGCCCGGAACTGCTGCTCCAGGAACGCGCGAGCAGCCTCCGTTCGCACGCGGGCCAGCCGTCCTTCCCGGGCGGCGCCCTCGACCCCGAGGACGGCGATCCGCACACCACCGGTCCACTGCGCGCGGCCCTGCGCGAGGCCGAGGAGGAGACCGGGCTGGATCCCAAGGGGGTCCAGCTCTTCGGCGTGCTGCCACGCCTCTACATTCCCGTCAGCCAGTTCGTGGTGTCCCCGGTGCTGGGCTGGTGGCGCGATCCCAGCCCGATCCGCGTGGTCGACCCGGCGGAGACGGCTCGGGTGTTCACGGTTCCCGTGGCGGATCTCACGGATCCCGATCACCGGGTGACCGTGGTCCACGCCCGCGGCTTCAAAGGCCCCGCTTTCACCGTCGAATCGGCTCTGGTCTGGGGTTTTACCGCCGGGGTGATCGACCGGATCCTGCATTTCGCGGGGTGGGAGCGGCCGTGGGACCGGTCACGCCAGGTCCCGCTCGACTGGCGCGCGTGAGACGGTGACCCACGTGAACGTGCTGGACATCCTGTTGTTGGTCGCCGCCGTGTGGTTCGCGATCGTCGGCTACCGCCAAGGCTTCGTCGTCGGCATCCTGTCGGTGATCGGCTTCCTCGGCGGCGGTCTCATCGCCGTGTCCCTGTTGCCGCTGGTCTGGGACCAGGTCACCGACAACGGCAGCCAGGTGTCCACCACCGTCGTGGTCGTCGCCGTCGTCGTCATCATCGTCTTCGCCTCGATCGGGCAGGCCTTCACCACCCATCTGGGCAACAAACTGAGACGCCACATCACGTGGTCGCCGGCCCGCGCGCTCGACGCGACGGGCGGCGCGCTGGTCAACGTCGTCGCGATGCTGTTGGTGGCCTGGTTGATCGGCTCCCTGCTCGCCCAGGCGGCGCTGCCCTCGGTGGGCAAGGAGGTCCGCAACTCCAAGGTCCTCATCGGCGTGTCCCAGGTGCTGCCCGCGCAGGCGAACACCTTGTTCTCGGACTTCAGTTCCACCCTGGCCCGCAACGGCTTCCCGCAGGTGTTCAGCCCGTTCTCCAGCGAACCCATCACCGAGGTGAAGCCGCCGGATCCGGCGCTGTCCAACAGCGCGGTCTCCGAGCGGGCCAAGCGCTCGATAGTGAAGGTCGTCGGGACCGCGCCCAGTTGCAGCAAGGTCCTGGAGGGCACCGGCTTCGTCTTCGCGCCGGGCAAGGTCATGACCAACGCGCACGTCGTCGGCGGCGTCCGCGAGCCGACCGTGCAGATCGGCGGCGAGGGCAAGCTGTACGACGGCAAGGTCGTGCTCTACGACTGGGAACGCGACATCGCGGTGCTCGATGTGCCCAAGCTGAAGGCGCCGGTGTTGGAGTTCATCGAGAAGGACGCGACGAGCGGCAGTGACGCGATCGTCGCCGGCTTCCCGGAGAACGGCGCGTACGACGTCCGTCCGGCGCGCGTCCGCGGCCGCATCAACGCCAACGGCCCGGACATCTACCACCGGGGCACCGTGCGACGCGACGTGTACTCGCTGTACGCGACCGTCCGCCAGGGCAACTCCGGCGGCCCGCTCCTGACGCCCGACGGCAGGGTGTACGGGGTCGTCTTCGCGAAGTCGCTGGACGACCCGAACACCGGCTACGCCCTGACCGCGGACGAGGTCCGCGACGACGTCAGGATCGGCAGGAACTCCGTGCGAGAGGTCGACAGCCAGGGCTGCGCCCTCTGAGCGGAGCCGACGACGCGCGACGCGCGTGCCCGTACGTCCGAATCCGGGGGTACGGGCACCCGTACGTCGGGGTCCGGATGAAGGGGGCCCGCATGCACGGGACCCCGCATGCCGGGACTCCTACATCCGAGGATGCCGCAGGCGTGCCGACACCCAGCGGGCGCGGCGACGCAGGATGCGCGGAATACCGAGTCGGGGGTCGTGGCCGTCCCGGCCCGCCCTCTCGTGGGTGCCCGGCTCATCGGCCGAGCGGCGTTCGTGTGCGGTGTCACCGTAGTCGTGCGTCCAGCTCATACTTCGAGCTGTGCCCGGGCCCCAAGGTCGGTAATCCCGTCCGGAGCGGCCAATTGGCCTATGCGCGCGGCAATTGAATGTTTGTCATACAAGCGTGCGGTTGATGTATCCGGCCGTCAGGCGCCCGCTCAGCCTGGATCCACCGCGTAGTGGTCGGGCTGTGGATGGAGAAATCAGAAGAGGTGCCCGCTGACCTGGGATGATGGGAGTTTCTACGCTTCCATCAGACCCGAGCAAGAGGGCACCTCGTAAGTG
>NZ_JAPNLK010000199.1 GCF_026627505.1 Streptomyces sp. H27-H5 | reverse complement strand
GCACTCAACGCGATCAGACTCGACGCCCACTGGACCGAAAGCCCCCTCCGACGCACCCGCACCAGCCGCCTCGAACGCCTCGCCTACCAGCTCACCGCGTAACCCCCACGAATTGCGCAGCAGAGTCACGGGAGGGCTTGCGGTGGGAGTATCGGGGTGCATCGGCTAGGAGCGTGGGTCAGTAACCGGTAAGTGGCCGGGCGGTCGTGATCGGCGGGATTGGTCGTGGGCCGCTCGGTGTGCCTGTCGGTGTCGGTGGTGTCGTCATCGGGGGCTGGGGATCGGCGACAAGGGTCGCCCGCCGGGGCCGATCAGGCGGTCGCTGCCGCGAGTCCGGTGGCCCCGACGTGTCCGAAGGACTTGCGGAAGTTGTGGCAGGCGGCCAGCAGGCGCCACTCGCCTCGGGCGCCGTCCTCGCCGCGCAGAAGAAGCTGTCGGCCGTTCTGGCAGGTCATGATCTGGCCGAAGACGGGTTCGACGATGGCCTTGCGGCGGCTGTAGGCCTTGCGCCCGGGCTTGGTCCGCAGCTTGCGGGCCATGCGCTCCTTCAAGGTCGCCTCCTGGGGGATGCGTCCGCGGGGTGCGGGCGGGACCTGTTCGTCGTGGCCGAGACGGCCGGCCGCCATGAACGTGTCGGTGCCGCAGGCGAGTTGGCGGTCTTTCGCGGCCTCAAGGTTCATCTCGGAGCAGTATCCGGCGTCGACGAGGGCCTGCTTGGGGTGGATGCCGGTGTTCTGGGCGGACTGGTCGAGCATGGTGGTGTAGTTCAGCGCGTCCGAGGCGTTCGTGGTCACGTCGGCGGCGGTGATGACCTGGTGTTCGGCGTCGACGACGGCCTGGGCGTTGTAGGCCTGGATGTAGGCGCCGTCACCGTTCTTCATGATCCGCGAGTCGGGGTCGGTGAAGTTGGCCTGGGACTTCGGCTTGGGCCGCGCCTTGGCGGCGGCCTGCTCGCCGGCGCCGGTGACGGCTTGCTCGTCGCTGGTGCCCGCACGGGCCTGGCGGCGACGTTCCTTGTCCTCGGCGTGGCGGCGGGCCTTGTCGGCAGCCTCGGTCTCGATCTGGGCACGGGCGGCCTGAAGCCTGGCCAGGCGCTTTTCGCGCCGGTCGAGCTCGGCGGGCAGATCGGTGTCCTTGCCGTCGACGCCGTAGATCTGGTCCTCGGCGGCGTCGACGCGCTCGGCGTCGGCCAGCAGCGCGGCGGCTGCGGCCTCCAGAGCGGCGATCTCCGCCTCGATGCGCTCCTCCTTGTCGATGAGCCGGCCGTAGCTCATCGCCTTGTGCTTGGAGGCGTTCGCTTCCAGCTTCGTGCCGTCCAGGGCGACACGGCCCATCTTGGCCATGCCCAGCTTCTGCGCCAGGTGCAGCGACTGGGTGAACAAGTCGGCGAGCGCGTCCAGGTGACGGCGGCGGAAGCGGGAAATCGACCGGAAGTCCGGGGCCTGGCCGGCGGCCAGGAACCGGAACGCGACATCGTCGACGCAGCGGCGCTCGATCGCCCGCGAGGAGCGGATGCCGATCGTGTAGCCGTAGATCAGCAGGCGCACCATCAGGCGAGGATCGTAGGGCGGGAAGCCGCGCTTCTCGGTGTAGTCGGCCAGGATCGGCCCCAGATCCAGCACGCCATCGACCAGGTCCGCGACGAACCGGGCCAGGTGCCCCTCGGGCAGCCAGTCGTCCAGCGACGGCGGCAGCAGCAGGACCTGGTGCGGGTCGAACGCCCTGAACCGCTTGTCCACCGCCGCCGCACGGCCCTGCGGCCGCTTCTTCTCGACCGGCTCGACCTCGAACAGCCCATCCCCACCATGCATACCGCCATCATTCCGTACGAATGATCACGAACCGAAGGCGGGTTGCCGATTACTGACCCACGCTCCTAGCCTTCGGAGGAACTGAGATGACCTCGATCCTCGCCAACCGCCGGACCCACCCGCCACGCAGCATCGACACCCTGAAGGACGTGATCGAGCGTCACGACCTCGAGATCGAAACAGGCAGTAGTTAAGTTACGGTCCCTCACCAGCGCGTCTCCGTCGCGAAATATCGGGCCGCCTTGCGGAGAATGTCCCGTTCTTCCTCCAGCTCACGGATCCTCTTGCGGGCGGCGGCCAGCTCCGCCTGAACGGCGTCGCCGACGGCCTGCGAGGTGGCCGGCGGTGCGGAGTGGGCGACAGGTCGGCGGCCGTCGGCGGCCCGGATCCAGTTCCTCAGCGTCTCGGTGTTCACCCCGAGATCAGCGGCGACCGACTTGATCGTCGCTCCCGGCCTCGAGCGGGACAACGCGACCGCATCCGCCTTGAACTCGGCCGGGTAATGCTTCATCCCCACGGGGACTCCGTTCTCCTGGACCATCAAGATCCAAGTGTCTCCGGTGTCCAAAATCCGGGGTCAAGGTCCACGTTCGGGCGGCTGCTGCCCGCCCTGACCGACACGCTCCACGGCCGGACCGTCCTCGCCTACAAAATGCCCTTCGACCGCGGTGTCCTCGAACGCGAGCTGACCCGCCACCACGCAAGCACCATCGACGCCCAGGGGTGGCTCGGCCACTGCCGGTGGGAGGAAGCGATGGTCCCGTACGCGGTGTGGAAAGGACTGTGGTCCGTCAAACGAGGCGTCTACCGCAACCAACGACTCGGCGGCCCCCACAACGCCGTCGCCGACGCCCGCCTCCTGCTCACCACACTCCGGACAATGGCCACACCCCCCGACCGCTGAAGCCCTCGCGACCCGACGTTCGGCTTCCCACCCGGGGGGACGCGGCGGGCATGTCACCCGATCGGTGATCATTTCGATGAATCCCATCGGCGATCCGGCCTTGCGCCGAGCGGGGGACCGCGACCGCACGCGGCATGCTCCGTTCGGACCCCGACGCGCATCGGTCCCCTGTGCTGGCCTCGGTCCCGATCGGTTCCCACGCGGGAGACGCACGGGCGGCCTCACGGACGGGTTCAAGCCCGTCCACCGGAACCCGGCGCCTCAAACGGACGAAGCGGGTCACACCAGGGCAAGGTCGCCGCGCGTTCCGTGCGTTGAGTCGTCCGTTCGCCAGGACAACGCACGCGACGGCCTGCCCGTTCCCTGAAGAGTGTTCACCGTGACCTCGTGGCGTGGCGGGAGTGTGGAGACGCGCGTGTCCGGCCAAGATCGGTCATATCGCCCGGCGGTGACACCGTCCAGCCTTGTATACTCGCCGGTCGACGCCTTGGCGGCAGAGGCCGGATGGCGGTGTCGATCACTTGATGAAAGGACCATCCTCGTGGCTCTTCCCCCACTCAGTACCGAACAGCGTCGGGCCGCGCTCGAGAAGGCCGTGGTGGTGCGCAGGGAGCGTGGCGCGGTGAGGGGCGCGCTCAAGCGTGGCGAGTTGTCGCTGCGTGAGGTGTTGACCGACGATTCGAAGGCGATCCGCAAGATGCCGGTCCGTGCCCTGCTCGAAGCCCTCCCCGCCATCGGAAAGAGCCGAGCTCGCAAAGTCCTCACCGAGTTGAGGATCGCCGAGAGCCGCCGAGTACGAGGCCTCGGCGCCCGGCAACGCGAACGCCTCCTCGATCGGTTCACGCCCCATCCCTGACCGGTCGCGCCCCGCGGCGCCGAACGCCACGTGTGTCCGGGAACGGGCCGCACACGAGCCGCCTGCGACCGCCTGCGCCGATCCGTGAACGCTCGCTTCGGACACCAGGGCGACTCTGTCGCCCACTTCGCCATGCGGTGACATCGGGCCTCTGAGCCGCGCCCGTGAGGAGGGCGTCTCGTCCGGATCGGCGTCCCGGTCGGGGCGCCCTCGAGGCCGGGCATGCTCTCCTCCCGCGACGTTCCGTGGTTTGGGCGGCAATGTCCCGGGTCGGTCGCTTCACGCGATCACGGGGGTGGGACGGTACGGTCGGGTGTCATGACGATTCCTCGCCCCGTTCCGGTGTTGCCCGCCCAGGGCCGTCGGGTCGCCTTCATCGGCAAGGGTGGGGCGGGCAAGTCCACGCTGCTCGCCTACCTCCTGGCCCATTGGACGTCCTACGGCGTTCCCACCGTCGCCATCGACACCGACACCCCCGGAGACAAGGAACACGGCACCCTGTACGCGCACGCGAACGCGGTGGACCTGGGAGCCCCGGTCCACCCGGCGCCCGCGGTACGCCATATCCGGCGGGAAGCACGACGCCTGTGTCCCGAGAAGGGCGTCTGCCTCCTGGACACCGGGGCTTGGCAACGGAGCGAGAACGGCCGCCACCTGGCGGTGGTGAGCGCCGTGGACAAGGTGATCCTGTGTCTCCAACCCACCCCGAACGAGGTGGAACGGGCGCGGTCCGTGCTCGGCCACCTCCAAAAGCTACAGAACACCGGAATGCCGGTACCGGAGCTCCACATCGTGCTGACGATGGTCGGCCGAAGCGTCGCCGCGGACGACCTGGAAGGCAAACTACAGGCCAGGGGCCATTCCGTACTACGGTCCCGGTTCCTGTTCTCCAGCGCCATGAACGGCCCCGCGCACATCTTCAAACGACCGATCAAACCCCGGACCGGGACAACCACGGACGACCTCGCCCGAGAGATCCTGAACATCGTGGCACGATAAAGCGCGGCACGACGTCGAACACCACCCACACCGACTCCCACGACATCCCGGCCCGGCATGAACCGGGCATCAACCAGGGGACTTGGTCCCAAGACGGCAACACGTCACGCCCGGGCCGCGGTACCACCCCACGGAGGCGGGGGCCTCTGTCCGCGTTCAACCGTCACCGACAACCTGTCTCATGGAGGGAGCCGAGTCAGGAAACCGAGCGGACAGTCGCAGGCGGGGCCTGAAACCGATGGACTCCACCGCTGAGGCAGCAACCCGATCAACGAGCAGACAGATCCGCCCTCGTCCGGGGCCGGGTGGGCGTCGAAGCCGCTTGACGCCGCCGACCGGGGCGATCACCGGTAACGTGCGACGGCTACCGGACCCGCCCGCGGCCGGCAGCTCCACGGGACGGGGAGCGGCCCTCCACGCACGACTCCCCGCGGCCACCATTCCACCCCACTCCCGGGTGAGACCTCCAGTCAACACGCCCGGAAGCCGCAGCCCTCGACCCGCGAACGCATCGGCGGCCCACAACAGCGCGACCCCCAACCAAGTTGTCACCCAGCGCTCTACGCGTCCATGCGGGAGTCGACTCACGAGACGTGGTGACGTCGCCCAGACAGGGCACCCGGGAGACAACCCCCAGCACCCCCTCGGTCAGATCCACGGCCGACAGACAGGCCTCGACCCCCTCGTGGAACCCCCGGGGGAGAGGGGCACGCCCAGACGGTCCAGACCGAGAAAGCGACCGACTCGCCGGGGACCGGCGTTCGACCCAGGGCGTCCGGTGCACCTTGGTGAAGCGCCCGGTGTGACAGGTCCCGGCGATCGCGCCGGGGAGGCGCCTCGGCGGCCGTTTACCGGCAGGTTGCCGCGGCGGCCGTGGTGCCCGTGAAAGTGGGGGCGGCTGTGGGGGCCCCGGTCGGTTTCCCGACCGGTCGGCCGAGCCCCGCCTCGGCCTGGACCACGTCCACCGGCTTGTCGGTGCGCAGCCGTTGGAACAGCCGGGCGGGCGTTGTCAGGTTGGGTGAGTCCTGGTGGGTGTGTTCTGGTTCGGGGCGTATCTGGCCGTGGTGGTGACGGTGGTTCAGGCTGCTGCGGACAGGCCGAGAGTCCCGGTGATCTGGTCCCAGAT
>NZ_JAPNLK010000198.1 GCF_026627505.1 Streptomyces sp. H27-H5 | reverse complement strand
ACGGATCGCGACCAGAGCACGGACGATCACCCTGCACCTCCCTCAACGCTGGTGCTGGGAAGCCGACTTCATTGATCTGTGGACCGCAGTCGATCACCGCATGGTCACCTGACCAGCGCGTCCACCGCCCGCTCGCGACCACAAGGAACCTCGGAGAACCCGCCACCGGAACGGCCATCCGGAAAACCGGCCTGCCCCGCACCCGCGAAAGACACCCGAAAACCAAGATCAGGATTCACGCGGTGGATCGAGGCTGAATGCTTACACCTCATCACTGAAGGATCGAGGCCAGGACTATGAATCAGCCCTGCCCGCTCACGCAGTCCGCTGGTATGCCCCGTGAATAGGAGAAATCCCGACACTCACCGAATCCGATTTTGTGGATCCAGAGGATCATTTCTCGTATCTGCAGGGTTTGGAGAAAGTCGCCCGTAACTGCTCCCCGATCACTCCTTCCTTGAACGACGAATCGTCCGTTGAAGCGAATGGACCGTAGGGTGCGTAGGCCGTTTTAGAAAAAATCTTTACGTCACTGGCGGGAGTTCCGCCAATTCCGCAAAGATTTCCATACAGGGACCTATATTGAGGCCGCCGCAAAGCGGCTGCATCTCTGATTACATCAAGCATCCCACTTTTCTCGATCGGAAGCGGAAGGTGAGTTTCATATGAAATGGGAGGGGTTTTGATGGCGGTCTTCCGGTTTTGCAGAAATTCATAAGTGCTCAACAGGCTCTTTTCGTATTTATTGGCCATTTGGTAGCGCTCGATATGATGCCACAGGCTACCGAGGTGCAGGATAGGGATTTCTTCGATGGGTTGCATTACGAAGAAGTCGTCGTTGAAATATAGAAACTTTGATGGAAGTTCCGCTGATTCGCATGATGCCCTCATGCGGGCCGCCCCTTCCTCCCATTTATCATCAAAATTCTTCGCTGGGATGTACCTCACGGAATCGGAATCTGTCACCCAGGAGGGTCGGTGCCCGACCATCCACACCTGATCATGTCGGAGATTCCGGCACACTGACCTCAAGCTGTACCGCAGCTCTTCATTAACATCTTCGCTTCGTAGGACGTAGACGATGTCCGGTATGTATATCATCTTTTGCGTCTCCGTGTGTCGCGAGTGGGGGCGCTCTTGAGATTACAGCCACCGTCCTGAATATCGGGCGGTGTCAATTCGTTGAAGCAACGTCCTCGCCCTCGGTCCGGGCTTTCATTGGAAGGCTTCTTGTGGGGTGAGGTAGCCGAGGCTGGTTGTTGATCTTCTCAGCGATGGATGTGAGGTAAGGCTGGTCGGTAATCTCGGTGTCCTTGGGGAGGTAGCGGCGGATGATGCCGTTCGTGTTCTCGTTGGTAGGTCGCTGCCAGGGGCTGTGTGGGGCGGCGAAGTACACGTCCAGGCCGGTGGCCAGCGTGAGTGCCGTGTGACGGCTCATCTCCGTTGCCTGGTCCCAGGCCAAGTGAGCCTCTTCGAGTTAGGCCTCAGTCGATCAGCTTGGATGCCTGATGAGCTGCGCAGATCCCAAGGCCTGTCACCCGATCGGTGGCCAACTCGAAGAAGCTCAGTGACTTGCGGACCGATTCCGGCATGCCTAGCGTCTGTATCGATGCAAATCGGGGAGGCGCAGACCGAGTGGGATAACGACTTTGGGTGAAATTGGGGTCTGGGCGTGTTGGCCTGGCCGTTTGGCTGGTGTGTGATCAGCGGACGGGCCGCCCGACGAGGAGGACCAGTTCTTTGCTTGTCTTGTGTCGGGTGGCCCGGAGGGTGGAGCGGTCGGAGACCAGGCCGGTGATCGCGAGGTGGGTTTCGGCATAGGTCTCGCGTCGTCCGGTGTAACGCTGGAGGGGCCGCCACTGTTTGTGCTCGGCGTTGGTGTGCTCGATGCAGATCCGGTTCGAGGACTGTCGGCGTTTGGCCTCGCGCCAGGCGTGGTGCTCGCCGAGCGGCGCGTCGTCCCCCGGTTTCCTCGGCGGAGCGGTGATCTGGTCGGGGAACTCGTTCGCCAGGCCGCGGTAGCCGTCGTCTACCTGGGCTTTCACCGCCGGGTGAAGACGCAGCTGCTCGGCGATGCCCTCGGTGCGGACCGCGGTCTGGTCGTGCATCCTGCCCGGGCGTACGACGCCGGAGAACAGGGTACGGCCCTGTCCGTCGCTGAAGGCGGTGCTTGATGGTGTTCTGCTTCCTCTTGCCCGAGACGAACGCCTTGCGTCCAGGACGTCCCGCGCGGGGCCGTCGGACCTGCACCTCGGTGCCGTCCACGCGGAGCTCGACGCCTTCGGCGTCGGCGAAGAGGTCTTCCAGAGTGCGGGTCCGCAGGCCGGGGCGGTCGGGGACGGCGAAGCCACGGGCCGCGAGCAGGGGCCTGACCTCGCGGATCGCACCGGACACGGTGGCGCGGTCCACCCCGTACAGCTCGGCGAGCGCCGCGTGCGGCAGACCCAGCCGCAGGCACACCAGGGTGACCAACAGCCGGTCGACGAAGACCAGCTTCTGCTTGCGGCCCGCCCCGGCCGCTCTGCGCCGGTCCCCACCACGTCGCTCACGCAAGACCGACTCACGTGCCGCCACCCACTTCGGCGCGAGCTCTTCGATCAACTCGCCGAGATGTTGGCGGGAGACGCCGGACAAGGCAGGATGGGCGCAGGCCGCACGGGCCCAGGATTGCTTCACAACCTTCCCAACCCGTGCGTGCCCTTCGCATGTCACGGCTCAACCCGAACCGACCTCCCATTGCTCCCCAACTCGTAAGTTCAAGCCGAAGAAGCTCCTTGGGCAGTGCATAGATCCAGGTGTAGACGGGTGTAGACGGCCTCGTGCGAGATCGTTTCCCCGCCGGCCGACAGCGAGCCTTCCATGAGGGGCGCCCTCGCGTCTGCGGCCTCGAGTTTCAAACGTCTCGCGATCTGTGGTTCGGTGTCCGTCCTTGCCGCAGATCCGCCAGAACACGCTCCGGCAGGACCACGTCGGTGTCGAGCAACCGCGGCTCAGGACGTCGACGCCGTTATGCGGCACGGCGGTCCGTCGTCGAAGCCCGAGAGCCATGCTGCAAAATGTTACGGCGTATCTCCCGGCTGACCACCGACGGGTCCCGGCCGATCCGACGGGCGATCTCCCGCACGCCCTCGTTCCGAGCATGGTCGATCCTCGAGCATCAACGGTCTCCGCACTGCCACGCACTGCCACGAGCAACACCTCTCACCTGCTCTGTTACTTCGAGGCTACGACACTGTCGTCCGTACCGAAACCCCGTGAATAGGCCTCCAGCGCTGCCGGCAGGTCCTCGGGGTACCGCTCGCCGATAAGGTCCGCAATCTCCCGTTCCGCCGCGGCGCGTCGCCCAGAACGGCAATGACGTTGGCTTGCCTGTCGTCCAGATCGGTTTCCCAGTCGTCGAGCATCCGTTGGGCGAGAGGCGCGATGTCTCGAAGCAACGCGTTGGCGGCCTCGCCGGTCAGGGCCGGGATCGCCCATCGCCGGTCGAAGCCGTAGTGAACACTGAACGGCGTCATCGGGCTCAACCAGCGACGCTTCCACGGCGAACTCGGCCACATCGCCCCCGCCGAACACGAGGCCGCCCACTACACAGGGCTGATTCATAGTCGTGTTGATCATGTTGCGTCGCAGGTCAGGGGCAGTCCGAGGAGGTCGAGTGGGCGGGTGAAGGGTGTGTAGGAGGTCTCGCGGAGTCCGGCGGCGATGTTGTGGTGGCCGGCGTCGCGGAGGGTGTTGATCGCGAGGTTGCGCAGGGTGGCCATGTTGGCCGGTCCGTGTCCGGTGCGGATCTTGGAGGCGTCCTCGGCGAACGTGGTGTCCCGGACGTGGTGGACGGCCTCGATGCCCCACTGTGATCTGGCGATTCGGCCGATGACCTGGGGTGATGCCTGGGACGACGTCATGCTGGTGATGGCATGGACAGTTTGGCGGGTGACCTTGCCGGTCTTCAGATCGGTGCGGTGCCGCAGGATCTTCACCGCCTGGACGACGTGGGGGAAGTCCAGGCCGAGTCCGGTGACGGTGAGGGCGGCGGGCGGTCACCTCCTTCCACGGCAGGGCCTTGATGGCCGCGTGAAGGGTCGGCTGGTTGCCCTTGACCACCATCAGATAGTGCGCCTTCTTCACCTCCACCAGCCATTTCGCGTGTTCGCGCTGGGTGTGGAGGGCGTCGGCGGTGACCACGGTGCCGGTCAGGTCGAACGGTGCGAGCGGGGCGGTGAAGCCGGTGATCTCGTTGGTCTTGCCCGGTATTCGGAGTTGGCTGACGGTGCGGCCGGCGGCTGTGACGGCGGACAGGAGGTGGGCGGCCGCGGCGGTATCGGTGCGTGACCCCCGGGCACTCTTGCCGTCCACCGCGACCGATTCCGTGCCGGCAGGGTTGTGCCCGAGCAGGTCGGCAAGGCCGCCGGGGCACACGGCGACCAGCACCCGGCGCACGGTGGAGACCGAGGCCGGACGGCGGACCCCGAGGGGGCTGCGTGGATGAAACCCCAGGCGGGCGAGGGTGTCCTGGGGTGCGTGGCGGGCCCATTGCCCGATCGCGGCGTAGGAGCGTGCCCCGGCCAGGACCGCGCACGCCGCGGTCAAGAGCACCGAGACGAGGCTGTGAAGCCGGCCCCGCCGGGCGCGTGGATCCGGCAGGCAGGCCAGACGCGCCGCCACGCCTGGAAGCTCACGCAGTCCCCGCGAGGGCGACTTGAACAGACAGACGATGTCAGACTGACGGCACATCGACGCTCCGATGATCAGGCGACTTGCGAGGTCACCTTGATCATCGGAGCTTCGGTGCATCCGCCAACACCGTACTGAAGGTTCGTCACATCCCTGTGACCAGCAGGTTCTCCAGACCATCAGGACTATGAATCAGCCCTGGACCCTGCCCTACTCCAGCGGCATGGTCGAGGGGCACGTTAACCGGGTCAAATTCCTCAAAGGGTGCGGATCCTTTCCAGGGACAGTTGAGCTGGAGTTTCGCTGATCCGGGTGTAGGTGGGGTGGCGGCTTCTCTACCGTGGCGGTAGAGGAGGTGGTGCTGGATGGGCTCGTTGATCGGTGAGGTGGAGGAACGCCAGGCGGCGGTGCGGTTGCGGGTGGAGGAACTCGAGCGGGAGATCGCCGCGTTGACCGTTCGGCTGATGGTCGAGCGGGGCCGGCTGGATCGGCTGACGGTGACGCGGGAGACGCTGGAGGAACTCGCGGCCGAGGGAGTGGCCCTCGAAGTGGCCCGGCCGCCGGCGGAGACCGAGCCGGTGGGCGGGGGCCGGGTGGTGGGGGTGTAGACCGTGACCGCCTGGCGGGAGGGGATGACCAGCGTGGATCTCCCGCCGGTCTACCGCGACATCGTGGACGTGGTCGACGACGCGCCGGGGGCGGTGCAGGCGAAGCGGATCGTGCCCAGGATCGGGCTGCCCGCCCAGACCTCGAAGATCGAGGCGACGCGGTCGAAGCTGAAACGGCTGGTCGAGCGGGGCTGGCTGGCCGAACAGACGCCGGGACAGTTCACCATCTCGGCCCACCGGGCGGCGGCCGACTCGATGAGGTAGGTCAACTCCCGGTGTTCAAGGGGCTCTTCTCCCTACATTCGTAGGTGCGAACCGAAACGAACATCAGGAAGAAGAGCCCGGATGGAACGCTACGGCACCAGCGATGTCCCCGACCCGTTCGCCTGCTCGATGGAAGCGGTGGGCGTTGTCAGGTTGGGTGGAGGCCTCTTCCGGTGGCATGATCATCCGTCTGGTCGGATCGCCGGGAGGGGCTTCGCGTGGACACGCCGTCGTACCGGGGTTTCCGGTTTCCGCCGGAGATCATCT
>NZ_JAPNLK010000197.1 GCF_026627505.1 Streptomyces sp. H27-H5 | reverse complement strand
CCACCTCCGACCTGGACGATCTCCTGGCCAGGCTCGACCAGCACACCGCCGATCACCCAGAAGAATCCTCCGCCGCCAAGGCCGCGTGATCAACCCCCGAAGGACTTACGACGCAGACCACTTAGCCGGCTACGGGGTGGCGCTCCCCGTTGCGTCCGGCAGGGCGCGCGGCTCGAGGTCACCCGTGGGCGGGGATCTTGCGCCTTGCGAGACGTCCACACCCACCGGATGGGCCATCCTTGAGCCCGGTGCCGGACTGGCCGAGGTCCGGCCACGGTCCGTTTCCTGGCCGGAGGAGAGGTTTCCATGGCGTCCGGATCAACGCTGACAGCCTGGCTGAGCGGTCTCGACGGCCCGCGCCTGGCACGCGTGCTCGCGACACGGAACGACACCGCGTCCCCTCCGGAGCCCCGCTCGGTGGGGGAGCTGGCGGACCGCCTTCAGCGGCCGGGGTCGGTGGCACTCGCGCTGCCCCTGCTCACCCTGCCCGACTTGCAGGTGGCCGAGGCCGTGGCGGCGCTCGGTACGACCGCGTCGCGCGAGGCCCTGGCGAAGCTGCTGGGAGCGACGGCAAGCGATGCCGGCCGCGCGCTGGAAGCGGTCCTGGAGACTCTGGCCGGGCACGCGCTGGTCTGGCCGGACCACAACGGAAGGCTCCACACGGCGGCACCGTTGCGGCAAGCGTGGGACGCGCCGCTCGGGCTGGACGCACCACTTGCGGAGCTGCTGGCGGACATGACCTCCGACGAGCTGCGCGGCATGTTGGTGGCGCTGGGTATCAAGCCTCCCGGCACCAAGCAGCAGCGTATGGCGGCGCTCGTCGCGCACCACAGCGACCCCGAAATCATTGCCGAAGTGGTGGCACGAGCGCCCGCGGTCACACAGAAGCTGCTGACCCACCGGGCAGGGTCTGCGCCGAGGCAGCCGCAGGCCATCGTGTTCGGGACCCCTGGCCCCGTCCTCGGACCGGGGGCGCGATGGGCACTCGACCGGGGCCTGCTGATCCAGGACCGCCGCCGATACGGTCCCGCGCGTATGCCCGTCGAAGTCGCGCTGGCGTTGCGCGGGCCCACTTGGCGCGCCCCCTTCGCCCCGCTTCCACCGTCCCCTCAGTTGGTGTCCATCACCCCTGCCGAGGTAGAGCGGGAGGCCGCGGCCTCGGCCGCGGCGCTGTTGACCCAGGCCGCCTCGGTCCTCTCGGCCTGTTCCTCGGCTCCGCCCTCCAGACTCAAGTCCGGTGGGATCGGCGCGCGTGAGCTGGCCCGAATCGGCAAGGCCGCCCATGCCGACGATGCCGCGGTCCGCATCACCCTGGAGGCCGCGTACGCGGCCGGGCTGCTGGCCCGCGTCGGCGACCGCGTGGCACCGACCGAGGCATACGACGTCTGGGCGGAACAGGAGCCCGCAGAGCGGCTTGCCACGCTGCTCCAGGCATGGCGCGAACTGCCGCTCACCTCCACCCGTGCGCGCGATGAGGACAACAAGGTCCTGCCGGCCCTCGCGGGAGCACCGCCCTGTAACGGCTGCCGCCAGGCCCGTCACGGGCTGTTTGCCGCAGCGGCACAGCTCCCGGCCGGTCAGGGTGTGAAGAACGCTTCCGATCTCGGACCGACGGTGGCCTGGCACCGCCCGCTCGCCGACACCTCGCCTACGGACATCACCCCGTTCGCCGCGGTGATCCGCGAGGCCGAAATGTTCGGAGTGATCGCCCGAGGCGCCCTGTCGGCTCTGGGCGTCCATCTGCTCGCCCACGACGCGGAAGGACTGACCGCCACCTGCCGACGACTGCTGCCCCCGGCCGCCGAAACCGCCCGGATCGGCGGCGACCTCACCGCCGTCGTCGCCGGCACAGCGGCCGCGCGGGTCGCCGAGATCCTCGATGCCACCGCTGACCGGGAAACCAGTGGCACGGCCTCGGTGTGGCGGTTCAGCTCCGGCAGCATCCGACGGGCCCTGGACGCCGGCCGCGCCCCGGGGGACATCGCAGCCGATCTGGCCGCCATCACAGCCGGGACCCTGCCCCAGCCGCTGTCCTATCTCATCGCCGACACCGCGCGGGGCCACGGACGCGTGCGCATCGCCCCGGCCGCCTGCGTCCTCCACGGCGAGGACCCGGCGCTCCTGGCCGAACTCGCCGCCCACCGGGGGCTCTCCAAGCTCGGCCTGCGCCGGCTTGCGCCGACTGTTCTGGTCAGTCGTAGCTCGCTCGACACAACCCTCGCAGCGCTCCGCGCCGAGGGGTACGCCCCCGTCGCCGAAACGGCCGGGGGAACCGTACGCATCGAGAAGGTGCGGCCCCAGCGGGCGGCCGCTCCTGTTCCGCCCCCTCGGCAGACCGGCGACAAGCGCGGCACCCGAAGCACGGCCATCCGTACGTCGAAGGTCCCGGGCGGCGCCGACATGGATGATCTGGCTGTCCGACTGCTGGCCGCGCCGCCGAACGCGCCGGACCCCGACCCCTTCGGCAGCGGAGTCCCCTTCGGGACGGACACCGAAGAAATCGTCGCCGGATACGCGAAGCACCTGTCGTACAGCGATGTCCGCCAGCTCGCCCAAGCCATCGACGCCGGCACCGCCATCACCGTCGAGTACGTCGCGACCTCGGGCAGTCGCACCGTACGCACCCTGAGCAGCCTGGAACTCGACCCGCCCTACCTGGAAGCCTGGTGTCACCTGCGTGAAGCCGAACGCGTCTTCACGCTCTCCCGCATCCACGGCGTCATGCCCCCGTAGGCCGGTCAGGCGTCCAAGGTCAGCGCTGCAGCCCCGGAATCAGCGGGACGGAATCCTCCACACTGTGCACCTTCACCCGGAGCCAGTAGCCAGTAGCCAGTAGCCCGAGCCTTCTCCCGCATGATCGAGGCCGCCGCGCCGCTGAGGCACGCCCCGGCCGGGGCGTTCTGCGTTGGCTCGCGATGACCGGTCCGCCCTGGTGGGTCTCACGCGACCGGGGTCGTCGTGTCGTCCTCGGCGGTGGGGGCCTCGGGGGTGGGGCCCTCGGGGGCGGGGGGTTCGATGGTGACGGCCATGAGGATCTGGGTGGCGCGGGCGGTGTTGTCGGCGCGGACCGCTCGGGCCATCGCGGTGCGGGCGGCGGCGGGCCGGGTTTTCGGGGGGACGACCAGGAGCGCGAAGTGGTCGTTCTCGCCGCGGGTGATGAGGACGGTGTCGTCTCCGACCGGGTCGGACACGAGGTGCACGACGTGGCCGTCGACGACCAGGCGGGTCGGGATGTCCTGCCAGGTCGAGGCGTCCAGGCCGATGCGGGTGATCGGGCCGAGGTGGCCGGTGAGCACCGAGATCAGTTCGGGCAGCTCGGCCACGGGGTCGCTCGAACGGGGCCACCACGCGCCGTCCAGCACGCCTTCCCGGGTGTGCGTGGTCTCCAGTCGGAGCAGCGCCGTGCCCGGCTTCACCGTGTGGTGGATCTCGTCCGGGAGAAGCAGCTCGTAGTGGTGGTGGTTCTCGGAGTCGGCCATGTGGTTCGCCCGTCTCGGGGGAGGCCGTGCTCGACCGTCTGCCGTACCGCAGGGCGGTGTCGTCGCCGGTCGGGCGCTGGCTTCGTGGTTCAACGGTACTCCGGGGGCGTGTTCCCCGCAGGGGCCCGACCGGTCGGGCCCCTGCGGCGGGCCAGGGGGCGGCCGGGCGGGAAAGTGCCTGGTCGTGGGAGGTTCCCGGGGCGTCGTACGGGAGTACAGTCGAAGGACCGGGAGCATTTCGTACACCGGCCGCAGGCGAGTGTCGTTTCCGGCGATCACGAGACGCCGGGCTGCCGACGGGTGGCCCGGGGGACGGTTCGCGTCATGAACACGACCCTGGCAGGAATGCCCCTAGGACGGACCACGCACCACGACCTCGCGCCGGCGCTCGCGATGGCGGCGCGACTGCGTCTCGCCCCGCGCTCCGCGCTGGTCACCGCCCTGGACGGGGCGTGGTGGCCCCACTCCCGTGACCTCGCCGTCGAACTCCCGCCTTTGATGGCGGCGCTCGACGAGCTGTGGGGGCGGATCACCCGCGTCACCGTGAACCCGATGCACTGGCCGGTCGTCCCGCCGAAGGTGGACGTCGCCGGGCGGTTCGTTCACGTCGGGCGGTTCGTCGAGCAGGATCCCGACAAGCTGATCCTGCTGTCCTTCACCGTCGGCCGGTGGGACCTGCTGGTGATCCCGCCCGAGACCGCGCCCGCCTCGGCGGCCCGGTTGCTGGCGGCGGCCGCACTCCCCGGCAGCATGCTGAGCGCCGGCACCCTGATGGCCAACGAGGCCGTCATCGGGCGCGGTGTGCGCGAGGCGCAGCGCCGGGAGGCGGACTGGGAGGTCACCTGGGAGACCGAGGGCGGAGCGTGCATGTCGCCCGTCGGTGAACCGCTGGGTGACCCGCACGCGAGCCCTCGCGTCCGGGGTCCGGGGTTGCCCGTGATGCCCGTGGAGGCGATCCCCCTGGCGACGGCCGCCGGCATGGCCGCGGCCGGCGGGTCGGGCCGGACGTCCTGATGGCCCGTACCGAGTATCGGCCCGCGACGGGGCGGGCCGAAGTCCGTATCGTCGCCGCCTCCCCCGAGGCGGCCCGTGCGGTCGCCGAGGTCCTGCGTCACTTCTTCGGCGCCACGGAGCAGCGCAGCTATCCGGCCCCGGAGGGTGGCACGCGGCTGCACCTCACGGTGGACACCGATGCCGTGGCCGGGCCGGAGCGGCCCTGGTTGAGCACCAGCAGACCGCTCAGGGGTGTCGGTACCGGGGCGCACGCGGACGAAGTCTGACGCGTGGCCGCCGGTTGCGCGGCCGCCGGTGCCGGCGGCCGCGCTCGCCGCGGTGGCCGTCCGTGCCGTCGTCGGCGTGAGGCGGATCCTTTCCCCAGTACGACTGTTCCACCCGTGTGGGTGGATCGGCCGGACCGTGCCCGGGAGGGGGGGATCTTCGCGCCTATAACAGGGCCCGTCATGTTGATCGACTGATGGGCTCCCCACCATGTTGAAGGCCGCTCTCCGGGTCCTCGCCGCCGTCTCCCTCGTCTCCGCCGCAGCCGCCGCCCCGGCCGTCGCCGCGCACGCGGCGCCCCTCGCACCCGTCGCGCTCGCGGCGTCCGCCGCTCCGGCGGCGCTCGTCGACGACCTGACCTCGCCCTGTGGGCCGACCGTCGAGTACCGCGCCTGGGACTGGTGGCGTACGACGACCAACCCGAGGATCGCCCGCCCCGTCGCGGCCGCCGCGGCGAACGAGCGCTGGCAGTGGCGCAGCGACACCAACACCCTGTGGCGCGGGGACACGCGGGAGAGCGTCGAGGAGATCTTCGAGACCGGATTCACGCCGCGCGGCGACCGGTTGACCCCGCTCGCCGAGTACATCGTCAAGGGCGGCGGGCAGGACAGCGCGCACCTGAGCACCACGTGCGAGAAGTGGGTGGCGCAGAAGTTCGCGACCTACGGCGCCGAGAAGACGGGCTGGGTCTACGAGATCTACGCGCCCGGCGGCATCGACGTGAACGCCACCGCGCACCTGAACAACTACAACTCGCCCTACCTCTGGAACAAGGAGATCGACTTCCCGGGCGGGGTCAAGGGCCGCTACATCAAGGGTGCTTGCAAGTACCGCCTGACCTACACCGACCCGGCGACCAAGATCAGCACCTGGGAGGAGCTCGGCTGCAAGGACAACGCCGGCTTCGCCCCGTACAAGAACGACCCGGCGGCCCGCGCGGTCGCGGCCCGCTAGACCCGGCCGAGAACCCCCGGTCGGGAACCCCCGGTCGGGAACCCCCGGCGAGATCCCGCCGCACTAGTGCTGCACCGCGAAAGTTCGTGGAGGGGTGTTGGTCAGGCTGCTTCCTTGAGTGGGGTGCCCTTGTAGGTCCAGCGGAAGGGCTTGGCGTTCTCGTTGCGGTTGATGATGTAGCTGTCGAGC
>NZ_JAPNLK010000196.1 GCF_026627505.1 Streptomyces sp. H27-H5 | reverse complement strand
CACCTCCGACCTGGACGATCTCCTGGCCAGGCTCGACCAGCACACCGCCGATCACCCAGAAGAATCCTCCGCCGCCAAGGCCGCGTGATCAACCCCCGAAGGACTTACGACGCAGACCACTTAGCCATCTGCCTCGATTCGCGCGTCCAGCTCCTTCACGTGCCGCTTGAGGGCCACCGTGCGGTAGCTCTCCTCCACCCACTCGCACAGCACCTCCACCGAGGGCGCACCCTTCTCCCCCAGCGGCACGGACACCCACCCCGACCGGCCCAGGCCGTACCCGGTCGGCTCCGCCCCGGGAGCGGTCATGGCGTGCCCGTGGAGCGCCTCGTCCTTCAGTTTCACGGAGATGCCCGGCGGCCCGTCCGTGTTGCCCAGGAAGACGAAGATCTTCTTGTGGACCTTCATCACGGCGTCCTCGGGCCCCCAGGGGAACTCCTCGACGACCTCCGGCAACCCGAGGGCGAACCCCCGCACCGCCTCCCACTTGCGCACCGCAGCCTTCACCGACACCTCCACTCACCGCAGGCGGCCCCGGTACCCGCGCGATGCGCGCCCGGCGCGTACCTGCCCGTACGGACAGCCGTCCCTCACGCTAGCCTCAGCCACCGACACCAGCTGCGAGGAGCGGTCCATGAACGAGCGGGTTCGGCACCACGATCCGGAACGGGCTTACGACGTCGTGCTTTTCGGGGCCACCGGGTTCGTCGGGGCACTCACCGCCGAGTATCTGGCGGCGAACGCCCCGGCCGACTGCCGGTGGGCCCTGGCGGGGCGGGACCTCGGCAAACTGGAGCGGCTGCGCGAGCGCCTCGCCGCCCTCGATCCGGCCTGCGCGGCCCTGCCGCTGATCCGCGCCGACTCCGGCGACCCCGACACCCTGCGGGAGTTGGCGTCCTCCGCCCGGGTACTGGCCAGCACCGTCGGGCCGTACGTCTGGTACGGGGCGGAGCTGGTCGCGGCGTGCGCCGAGGCGGGCACCGACTACGTCGACCTCACCGGCGAACCGGAGTTCGTCGACCGGATGTACGTCGAGCACGACGCGCGGGCCCGCGAGACGGGCGCCCGGCTGGTGCACGCGTGCGGCTTCGACTCCATTCCGGCCGACCTCGGCGCGTACTTCACGGTGGGCCGGCTGCCGGCCGGGGTGCCGCTGCGCGTGGACGGGTTCATGCGCTCCAACGCCATGCTGTCCGGCGGCACCCTGGCCTCCGCGCTCACCGCCATGAGCCGGGGCCCGCAGACCCTGGCCGCGGCCCGCGAGCGGCGCCTGCACGAACCGCGGCGGCCCGAGCGGCGGGTACGGGGCACGGGCGGCCACCCGCACTACAGCCGCGAGACCGGCACCTGGGCGCTGCCCCTGCCGACCCTGGACGTGGCGATCGTGGCCCGGTCGGCGGCCGCGCTGGAACGGTACGGGCCCGACTTCCGCTACCGGCACCACGCCTCGGTCAAGCACCTGCCCGTCGCGGTGGGCGGCTCGGTCGCGGTGGGCGCGACGGCGGCCCTGGCCCAGGTCCCGGCGGCCCGACGCTGGCTGATGAGCCGCTGGGAACCGGGCCGCGGCCCCGACGCCGAACGACGCGCCCGCAGCTGGTTCACGGTGCGCTTCGTCGGTACGGGCGGGGGCCGCCGGGTGTTCACGGAGGTCTCGGGCGGCGACCCCGGCTACGGGGAGACGGCGAAGATGCTCGCGGAGTCCGCGCTCTGCCTGGCCCACGACGCCCTCCCGGACACCTCCGGCCAGCTCACCACGGCGGTGGCCATGGGCGACGCGCTCCTGGACCGGCTCCAGAAGGCGGGCATCCGCTTCCGGGTGGCGGCCGAGGACTGAGAGAACCGGGGCTTCGGGGCCCGTGCGCCGGGTCCCGTGCTTCGGGAAGCGGCCGGAGCGCCGGGCTCGGGGCGGGGAGTCGATCCGGGCGGCCCGGCCGTCGGGCCGCCTACTCCGCGACGGCCTCGCGCAGGGCGCGCCGGCACAGGGAGTCGGCGCGCCGGGTCGTCTCCGGAATCCGGTAGCGGGGGCCCAGCGCGAGCGTGTGCGCGCAGGCGTTGTCCAGCGAGACCCGGTGCCCCACCGACACGTACACCGGCTTGATCCCGTCCTGCGTGCGCAGCGCCCGGCCGACGACGGCCCCGTCGGGCGCGAGCAGCGGGGAGGCGTCGCCGCGGCGGGCGCCCGGTTCCTCGTACGTGAAGGTGAACGGGTTCTTCGCGACTCCGATGCTGGGCAGCCCGGTGACCACCCCGAGGTGGCAGGCGAGGCCGAAGCCGCGCGGGTGGGCCAGCCCGTAGCCGTCGCAGACGACCAGTCCCGGGGTGGCGGTCAGGGATTCCAAAGCGGCCAGCACGGTCGGCAGTTCACGGAACGCCAGCAGGCCCGGCACGTAGGGGAAGCTGACGTGGCCCACGGCCGTGGCTTCCTCGACCACGTCCAGGGTGGCGGCGTCCAGGACCACGGCAGCGGCCGCCACGAGGTCGCGCTCGTCGTCGTAGGCGACGTCCACGCCCGCGATGAGCCCGGTCCCGACCGGCGGCCCCACCTCGTCCAGCACCACGCCCTTGCGCAGTTCGTCCTGTATCGCCCGGGCCTCGGCCTCGTCGGCGGGGGTCTTCGCACTCGTCATGATGGTCCGAGAGTAGCCTGGCGATCATGTTCGTCATGGAGCTCACCTACACCGCGCCCGTCGAATCCGTCGAAGAGGAGATGGACGCGCACATCGCCTGGCTGGACGGCCACTACGCCTCCGGCGTCTTCCTCGCCTCGGGCCGCAAGGTCCCGCGCGACGGCGGGATCATCCTGGCCGGCGGGGTCTCCCGCGCGGAGATCGAGACGATCGCCGCCGAGGACCCCTTCACGGTGGCGGGCGTGTGCGCCTACCGGATCACCGAGTTCATCGCCACCAAGACCTCGGCGGACCTCACGACGGTCCGCGAGAACCCGGCGACCTAGGTCGCCTCCGCGTCCACCCCGCAGTAAGTTTCCTTTAGGAACTCACTACGGGGGGAAGACCCGTGCCTCAGCAGACGTGGACCGCGGTCGACGACTGCTTCGACGGCCTCCTGGTCGAGGAGGACGCGGCGCTCACCGCCGCCACCGCCGACAGCCTGGCGGCCGGCCTGCCCGCGCACCAGGTGGCCCCCAACCAGGGCAAGGTGCTCCACCTCCTCGCCCGCATCCGCGGCGCCCGCACCATCCTGGAGATCGGCACGCTCGGCGGCTACAGCACCAGCTGGCTCGCCCGCGCCCTCCCGGAGGGCGGCCGGCTGGTCACCCTGGAGGCCGACGAGCGGTGCGCGGACGTCTCCACCGCCAACATCGCCCGCGCGGGCCTCGCCGACGTCGTCGACATCCGCCGGGGCAGGGCCGCCGACCTGCTCCCCGGGCTCGCCGACGGCGAACCGTTCGACCTGGTGTTCATCGACGCCGACAAACCGTCCAACCCCGTGTACCTGGAGTGGGCGCTCAAGCTGACCCGGCCCGGCAGCGTCATCATCGGCGACAACGTCGTCCGGGACGGAGCCGTCGTCGACGGCGACAGCACGGACCCCCGGGTCCAGGGCGTCCGACGGCTCACCGAACTCATCGCCGAGCACCCGAGGCTGAGCGCCACCGCCCTGCAGACGGTGGGCTCCAAGGGCTACGACGGCTTCGTCATGGCTCTCGTCGCGTCCTTATCACCGCGCCCCCCGGGGCGGCGCACCCGGGCGGCGCCGGCCCGGGCCGGACTTCGGGGCGGCCGGGGCCGCACGCCAGGCGCACCCCGAAGGGCGTCAGCGCCGTTCCAGTCGCGCCACCCGTCCCTTCTCGCCCGACGCCCAGCAGCCGCCGTCCGCCGCGCAGTCGACCGTGTCGTACGAGCCCTCCTCCAGCGGCCGCCAGGTGCGGCCCCCGTCGAGCGTCACGTCCGTACCCGTCGGGCCCACCGCCAGCGCCGCCGTGCGGAGGTACGGGTGCCAGGTCACGCCCGACCGGTAGGCGGGCGGCGGGGTGGTCGACGGACGCCAGGTGCGGCCCCCGTCGACGGACACGGCCGCGGCCCTCGGCGAGGCCTCGCCCGTGCGGTAGTCGCCGCCGACCGCGAGTCCCGTCGTACGGTCGCGGAAGGCCAGGGCGAAGACCCCGCGGGCCGGGTCGCCGGCCGGTACGGGGGATTCCGTGACCCGCCAGGTGCGCCCGCGGTCCGCCGAGTGCAGGACGCGGGCGACCGTGCTCCCGCCCGTGGCCAGCCAGACGTCGCGCGACCCGGCGGTGACCAGGCACTGGCCGCTCGCCGCGAAACCGGCCTCCCCGGGCAGCGCCGCCGGCATCCCGGCGTCCGGCAGCACGCGCCAGTTCCGGCCGCCGTCCTCCGTGGACAGGACGCGGAACTTCCCGTCCACCGGGTCGCTCACGGCCAGTCCGTGGCGGGAGTCGAAGAAGGTGAGGCAGTCGTAGAAGGCGCGCGGGTCGAGGTTGCGGAAGGTCTCGGTCCAGGTCGCCCCGCCGTCCTCGGTCCGCAGCACCCGGGACGCCTCGCCCTCACCGATGGACAGGGCCACCGCCCGCCGCGCGTCGAAGGCCTCGATGTCGCGCAGTTCCAGCCCCTCGGCAACCGCCCCGGGTGGCGAGACGTCCCGCCAGGCGCGTCCGCCGTCCACGGTCCGCAGGATCGTTCCCTTGGAACCGGCCAACCAGGCCGTGGAACGGTTGACGGCCGCCAGCCCGCGGAAGCGGACCGCGTCCTTGCCGGTCGCCTTCAACGACCAGCCCACGCCGCGCGGATCCCGTAAGTCCGCGGCCGAGGCCACCTCCGGCGAAGCCGGGGAACCCGACGACGTCGCAGGCACCGGCGGCGCCGCCGACTGCGACGGCCCCACCGCCTCGACCGTCGCCGCCGGCGCCGGTGCGGCCGCGACACCCACCAGAAGAACTGCCGCGCACATGCCAATTCCCAGAAGTCTCATGGCGCCGGAAGCTAACGCACCCCCGATTCTCCGTCCAGGGTGCGTCCGACCGATCGCCCCGGGTGCGGCTGGACGGCCGGCCACCCCGACTCCGGCCGGACCTTCTGCGTACGCGACCGTCCGGGGCCGCGCCGAGCGCCCGCTCGCGGCTGCTTGGGCCTACTTGAGCCTGCATGCGCCTGCTTGCGCCTGCGGAGTGAGCGGGAACCGGCCTTACTGCGAGCGCCTCGGCGGCCTCGGAGCCGGCCGGGTTCCTTGCCCCACAACCGCCGTCCGGTCACCCTGTGCGATCACACAGGTGTCATCAAGCCAATCGGTGACGCAGCTCACGCAATCCGGCGTGCACGGAACCGCCGTTTCAGGCGTCTACCCCGTTGCCGGGAGCCACCCCACAACCCGGCGACAGATCCGCCGCAAGGGAGCGAGCCTTGATCACTGTCATCGAGCAGGCCGTGCAGGCCCGACTGGTCGCCACGGCACCGAAGGTGGAGTCCGTGCCCGTCACGCTCTGCTACGACCGGTCGGATCCCTTCGCCGTCCGCATGGCCTTTCCCGCCCCGGCCACCCTGGAAGGCATCGAGATCTCCTGGACGTTCGCGCGCGAGCTGCTGGAGTGCGGGCTGCAACGCCCGGCCGGCCACGGCGACGTGCGCGTGCGCCCGTACGACGCCGAGCGCACCACGGTCGAGTTCCACGCACCCGAGGGAGTGGCGATCGTCCTGATGACCACGGCCGACCTCCAGCGGTTCCTGGAGCGGGCCTCCACGGTCGTCCCGCCGGGCCTGGAGCACCTCTACCTCGACGTGGACCACAGCCTGGCGGAGCTCATGCGGGGCTCCCGCTGAAGCGCTGAACCCGGCCGGTACGCAGCCACATCGCGGCCTCACCGCCGCCCCCACTCCGACCCGCGCTCCGGCCCCGATCGGCCGGTGGCGCGTAAATCGTTTGCGGACGGCTCCGACCCTGATGGTTAATTCGTGTGGCTGAGGGTGCTGGTGGGAGCGGGTGGGCAGGTTGTTCCTGTGTCGGTAGGGTCCGGCCGGGGAGGGGCTTGTTGTGTCGATGTCGCCGCGGTCGTGGCCGGA
>NZ_JAPNLK010000195.1 GCF_026627505.1 Streptomyces sp. H27-H5 | reverse complement strand
AGAAAGAACCTCGGAGAACCCGCCACCGGGACGGCCACCCGGGATACCGGCCTGCCCGAATCCGGAAACCCACCACAAAAGCAATCACACCGCGTGATCAAAGATCACGCGGTGGATCGAGGATGAGGGCAAGAGCCAGAGCAACGAGATCCGCCGCGCCACCCGAAACGTCCAACCCATCCTCATGAGGAAAGAACAAGATCCTCATGTGCCACACCCCCTTCGCTTCCACAACGCCAAACTCCACGATCAACGCTTTGCCCCTGGTCAACCAGGCTTCCCTGGCTCAACGCGAGCCCCATGGACGTTACTCACCGCTTGACGAAACCCATAGGGGCCCCCGGCGACGGCTGCTCTGGAGGGGGCGCCAGTGGGTCACTGCTCCTTGCAGATGGTGGGGTCGGGGCTCGGCCGGGGCAGGCCGAGGGCGTTCAGACGATCGTGGCAGGCGTCGTCGTAGGCGCGGCCGCGCTCGACGCCGTCTAGCGTGCGAGCCGCCGAAGCGGGCCCCTGGCAATGTCACGAGGCTCAAGCTGTTCGATTCCGGGGTTCACGCAGGCGCCTCCCGAAGTGGTGAGCACCTGCTGTCGGCTCTCGGGCTCTGTGACTCACCTCTCCAGCGGCCCGCACGCCTGTCTGTCGAACGGGTCACGAACCGGAGCGCCCCCTCCTTAATAGAGCAAACGTACGATTCGAGGGATACTGACGAGACCGCCTTCCCTGAGGACCTCCTCCAGCTCCAGGAGCGCGTCCACCGCGCCCACGCCGAACACCACGCCTACCTCGCCGACCTGCTTCGGAGCGTGGAACCCCAAACCGGGCGGGCGCGCGGGGGCGGTTCTCCCACCGCGGTGACGTTCCCGACAGCCCCGGCTGGAGCGACGGGCAGAAGGAGACGGTCGACCGGATGTGGGCCGAGATGTCGGAGCTTTCCATCGCCGTCGCCGGCCACCCCCACAGGGGTCCATCTCCCGCGAGCAGGTGGTGGACGCCTGGATGCGGCTCAAGAAGCCCTCGCCCGCGCAGACGAAAGGATCAGCGTAGTTCGGGCAGCCGAATGAACAGCGCGCTCACCGGCTAGCGCCGGTGGAACCGCCCCGGTGGTGGATCGAGTACGGCATCGGCTCCGGCCGACGCGCGTCCACACTGGCGCCTGCAAAGCCGCCAGCCGCGGCCGCGCCGTCACCCGCAAAATGATCCTGGAGGTACTGCGCACCATGCCGTCGGTCATTGCGTGCCCGCTGTGCCTCCCAGACAGCGAGCTGAGGCTGCTGGACAGTTGCCCAACCGAACCCGTCGACGAGGCCTGACAACTATGGGAGCACAGGACGGGCCGGCAGATTCAAACGGCCGCTCTGAGCGGACTGCGTCGGAGAAGTCGTGGGTGCTGCCGTTGGTGCGATCGAGATGGACACCTTCCGCCGGCAGCACGGCCAGGCACTTTCTGGTCTGCCCGACCACAGCCCGCCTGGACATTGCTGGATGGCCGGCTGGTGTCCGTTAGCTCGGGGTGTCGAAGACATCGGACGTGGCCAGGAGGAAGCTCCCGGCCTGGGCCTCAGGCCCCGCCCCCTCTGCGGCCCCGCACCTGGCGCTCTGGTTTCGGGACCGCAGTACGTCTGCGATAGGTCGTGTATCGAGGATGGATTCGGGACCCTCCGGACGCTCATGTGAGCGAGGCCCGGTGACGGCGCCTGTCGCGCGGTTCCCGGCGCGATCAGGTAATCAGGAAACTGTGAACAAGGACGCGACCGACCCCTTCGTGCATGTCCGGGGCGCCAGTGAGAACAACCTGCGAAACATCGATGTCGACATTCCGCGGGACGCAATGGTCGCCTTCACCGGCGTCTCCGGTTCGGGCAAGTCCTCGCTCGCTTTCGGCACGCTCTACGCTGAGGCCCAGCGGCGCTACTTCGAGTCCGTAGCACCGTACGCCCGAAGGCTGTTGCACCAGGTCGGCGCACCGCACGTGCAGGAAATCACCGGACTGCCACCGGCCGTGGCCTTGCAGCAGCGACGCGGGTCGCCCAGCTCGCGCTCGACGGTCGGCACCCTCACCACGCTGTCCAATCTGCTGCGCATGCTGTACTCCCGCGCCGGCACCTATCCGCCCCGGGCCGCACGGCTGGAAGCCGAGTCGTTCTCACCCAACACCGCGGCCGGCGCCTGCCCGGAGTGCCACGGACTGGGCGTCGTGCACGACGTCGCCGAAGACCTGCTCGTCCCGGACCCCTCGCTGAGCATCCGCGAGGGGGCGATCGCCGCCTGGCAGGGCGCCAATCTGCGCAGTGTCGTGAACGGCCTGGGGATCGACATCGACCGGCCGTGGCGCAGGCTCAGGAAGAAGGACCGGGACTGGCTGCTGTACGCGGACGAGCAGCCCTCCGTGTACATCGAGCCGGAGGAGGATCGCGTCGACTACGGCTATCAGGGCAAGTTTTGGAGCGCCCGCAAGCACGTCATGCACGTCCTCGCCGACTCCAAGAGCGAGAAGATGCGCGAACGGGCGCTCCGGTTCGTCAGGAGTGTGCCCTGCCCGGAGTGTCACGGCAGCGGACTGCGGCCCGAGGCGCTCGCCGTGACCTTCGCCGGACGTTCCATCGCCGAAATCAACGCGAAGCCGCTGACCGAGGTCGTGGCGCTGCTGCGGCCCGTCGCGGGGCGGTCCGAGGCCGACGCCACCACGTCGACCGCCCGATCCGGGGAGACGACCGAGGTCGCGGTTCGGATCTGCGGCGATCTGGTCGCGCGGGTCGACGTACTGCTCGACCTGGGCCTCGGATATCTCAGCCTCGGGCGCCGCTCGACGACCCTTTCGCCCGGCGAGGCGCAGCGCCTGCGGATCGCCACTCAGCTGCGCTCGGGGCTGTTCGGCGTCGTCTACGTCCTCGACGAACCCTCCGCGGGCCTGCACCCGGCTGACGCGGAACCGCTGCTGGACGTGCTGGACCGCCTCAAGGCGGCGGGCAACTCGCTGTTCGTCGTGGAGCACGACATGGACGTCGTACGGCGGGCGGACTGGGTGGTCGACATCGGCCCCGGCGCGGGCGAGGGCGGCGGGCGCGTGCTGTACAGCGGCCCGGTCGCCGGTCTTGAGTGGGTGGGGGAGTCGGCCACGAGCCGGCACTTGTTCGGGCGTGCCGAGCCGCTCGATCACCGCCCGCGCATGCCGCACGGCTGGCTGCACCTGAGCGGCGTCTCCCGGCACAATCTGCACGACGTGTCCGTCGACGTGCCACTCTGCGTACTGACGGCGGTGACGGGCGTGTCCGGTTCCGGGAAGTCGACGCTGGTGACGCAGGTGCTCGCCGAGGTCGTCCGCAGCCACCTCGGACTCGTACCCGAGGAGCCCGACGAGGCGCGGCTGGAGGTCGATGTCCAGGACGCGTCGGGGGTTGAGTCGTTCGACCGGCTGGTCCGGGTCGATCAACGGCCCATCGGCCGAACTCCCCGGTCCAACCTGGCCACGTACACGGGGATGTTCGACGCGGTGCGCAAGCTGTACGCGGCGACAGACGAGGCCAGGGCGCGCGGCTACTCGGCCGGGCGGTTCTCCTTCAACGTGCCCGAAGGGCGGTGCGAGACCTGTCAGGGCGAAGGATTCGTCGCGGTGGAACTGCTCTTCCTGCCTGGCACCTACGCGCCGTGCCCGACCTGCCAGGGTGCCCGGTACAACGCCGAAACGCTGGAAGTCACCTACCGCGGCAAGAACATCGCGGAAGTGCTGGGGCTCTCCGTCGACGCCGCGGCCACGTTCTTGTCCGCCGTCCCGGCCGCCTCACGCAGTCTGGAGACGTTGCGCGAGGTGGGACTGGGGTACCTGCGGCTGGGGCAGCCCGCGACGGAGCTCAGCGGTGGTGAGGCGCAACGCATCAAACTGGCCACCGAACTGCAACGAGCCCGCCGCGGCCACGCGCTCTACTTGCTCGACGAGCCGACGGCGGGGCTGCACCCCTCGGACGTCGCGCTGCTGCTGCGACAGCTGCACCGGCTCGTCGACGCCGGCAACACGGTCGTCCTCGTCGAGCACGATCTGGACACGATCGCCACCGCCGACTGGGTCATCGACCTTGGGCCGGGCGGCGGTGACGCGGGCGGGCGGGTGGTCGCGGCGGGCCCGCCGGCCAAGGTGGCGAGGGCCCGCCGCAGTGCCACCGCGCCCTATCTCGCGGCCCGGCTCGCGCGCTCCTGACGACGGCGCGAGGGGCGCTGAGCACCAGTCAGCCGGGTTCGGGGTGCAGGGTCGCGCGCGTCGCCATGCAGTGTTCCGGCTTGTGGCGGATATCGCTCGCGAGGTGTCCCGTCTGGGCCCGGTTCGGCGACGTGGCGCATCTTGATGTCGATGTGCTGGGAGATCTCCCGTAGGACGGCCCGGCCGGCTTCGGCGCGTAGGCCGGCCGGTGTGACGATGGTGCCGATCGCCCCACTGGCGGGCCGGGCCCCGGCCGCATGCTGGTGGGCGCGGCAGCCCGTGGAGTCGACGCTCAGGTCCCACGTGATCGCACCTTTCGCGTCGGCCAGAGACTGGAGCCGGGTGAATTCGGCGCCAGGTGCCGCCGTTCCCCTGTCGCCGGCGAAACAGGTCGTAGACCGCTCGCCACATCGCAGTCGTGCAGGTCGCACCCAGGGAGACCGTGGGGCGTCCGATGAAGCTACGACGACTTCGTGGACGGCCTGCGCCGCGCCTTCGAGGAACTGCGACCGGGCGACCCGGCGGACGAGGCTACGACCCTGGTTCCGCTCTCTTCCGAGCAGGCGGCCTCGGACCTGGCCGACCAGATCCGTGAGACCGTGGACCAAGGGGCCGAGCTGGTGACCGGCGGCCACCGCATCGATCGCCCGGGCGCCTTCGTCGAACCGACGATCATCACCGGCGTCAAGCCGGGCATGCGCGCCTATGCCGAAAAACTCTTCGGCCCGGCCGCAGTGGTCTACCGGGTCGCAGACGAAGACGAGGCCGTCGCCCTGGCCAACGACAGCCCGCACGGTCTCGGCGGCTCCGTGTTCGGCGCGGACCTCGAACGGGCGCGGCGGGTGGCCCAGCGTGTGGAGACCGGCATGGTCTGGGTCAACCACCCCGATACGCGCAGGACAACCAGAGCCGGTGTTGGAGTCTGTTCGGGTGGGTAGCTCCTTCAGGCCAATCCGGCTGCGATTCCGCATGGTCCTCTTGCCGGTGAGCAGGAGAGATGGAACGAGTTGCCTACCCCCTTGGAGGGCAAGCACGATGGCAGACGACGTACGGCCGGGGAATGGGTCCGCGGCGGGCATGTCCGAGGGTGAACAGATCGCCGCGGCGCTGAACAGTCTTCCTTCCCCCATGGTGGTGGCCCTGAAGCAGTTGATGGTCTCGTTCGGGTTTCCTGCGACGGCTACCGTCAACGAGATGCCTCCAGGCGCTGCGCCCGCGCTGACCGCGATCGCGGACGCGTTCCACGGAGGCAGCTCGCGCGGGCAAGGGGTGGGCTCGCCGGGCGGCGGAACCCCGCCCTTCCCGAACACGCCACCGCTTCCTCCGCCCCCGCCCGGGGTGATCACCGGCTAGCCGCTGCCCGGACAGGCTCCCTGCCCCGCGACGTGCTGCGTCAGGCCGTAGGGCCTCTGGGACGCCCCGTCGCCCGCGCCCGGGCTCCACCTGACTGGAGACACGAGAACCCGATGCGTTGGTCGACGACTTCGGGAGTGGCTTCGGGTGCCGCTTCCATGATCGATGTCGATGGGTTCGGGAGTCCTCATGCGGTCGGACGCGTCGCGCGGTTTGTCTCAGGGCTGTCGTGCCGCCGAAGTGGAGCGACGGTTGGCCGCGATCCGGGCACTTGCCGCTCCTCTTGATCGTTGCGAGGGTTGTGATCGAACTCAAGCGTGTCATAGCGACCCTCGCAGTTGCCCTTGTCGGCGCCGCGACGGTGCGCCCCGCTGCTGCCCGAGAACCGGAGCTGCTTCACGCGATGATCACGACCACTGAGCCTGGATCCACCGCGTAGTGGTCGGGCTGTGGATGGAGAAATCAGAAGAGGTGCCCGCTGACCTGGGATGATGGGAGTTTCTACGCTTCCATCAGACCCGAGCAAGAGGGCACCTCGTAAGT
>NZ_JAPNLK010000194.1 GCF_026627505.1 Streptomyces sp. H27-H5 | reverse complement strand
CGACCTGGAAGACCTTGGAGAACCCGCCACCGGCAGCGGCCAGCCGGAAACCCACCCTGCCCAAAACCGGAAACCCGCCCCGAAAACAATCACACCGCGTGACCAGAGATCACGCGGTGGATCGAGGTTGATGTCCGCGTCGGATGGAGGGGTCTTAGCGTTCTCGATTCTGGACGACTTCGACTCGGACCAGCCGCACCTGACAGCCAGCTCCCGCCCGCTGATCCCCGCATCCTTCCGGATCTCGCGCAGACGCCCTGCGAGGCCTTCGCGGGCCGTCTGCACGCTGGAAGAGGGGTGTGGGGGCATGGAGCCGGCCTTCGTCAGATCTCGTACAGGTGGTGCGGGATCGCTCGCTCCCAGACCGCCTCGAAGGCGTGGGAGCACAGCTTCACGGCTTCCGGGTCGGCCGTGATCTCGTCCTCCACCACCACGCCGTCACCCGAGAAGTGGTGCACTCGGAGAAGCGCACCATCGAACAGCCAGAAGTCATTCCCTGGCAGGGGGACGCTCGTGGCCCGTCGCCGTGGCAGCCACCGGACCTCCTCGCCAGCAGTGACGTTGGCGTGGGTGACGTAGTGCTCCCAGCGGATGTATTCCGATACGGGCTCGGAGACCACCCGGGCCCGGCGGATCGCCACGCCCCGGGCCACGGTATCCGTGATCAGCTGGTCATAGGAGTGCCACCAGGATTCGCGGTCTTCCCAATTGATCCGCTCACCCCGCTTCCACGCCTCGAACCGGTCCGTCGGGGCGTAGGAGTCGCGCAGCTCCAAGTGGACGGCGGAGCGCTCGCACTGTCCAAGCAGCTCAGCGAAGCTGGGCACGCTCGACGGCATCACATGCCTCCCTGATCATCGGAATCATCCGGGCCGGAATCCTGACGATGGCTTCGCTGTCGGGTACCGGACCGTTCGCGGGGCTGCTCCCCTCGCACTCCGCCTGAGTCTTGGCGCTCGGCTTCCATCCCTGCAACAAGATCTCCTGAGCTTCCGCGTCCGCCCACACAGTGGGGCAGTGGTCCCGGTCAGTGTTGGGGTCGATACCGACGAACTCTACGGCCATGGCTGGCTCCCTGGTCTAGGTGCTTGCTCGGGCTTGCATGAGCTTGGCTGAGCAGCAGAGACAGCGTCAATAGTGCTACCAGCCAAGCAAATTGCCGTGCAAGCCCATGCAAGTTTGTGGAGCCCGCGACTGCTCACTTCCTAGGGTCCTTGCATCGACCTCGGAAGCGATCGGGAGGGCACGACGTGGTGAAGACGGAACCCACGCGGTGGCAGGAAGAGCCGGTGACGCTGCCTACGCGGAAGGAACGTCCCGCACCCCGGCCGGTGGCAGGTTGCCCCGAGTGCGCGCGGCTGGGCCAGCTCCGGAAGGCCGCTGCGATGGAGCGGGACAACAGCACGATCGTTGACTGCAACATCCTGCTGCGGATGCACGGGACGGGCCACTGATGGAAATGCAGACGTGGCGGGACTCCTGGAGCCGGGCCGACAACGCTTCGGAGTCCATACGCGCGGCTCTGGCCGCCCTCGGCGTTTCTGAGGCCGTGTGGAACAGCCTTCGGCCGACGGTGACCCACAACGGAGGGGCCTACGTGGACTTCGGCAAGCTCCCGGCCGATGTCGTTGAGCAGATCGCCGAAGCTCTTCGCCTGCCCGCAACTCCCCTCTGACTCCCGCCCTTGCGGGGGCGGGCTCTCGGCCAAGACACGTACTGAGAGGAGGTGCAGAGATGACCGACCCCGGAGAGAAGGACGGCGGCGAGCAGTTCCCGCCCCCGCCCGCCGCGTAACCAGTCCCCAACCGTCGAGAGAGAGGGAATCTCACTGTGACAACCATGCTGGAATCTCCCGTCGCCTTACGGCACGGGCGGGACCTCGTCAGTCCCGAGCTGTTCGAGAAGGTGTCGGAGTTCTGCGCGGAGGAGTACGGGCACGAGCTGTCCACCGCACGCCGGATCGTGGACCAGGCCCTTGCCTTCCTCAAGGTCATGGGTGACACCCGCGCGTTCGACATGACCCCGTCTGACGCCGTAGACCCCGGCTGGCACTCGTTCGTGCTCCACACGCAGGCGTACGCCGCCTGGTGCGAGGAACAGTTCGGGTTCTTCCTCGGACACGAGCCCAAGGCCACTGTCCGGACCCGGCCGCTGATCGGTTCCGTGGTGGACCGGGTCAGGGCCGCCGGGTTCCACGTCGATGACCGGCTGTGGGGCGCGGCGAAGGAGTGCAACCCGCCCGCGTGCTGCGGTGACGGCGACGGCTGCTGATCCACTCTCACTGAACGGAAGCCGTCCGGGCGTGGCTAAGGCGCCCGGACGGCCACAGCCAAGGGTTCCAAAGATGAGCAGCAATGACGAGGGCCTGACCGGACGAAGTCGGGTCACGGTGTTCGCGATGTTCGGTGCGGTCTTCGGCTACGCCACCCACCACCTTGACGACCGGCGGATCGGAGAGGTGGCCATCATCGGCCCCCTGAGCCCAGGCGTCGAATGGCCCCGGCTCTGGCAGATGGCCCGCACTTGCGGCAGGCCCGCCGCCAAGGACGCCGAACTTGCACAGTGGATTCTGATCCAGGCAACCCGCTCGTTCGTCTGCGGCAGCGACCGCATCGCCCAGTTCCAAGACCAGGGCTGGAAGTTGGAGCCCGGCGGGAAGCGCGTCAGCTTCGAAACCACCTACGCCAGCCGAGATCACCTGTGGACCGGCAACCTGACCGTGGACGGCCTCAGCCCTGACCAGGTAGCCGAGCGCCCTTCGCTCTACCGAGCGTAGCTCGGTGGCCTTGCTCCCCGAACGGACCATTCCCGAACTGCCCTGCCCACCCGCATAGTCGAAGCAACGAAAGAAGCCCCGGCCGGTTGGTCGGGGCTTCATTGGTTTGGTTGATGGTTCAGAGCAGCGCGCGGAACGGGTTGGAACCGGAAACCGGAGCGGCAGGCCGCTGCACCGGCACGTCCCCTGGAACGGGCTTCGGGGTCGGGCGGTAAGCGTCCATCTGGACGACCGTGGCGCTCTTCGGCTCGTCACGCTCCGCGCTGGCCGGCTGAGGGGTTGGAGCCTGGTGCGGCTGCTCTGTGTGAACGGGAGTGTCACCGCGGAGCGTGAAAACGGTGGCCGGCCGACCAGTCTTCCCCGACCGTTCCACGGTGACGACGATTCCGGGCAGTGCCTTGACCTCTTCGGCGGTCGCCCCCACGTAAGGGAGGACCTGGGAGGAAGTGGCCCGTCCGCCGTTCATCTCGATTCGAGCCCGCACCTTGTCTGCAAGGCCGAGCGGCTGCCGCTTCGCCCTCGGAGCGTCGGCCCCCTTGGTGATCCGTACCGCGTCCTGGACGGAACGGCGTACCAGGGCGAAGGCGGCCGACAGGATCTCTTCCGTGACGGTCTCGGAGCACTCGGACGCGGCGAGGCACGCCGCGACCCTGAGCGTCTGCTCTGCGGTCCGTTCGATGAACACCGCCTGCCCTTCGGGGAGCGTCTCCCCGAGGATGCGGGCGTAGCGCCTTACGATCCGCCACAGGGGCCGGGCGTCCTCGGAGAGGGTGATCACGCGGGGTCGGGCGGTGGCCCATCCGTAAGCGTCGGACAGTTCCCGCCCGTCCACCTTGGGCAGGCTCACGCGGTCGTCGTCCAGCATCGGAACCGCCCCCAGCAGGAAGGGCAGGATGCGGTTGTACGAGCCTCCGGCTGCTTCCGATTCGCCTACGTACTTGGCCCAGTCGGACGGAGTGATGTGGGAGTGAAGAACCATGGCGGGATCGCGGATTTCCTGGGCCTCTTCCTTGGTGGTGTTGCGCAGAGTTGCCCCGTCCCAGGCAGCGCGGAGCTTGGTGGTGAAGGACGGGTCACGCTTGACTCGCTTCAGGACCTCCGTCCATTCCTCTTCCACCACCAGGGCCCGGACGTCCCGACCCCGTTCGGTTTCCGTGGTCGCTTCCTGCTGCTCCCACAGGTGGTTGACCAGACTCGCGCCGGAGGTGATCCCGGAGGTGGTGTGCGTGGCGAGGAACCGGCCCAAGGAGGGGTCCAGGACGTGAAGCGCTGCCCGGAGCGCGGTCCCCTTCCCCCGCCCGGTCCCGGCCACCAGAGCGGACCACAGCAGAACGGGGCGGACGCTGCCCCGGGAGGAGACCTTGACGGTTCCACCGATGGCGGCCGACCACATCGACAGGGCCGCCACGTATACCCCGAGCGCGTCAGCTTCGAGAAAGGGGGCGATCTTGCGGACGGCTTGGCCGATCGGACCGTACAGAACGGGGGTGCTCATGCTGCTGTCGCTTCCTGAGAGTTGGTTCGGTTGAGAGGGGCGACGGACCGCCAGCGGCCCCCGTCTTTGGTCTGGGCGTTGGGTTCCCTGGTGGTCTTACGCAGAAGGGGAAGCACGTCGCCCCCGTCCGCCGGAATGATCACGGCGGTACAGCGGGTCACCTTGTCCATCGGGACGTGTCGCCTCATGGTGGCCAGCGTGGTGGGATCGTTGCTCACGATCCCCGTACGCTGCCTGCCCGTGGGTGTGGTCCAGGTGACCCAGGAACCGGGCGTGCAGTCGCCCTTGGATGGCTTCGACTCGGCCCCGTACGCCTTGGCGCTCTTCCACAAGCTCAGGTCACGGGGGCCGCAGTCAGCGGCCGTCACCGTGGGCGCGGCACTCAGGCCGCTGCCGCTTTTCCCTGGACGGGCTCCCGGTGGGCCAGTTCAAAGGCGTGGCGTACGTTCATCGGGACACGACCCTGGACGGGGAGGTTCGGCCAACCGTTCTGCCTTGCCCAGACCCGGATCACGCGGTTGCGCTCCCGAGTGCTCATCTCGGAACGGTCCACCTTGGCAGGCTCAGGAAGCGGGTCACCACCGACCAACTCCCCAGCGCAGACAGCTTCCTTGAAGCGGTCCGGAGCCCGGACATCCATGCAGGGGATGGCACGCTCGGACGCGTCTCGCAGCTTCGACCCGTTGCGCTCCCCGCCCTCTCCCAGGATGAGCAGGACCGTGCTGTCATCGGCGCGGCCAACGACCTCGTAGCCCAGGTTCCGCACCGCTTCCCGCGCGGTCTCCCAGTCATAGCCCGGGACCTCACCAGCCACCATCACGGACCGCACGGGGACAGACTCGTTCGCATCCTCGCCCCCGTCCTCGGCTTCACACTCCGCCACAACGGGCGACGGCTCACCCACGGGCTCAGGTTCGACACCAGCACCCTCAGGCGCCCCCAGGGCATCCACGAGGTACAGACCGAAGGTCTCGGCGTGAGACCCGCACAGGTCCCACTCACGGACTCCCAGAGTCAGCGTGTCCGTGGCCTCTTGCTCGCTCCCATCCTTCGCGAGGTGGGCGTCACAAAGCGTCTTGAGAACGGGAACGAGCACAGTCTTACGCACGTCGGCATCCTTTGATTCGGGATCTGTAAGGCACGAAGTCAACCGGCCGGAGCATCGCTCTTACGGCTGCCGCACTCCTCGGTGCGACGTGATCAACATTGCCGATTCCGTATCTCAGGACAGTAACTAACAGGTAACGAAAACATAACTCTAATTCCATGAATACGGGGGTAATGCCTTCGTTATTTGGAATAGGACCCACCGGGGGTGCGTTCCTTCCGTCGTTTGTTTGTCAATCAATATCGGGGTCATTCTCATTCGGTTCCGTGCATTCGAAGCATGTTTCCGTGTCGTGGCGCCGACCGTCGCCCCACGGCTCCGCCGCCCCGCCTGTGGCCAGCCACGCGACGTGAAGACACCAGTTCAGCCGGTGTTTTGCCCCGTCGCCCTGGTCGCGGCTGCCGCCTGACTCCGACACATGCTGAGCCCTGCGACGGGCGAGCTTCTTACTCATCGCCGATCACCCACCCCAGCGCCCGCATTCCCTCCGGGGTGAGTCCCAGAGCCTTCGTCAGGTGCCGGTATTCCATGAGCTGCGTACTCGATGCAGTTCCGGCGAGAATCGCGGACCAATGGACGACGACCGTTGCCACGATCCCAGCCGTGGCGTCGTCCCACTGGGGTAACTGTTTAGGGGTTTCCGCTGGTTGTGGGCAGCATCCATGGCCGTCCGGCGAAGAGGTCGCGTAGGGCGGTGAGGGGGTTGATGCCGTGTTTGCGGACGGTGGAGATGTAGGAGCGGATCC
>NZ_JAPNLK010000193.1 GCF_026627505.1 Streptomyces sp. H27-H5 | reverse complement strand
CCCGAGCCGCCCAGGCTCCCCAAGGCCGCCTGGATCAACAAGCCCACCGACTTCCAGCACGACGATCAAATGATCCCGGCACAGCGATAGAACACTTCACCTGCCTTGATCACATTGACAGGTTCCGGGCACACCTCCCACAGCACCAGAACCGGCCGCTCGCGTCATACCCGCCATCCCGTCCGTCCACCCAAGATCCGAGGCGTCTCAGCCGACACCCGAAATCCCACGTGCCGGCAAGCGCCATCACGACCGTCCCACGAACAACCGCCATCACGACCGCAGGCGCGCGCCCGGGTAGTCCTCCGTAACAGCCAGGTCAGTTCCCGCGAGCACGACGTCTTCGGCGAAGGCCACGCACGGCACGGGTTATCGGAACCGACGGAGCTGATGGAATGCCGTCATCTTCGGTTCTTCCGCGGTGAGAGCATCAGCGCCGAACAGATCGCCCTGCTCCACGGAGCCGACCCCGCACAGATCGCCGCCGGAACCCGTCTCGCGGATCTGCGCAGCATGGACCGCGGGAGCCGCGCGGCCCTGTTCGATTCCCTCCTCCCCATCCCGGCCCTCAGGTCGCGGTTTCGACTACTGGGACATCGTCTCGGGAACCTGCTGCTTCGGGCAGGCCGGCGGCTGGGCGTTCCTGATGTACCACCAGACCCCCATCCCCGGGCCCGATGTTGAGGCTCTCGCCCGACTCGGCGTTCACCGAGACGGTCCACCTGAACGCCACCCCCGCCAAAGGCCTCTACACCTTCGACTACGTACGGGCGACGGCCGCCGCATCGACGACGGCCGGAGCACCCTGGAGCTGAACTGGTACGACCGCGGCCGCGGCCCCCTACTACCGAGGTGGCCGGCTCGAATTCCTCAACCAGGCCATACGCCGCGCCGAACTCGACCACCCCGAACTGACCGCCGAGTTCGAGCCGTACTTCCACGCACTGGAGGACGCTTTCGACCTCCAACAGCCCCGGCAGGACATTCGGCAGGGAACGGTCCGGGCCGCCCAGTGGGCACGACGCAACAGTTGACGGTTCCGCCCCGAGAGCCCGCCGAGGACCGTGGCATCTCATGGCAGCCCCAACCCGCGTGCCTGCCCCCCTCGATGGCCGCGCCGACGTAAGGGGCACAAGGCAGCGATGCGCCCCTCCCACCCGCCGGGGGTGATTGCGATCCGGTGTGTCGAGTCGAGGGGGCGGGCGTGTGCGGGGTGACGGTACTGGGCTTCGGGGGGCATTGCCCGGGTGCGGATCCTGGTGTTGGCTGCTGGGGTCACTCTAGGGTTTCGATACCGAGACACTCGGTGAACTCCCGCTCGCTCAGGCGGCCTTGCGGGGACCGCCGTAACTTTGAAGCTGAGGCCGCGCATGACCATGCCGACGTCGTCCTCCCCTGCGGTAAACGCTCTGGCCGTCCGTCATCGGCTGGGTGATCTGGAGCACACCTTCGGCCCCAAGAGCGAGGTCGGCGTCCAGGAGAAGTACCGGGCCTTGTTCATCGTGGGCTCCCTGGCCGCCATAGCCGCACTGCTGGGTGGCGGCGTCCTGCTGTGGGTGAAGGTGCACTGGGGGGTCGCGCTGGTCCCCTTGTGGATCGCAGTGGTCGCAGGCGGCTTGGTGGCCAACAGTCCCCTCTTCCGCAAGGGCCTGGCGGCCAGGCGGCTGCACCTGTACGAGCACGGGCTGGTCGTGAACACCACCGGCAGGCGCCTGTTCGCGGTGCGTTGGGAGCGAACGTTGCTCTATCAGGAGACGGTCCAAGAGGTGATCAACTACAAGGGCACGCAGACGCCGACAGGACGTTCCCATGCCTCCGTGCTGGTCGCACCGGGTGGGGAGAAGGCCCGTATCACCGACCTCTATGCGGGCTCGCCCACCTGGGCCCCGATGATCGCGGAAGCCGTCGCCCGCGCCCAGGTGGAGAAGGTGTGGAAGCTGGTGCGGGAGGGCGGGACGGTCGGCTTCGGCCCGTTCAAGCTGTCCAGTGCCGGAGTCGCCAACGATTCCGGCGAGATCCTGGCGTGGCGGGATGTGAGCGAGGTGACCGTGCGTGGGGGCATGGTCTGCGTCTGGCGGGCGGGTCAGACCAAGGCCTGGCAAGCGCCCCAGGCCCAGAAGGTGCCGAACCTGCTCGTGTTCTTGACCATCGTGGACAACCTCCGCCACCAGTAGATTGCGGGAGTGCCCGCCAATCCTTCCTCGCGGGTTCGTGCCGGCATCCGAGCCCTCCTGGAGGGGCGGTCTCCAGCAGCCGCTCCATCAGTTGCCGGAGACCGCCCGTCCTCGGTGGTCTGCCGCCGGCCCTTGGCTCGGCCTCCTCTTCGCCATGCTCCGCGACGGAACCTTCTACGCATCTCGGCCGGCCGCTGCCATCAGTCGTTCATCGAATCGGCATGCCCCCATGAGGACTGTTCACGACCATGGCCAGTGACCCAGCGGCAAGGTAGTAGTGATCCGGGAGGTACTCAATGTGTCGGTGCCCGCCGTCGTCCATCTCCGCAATCGACCGAACCTCGTCACCGAGAGCGGTCAGGCTCAGCCGGTCACCCTCGATGAGGAGAACGCTCTGCTCCGAGTCAACTCTGATAAGAGCGTTCGCCAGCAGGTCATGTACGCGTTCAATGGGTCACGATGGTAACGGGTTTGATGGTCACGGACTTGTCTACCCTCCGTGACCATCGTGAGGAGGGCCTCACGTTGCTGTTCGGGTGGCAGGAAGCTTCCCCGCTGGGGTGTCACAGCGCGTGGATCGCGGACGCGGTCGTGTCGACCGACTGGTGATGGCGCTGGCGTCCGGGGTGGGCTACGAGCGGGTCGCGCGAGGCGTGCTCGGCGACGACGACATGTGAGGTCCCCTTCTCACATATCTCCTCCGAGGGCCAGGAACAAGTTCGGATACCGACTGGCTTCCGCTGGCGCCATCAGGGATCACCTGGTGGGGGGTGCCGTGATCAGGTCCATGCCCGGGTAGCGGCCGCTGACGAAGCCCGCGGCTTCGTAGACCGGTTTTCCGTCCTGGCTGGCGTGCAGTTGGATGTAGTGGATGCCACTTCCGTGGAGCCAGTCGACCAGTTCGTCCACGATGCGGCGTGCGTGACCGCGGCCGCGCGCCGGGGCGTCGGTAACGATGCCGTCGAGGTAGCCGCGACGCCCGTCGGGCCAGCGCGAACCAGGCAGATGGTAAGTGACCCAGGCCATGCCGCAGGCGAGGAGCGGTTCGCCGGGGTCGCCGCCGACGACGAGGCAGACCCAGTCGTCGCGGCAATTGATGCGCTCGTCGAACCAGTCGCGGGCGATCCGCCGCCATGGTGTGTCGGCAGGTCCGGGGTCGGTACCCAGGCTCTCCAGTGCGACGGAGCGCAACCGGATCAGTTCCGGAATATCGGCTGTGGAGGCCTTGCGAGGCTGCATGTCGCGGCTCCTCTTGCTGTTTCTGTCCACTTCAGCGGGCCATGGCGAGCAGGACGCGGCCGAAGGGCCGGTCCTCTATCAGATGACGCTGTGCCTCGGCAGCCTGTTCCAGCGGGAACACGCCGGCGATGGCGGGGGTGATACGGCCCGCGCGCAGCCAGTCGAGCAGGGTCACGCGAGCGGCGCGGGCGACTTCCGGCGGGGTCGTCGTGAACGTGTAGCCGTAGGCGGTGGCGTTCTTCCATATCAGGTCGGTGATGTTCACCGTGCCTTCGGTGCCGCCTGAGTATCCGACGCCGACGTAGGCGCCGCCGTGTGCGAGAGAGGCGATGCAGGGACCCAGAAGCGGACCAGCAACGCCGTCGACCACGACGTCCACGCCCCTGCCGTCGGTGAGGCGCGCGACGCCGTCGGTCAGGGATTCGCGGGACAGGTCGATGACGTGCTCGTGGCCGGCGGCACGGGCGGCTTCGGCTTTGTCGGTGCGGCTTGCGGTGGAGACGGTCAGGGATGCGCCGAGTTCGCGGGCCACCTCCACAGTGCCCATGCCGACGGAGCCACCGATGGCTGGCGCCAGGACGGTGCCGCCGGTCTTCAGCCCGGCAAGTCGGGTCAGGACGAGGTAGGCGGTGCTGTATCCGGCACCGGCGAACAGCGCGCAGGCGGCCTCGTCGCTCACCCCGTCGGGGATCGGCATCAGCTGGCGGGCCTCCGCGGTCAGTTGCTCGCGCCAGGTGCCGTCGGTGCGCCAGCCGAGCCCGCCGCCGCCGACCACGACGCGCGCCCCCTCCGCCAAGCCGGTCGCCCCGGGGTCGGTGATCCGTCCCACCGCGCCGCCTCCGGGTATGTGGGGCGGCGTCTGGTGCAGGGAGGGGTCCATCCGTCCTGCCCTGATGGTGTTGTCGGCCGGGCTCACCTCGGCGTAGGAGAGCCGGATCGACGCCCGGCCGCCGGTGGCCGGTTGAGCGGGACGGTCCACAAGCCGCAGTTCCTCATAGCCGCCGTGGCGCCGGTACTCGATCGCCCGCATGGTGTTCCACCTCCGGTACGTCGGATCGCGGGCCGTCTGGCGACCCTTGGTGATCCAAGTGAATGAAACAGATTCTGTTACGACTATGTGCAAGGGTGGGCCCCACTCGGCACTTCAGCCGGAGCCGGCGGCCAGGGTGTTCCGCAGGACGTCGGCGATCGATACCCCCGCGAACTCCCGCCGGACGGCTTCCTCCGTGTCGGCGTAGACGCGGCGCAGGACAGGCTGGATGCCGTGGCCGACGGGGCACGCCTGGTTCGGCTCGCCGTGGTGCAGGGCGAACAGGGGTTCGTCGTGCACCGCGCGGTAGACATCGACCAGCGCGATGGACTTCGGCTCGCGAGCCAGCATCCAGCCAGCCCCGGCACCGTGCCGGACCGTCACCAGGCCCGCCTTCCGTAGATCGGCGAGGCTGCGCCGGATCACCACAGGGTTGGTGGCCACGCTCGTGGCGATCTGGTCCGAGGTGACCACGTCTCGCCCGCGGCCGTGCACCAGGGCCATCCAGGTCAGCACATGGACAGCGACCGTCATCCTGCTGTTCGCGCTCACATCCTCCACCCCCTTGCTGTAACAATAACAGTTACAGCAAGGCCTTCGGAGAGGACTGAGGGAGCGTTCTGCCAGCAGGCGGCGAGCTGGGGTTATCGGATGCGGGGGCTGGCGGGTCGGGTGTCCCAGCGGTGGGTGTACCAGGCTCGTCGGATCAGGCTGCGGACGGTGATGATGGCGGCGGCAAGAGCGAGGAAGAACTCGATGCATGCGCAGCGTCGTTCAGTGTTGCGGCGGAGCTTTCCGAAGTTGTTCATCCACGAGTTGGTGCGCTCGACCACCCAGCGGCCGTCGGTCTGGATCGGCGTCTTCGTGCCGCGTTTGGTGACACGCGGCGTGATCTCGCGTTCGGCCAGGTCGGTGTAGACGGGCTGGTCGTCGTAGCCGGCGTCCAGGCTCAGGGCCGGGTGCTGTGGGGCGTGGTCGAGGTGCTCGGCCAACTCGGTGAACGTATCAAGGGTTTCGGGCAGCAGCGTGTGGTCACGGGTGTTCGCGCCGGCGGGCACCGTGACCACGGGTATTCCGTAGCCGTCGGTCAGCTGGGAACGCTTGAGGCCCTGCTTGCCGCGGTCCACCGGGGACTTCCCGGCACACTCTCCGCCCGAGGGCGCCTTGGTAATGCAGCCGTCCGCGATCAGGTCCTCGAGTTCCAGCCCCACCATCCGGTCGTAGGCCCGCAGCACCGCGAGGACCAGATCGCGGGCGACACCGACCTTGATCCACTCGTCCCGCCGCCGCCGCCGCCGCCGACGGATCGTGGTCGCGGAACACGCCTGGTCGGCGACCCGCTCGTAACCCATCCCCGACACGAGCGCCAGGACAAGCCGGTCGAACACGACCGCATCCGAGATTCGCGGGTTGTGGCACCCCAGCGGGTGCGAATCCCGTCGGACAGGCAGCAGCCTCAGGAACTCCTCACGGATTGGGGCGATGATGGACGCAGGCACAACGGGCACGAACCCCCCAGATGATCACAGAGCGCAGACGACTCCATGATCATCCACACGGCAACCCTTCGTACCGCTCCTTGGCACGTCCATGACCTACTGGCGGACGTTCTAAGGGCACCCGGGCCGCTGGTGCTCACCACCTTGACCGAAGCCAGTTCAGTGCCACCGAAGCTCGGTTCAGCCGAGGCGGTGGTTTCCACACCGCCCCTCCCCGCGATGAGCCTGGATCCACCGCGTAGTGGTCGGGCTGTGGATGGAGAAATCAGAAGAGGTGCCCGCTGACCTGGGATGATGGGAGTTTCTACGCTTCCATCAGACCCGAGCAAGAGGGCACCTCGTAAGTG
>NZ_JAPNLK010000192.1 GCF_026627505.1 Streptomyces sp. H27-H5 | reverse complement strand
CTTACGAGGTGCCCTCTTGCTCGGGTCTGATGGAAGCGTAGAAACTCCCATCATCCCAGGTCAGCGGGCACCTCTTCTGATTTCTCCATCCACAGCCCGACCACTACGCGGTGGATCCAGGCTGAGGTAGGCCTCAGTGGCCAGGCGGGCCCCAGTGATGGACTTTCCCGTCCGGACGGGAAGGAACTTCAAGTCGTTCTCCGTGTGCTGCTGGAACTCCTGCAACGCCTGGGCCACGGGACCGAACGCTCCCCCCTCGGGGATCTCGGTCCCGCCCAGGACCATCGTGCCCGCCCACGTCGCGGCGCCCAGCAGGCCGTCTCCGTATGCTGTGAACTCGTCCTCGAACTTGGCGCCGGCCTCGGCGGTCTTGCTCAGCACTCCCTGAACGCCACCCGGCTCGATGTCCCACGTCGCCACGATGCCCCCCCGTTCTGTGAACGTTGCCTTCCAGTGCCCCGACGTCAGCCGAAGCCGTCGACGGCGGCCCTGGCCAGCGCCGGATGCGCCGTACCGCCGTTCCCCTCCATCGTCGAGCGCAGCAGCGCGATGCGTCGAAGTCTGCCGCCATCCCGCACTGGCGTGCCATGTCTATCAACCCCGCATTTCTGCCTGCAAGGCGAGTGCGGGTCACACCCGCGCACCCATCACTGGTGGGACTCTGTCGGAATCTTGAGGACAGGCAGTAAACGATCGTGATGTTGCGTCAGGCCCATAGGAACGTTCCGCCGCTGCTCCTCAGGAGCCCGACATGTCCCTCCAGCCTCACTCCGGAGCCGAGATCCCACCACTGACCGTGCGGGTCGCCCGAGCCAGCAACCCCCACGGCACCACCGCGATGTGGATCCGCGACCGCCTCGACGGCCTGTGGACCGACGAGGACTTCACCGCCTGGTACCCGCGCGACGGCCGCCCCGGGCTCTCGCCCGCGCAACTGGCCACCGTGTGTGTGCTGCAGTACGTGATGAACTTGTCGGACCGCGCGGCTGCCGAGGCCGTGCGCTGCCGCATCGACTTCAAATACGCCCTCGGGCTGGAGCTGGAGGATGCCGGCTTCCACCACCGTGTCCTGTCCGACTTCCGCGACCGGCTCGCCGAAGGCGACCGTGCCGACCGGCTACTGGGCCTGGCGCTCACGCGGATCCGGCGGGTGAGGGGGCGGTACGGATCGTGACGGAGACCGGGAAGCCGGTCCCCGAGGTCGTCGGGGGATCTGGGGATCAACGAGACGACGCCGGCGAGCTGGGTCTCGCGGGCGAAGACTGCCGAGAAGGCCACGCCGGAGGACAAGGACGCGTTGATCGCCCGGCTGACGCCGGAGAGCGCGACGTTGAAGAAGGAGAACAAGGAGCTGGGGATGGAGCGCGATGTCCTCAAACGCTGCATGGTCGTGTGGGTGAAGGAGCTGCGGCGGACCCGGCCGCCGTGGCCGGGGTGATCAGCGACAACAGGACCGAGCACGGCATCCCGCACACCGTCTCGTGCCGCGCCCTCAGCGTGAGCGAGTCATGGTTCTACAAGTGACGCGACCGGCGGCCCACCGGGCGTGAACTGCGCAGGCAGCGGCTGGCCGACGAGATCCAGGAGATCTTCACCGAGTCCGGCGGCACCTACGGATCACCGAAGATCTTCATCCTGCTCATCCGCAGGGCTGGTGGGTCTCGGTGAACACCGTTGCGAAGCTGATGGCCGAACTCGGACTCGTCACCCGGGTAGTCAGACGCCGAGGCGGGCTGGCCAGGCCGGGGAACCGGTCGGCCGCACCGGACTTCGCCAAGCGGGACTTCACCGCCGAGGAACCTGACCTCGCCTGGGCGGGCGACATGACCGAGATCCTCACCGAGGAGGGCAAGCTCTACCTTGCCACGGTCATCGACCTGTTCTCCCGGCACCTGCTCGGCTACGCGATGGGCGCCCACCACGACGCGGACCCGGTCGTGGCCGCGCTAATCAAGGCCGCGGCCACCCCGCAGCGGCGGCGTCCGCGGTGTGATCTTCCATTCAGACCGCGGGAGCGAGGGCGTGTCCCGGAAGTTCGCCCCCGCCTGCCTCCGACTGGGAGTGACGCGGTCCATGGGCCGCGGGGGCGGCTCGTGCTTCGACAACGCCGTCAGCGAGGGGTTCAACGGCGTCCTGAAGGTCGAGTACATCCACCGCCACACTTACCGCACCCGCACCGAGGCCCGGATCAGGATCGCCACTGGATCACCGGCTTCTACAACACCCACCGACTACACAGCGTGTGCAGGTTCAAGAGCCCGATCGACTACGAGAACGAGTACTGGGCCAGCCTTACCGTGGGGCTGGCTCTATAGGAAGGACTCCACAGTTCGAGGAAATTGACAGACCCGGTGCGTCCCTGGACGCACCAGGCAAACCTGACGTGGTATCAGAAGATGCGTCAAATGAGCGTCAGCAGCCTGCGGCGCGCACTAATGACGCCGCGGCCGCAACCGACACCCCCTCATGAATCCGCAGGCCAGACGATACAGAGCAGGCAACTCCACGCTTCACCTGTTGGACAAGTGGAAACAGGTCGAGCAGACGGAGAATCCCAAGAAACCCCAGGTCAGAGGCCATTTGCGGCCGGTTCAAGGATCGCCACGCACTCCATGTGCGCAGTCATCGCAAACATGTAGAGCCGAAACAGGTTAAGGAAAACCGCAGGTCATCGGCATGCGGGCCGCGAAACGGACTCAAGATCAATGCGCATTGGGTGCACTATGGGCGCTACGTGCAGCTCCTGACGCGCGCCCGAGGGGCTTGCGGGGTGGCCTCGCCGCGCCCTTCCGATCGTCGAGCCCAGGCGGTCGCAGCCGTGAGCGCCGAGCCTCCCAGTAGTACGCCCTCCTACTGATCTGTCGGCCTCCGCTTTGACTTAGGGGGCCAGTTCGACGGCCGTCGCGGCAAGCATGTGCACAACGGCGGATGCTGTGGCGCCGCTGGCCGTGCTCGCGTGCTGCCTCCCCGAACACGAACCGTCAGCGGAGAGGAAAGCCGCTGACGGCCCTTTCACCATTCGTTCCCACGACTCCTGTCTGGTGAGTTCGGCAGCTCTTCCGCAGGTGAGAGGTGTCTGGGTTGTTGTAGCTCGGGAGTGCCGCCGCGGCGCAGAAGCAGAACAGCTGTAGAGGCCGTCCGTCGAGGTCGGCAGCTCAGAATCCGAGCCCTGGGGGCCGCGAAGCCGAGTGAGACAAGTGGCTTGATGGCGATCGGTCTGGCCAAGGCCAGCCCACAAGCCCGCGCACCGCAAGCGGTGCGACTCTGCAGCAGAAGGCCGCCCTCCAACCGAGATGTCGAGGGGCGGCCTTCCATTGCTGATTGTGCGTCGGCTCATGCGTCAAACGTGCGTCCGCTTAGGCGTCGGGGTCAGGACGGGTCGCCGTACTGGAGGCCCCGTCCGTTGGTGCCGACGTACACGCGGCCGAAGGTGACGGGGGTCGCCGGTGATGACGCCGCCGCCGATGCTGCCCCACTGGGGGGCGTCGTCGTTGACGCGGAGCCAGGTGGTGCCCTTGTTCAATGGAGCGGAAAACCCCGGTGACGTCCTTGACGGTGCCGATCAGGTACAGGGCCTGGTAGGAGGCGCCCGGTGCGGCCTTGCCGAAGCCGAGAGCGGAGGCGGACTTCACCGTGGATCGGGCAGGTCAGCGCTGCAGGGTGAGGACACCCGGCCGGTACGGCAGCCGGTCGTAGGGGCCGCCCACGTTGGGGGACTTGCCTTGGTAGAGGAACTGCAGGTTGCAGGGGTCGATGGTCATGGTCTGGTCGGGGTTGTCGCGGACCAGATCACCGTGGCTGATGTCGTTGGTCCAACTGGCACCGCTGTTGGCCTTGCCGGCGAAGGGGTTGCTCTCGGTGGCGGCCTGCGGGGTCCACGAACCGCTCAGGCTGGAGGCCGTGAACGAGCGGAAGTAGCGCTGCTCATTCGCACCCCGAGCCTCAACGATCATGAGGTACTGGTTCTGGCCCTGGACCTTGTAGACCTGCGGCGCCTCGAACAGGTTCTTCGCCGTGTCGCTCATGACCGTCGTGTACGACGAGCCGAAGCTGCCCGGGAAGTTCCCGATCGGCATGCTCGCCCGGTAGATCTTGCCGTTGTCACCGGCGAAGAACAGGTACATGTTCTGGTCGTCGGCGATCAGGGTCTGGTCGATCGGGCCGGTGGGGGAGTTGTCGGTGCTGGGGAGGCTGCCGGTGAACAGCGGCTGCGGCGCGGACCAGCCGTTGGGGTTGGTGGGGTCGCTCGACAAGCGGTAGCTGAAGCGCGACGCACCCCACTGGTACGCCAGCACCCAGATCTTCTTCGGCGCGAAGTAGAACAGCGTGGGCGCCACCGCGTTCTGGTTCATCTTGGTCTGGCCGGCCGACGCCATGTCCGACCAGTTCGTGAAGGGACTGAACGCCATCGAGCCGTACGAGGTTCCCTCTGCGCTCGACGCGTAGACCACGTGCTTGCCGTTGTGCACCACGTGGGTGAAGTCCTTCACCGCGGCCCACCCGTTCGACGGCTGTGCGAGGGCACCCGTCGAACTCCACTTGTAAGTCGAGGGAAGAGCGCACGTGCCGCCGCCCGTCCCGGACGGGGCGGTCCACTTCTGGTTGTCGACGGACGCGCAGGAGTACAGCTGGATCTTGGTGCCGTTGGCGGTGGCCGCGCCGACGGCGTCGAGGCACAGCCCGGACTGGACGCCGGCGATCGTGCCGTTGGTGTTGATTTTCCACTGCTGGTTGGCGCCGCCGTTGCAGTCCCAGATGACCACCATTGTGCCGTTGCCGGCGCCCTTGGCCATGGCGTCCAGGCACTTGTTGCCGTAGATCGTCAGCTGCTTGCCGGAAGTGTAGGTCCAGCGCTGGTTTGTCTGTCCGTTGCAGTCCGACAGCTGCGCCTGGGTGCCGTTGACAGTGGTGGAACCGTTGATGTCGATACAACGACCGGAGGGGACGCCCTTGATCTGCCCGGTACCGGTTCCGCCGGGCGTCCCGCCCGGGCCGGTACCGGAGGCGGCCTTGAGGGCGTTCACGACGGCGGTGTAGGCGGCCTTGGGGTTGCCGTTCTTGTCGAACAGCAGGGGGCTGTCGCCGCTGCGCCAGGAGTCGCTGTCACGGATGCCCCATACCGTGATGCCGGTGCACCGGGCCACGGACAGGCAGGCCTTCACCGTGTTGGCGTAGTGGGTGGGCGACGCCTGGGCGATGTCCAGCTCGGTGATCTGGACATCGACACCCAGGGCGGCGAAGTGGGACAAGGTGGTCTGGAAGCTGGACGGCGGGCCGCCGGTCCCGAAGTGGCTCTGGAAGCCGACGCAGTCGATCGGCACGCCGCGGGACTTGAAGTCCCTGACCATGCTGTAGACGCCCTGGGTCTTGACGTCCGACCAGTTCTCGATGTTGTAGTCGTTGTAGCAGAGCTTGGCCGAGGAGTCGGCCGCCCGGGCGGTGCGGAACGCCTCCTCGATGAAGCCGTTGCCCAGCACGTTCTGGAACACCGAGCTGCGGTGCTGGCCGCTGCCTCCGTCGGCGAAGGCCTCGTTGACCACGTCCCAGGCGTAGATCTTGCCCTTGAAGTGGGTCATCTCGGTGGTGATGTGGTGGTTCATCACGCTGCGCAGCGTGTTCGCGTCGCCGATGGAGCTGACCCAGGACGGGAGCTGCGAGTGCCAGACCGTGGTGTGGCCGCGCATGCGCTGGCCGTGTGCCATGGCGCGGTTGACGATCTGGTCGGCGGGGCCGAAGTTGAAGTTGCCGCGGGACGGTTCGATGGCGTCCCACTTCATCTCGTTCTCCGGGGTGATCATGTTGAACTCCCGGTCCGCTATCGCGGCGTACTTCGAGTCCCCGAGCCTGACGGCGGCCACAGCGGTGCCGAAGTACCTGCCCGAGGGGGCCGCCTGCGTACCCAGGGCGGCGGCTCCGGCGGAGCTGGGCAGGAGCGTCAGGGCACCAGCCACCAGCGCCGCGGCCGACAGTCCTATCACCGCTGTTCGGCGACGCCGGCCGAGCCGGTGCATGCCCTTCATGATTCTCCTCGGGGGCTGCGAGTCGCCCTGGGTGCCGTGATCGTGCGCGCATCGGCCAGTACGGCCTGATCCGTCGCGGGTCGGGTGCGGGGCTGGGCGTGGGCTCGTTCCTGCCTGCCGATCGCCCGGGAGGCGTGGGTGTGTCGCGTCATTGGAGCGGCTTTCTTCAGGGGATACGTCAACGGGGAAAGTCGGGGGACCTGCCACGCCGGCCCGTCAAGGTGAGCGGCGGGAAGAGCACCCCACACCATGGAGGCCTCCGAACTGATGGCCTCGTAACAGAAAAGTGGCGCCGCCCGGATGATTGCCCGGTGATGCATCGCTCGGGCGAAAAGCGTTATGCCAAGCCCTGCGTTCCGGTCGTCCTGTGGAAAGGGCGCCGCCCTGATCACCAGCGAGGTGTCATCGGTGGCGGTCGCGGTGATCAGCCTTCAAGCCGGTACGCCGAGTCAGCCGTCGACGAACGCGGACCCCTCTCTGTCAAAGTGACTCAAGCCAGGCATACTGGATGATTCATTGAGTTGAGGGTGGAGAAGGAGTAGTGCCCACAGTGGCCAGCACTGATGACCACGGGATACCGGATCCGCAGGTAGAACC
>NZ_JAPNLK010000191.1 GCF_026627505.1 Streptomyces sp. H27-H5 | reverse complement strand
CTTACGAGGTGCCCTCTTGCTCGGGTCTGATGGAAGCGTAGAAACTCCCATCATCCCAGGTCAGCGGGCACCTCTTCTGATTTCTCCATCCACAGCCCGACCACTACGCGGTGGATCCAGGCTGAGGCTGACGCTGTCATCGGACCTGGTGAAGGCGAGGAACTCGTCCTCTTGCAAGGCCAACTCGTAGAGCGCGTCGATGTCGTCCTGGAGAATCTGGTTCACGCGTTCTACCACCTCATCGCAGGATCTGGCCAACTTGATGTGGTCGTCCAGAGGCGACGCCTCTCTCTCGCCACCGCTGAGGTAACGCTCGCGTATGCGTGACGCATGCCCGAAGTCGTCGCGCATCTCCCGCCACGTATCGGCGACCTTCTCCCGGTCTCGGTCGGCCTGGTTCAGTTCGGCTCGGATCCTCCGGGCTGTTTCCATGGCGACTCGCCGGCATGCCCCGTCCGTCGGCGACGAGGCTCGAGACCAACGCATGCGCTGTTCGGCGTGGTCAGTTTCCCTCTGGACCGCTTCGCAGAGCCTGTGCATCGTTCCGTAGACGCTGAGAGCGAGACGCCCCTCGGTCACCCAGAGGAAAGCCGCCTTCATGTCTTCCTCGTCGGCCTCGTCTAGGTACCGGTCCTGAAGCCGGTTCAACTCCTCATCCAGGAATTGTGGCGGAACGACAGCGGCGTTTTGGTCAATGATCACCGAGGGAGGCTACACAGAGCCACTGACATCGCCGAATCGCCTCTGATCTGCGGTTATGCCTCACCGCGCGGCCAGATGGTGAACGAGGTTGTCGAGCGTGCCCGTTGGCCTGTCAGTGAGCCTTTTCAGCGTGGCCACCAATCGGGTGATGACTTTGGTACCCGAAACGGACAGGGCTCCCGTGCCGTTGGGTGAGGTGTTCGAAGTCTCAACCTGCCGGTTCAGGAGCCCTGTTGGTTCCCTATCCTGCCGCACTCGACCTGCCTCATACGCTGGTCGAGTGGGTCACCATGCTTATCGTCACCCGTGAGGGTGACCGCCGCTGTAAGCTCCCGCCGCACAAGCGCGCTCTCGTCGCTCTCGCCTACCTGCGCAAGCACGACAATCTCGCGCAGATCACCGACGGGTTCGGCATATCCGTAGGCACCGCCCACGCCTACACCACCGCCGTCGTGCGGCTCCTCACCGACCGGGCGCCGGGCCTACTCAAGACCTTGCGCGAGCACGACCCGGACTACGTGCTCCTGGACGGCACCCTCAGCGAGTGCGACCGCCTGGGCGACGGACGCGCCGATTATTCCCACAAGCACCGGCGCCACGGCGTGAACGTGCAGGTCGTCACCGATCCCCAAGGCCAGCTTCTGTGGATCTCGCCGGCCTTGCCGGGCCGCGCTCACGATCTGACCGCCGCACGCACCCACCGCATCATCCGAATCTGCGAACGCCAGGGCGTCCCGATTGTCGCCGACCGCGCCTACATCGGCGCTGGCTCCTGGGTCACCACCGCCATCCGCCGCCCGCCCAACGGCGAACTGTCATCGACCGAACGGACGCTGAACCGGGCACTCGCCCAGGCCCGCGCTCCTGTCGAACGAGGCGTCGCCCGCCTGAAATCCTGGCGGATCTTCCGTCGGAGCCGCTGCAGCCCGAACCGCATGACGGACATCGCCGCCGCGGTGCTCACCCTGGAGAGGCAACGCTGAAAAGGCTCAGTGGGGTCTGCGAAGATGAGCAAGGCGGCCGGCACAGGGGGTCTGCTCGGGCCGGTTGGAGTCACGGATTATGACGAGGTCACCGACCGCGCCGAACTCGACGCAGTTGTCGTTGTCCCCGCTGAACGGGCTCTTCTCCCAGCTGATCGTCGAAAAGTCCAGCTCGGCGGGGTTGGGCTTGGTATGTGGTGCCCCCATGCGTTGGTATCACTCCGTCACGGGTAGCGGCCGTGTCGGCGAGCGATGTGGCAGCGGTCCGGCTCAGTGAGGGTTTTCAGGCTGCGCCCCGGAAGGGTGACGGCGGGGTTGTGCGCAACGGACAGGGCTCCCGTGCCGTTGAGGGAGGTGTTCTACGTCTCAACTCACCGGCTCAGGAGCCCTGTTGATCCCGTATCCTGCCGCACTCGACCTGCCGCACGCACTCGTGGAGTGGGTGACGATGCTGATCGTCACCCGTGAGGGTGACCGGCGCTGCAAGCTCCGCCCGTCCGAGCGTGCGGTGATCGCTCTGGCATACCTGCGCCGACACGATCCGCTGGCTCAACTGGCCGCGGGTTTCCGTGTCTCCGTCGGCACGGCCCACGCATACGTCACCGCCGTCGTCGAGCACCTGGCCGCCAAGGCGCCGGGCCTGCTGAAGGTCCTGCGCGAGGAAGATCCCGACTACGTTCTCGTGGACGGCACGCTCGCCGAGTGCGACCGAGTTGGTGACGGCCGGGCGGACTACTCGACGAAGCACAAGCGGCACGGTGTGAACGTGCAGGTCATCACCGACCCGGCCGGCCGGACACTGTGGCTCTCGCCCGCTCTGCCCGGCCGCACGCATGACCTGACCGCCGTCCGCACACACAAGATCATCAGGGTCTGTGAACGCCAAGGCGTTCCCGTCCTGGCCGACATGGCCTACATCGGCGCTGGCGAGTGGGTCACCACCCCGAAACGCCGGCCACCGCACGGCGAACTCACCTCGACCGAGCAGACGGTCAACCGAGCCTTGTCCGCCGCTCGCGTACCCGTCGAACGAGGAGTCGCCCGCCTGAAATCCTGGCGAATCTTCCGTCGCGCCCGCTGTAGCCCGAACCGCATGACGTCAATCGCCAAGGCCGTCCTCACCCTGGAGCGGCACCGCTGAAAAGGCTCAGTGATCCTCGACGATGAAGCAAGCCCGTTCGTAGAGTTCGTCGAACGTGATCACCTCGACGTCCTGGATGGATGTCCGGTACAGCTCGAAGGAGCTCATCTTCTCCGGGTTCACGGCTCCGTTGTGGGTGAACTCGCGCAGGCTCCCGATCACCACGACCTGCCGCGGTCGGGTGGTGGACAGTTCGATGTCTGTCGGAGTGCCATCTTCCTCGTAGATCCGGGTGAGGAACTGGCTGGAGATGAGCTGTTGGGCTTTGCTGGCTGTCTTTTGCACCTGCGCCACACCACCGCCGAGTTCCTTGGACGCCTGGTAGACGCCCGCGCGGTACGGGGTCTTGGAGAGTAGTTCGGTGTCGTGGGTCTTGATCTCGCAGAAGAGCATGCTGCTGATCAGACCCTTGGACCGCATGATGGCGTCGATGCGTTTCCCGGCTCCGCCGAAGATGTTGGCGCCGGTGGTGATGCGTTCCAGTTTGCCGTCGTTGATGGATTCGCAGGCGATGAGGTTGAGGCCGTAGCCGAATATCCACTGATTAGCCTCGAAGAAGGCCTGCCAGACCGCTTCCGCCCCGCGCGTGGTTGCCAGGCTCTCCTCCTGCCGGAAGTAGTCCGGATCGGTCAGCAGTCGCTCGAACCTCTGGAGCTGTTCCTTGCGGTTGCTGAGCAGTCGGATGTCCTCCTCTGTGAGGCCGCCGCCGATGGCTGTCCTGACCGCACCGAGAACCGTCGTCCGGTCCTGGCCGGTCAGCAACTGGGCCAGTTGGGCCTCGTCGCCAGCCACGACCTGAAGGGAACCGCCAGGTGTGCTCATTCCACTGCAGCCCTGGAGGAAGTTGATGACCTTCCAGAAATTCTCGTGGACTTCACCGGTGTCGACGAGCGCCTTGACTGCCCTGGTGGCCCCTGTCTCAGGCAGTGTCTGCGTGGCGGAGACTTCCCCGGTCTTCTTGTCCTTCTTCCAGAGCTTGATCCTCGGCGTGAAGGTGTCGCCCTTCTTGATGATGGTGACGCTGCACAGAGTCGCTACCTGCGGCCGGTCGTCGAGAACGAAGTCGGTGATCATCCGGCGTACACGGGCGTCATAGAGGTAGTGGAACCCACCACTGTCCTGCGAACCGCGGATCTCCAGGTCGGTGAAGTCCCCGCGGGTGACATCGAACTCGGTGGTGGAGAAGGGGACGCGGAAGCCTCGAACGATGGGGGAAGCGGGCGCTACAGCTTGGGTCCGCCAGTCCGGTGGGATGTTGGGCAGCGGCCGGCTGTCGCCTTCGACCACGAGATTCTGGACGTCGATGCGCCCAAGCTGGATGAGCACGGACTGCAACGTCCGCCAGATCACCTCCTCCGCCTCGGGAGTGCAGGTGGGCAGAAGCTCGCGCTCCACCGTCAGGACCGCCTCGCAGGTTCCCTCCGTCCAACTGTCACCAGGTATGGGATGGAAGAAGCCGCCATCACGGCGGAGGGTCAGAGCCGCGGTACGTACCAGGTCGCGTGCGGTCTCCTCGCCATCGCAGTCCAGGAGACTGAAAGCCTGGCCGAGGACAAGGTCGAGCTTGCCCGTGTCCTCGTTCTCCAGCGGCAGCGGGACCAGTGGGCCAGTAGGCGGAACCCGTACCGGCTCATAGAGGGGGCGGCCCGAGAGGAACTCGTACGAACGCAGGCCCCATCCGTCGGGCGCCAGGAGCACGTTCAGTTGCTCGACGTGCTCTATAGCCTCCTGGACGTCAGCCGCCACTTCAGGATGGACCATCCGTGCCAGAAAGGTGAGTAGCACCTCGTCCGGTCCGCGGGAGAGCTCCAAGCGGGAGTCCTCGAAGATCCAGTCGTCGGGCAGGTCGTCGTTGTTGAACCGGTGCTGCTGGATATCGGCGCGGACAGTCGAAAGCTGGCTGTCGCCGACTGGAGGGCGGTCCAGGTCGTAGAGGTTCTCCAGGAACGTGACCTCATCCAATTTGCCCCACCAGGGGCGCGATATCCCGCGCAGGTAGTCGAAGATGTCGCGTCGCGTTAACGCCGAGATTGCCGGCAGCTCGTTCGCTCTGGCGGGACCGGTGGAAGTCATGCGTCCAGAATGGACGGTTAGGCAGCGGGGCGCTGGACAATTGAGACTTTCACCTCGTCGAACACGCTGCCACCCACACTCGTTCCACCCGTACCGTCTCCCGGTGCGGAGACACCACCCATACGACGTCATCAACACTCGCCGATGGTCCTGCTACCCGTGTCGAACGTCACCGGCGCACGGTGGCGCATCCCCGCTTCACGAAGATCTCGTCAGGGTCCGATGAAGCCGTACGCGGCTGAGTACATTCCTCTCCCCCTCGAGGGTGGGGGAGCTACAGATAAGAATGCTCAGGCGGTCGTCGCCAGCGCGGTTTGGGCCGCGGCGACGGCTTGCAGTCGCCCCGCCACGGCGGTGGGGCCGAGCGTCGCCAGGGCCCACATGACAGTGATCCGGCGTCCGGAAGCCCAAACCCCGGCAGGCGGAGTCAGGAACGGAGTGACGGCGATCCCCTGAGTCATGAAAGGGGCCACGTCCAGATACTTCATGCCGCCGGTTCCGCACAGGTATGAGCATGCGCCGACGGCGGTGGTGAGGTCGGCGAGCCGCTGGGACCGGCCCGGCCTGGCGCGAAAGTCGCTGCTGCGGAGGACCTGGCCCTTCCAGCCGAGGAGGTCCAGGAGCGTTCGGGTGGAGGCCTCGGCGACGGCGGCGGTCCGGCTGCTGCCGAAGGCGGCCGCCATCGGCTCCAGCGCCTGGGCGAGAGTGGTCCAGTGCAGGCTGGCTCCGTAGTACTGCTGAAGCATGGCCGCGGTTCGGCGCAGGGCAACGTCGGGGTCAACTATCAGGGCATCACGGATGAGTGTCTGTCGGCCCTGGGGCAGATGAGTCGGGATCGACATCCACCGTGATGCCTGTGGGTCACCGAGGGCCGCGAGGCGGGCGCGGTGCTGGTAGTCGCGGCGGGTGAACTGGACGTCGTCGAGGACGATCCAGGTATCCGCCGCGAACAGTTTGGCCAGTGTCGTCAGCCGAGGGAACAGATTGGGCTGGTGGATGGCACACAGCCTCCCCGGAACTGGGACTTCAAGAGATGAGGCGGCTGGTGAAGCCGTCGCGGATGAGGGATTCGTACGCGTCATGCACGTCCTCCGGGACATCCTGGGGGATGGCGAACCCGTTCTTCGGATATTCGATCACCCGCTGGAGATCACCGACGAGCATGTCGAGGACGAGCTTCTCGTCGCCGATGCTCTTGAGGTAGTCGTCCAGCTCGAGCGGCTCCGAGGCACAGATGATCTCGACCTCGGGCCACAGCTTGCGGGCGGTGGCGAAGGACCGTCGCTCCATATACGGCTTGGAGACCAGCAGGACGGTCTTCGGGGCAATGCCGTTCGCGGCCAGGAGTTCTCGGCTGAGCTTGATGTTCTGGCCGGTGTTGGCGGCGTTCGGCTCGACGAGGATCGCTTCGTTGGGGACGCCGAGTTCGAGGGCGTGCTCGCGGAAGTGGACGGCCTCGCCGCGAGGGAAGACCTGGGCGGTGGTGGGGCTGTTGCCGCCGGTGAAGACGAGGACCGGGAACAGGCCGGCGCGATGGAGGTCGGCGGTGGCGGTGGCGACTCCGAGGTCGTGGCTGCCCAGTCCGATCGCGACGTCCACCGGGGCCAGGTCGTGGCCCATCTGGTGGTAGTCCCAGATCAGCTTGGCCTTGTGCCACTGGTCCTCGGTGATCGTCTGCTGGATGTCCGTCACGCGATCTTCTCCCTGGTTACCGTCGTCGGGGGCCGGAGGCCCCCTCACTCATGGCCCTGATGCCCTCGATGCTGGCCAGCTGGTGACTTAGTGGTCTGCGTCGTAAGTCCTTCGGGGGTTGATCACGCGGCCTTGGCGGCGGAGGATTCTTCTGGGTGATCGGCGGTGTGCTGGTCGAGCCTGGCCAGGAGATCGTCCAGGTCGGAGGTGG
>NZ_JAPNLK010000190.1 GCF_026627505.1 Streptomyces sp. H27-H5 | reverse complement strand
GGGGCCAGGTTGCCGCTCTGCCGGACGTGTACGGGGCCGGGCGCCGTACCCCCGCCGTCACGGATGCGGCAGCGTGAGGCGAACGCACCGCCCGGCCGTGGCGGGCGGGGAGCTAGCAGCTGCCGCGCTCCAATGGCGGCCGGTGTGGTCGCTCCGCGTCGGTGCGGGTCTCGTCGTGGCACATGAGCGTGTCGTCCGTTGCCTCCCGCACCACCGTGGGCAACCACCGCCCAAGGCCCGTGGGTGGGATAGAACCGGCCGGTTAGCGTGTGCAAGCTAAAACCATTCGGGGCAGAAACACCGGAGCCCGCACCGGCTTTCGGTGCGGGCTCGGTGCTGCCACTTCGGGGTTAGAAGGGGTCGGGACGTTCCGCGATTTCCCTGATCCGGTCCACCACCGCGCGGCAGTCCCCAAGGGCTCGATGCCCTCCGTTGAGCCGCTGCCAACTCCAGCCGCCCCAGTAGCTCGACCACTCCCCGACGTGGACGGCGTACGCCTGCATCGCACACCGGCCCCACTGCTGGGCCTGCATCCATTCGACGGCGGCCGGGTGCCACTCCGCTGGCGCGATGTTCGCGCCGGACGGGGCGGGCGCCTTGTCCCGGTGGTGGCGGTCCAGCTCGTACCGCAGTACGCCGTAGTCGTACTCGCGGTTATAGACGATCACCTGGCGGCCGGCCAACGCGTCGGCAATCCGCGGGAGGACGGCGCCGAACGTGGGCGCCTGCTCCACGTCCTCGTCCGTGATTCCGTGGATCGCGGATGACTCGGCGGGGATGGCGGACCCGGGGTGTACGAGGGTGTTGAGCAGTACGGTTCCGGCCCCGTCGGTGATGCTCATTTCCACCACCTTTGCGTCCCACTCAAGGCCCGTGGTTTCAGTGTCCAGTACGGCGAATTTGTGGGGTGCCTCGACCACTCGGCGGGCCCACTGCCGTACCGGCCCTAGCTCGTCCCATCGTGCCCGCTCTGCCGCACGGCGGGACTCTTCCGCCCTGCGTTCCTGCTCGGCCAGGCACGGCCCGCAGGTACGAGGGAATCCCCACGCTCGGCCGTAGTTGTCGGCGGCGTCTGCGGCCTCGACCTCCTCGCGGGTCGCGGTCTGCGTGTCGCACTCGGGGCAGTGCCGGCGGGTGAGCCTGTCGGCGACTTCCCGCCCAGCCTGCTTCGCTCCCGTGCACGCGGCGCACTGGCGGCCCGGTTGAACGCTGGCACGGTCGTTGAAGCGAGTAGCGCAGCGTCCGCACGTCCGCTCCCACAGCTCGCGTGCGGCCTCGTCGCACGCAGCGCACATCCGGCCCTGTACCGGTAGCCAAGGCGCGCTGCGTTCCCACAACGGGGAATCCGCGGTGACCTCGCAGAGCACGCACGTGCGGCGGGCAAGACGCTGGCGCTGCTGCAACGCGGACAGGGGTCGCATCCTGGCCGCCTCGTCCACCCGGTACAGCGGGACGTTGTAGTACGTCCGCCTGCGGATGCGGAGGAACGCGCGGGGTTTCTGTCCTTCGGCGAGCTTGAGCCGACGGTCTGTGAGCTGTCCTTGGGTGCACAGGTTCTCCGGCGCCGTTCCCGGAGCGAACACCGGCAGTCCCTCCGCGTACGCGACGGGCTGAGCCGTGATCTGCGCGGCGTTCTGCGTCGTGCTGGTGGTCGTCTTCATGTACTCCCCAACCTCCCTTTGGGTCCGGGGTTACGGGCCTATTCCGCCTCGGTCTCGCGCTCGGCGAAAGCCGGAATCTGCCCCGGAATCACCTCGACGGGCTTCGGGTTGTCCGCTGCCTTCTGGGGACCTTCACCAGCCGGCGTCTTGCGCCCCCGGGGGGCCTTCTCCTTCTTAGCCCCCTCCATCTCCTTGCGCAGGGCCTCCAACTCGTCGGCGAGCTTCGTCCGGGCCTCTTCGGCTCGCTGGGCGGCGGCTTCGGCGGTCTCGGCCCGGAGGTTGGCGGCCACGGCCTCTCGGTCCGCGCGGCGCCGCTCCTCGACCTCGCGCGCGAGCTGGGCGGCCACCTCGTCGCGGTGCTTCTCTGCGGCAGCAATCTGCTTGTCTGCTCGCTCCCCGGCCTTGTCGGCCCGCGCCTCGGCCTGCTCCCTGCGCCGGTCTGCCTCACCCGCGAGTTTCTCGGCGGCGACGCGCTGACGGCTTGCCTCCACCACCTGTTCGCCGGCGCGGTCACGTTCGCCTCGGGCGTCCTTGGTCTCCTGCATGGCGGCGGCATAGCCCTTCGCCAATTCCTTCGTCTCCTCCTCGGCTTTGGTCTCGCGCGCTTCGGCGCGGGCCTGTGCCTCTGCGGCGGCGGTCGCGCGGGTCACGGCGTCCTCGGCCTCGCGGCGGGCGTCGGCGCGTTCCCGCTCGGCCTTAGCCCGCAGCCGGCTCGCCTCGTCGGCGCGGCTGATGGCCCGGTCGCGCTCTCGGCCGGCCTCCTCCGCGAGTGCCTGAGCGGCCGCCGCGTCCTGGCGTGCCTGGTCGCGCTCGCCGGTCGCCCGCTCACTCTGGGCCACGGCATCGGTCGCGATGCGCTCGGCGGATTCGGCGCGCTGCACGGCGGCGTCCCGCGCGGCCTCGGCGAGCTCCTGGGCGGCCTCGGCGGCCTTGGCCTTCTCCTCCGCGATCCGCTGCCGGTGAGCTGCTGCGGTCGCCCTGTTCTCGGCGTCTTCCCGGGCGGTGTCGGCGGCCTCCCGCGCGGTCCGGTCCCTCTCCGCAACGGCCTGTGCCGCGTCGCGATCCGCGGCCGCCTGCTGTGCCTCGGCACGGGCGGTGGCTGCCTCCGATCGGGCCTCGGCGGCGGTCTGGTTGGCCTGGGCCACGTCGCGCATGTTTGCGGCCCGCGCGGCCGCCAACCTGGCTTCCACACCTTCGGGCGAGTTGAGCTTTTTGATCTCCGTCCGAGTGTCGGCCGCCACCTGTTCCAGCCGCGTCACGGTCTCCTCCATGCGGAGAATCTGACCGGGCAAGCCCGGCGCGTTGCGCTCACGTGCCCGTGCCTGGCGAGCGGTGGCCTGGCACTCCTTCGTGCAGTACTCCGGCGGCCTGCCCTTCTCGCTCGCGGGCCTCGCCCGGACAATCGACGCACCGCAGTTGGCGCACGGCTCGGGCCAGTAGCCGTAAGGTGCCTCCTCCTCTCCGTCGTCGTCGCTGCCCTGGTTCACGGGCCGCTGCGGGTCGTCTTGGTCCTCGTTCACGTACGCGGGCCTTTCCTGTTCCGAACTCGGTTGGTGGCTTGGTCTTCTGGGCCGGTCCCTGATCGTCCCGCACCGGCGGGCGTGATCATTTCGCCTCGGTGTTCTGCGGGACGGCATGCGCGGCGAACCGATGTGCTCAGAGCCCTTCGGGCAGCTCCTCGGGACGCGTGTTCGCCGCCCGCCACCGCTGGGCGTCCTCCTCGGTGACGAACCGCCAGTCGTCCCGCCCGTCGACCCGGCGCGGCATCGTCTGGATGACCCACCGGCCACCCGCGGATTGCCACAGCCGCTCGTGGAATGCGGGGCTGCCTGCCGAGGGCTCGTACGCCTCGGCCGTCTCAGTGTCGAACCAGCCGGCGAACGTCTCGCCCGGCTCGTCGCTGTCGGTGATGTACCGCTTCGGCACGTCGTCCTCTTCGTGTTGTAGGTGGTCCGGTGCGCGGCCGCCGGCTCCTCGACGGCGGCGGCCTGGTCGTGCTCGTGGTCCTGGTGCTCGTCCTCGACGGCGGGCAGGGGCTAGGTCGCGCGGTGGGTTCGGGCGGCGGCCGACTTCGCGCATGCGCGGGGGGCCGGTCGGGCGGCGTCTCGTGTGCGCAGGGTGGCGGGCCTGGTGGTGGCGGGCTGCCGGTGGGTTCCCGTGCGGGGTCGGCGTGTGCGGCGGGCCCGCGCGGGGGTCGGGCTGTGAGTCGCCGGCGGAGTGGCCGGCTCGACGGCGACGGGCTCGACGGCGGTCGGCTCCGGGGTGGGCTGCTCGACGGTGGCTGTCCACGGGTCGATGGGGTCCTGAATCCAGAGCTCGGCGGCCACGGCGCTGGCTCGCTCCCACAGGGGTCGGCGGGCGTCGTCCCGTACGGGCCGGGGCCCTTGTGCCATGGACGCGGTGAGGTGTGACAGGACCTCGGATCGGTACCGGCGGCCAAGGGTCCTGACCTCGGTCGGGGTGTAGTCGTCCAGTACTCCCGACAGGACGGTCATCAGGCTGCGGCGCCATGTGCCGTAGCGGCGGGCGGCGCGGGTGGCCAATCGCTCCAGCCTGGTCATGACGGAGGTCAGTACGGTCAGCATGTGGTCGACGGCTCGGGCGGGGCCGGTGATGTCGACGTGGCGCCACTGCTCGGCGCCGGTGTGGGTGCCGTCGGCCAGTAGCCGGCGCGGGCTTGTCGTCTGAACTCCGAGGATGCGGGCCACCTCCAGCACCATGGCGCGGTGGTCGCGGGCTCGGTGGGCGCGGCTGGCGGGGAGGGTGATGCGGGCCTGGCTCTGACTGCCGGTCTGGTGGTGGCGGGTGATCTCGGCGCGTACGGCGGGCCGGCGCTTGGGTGCCTGGGCTTCCTCGTGGGCGGCCTGCTCGGCATACTGCTCGGCCCATCCGTCCTCGTCGGCCTCGACCTCGGGAACGTGCGGGGCCGGTGCGATCGCGCTCCGGCAGGCTCCGCATCGGGCGTCCAGCTCCCAGGATGCGGGGCAGGCTCCGCATCCGTACATCGCCCGCTGGGCCCGGCGGCGCTCGTCGGCCTCCTCTTGGGCGGCCTTGGCGGCCCGCTCGGCCTCGTCGGCGGCCTCCCATGCGGCTTGGCGGGCTACGAATTCCTCGCGGTCGATGGCGGCTTGTCGCATCTGGGCGGCGAGCCATTCGCGGGCGGCGGCCTTACGGCGCTTGTCCTCCTCGCCTTCGGGGAGGCAGGGGAGGAGCTCGGCGCGCTTGCCGTGCGCGCGGGCGCGGTTGACGCGGCGGCTGCGGGCGCGAAATGCGGTGTCGGTCATGAGGGCGGCCGGGACGGCGCGGAGCCAGCAGGCGGCTTCCACGCCGTCGGCGGTGGCGGTCACGATTCCCTCGGCCTCGGTCAGGAATCCGCCGGCCGTGAGGGCGTTGACGCGCTCGGCGGCGATGCGGCGGCCGGTGGGGGTGCGCCGGTAGGTACCGGTGCCGTCGGCGTGGATGCCGTGGGCGGCCGCGTATTCGACGGTCTCCAGGTGGGGGAGCGTCCAGCAGAGTGCGGGTGCGGTGTCCTCGGCCAGGCGCTGACTCAGCCATGCGGCCGTGTCGAACTCGTCGGCGGGGTCGTCGTCGTGGGTGAGGCGGGAAGCAATCTCACGGGTTGTCAGCACCTGTTCACTCTACCATTTACGCGATTACCATTACCAGTAATTGAGAAAATGACTGTTAGCGAACGGCTGCCAGTTTTTCGCGGGGTGGGTGGCCGGCCTCTCGCCGGCGGGTCCTGCTCGGGGGCTCCACCCTTCGGCGGTAGCCGGCCGGGGGCGTCGTGCCCGTGACGACAGTTTTAGCGTGTGCAAGCTAAATTCCCTCGGCCCTGGCTCGTCGCCGGCCCCTGAGGGATTTCCGGCTTCGTGCTCCGCGTACTGTGTGCGCGCTCTGGGCTTGGGTCCTGTCGGCGGTCGTTCGCTGCGGTGGTCACCGTGGTGACGCTCCGACTCGATCGACCGTGGACAGACTGTACCGTCTTCCTCCCCTCCCTCACGCGCTTCTCTGCTCGGTCGGGCGTGTCGCCTCTCCGGCGGCCTGCTCGGCTGCGGTACGGCGCACCGCGTGCCACTCGGCCGTGACCTGGCCTCGCCAGGTCACGCAGCGCTCGCCCGGGGCGGCCTGGCAGTGCCGGCAGTGCTGGCGGGCGGGCAGTACGGCCCGGCGGCGGCGCTGCTGCGGCTGCTGGGCTCCGGTGGGGCTGAGGTGGGCAGGGTCGATGATCTGGCCGCGCTGGGCGAGCTGTTGGGCGTGGGCGAGCATACCGGCGGCGCCGATGCGCTCGGCCTCGATCTCGCGGGCGCGGGCGTGGTCGGGGCTGCCCGTGCTGGTCCGGGGGTAGGCCCGTGCGCCGGCGGCCATGCCGGGGATCACCTGCTGATCGGGGCCGGGCCGCAATCCGCGGCGGCGCTTCTGCGTCCTGGTGAGCCGACTCCACTCCTCCTCGCTGGCCCACCAGTCGTGCCCGGCCTGGTCGACGCGGGCCTGAACGGCCAGGTGGGCCGTCCTCGTTGCCGTGCCGGTCTCCTGGCCTGCCTCGTACAGGGGGCGGCCCGTGGGCACGTACGTCGTGGCTCCTCGGCGGGGGCGCGCGGTTGTGATGAGTTGGAGGGCCTGGGCCTGCCTGAGGTGTCGCAGCGTGGCACGGCGGCCGTAGCCGGTGGCGGCCGTGATCTGGGCCAGGGTGGGCCGGTCCTGCTCCTGGACCTGCCACAGGGTGCGGGCGGCGTGGTGCCCGAGGGTGTGCCAGAGCCCTGCCTGCTGGTGGGTGATCAGGGACCGGAGGTAGGTGGGGAGTTCAGGGGGCGGGGCGGCGGCGTTCCGCCTTCTGTCAGACCCCGGGTGAACTGGGGAAACGGTCTCAGGGAGCGCGTGAATCGCGCACCGGTGGCCCTTGTGCTCGGGGCACCTGTGCTCGGTCGCCAGGGTCACCCGGCGGGCCTGTCCCGCCCTGCGGTTGGCCTCGGCGGTGACGGTGAGCCATCCGTCCCTGATCAGGCGCCACAGAGCCAGGGATGCCGTCTGGTACGTGTACCCGGCGAGCGTGCCGACGCGCCTCACGTTGGCGGACACGTCGGTGGTGCTGGCGCTGATCATGAGCCAGGCCACGGCCGTGAGTGAGGGTGGGCCGAGATACGGCCGAAAGGGATAGCAGGGCGATCTTGAGCGGGTGACCGGTTCCCTTTGTGCGGCTATCGGTGGGGTTTGCTGGTGTCGCGGAGGTTGCGCATGGTGGGGTCGTCGTT